>NZ_LMTZ01000162.1 GCF_001456025.1 Mastigocoleus testarum BC008
AACAACTCGAGAATTTTGGAACACTGCGAGAAGCCATGGAGCATGTCTTGACTTTAGCGTCCTAGCTAACCTGGCGGTTGCTATATTTTACGGAACAATATAAAAGGACAGGGAAGGAATGCAAGGGAAATACTTTTCTGTTTTTGAGTAGATTTCTAAATCAACTTATAAGTGAGTTCATGAGTAAACTTCTAATTGCGCAACTAGCGCTGATAAATATGAGTGGGGTGAACTTGGATCCCATGTTGTGAGCAACTTTGGGAATACAGTAAATATTTCACAAAGCATGACATCATTTCTAATATTTTTTTCTCCTACTTTGAGAAGCCCTCTTGTTTTACTCAACATTAAAAAGACAAAAATTGTTTGTACATAGTATAGCTTCCTAAAAAAAGCATCTTTTTTCATGAAAATTTAATAAACACAGACCTATCTTAAGACATAAATAAGATACAAAATTTCATACGGTATTAGGAGTTACAGTAACTGGGGATCGGGCAGTGCTAGCTTGACTGGTGTACGTTAAAATTGTGGCGTAAAACTCCTCAGCACTTATGGCTCAAATATTAGATCCCATCCCACCTGAGCAATCAGAGAAAATTCTCTGTTGCTATGTTAATGCTACGAGTAAAATACAAATTGCTCGCATCTCTAACATTGCTAATTGGTATTTTGAAAGGGTTGTTTTTCCCGGACAAAGGCTAGTGTTTGAAGCTCCGTTAGAGGGAAAACTAGAAATTCATACAGGTATGATGGCAAGTGCAATCTTGTCAGATACAATCAACTGCGAACGCTTAGCAATCGGTGAAGAAAATAATGAGTTAAAAACAGACCCTAAAATAAATACAAGTTCTATAAATAAAACAGAAAAATTGCAAACGATTAATACAAAATCCAGAGAATCAAAAAGACCTTTAAATTCCTTGGCTTAGCATCAATTGATTAAGAAAACATTAAATATCTGGGTTGCTAACTTAAGCAACCCCTTTTCATTAGGTAAATTTATGAGAAATATTTGCCTTATGCCAGATAAAAGGTAGTGATTTAGCAGTAAAGTAGACAGTGAAATTTGCCTTTTGTATTGGTTCACTAATTTGGATTTACCATCATTTATTTGGTTATGGAGAATCGCTGCTTGGTCAATGGGTTTGTCCGTATTGGCTTACCTCATTTTAGCTGTAACTGGTTTTTGGATATTTCGTGCTAGAACTTTTCAGCAACAACAACCAATAAATCCATTTCCTCTCTCCTTACCTGCTCTACACTTTATATTTGGGATTTGTATCGTAAGTTTGGTGTTATTATTACTGGCAATTGGAATTGTTGGTACTTACGGTCACTATGGTTCTTTAGGACACTCTCCACACTTAGTTGCAGGATTAATTACAGTCCTTTTGGTTATTTCATCTGCCGTGAGTGCATTGCAAATCAGACCTGAAAAACCCTGGTTTAGACGAGTACACGTCACCATCAATGTGATGTTATTTTTTATGTTGGTTTGGGTCTCACTTACGGGATGGGATGTAGTGCAAAAATATTTACCTTGATTCTCTAGAATTGGTTACTGGCGATTCGAAACTTATCATTGATATTAGTAATTCTCATTCACCTAAATATCAACTTGTCTTTTACTCAGATTTAGTCACATTTCGCCAATTGACGCACGAAATTACATAAAATTTGATTTCTATTGGTTAGTTGATTGAGTTTCTTAAAATCACAGAAATATTACAAGCTTAGGTATGAAACCTAATTATAGAAGATATAAATCTTGGTAATCGAGTATTATCTCAAAATAATAGTTGTGACGAGCATATTTGCTATTTTTTATATGTTTGTCAATAATTACAAATTTTAGAATTACAGATTTTAGAATTACAGATTTTAGAATTACAGATTTTAGAATTACAGATTTTGGAGTTACAAGTTTTAGAACTCATATTTCCTGTGAAGAAATAATCTAATATAGTGGCGCATATTTTTTAACGAGCAATATTTAGCACAAGTATACTTCTTGAAATTTTCATAACCTAAAGGCTCATAGCACAAAGATTAGATTTTGCTCTCAATTATCTGCCGCTAAAAAGCATAAATCCTAACTTTTTTCATGTTAAATTCTGATGACATGAAAATTTATCTGCATGCAGGAGTAACATGTAGTTGAAGCAGGATTTTTGTTTTGTGCTCAAACCCATTTACCCGGTATGGAATCACCCGTTATTTTTCGTCTTTCTCCTTTAATTCGAATCGTACTTTTATCTTTGTATGTAGCCCTAACCTTACCTTTACCTTTTCTTGCTGAGGTTACAAATGCACCAGTATCACCTCTCATACTTTGGTTGGGTATTAGTGTAGGTTTAATGATCCTTTATGCTGTTTTAACCGAGCGTGTAATTTTAGATGCCCAAGGAATTAAAGTAGCTTATGCTGCGTGGGTACCACGTTTGTTACGTAAGGGCTGGTCTTTGCCTTGGTCGCAAATAAAACAATTAAAGCCCCGCACTACAGGTCAGGGAGGACTCGTTTACTACTTCCTTAGTAAGGAAGAAAAAGCTTATTTATTACCAATGCGAGTTGCTGGATTTGCTCGTATGGTCAAACTAGTAGAAGAAAAAACAGGAATTGATACTACAGATGTTTATCCTTTAGCACAGCCTTGGATGTACTTTATTTTGTTAGGCTTTACATTGCTGTTGCTTTTGGTTGATGCTTGGACGATTCTGACAGCAATATCTTTTGGACAATTAGCTTAATTTCTTGATCGCTTCAATTCTCAAACGCTAGATTTAGGGGTGAGGCTAGTTTGTACTAGCTGACTCTCGTGACATACTCCCACACTGAAACAAGTTTATAGTGTGGGCTTCTTGCACGCAGCAAGCTGAACAGCGACTCCCGGTATCCCGTAGACATTAACTGTTAGCGCAGCGTCTCCGCAGGAGAAGCTATATTTAGACTGCACGAGATGCCCCTCCGCACAGCAGAACAATACAAAAAATGCTCTATCCTTTGTACTGTCAGAGTTTTACCTATCCACAGATATACTGAATAGAACCCTCTACTCTGAGTTGTCAAGGTACAACCTGTTGGCCAGCATTTGCGGCTTTGCCAATAAGTACATAATAACTCATCATTCCAATAAGAGATAAATAAAAATGGCGCTATCTTCCATACTGTGTTAACAAACATGTCAACACCCCTATAGAAGATGCACCATTTTTATTCGGCTCCCTCCCCTTGGGGAGGCTAGGAGGGGGTTTATCCCACACTTCCCTTACGGATAAGATGTGGGGCTTACGCCGTTTTAGCTACACTTTCAATACGCTTAAGTATTTGCGAGTATGAAATTAATGTTGGAAATTCTAATGCCGAAAATTCAAAATACCGAACTGCTAAAGTTTCGATTTCCGATCATCTTTGACTTTTGATTCTCGGTTGAGAGCGATACTCTTAGTCTAACCTGTTATTTGAATATCAAGTTATTAATACCCTAATAAATTAGTTAAGCAAAATATCCTCAAAATCTAGCAATGATTGGATAATTTAAGAATGTACGTATGAATTCAGTTATGTTTTACCGAACATTCACAATTTGATTTATCTATTCTTAACGATTACCCATTAATTGTCTTCACAATTATCGTATTAAAAATTATAGACACAAGAAATATTTAACTAATTTCAAATCCTCAAAAATCTAGAGTTGAAAAACTCAGTTGAAAAACTTAAATTAATCAAGGTTAAATTTGCTGAATAATTCTCAAATAATACTCAAACTCGAAAAAGTAAATTTGTATAGCAGTTTACTTGCTAAAGGAAAAAGTAATCAGTTAGGATATCCAATCTTACAGGATATTTCATTCCAAGCAATTTTAGGGGAAAGACTTGCTATTGTGGGATCCACAGGTGCAGGTAAAACTTCTTTATTGCGTTTACTCAATAGACTTGATGAACCAACAAATGGCAAAATTTATTTCGATAATTTAGAGTATCACCAAATACCAATTATCGAGCTTCGCAAATCTGTTACTTTTCTACCCCAAGAAGCAAAATTATTGGGGATGAAAGTTAAACAAACCTTGGCTTATCCCTTAGTATTACGTGGGTTCAACAAACAAAAAATTCGCCCAATTTTGGATGAATGGACAGAGAAACTGCAAATTCCCAACGATTGGTTGGAAAAAACAGAATTACAGTTGTCTGCAGGACAACGACAGATTGTTGCGATCGCACGTGCTTTACTTATCCAACCTAAATTATTACTTTTGGATGAACCAACTTCAGCCTTGGATGCAGGTAATGCCAATAAGCTCATGGAAATCTTAGTGACCATGAGTCAGGACAGCCAGACAACTATTCTGATGGTAAATCATCAACTAACCTTGGCTAAGAAGTTTTGTACTAAACTAATACACCTGCAGCAAGGAAAAATATTCGCCGATTTAGCTGCCTCTGAAGTTAATTGGGAAAACTTGCATGAAAGTTTATTAAAAGCGGCAGAGGAAGATGATTTTGGATTTTAAGTGAGCTAGATTGATTGATTTATCGATCTCAGGATTAATATCTTAACCGTCAACTGTTAGTTGTTTGGCATTTAATGCAGGACGCTGGTTATTAAACTTCTCTTTTGATAATTTTGTTGTATCAGGTGAATTGGAGTTAAGAAGCTCCATATTAAACCTGTATCCCACATTTCTAATTGTTTGAATTAAATTAGGTTGGCGGGGATCTAATTCAACTTTCTTACGCAAAGATAAAACATGAGTATCAATAGTGCGTGGATTATCAATAGCATCAGGCCAAGCCCGACGCAATAACTCCGACCTACTCAAAGGTATTCCCCCTGCTTGCGCAAGAACATAAAGTAAACTAAACTCTTGAGGCGTTAAATCAATAAATTCTCCTTGAAAACGGACGCGACGCTGTACTAGATCGATTTGCAAAGAGCCATAATCTAAATAAGCCGGAGCAGCAGGAGTACGTTTGCGACGAACTAATGCTTCTATCCTTGCTAGAAACTCTTGCATTCCAAATGGTTTAGTTAAATAATCATCTGCCCCAGCTTTCAATCCAGCAACTATATCTGCTTCATGAGAGCGAGCAGATAGCATTAATATTAAAGGTTGTTGCTGGCGATGTAACCAACGGCAAAACTCAACGCCATCCCCATCCGGTAAGTCAGCATCAAGAATAACCAATGTTGGTTGATAGTTCATGAAAACTTCCCTCGCTTGATATATGCTGGCAGCTTGATGAACTCTATATTCTAATTGTTGCAAGTGCCAACCAAGTAACGATCTCAAGTGGGGATTCCCCTCTATGATTTCAATACAAACCGAACCCACGGTGGCAAGACCCCTCATTCGTGTGTGATTTTCAAAGTATCAAAGTCTTTACATTCGGTTTTGTAACCGTTGTTACTCATATTGTGTTCAAATGCGTTTTCAATTCATATATAGCAACGTAATCTGTTTGCTTGATAGTCTATTTGCTCCTTAGTACTTTCCATCCTTAAGTTTTTGTTATAATTATCATATAATGTCTGTTCCCTAATTTTCATTTATCAAAAGAGTTTTATTTCCCTGAACTAATTTTATTTCAACAGATTAAAATGTAATACTGTTTGATAGGGATGTAAAATTTATTTAACTTTTGCGCGGGGACATGTAAAGTATCTGAATTCAGTGCTGCGATGAGTTAATTTTCAGTATGTTAGCAAATGTAAATGTATATATTTGTTAGGAGGTAATTGCATTCTTAGTTTTCTGGAATAATGAGACGTGATTTTGTAGATAATAGTAGCGACACCTAAAGTAAAAAACAATACTTACTATTGGGATTCGTTTCTAGCACCTACTTCACTTTTGAACTGGAATAATTTACAATTTTCATTCCAAAGAGATTTCTATAGCAGTTATGCTCCAAGATGCACAAACCATCCGTTATTACCAAAGATTGACTGACGCCTTCGTCGAACTTTGGAATCGCGGTTATCGTACAGATGATATTCGGATGTATTTGGATGGATATTTAGCCGCACTGCGACACGGGAACACTATTGAACCCTTTTTAATCCACCGTTTAGAAGAAGAAGCCACACGATACCTACACGATGCGTCTAATTTTGCTATGACGCAGCCCCAGCCAGATTACTATTAATCCGATTGCTATTAATATTTTTTCGTCCAAATGTTATCAGTAATCCTCTAGTGACGGGATAGATTATATCACATAATCTCCCTGATTCAAGATGATTCAGTGGTGTGAAATTTTGGGGATACATTAAGCTCATAAATTCCCTCATTTATTTGGTGGTAGCAGATAAATGAGGGAATTTGTGTTAAGTAATTTTTTGTGCCAGGAATTAAGCAATAGTAAATCTAGTGCTTATATAAATTCCTCTCAAAAAACAAGTTTTATGAAGCTAATGCAACTTCTACGACTTCCTGTAACTCGCCTTTTTGGTACAATTCGTACATAATGTCAGCACCACCGATGAATTCGCCATTAATATATGTCTGGGGAATTGTGGGCCAGTTAGAATATTCTTTAATGCCTTGGCGGATATCGTAGTCTTCTAAAACATCAAAAGTTTCAAAGGGAACTCCCAAAGAGTTGAGAATTTGTACGACATTGTTAGAAAAACCGCACATGGGCATTAGTTTAGAACCCTTCATAAAAACCATGATCTTGTTTTGTTTGATCAGGTTCTCAATACGTTCTTTTATCTCTGGCGTCATGGTTATGTCCCTATAATTTCTGAGTTAATGAGCGTTTGTTTGAACTGTTAAGATTACAAGCAACGTAGATGTATTCCAAACCAATCGCCACCGGAAATGTAAGGATAGCAGAATTGGTGAGTATAAACAATTAGTAAGTAACCTTTATAAGGTCTTTGTGTGAGTTATCATCCACTGATACACTCGCTCAATATCTGTAAGTTTAACCTTGGCGAACAGCATATGCTGTCCCTCTATTGGGGGGTTAATGTTTTCAGTGCCAAAGCATGAATAGCTTCACTTGACATTGCTTCATTTAGCGCACCGTAAACCAATTGGTGTTGTTGCACCAGTCTTTTACCTTCAAACTGCGATGATACTACAGTAACTTGGTAATGGTCTCCACCACCAGTTAAGTCTTGTACTTCTACTTGAGCATCAGGAAGCTCCGCCTTAATCATTGCTTCAACTTGCTGCGGACTAATCATCGCCATCTCTAAAAAACTTCTTTTCTATTATGGAACAGATGGAGGATTCGGGAGGTGAGAGTAAGGAGTCAGGAGTCAGGAGTCAGGATTCAGAAGTCAGCAGGAGTAAGGAGTAGGGAGTCAGGAGTCAGGAGTCAGGATTCAGAAGTCAGCAGGAGTAAGGAGTAGGGAGTAAGGAGTCAGGAGTCAGGAGTCAGGATTCAGAAGTCAGCAGGAGTCAGGAGTCAGGAGTAGGGAGTAGGGAGTAAGGAGTCAGGAGTCAGCAGGAGTAATTAATGTAATTTGACCAATTACCAATTACCAATTACCAATTACCAATCACTAATAAGCAGAAACCACCGCCTAAAATTCAAGCAGTGGTTTGGATCGTTGGGATGCAAGGATTTTAACTGAAATCAAAATATCCAAGCCCTATCGGGTTATGAGTATTCTGTGAGACAGCTTTGCCGTCATGCTTTGTATGTCGCGGTTGAAAAAGGTCACTATTATTTTTGAGATGAAGAAGTGTTACTAGCACCACCACCAAAAGGAGAATCAACAAAACCCAATTCTAGTAATTGCTGATAAGCTTTTTTACCTAAATCCCGCGTTGGCATTTGACTTTTAATAATTTGTACCAACAAAGGTACAGCAAGAGATGGTTTGTTTTGTGCCCGATGTACTAAAGCTAGCTGATAAGTTGCCTCATCGCGCATTTGGGCTGTGTCTCGTGCTTTTTTCCTTAAGGTATCAGCAACTCTATTATCTATTCCAGAAAAACTAGAATTCAGTTGTTGGTAGAAATTTGATAATTGATTAAAAACGGATCTAGCATCTTGAAGTTTTTTTGCTGCTTCTGGATAATTTTGGGATGAAACAGCATTACTCGCATCGCTCATTAAACGCTTGCCATTTTCAATACTGAGTAAAGCGCCACTTTGACCTGTTGGACGGAGAGTATTCGGGTCGTTAGGGTCAATAGGCTGTACATTATTGCCCGTATCTGGTAGGTTCTGTACCTGAGCTTGGGCTGGTGATAGCGAGCTTAAAGTGGCTATCATTGCCAATGAAACGAAGCGAATCAAAGAAGCAGTTGCAGCAATTTTCATGTGGTTAATACGCGCGACAACTAAATACAACAGGGGTAGAAACTTGAGGTATCTTAACTCTGTTTTGTTGTTTGACAAAGCAAACCCACATACTAAGTTTCTCAGATTTAGACCGGTATTTACTTGAATTAAGTTCCCAGTCCTTTTCTAGACAACAATTGACACCACTGCTATGAAAAATTCAACTGACCCTTATGCTTTTTCTTCCTCTGGTATTTCACCCAATAATTTAGGAGTTGTTTTACAACGAGGTGGAGAAGAATTAATTTTAGAAAAAGCTTTAGATAGATTTACTATTCGTCCACGAAATAATATCCCATCACAAGAACTTTCTCCAAATTTTTTGGGTACTCGGATTTGCTCCATCCCTAAAATGGATTTGGAATTATTTAGTGTTACACCTACAAGGCTCGAAGCTGCGATGGTGCAAGCACGTTCTAGCCAAAATATTATTTTTGCTTCCCACGTTTATAAGTTGAGGGACAATCCGGGAACTTTTGTTTATCTAAGCGACCAAATTACTATTGAATTTGCTGCGGAGGTAAATAACAAAAAAATTCTTGCGATCGCTGCTGAATTTGGCTTAGTCAAGGAGCGAGCAGTTATTGGTTTAGTAAATACTTGGGTTTTTTTAGTTAGCAAACAAGCTACAGAAAATCCAATTAAAATAGCTAATCGTCTAACAGGATTTCCTGAAGTATTGGCAGCCGAGGCAAATATCATAATTCAAGCTGAGCCCCACTACAAACCACGAGAACCACTTTATCCACAACAATGGTATCTCAATCACAATGGTGGTAATTTGTTAGCTCCTGGGGCTCATATTGACGTAGAAAAAGCTTGGGATGTAACTCGCGGGGTTCGTTCTGTAGTTGTAGCTGTAGTAGATGATTCTTTCGACCTGGATCATCCAGATTTTCAAGGAGTTGGTAAAATTGTCGCTCCTAGAGATTTAAAAGAAAACGACTTTTTGCCTTTACCTAATGAAAAAGAAACAAGTCATGGTACCGCTTGTGCGGGGATAGTTCTAGCGGAAGAAAATAGTATTGGAATTACGGGAGTCGCACCTGGTTGTACGTTAATGCCGATTCGTACCACCGGATACCTTGACGACCGATCCGTCGAAGAAATTTTTGAATGGGCTATTAACAAGGGCGCATCTATCATTTCTTGTAGCTGGGGTGCATCTGCTGTTTATTTTCCCTTGTCCTTACGACAAAGGGCTGTAATTACTCGCGCCGCAACTGAAGGACGTAATGGGAAGGGTTGTGTCATCTTATTTGCTGCCGGTAATGCTAATCGTCCAATTAACGGTACTGTTTACGAGCAAGGATGGATTAAAAATATCTTACGGGGCAATACAAAATGGCTAAATGGTTTTGGAGTGCATCCTGATGTGATTACAGTATCTGCCGCTACAAGCATGAATAAGAAAGCAGCCTATAGTAATTGGGGACGGAATATTTCTGTATGCGCTCCTAGTAATAATGCATTACCGGGAATGTGGTTTCAGGAAACTGGTTTTGTTTATACACAGCCATCAATTAGACAACCAGTTTATGGAAGGGGAATGTTAACTACCGATCAATTGGGTGCTGCTGGTTATGGCAAAGGTAACTTCACCAGCAATTTTGGCGGTACTTCCAGCGCAACTCCAGTTGTAGCCGGCGTTACAGCATTAATTTTGTCGGTAAACCCAAACCTAACTGCAAAACAGGTAAAACAGATTTTGCAAGAAACCACCGACAAAATTGTAGACTCCGAACCTGACCCCCAATTAGGCTTACGTTTGGGAAGTTACGACGAAAATGGACATTCACAATGGTTTGGTTACGGTAAAGTTAATGCAGCAAAAGCAGTACAAGTAGCGCGGGCTTCTGCCATTGCTTCACCTCTTAAAACCAAACAAGTAAGTGGAATCAATCGCATAAATTTAGTTATTCCAGATCATGACAGCCATGGAGTCAAAAGTGGAATTTCAATTGCTGATTCTAGCCCGATCAAAGATATTCAGGTCACCGTAGACCTGAAGCACGAGTTTTTAGGTGATTTGGAAATTTATTTAGTTGCCCCAAACAATCAAAAAGTACTACTGCAAAATCGAACTTTGGGACGTCAAACTTGTTTAAATAAAACTTATACGACGCGATCGCATCCTGTGCTTAAGCAATTTCTATCACTTTCAGCCAAAGGAAATTGGCAAATATTGATCATTGACTTAGCACCTCAGGATATAGGAAGTCTGAATAGTTGGGAATTAGCTCTAGGGATTTAATGAATTAACCGAACATGGCTAAAAGCCACAGTTAAAGTAACAAAATTCAGAATAATATGTCGCCGATCTGTAACAGTCTAACCGATCTGTAACAGTCTATATAAAGCAAGAAATACTTAACAAGTAACAATTACTTAAGAGTTGGGCATTTCTGCAAAAGGTGAAGAATTGATTTCAGATTGGGGTTCATCCAATTGCTGAAGCCTACTTAGTAATTTAGAAGTAAGACGTTTGGCATCTTTCTTGATGCAATCACCAATGAAATCTCTTACTTGTATGGGTTTTCCAATGTTAATACTCGCATCATCACCCCAACTAGGATAAGGTTGGCTATAATTAATCGCAATTGGCACGATCTTGATGCCCAAGCCGGGATTACTTGATTCAGCTGTTAAAGCTAAACGCGAAATACCTGGCTTCAAAGGATGAATTAATCCATCGCGAAATATATCGCCCTCTGGATAAATCACTAGTATTTCCCCCTCTACCAATAGTTCGATGCTATAACGCAGAGAAGCAATAGAAGGACGACGAGTATCTACGGGAAATCCTCCCATTTTGCGTACAAACCAACCTTGCAGTCCTTGACACTCATTCATAGTTACCATAAAACGCAAGTCTCTTCCTGTTACATAGCGACCTGCTGCAAAGGGTAAAAGTAATGAATCCCAACGCGCTCTGTGGGTTGGGGCAAGAATAATGGGGCCTGTGCTAGGTAGATTTTCTTTTCCAGCAATTCGAACCTGCCGAAAAAACAAAGGCAAGAGAAAATTACGCCCTAGGATATAGGCTATGGTGCTCAGCCAAGGAGAAACATCGTAAGTTATTCGGGATAGATTATTCGTTACTGGCTTTTGCTGGGGGACATGGGATAAAGAGTAAAAATCTATCATTTTGGTAGCTGCTGATTGGAAATTCGTATGTGATTAAATCTTTATTAGTAACACCGTAGATTTTCTTTACTCACTTGTGTGATACTAGCGGGACAGTTTTGTCTCTGTCCTTACGGTTTTTTTTTCTTTCTTCGAGCAGCAAACCAAGTTTGTAATTGTTGTCGACAATCAGCCTCTAAAATTCCTCCAATAACCTGCAAATGGTGATTAGAAGCCGCACTATCGGGAATATTCATTGCGGTTCGAATCGCCCCAGTTTTTGGATCGTCGACTCCGTATACCAAGAGTTTTAAACGCGACTGTACTATAGCACCAGCACACATCGGACAAGGTTCCAAGGTCACATAAAGAGTGCAGTCCTGCAAGCGCCAATTTTGCAAACTTTGGGTTGCTGTTTTGATCGCGATAATTTCCGCATGACCCGTAGGGTCTTGGTCTCTTTGTTTTCTATTACCTGCTTCTGCTATTACATTTTCAAATGAATCAATAATCACAGCGCCAATAGGAACTTCACCGCAATTACCTGCAGCCTCAGCTACTTCTAATGCACGGCTCATCCATTTCCGATGTATAAGATATTCTGAATAATCGAATAACATATTTAAAGTAGAAAAACAGTGATTCGAATGTCGAAGTAATGTAGCAAGAAAATTTAAAGTTTATGCTTGGAGATTTACGCTTAAAGAAAAAATATATGGGATGGCCTAGTTTGCCATCCCACAGAAAGAAGATTTTATCTAGAATATATTTTTTAAAGCGATCTACATTGGTGATTTTGCTAAAATTGTATCGAGTTGGCTTTGACTATCCAGCTGATACAGATCGTCGCAACCACCTATATGCTGATTATTAATAAAAATCTGCGGTACTGTGCGACGCCCGTTAGCACGCTCTGACATTTTATTCCTCGCCTCAGTATTACCGTCAATTTTATATTCAGTAAACTTTACGCCTTTCCACCACAACAGCATTTTTGCACGGATGCAGTAAGGACAAGTTTGCCAAGTGTAGATCTCAACATTTGCCTTAATACGTTTGGGATCCCTTCCTAGCAAGGAATTAAGAAATTCGAACATCTTGAAAAAGATAATATTCTATCCATGTTTTCTTTAGCCTAGCAGTAGAAAGCTTGATGTATCTTAAATTTCTGTCATCCCGGAGAAGAGAAACAAATCTGGAGAAAGCATAATTCTTGAAATATGGAGGTTTAGATGTGAGTCTGGTGACTAGAGTTACTAAAATGAATATCTCAATTACTTCTTCCTACATTTCTGCAAAATATACATAGTTACCGCCGAAAAATTTAGCTAATTGCCAGTATTTAGCAGCAAAACTTAACACGACCTGAGTGTTAACTATTTTCCATAGGTATACTTGCTTTGGTAGACTTGAAAACTGAAAAGGTTATTCGCAAACAACGCGAAATCAAGCTATCGAGAGGGCAGACTTCGTGGAAAATACTCTGGGATTAGAGATCATTGAGGTAGTAGAACAAGCAGCGATTGCATCTTCCCGCTGGATGGGTAAAGGTGAAAAAAATACCGCCGATCAAGTTGCTGTAGAAGCAATGCGGGAGCGAATGAATAAAATTCATATGCGCGGACGCATTGTAATTGGTGAAGGAGAACGGGACGATGCACCCATGCTCTATATCGGTGAAGAAGTTGGTATTTGTACCAGCCCTGATGCCAAAGATTTCTGTAACCCAGAAGAATTAGTTGAAATTGATATTGCTGTCGACCCATGTGAAGGTACTAACCTAGTTGCATATGGTCAAAATGGTTCAATGGCAGTTTTGGCAATTTCAGAAAAAGGTGGTTTGTTTGCAGCACCTGATTTTTACATGAAAAAATTGGCTGCCCCAGCACCAGCAAGAAATCATGTAGATATTAATAAGTCTGCCACCGAAAATTTAAAAATTCTTTCCGAGTGCTTAAATCGTTCGGTTGAGGAATTGGTAGTGGTGGTGATGGATCGTCCCCGTCACAAAGAACTGATTAAAGAAATTCGTAGCTGTGGGGCAAGAGTACGCTTGATCAGTGATGGAGACGTTTCCGCTGCAATTTCTTGTGCTTTTGAAGGTACTAATGTTCATGCACTTATGGGAATTGGTGCAGCACCCGAAGGTGTGATTTCCGCTGCTGCAATGCGTTGTTTGGGGGGACATTTCCAAGGACAATTAATATATGATCCTGAGATAGTAAAAACAGGTTTAATTGGGGAAAGTAAAGAAAGTAATCTTGCTCGCCTTAAAGAAATGGGTATCAATGACCCCGATAAGACTTATAATGCCGAAGAACTAGCTTGTGGAGAAACCGTATTGTTTGCAGCTTGCGGTATTACTCCCGGTACCTTAATGGAAGGAGTTCGCTTTTTCCACGGTGGTGCAAGAACTCAAAGCTTAGTAATTTCCAGTCAATCCAAAACCGCTCGTTTTGTTGATACTGTTCATATGTTCGGTGAGCCTCAACGCTTACAACTTAAATAATATTAGGGCATAGGGATGGGGCACAGATCCATAGATCGTGGGGATTGGAAAATTAAGATAAATTAATGCTCTTACTTCCCAATCCCCATCCCCAATCCCAATACCCAATCCCCAATTAGTTATTAAAAATTTAAAAGATGAATATAGTAGTTATTGGGTTGAGTCATAAAACAGCACCTGTGGAAGTTAGGGAAAAATTGAGCATCCCAGAACCACAAATAGAAAGTGCTATTGCAAATTTACTAGGTCATGCGAATGTCGATGAAGTTGCAATTCTTAGTACTTGTAACCGTTTAGAAATTTACCTTGTTTCTTCAGAAGCAGAGCAGGGACTGCGAGAAGTTACTCAGTTTCTTTCCGAACACAGTAAATTACCCATAAGTTCTCTCAGACCCCATTTATTTGTCTTGTTGCATCAAGATGCAGTTATGCATCTAATGCGAGTATCCGCAGGTTTGGATAGCTTGGTACTAGGGGAGGGACAAATCTTAGCCCAAGTGAAGAATACTCACAAACTAGGACAACAGTACCAAGGCATTAAAACTATTTTGAATCGATTGTTCAAACAAGCTATCACTGCTGGTAAGCGGGTACGTACGGAAACCAGTATTGGTACAGGTGCAGTTTCCATTAGTTCTGCTGCGGTGGAATTAGCACAAATGAAGCTGGATAGTTTGAATGGTTGTAGAGTGGCAATTCTTGGTGCTGGCAAAATGTCCAGGCTACTAGTGCAACACTTAGTATCAAAAGGTGCTACAGAAATTTCTATTATAAATCGTTCTTTAGGAAGAGCGGAAAAGCTGGCAAAACAATTTGCTGAATATGAAATAAGAATTCATCTTCTAGCGGATATGATGTCAGTTATTAGTGAAAGTAATTTAGTATTTACAAGTACTTCGGCGACTGAACCAATTCTGGATCGTGTCAAATTAGAACCAGTAATAAAATCTGATAGATCGTTAATGTTGATTGATATTTCCGTACCGCGAAATATTCATGTAAATGTTAATGAAATAGAGAAGGTACAGGCTTTTAACGTTGATGACTTAAAAGCGGTGGTAGCCCAAAATCAAGAAAGTCGTCGCCAAATAGCTCAAGAAGCTGAGGGACTTTTGGAAGATGAATCAATGACCTTTGATATTTGGTTGCGTAGTTTGGAAACTGTTTCTACCATTAGCAGTTTGCGAAATAAAATAGAAACAATCCGCAAACAAGAATTAGAAAAAGCTTTATCAAGGTTGGGTTCAGAGTTTGCTGACAAGCATCAAGAAGTTATAGAAGCTTTAACTCGAGGTATTGTTAATAAAATTTTGCATGACCCAATGGTACAGTTGAGGGCACAGCAAGATGTAGAAGCAAGAGAAAATTGTATGCAGACTCTACAAACGCTCTTTAATCTTGATTCGGAGAAAATATTTAATTAGAAAATATCTTCACTGAAGAAAATAGTTAATAGTTATCATTTGACCCTGTTCTAAAGTGAATATTACAAAATATTTAACTACCATACAGCGATCAATAATGCGGTATTGACAAATACTTGATAGCTGTAGCCCATAAGGGCGTGGCGTTAGTCATAAACTGTTAAATATACTGCTAGTGGAATCACAGGTAGCCCAGGGTATCCATAACGTGCGCGTAGCGTTCGTCTTAGATGCATTTAAAAGCAGGATGTTTAACTGTACATCACATAGCACGTTAACTGACAATTAAACTTCAATCCACTTACGTAGCAAGTTAGCATGAGTTTTGGCTGCAATGTCAAACTCTGCTGTCTTGCCATATTTGTGATACATTGCCTGCTTAAGGGTATCCAAATCGAATAAAATTTCTCTTTCATGAACATCGCGAACGTAGCTTTGCACCCAACTCACTGCAGCTAATCTTTTCCCTTCTGTAACCGTTGCTACTCTATGTAAGGTTGTGGAAGGGTAAACAATCATTGCTCCTGCTTCTAGTTTAAAATTTTGCTCTCCCAAACTAGTATCGATTACTAGTTCTCCACCACAATAATCATTGGGAGAATTCAGAAATAAAGTAAAAGATACATCAGAACGCATGGGATTTTCACCTCCCATTAATGCATTGTCAGTATGAGCACCATAATACATTCCCGTTTCATAGCAACTAATAATCATCGGACGAATAATTTTCGGTCTGACTGCTGCTTGAAATAGTCTATTGTTTTGTAGCGCTTGGGCTATGATACTTCTTACTTCTTTTGTTGTTGTAGCCTTTGATGATAACTGAGTATTATTTTTGACTTTTTTGGCGAACCATCCAGCTGTTATTTTGCCATCTATGAATTCAGCATCTTTAAGATGAGAATTAATAAAATTTAACTCATCAGAACTTAGAATATTGTCAATACAAAGAATCATTAGATTTCAATTAAGCAATTCAAATATTTTATGATTTACATTTCCGTCAAATATTTGCAGCACCATCAAATGTCGAAGAGCGTCCCATGGAGAGTTAATATGCAAAATGAAGATGATTTTGTAATCCTTCCAATGAGATATATTTCTATCAATTAATTTTTTGTAAGTAGGGCAATAATATCAGTTTGGGGAGAAATAGTAATCAAGAAGAGGGTAATAAAAATAAGCTTGCAAAAGCCCTCCAATATTTAGGAGGGTTTAGGAGGAGAGAAAATTTTGAATAGTTTTTGATTATCTCATATAAAAAGAAAAAAGTGTCAGACCGAAAAGATTAACCTTCGCCACCTTCTCCGCCTTCTCCACCTTCTCCGCCTTCGCCACCTTCAGCAGGTGCTGCTGGTTCAGTTTGTTCCGTTGTAGGGGGTTTTTCCCCTTCTTTAGCTCCTTCTTCACCACCACCTTGACTTGCTGGATCGCATGCAGCTACAGATGCAGCTAGACCCATAGCTAAAAATAACGCAATAGTTTTTGAACCCATATTTAATACTCTTCTCTAAATAAACTCACAGTTAATATCAGTTAATAGATTTTGCAATCCAAATGAATACGCGTGACCTATTATCTGTTATTTATTGCAAATGATTCTACATTGCTTCAGAGACTTTTTGCAAGTAAAAGTTATTACTACAACAATGATAATGAAAAATACTTTTATGTTACAACCCTAGAAGTATTACCAACCAAATAAACAAGTATATTTTTTACAAAAAACAACCGGTTTATAGAAACAGCAAAAATACATCTAGCGTAAATTAAATTCAGCCTTGTAATATAAAGGTTCCCAATAACATTTGTAAATAATTTTAGTGTTTTTCTCTACCAAATTAGCTCATGTCAACTTCTAAGTCATACAAGTCATAAAATATAAAAAAATGTAAAAATATTTTTTTTGCTTCATCTACCATCAAAGCAAGAGATACATTTGTAATACATACGCTTTCTAAGACAGTGTCTGCTGTGTATAAAAGTATTCTTTTTATAAGGTACTGAAAATGCTAGAATTGGTAACTGGCCAAATAATCTTGTTCATGTTATGACTTTTCAGATTTATTAGATTGCTTTAGTAAGAATTGTAACGTACCCACACTTTTAGTTGTAGTGTGTTATTTAATACTATGGCTAGCCATGGAGAAAATTTCCTACAAGCTTGGTGAAGTTTATATAGATGGGTTATTAGCAGACATTTATAATATTTTCAAGTACAAGTAAGGAGAAGATAAAAAATCTTTATCTTCTCCACATCATCAATTGAACTTAAGTAAAGGCATCTTTAATTGGGTTTCAAATCTCGCTCGAGATTATAGATAATCTTAGCTACTTTTAGCCTTCACCACCTTCACCACCTTCTCCGCCTTCTTCACCACCTTCAGCTTCAGCAGCTTCTTCACCACCTTCTCCGTCTTCAGCTTCAGCAGCTTCTTCACCACCTTCAGCAGCTTCTTCGCCACCTTCGGATTCTAGTGTTTCTGTTTGCTCAGTTGTTGCTTCGTTGCTTTCGGTTCCCTGTTCTCCTTCCTCGGTGGTACCACAAGCAGCAGCAGTTACGGTTAAACCTAATGCCAAAAATGTAGCAATAATCTTGGAATTCATTGATATACTCCTCACTAAATGTAATTAAAGTTTGTTGCTTATTTTCGCCTAAATTAAAATTTACTCAATCTAAAATTTGCACAAACTCAGTAATTACATCTTCAAATATGGGGTTTAAATAATATAAATATCGACACTTTAATTGCCCGATTCGAAGAAGATAATATTTCCTATAGTTTGTGGTAATTATTTTAGATTTATGCTCAATTTATGAATTGAACTTTAATAGTCAGGCAAAACTAATATACTTTTACCTTTTTAAATTGATTTCTATCAAGAAATACAGGTTACATTTAGGATTTATTAATCGTGAAGTTCACATATACTAAATATTTTAATATATAAGATAATGAAAAATTTTTGTATTAATTAGTATGCCACTAGTAAGCATCATAATTGGGGAATAAACTACTTAACCGTTAAATGATCACCATTCATTGTTAGAAAAATAAAACTTGTATAGATACTTAGGTATTATTCATAAATATATGTAGTTTACTTTTACTTATAGGAAATATTTGCAGATTTCTCAATATGTAGATCCTGTAAATATGCGAAATATCACGTATCAATAATATTGATTTTTACAAATGATTTAAGATGACTCAATATAGTACTAAGTAATAAGGTTAAGACATTGGTAAATAGTGAAAGCAATGTTGTGTAAGTTTTTTACTTTTTATTTTTTCCTTTTACTTGTACCTAGTGTTATATGCTATGCCATCACTGAAATGGGTTTATAATAACTTCAAAGAGAATTAAATAAAAACTAATTCTCGTTAAATATCTAGTTGTCGCTGCAAAATGTCAATGCCTCGTGCGTTAAGTAGAAAACTGTATCGTGTAGTTTTACAGTTATTGGGATTGTGGCTGGCTTTTGATGTAATTTCCCGCCTAGCTGCAGAATTTTTTTGGTTTGGTGAAATAGGATATTTATCAACATGGGGAACGCGCTTAGCAACTCAAATCGGATTATGGATATTTAGCTTTCTTATCACACTAATTTTTCTACTCTTTAACTTGAGAGTAGCTAAAAATGCTAAAAGTTTATCCCGTAATCCTTCTTTTGTCTCTAAACGTTTTCTCCCTCGGCGCTGGAAAAAAGCGAAACCAGAAATTTTCACGACGTCAAAGTATGGCTTTACTTTACGCTTATTGTTACCTGTTGTAATTGTATTAAGTTTATTAGCAGGAATAATAGTAGTTTATTATGGTCAGGAAGCTCTAAGAGTTTGGTATCCTCAAATCCAATTACCTTCCTTCACACTACAATTAACTACAACCTGGAAATTAGTTTTACAGCTATTTGATTTGCAGGATATTTTTGTCCCAATTTTACAACTTATTTTACTTTTGGGACTAACAATTGCAATATTGATTTATCCACACTATTACTTAAAAATTACATCTTTTCTCATCAGTTCATTCATCGGTTTTATAGTCTCAGCAAACTGGAACAAGATTTTAGAGTACTTTAATGCTACTAATTTTGGTCGTACAGATAATTTATTTAGTAGAGATATTAGCTTTTATGTTTTCTCACTACCAATTTGGGAGTTATTAGATTTTTGTTTTATCGGAGCATTAAGTTATAGTCTAGTCGCCGTAACTTTAACATATCTGCGGTCAGCAGATGCCATATCAGAAGGAAGATTTGCAGGCTTTTCCTTATTGCAGCGCCTCCACATTAACGCTTTAGTTAGTCTATTTATGTTAGGAATTGCTCTGCGCTACTGGCTTTTGCGTTATAAGTTACTTTATTCAAACCGTGGAATTAACTATGGTGCTAGCTACACTGATATTACAGTTGAGTTACCTATATACACTGGTTTAAGTATCTTTGCTATAGTCATGTCAATTTATTTGGTATGGCGAATTATCTTATTGTTTCGAGTATCACAAATTAACCCTGAGTCAGTACCCCATGCTCGCCAGTTGGTATACGCAATCGGATTATTTCTCATAGTAGCGACTATCTCAAGCAAAGTATTACCGGCTGTTGTGCAACAGTTTATTGTCAAACCAAATGAATTGGTACGAGAACGTCCTTTTATTAGACGTACTATTGAACTGACCCGTAAAGCATTTAATTTGGATTCCATAGAAGTCAAAACTTTCGATCCTCAAGGAAAGTTGACCTTGAAAGACTTACAAGAGAATGATTTAACGATTAGTAATATTAGATTGTGGGACACCCGTCCACTACTACAAACTAACCGTCAACTACAACAAATACGACCTTACTATAAGTTCCCCGACGCTGATATAGATCGTTATACCTTAACAAAAGAGAAAGGAACAGGTAGCGAGAAACAACAGACTATCATTGCAGCACGGGAAATGGATTATTCTGGAGTTCCACAGCAGGCGAAAACTTGGGTTAACGAACATTTATTTTATACCCATGGTTATGGATTTACCCTTTCCCCTGTAAATGAAGTCATTCCTGGAGGCTTACCAAAATATTACGTTAAAGATATTGGCGTTGAGAATAAGGGTAAGGGTACTCCAAGTTCTTTACAGATTGCCAAGAGAATTCGTGCCAGCATTCCCATCGGTCAACCACGAATTTATTATGGTGAAATTGCTGATACTTATGTGATGACTGGTACAAAGACTCAAGAGTTTGACTACCCGAAAGGAAATGAAAATGCCTATAACGTTTACGATGGGCGCGGTGGAATTCCCATTGGTTCGATGTGGCGGCGTTTGTTATTTGCCCAATATCTCAAAGATTGGCAAATGTTGTTCACACGTAGCTTTAAACCGGAAACAAAACTCTTATTTCGTCGCAATATCAAAGAGCGGGTCAAAGCAATTGCACCTTTTCTACATTATGACAAGAATCCGTACTTAGTTGTTGCTGATGGGAATGCAACTAATAAGAAAGGAGAAGGAACTTATCTCTACTGGGTGCTTGACGCTTATACAGTTAGCGATCGCTACCCCTATTCTGACCCAGGTCAAAATGATTTCAATTACATTCGCAATTCAGTCAAGGTAATTATTGATGCCTATAACGGTACCGTAGATTTCTACATAGCAGACGATACAGATCCAATTATTAATACATTCAAAGCTATTTTCCCCAATCTTTTAAAACCTTTGAGTAGTATGCCTGTTCCTCTGAAAGCTCACCTACGCTATCCAGTAGACTTGTTTTCTATTCAGTCGGAACGCTTGCTTGAATATCATATGACACAGGAGCAAGTTTTTTATAATCGTGAAGACCTGTGGAAAATACCTAAAGAAGTATATGGCACAGAGGCACGTCCAGTAAAACCATATTACCTAATCATGAAATTGCCCACTGCCAAGAATGAAGAATTTATTTTGATGCAACCTTTCACCCCCACCCAACGGGAAAATTTAATTGCTTGGCTAGCAGCCCGTTCTGATGGTCGACAATACGGTAAATTGTTGCTGTACGAGTTTCCCAAACAGAAGCTTGTTTATGGACAAAAGCAAATTGAAGCTTTAATTAATCAAAATCCAGAAATATCCCGACAAATTACTCTTTGGAATCGCGAAGGTTCCCGAGCAATTCAAGGAAATCTACTAGTTATCCCTATTGAGGAGTCATTACTGTACGTTGAACCGCTTTATTTGGAAGCAGAAAAAAATAGTTTGCCAACATTAATACGAGTAATTATTTTTTATCAAAATAAGATTGTCATGGAAGAAAGTTTAGAAAAGGCAATTGAGAAAATCTTTGACCCAGAATCCAATACAACAGATCTAAAAGAAAACATTATTCCTCCGATAAATATTGCAATACCGACAATTGATGGTGCTGGTCCCGAATAGCAAATTCCTAATTAAAAATAAAGAATACAATTATTACTGTTATCTGGATTTAAATTACAATCTTAGGTCCAGACGTAATGTGTTGGCTTAAAATCAGAGTCTTAGGATTTCTAATAATGTGATTAAGTAGAACTTATCAGTTCAAATTAAATTGATTTTTCATCATTTTTGATATTTGATGAATCACTCTATGTTAGTGTGAGATACTATCTATATCTGCCACTCGGGATATTCGTACAGTATAAGTCGTGAAATTTCCACGTACAACGACGGCTACATAATTAATATTTCTATTGCTAATCAATTCATTCACAACAAATCTCCATAGCCGTTAACTATAGTTTTGATTCAATTCTCGATTCATCTTTCAAATAATTAGAGGTTTTCCGTCCCACGAGAGGAGCGAAATATGAAAAATAACTTAAGAAAAAGTAGTTTTGTTAGCTAAACCTTACAAAATTAATATAAATTAATAATTTGTAATTTGTAATAATTTGTAACTTGAACTCCGATTTGATTAGTTCCCGAAAACTAACTGCAAACACAACACACAATGCTATCGCAGAATTATGCCCTAGGTATACTTCATTTACTCTTACACAAATTTACTCCGCTCAAACCACAAGGGAAAAACTCGTAAAAGCTCGTGCGGGAGTAATCTCTTCTGTTTTCCCAAGAGTCAAGAAGGAAGTCCGTGCCTGAGTTATTAGGCCGTTAAACCGTACATTGTTAACTTACATTTGCTGTACCAATTAAGAAGGGTATGCTGCGCCAAAAACGAGCAGCACACCTATTTGATTCAGCTCTAATTAGATTCAAATCTAATCCGATTATAACAAGTTATGACGAAAGAGCAATTTCAAACCTTGTTACGTTTTTTCAAAGTTATGGGGGACGAAAGTCGATTAAAAATTGTGGGGATTTTGGCAAATCAGGAGTGCAGTGTTGAAGAACTTGCAGCATTATTGCAACTCAAAGAGCCAACAGTGTCTCATCACCTATCAAAACTCAAACAACTCAATTTAGTGACTATGCGTCCAGAGGGAAACACTCATTTGTATCAGCTAGATAATCAAGCTTTGTCAACTATCAGTAGAGATGTTTTTGTTCCAGAAAAAATAGCATCTTTAGTAGTGGATATAGATAAAAAAGCTTGGGAAAGTAAAGTACTCAGAACTTATTTAGTGGAAGAAGAAAAAACTGTAACCAATCACAATCATAAACAACACCTAAAAGATATTCCCGCTAGTCGCAAGAAACGTCTAGTGATTCTCAAGTGGCTGGTAAATAAATTTGAAGTAGGTGTCAAATATCCAGAAAGTACAGTTGATGAGATTCTTAAACATTATTATCCTGACAGCACAATTATTAAGGAAGAGTTAATCGCTAACAATCTAATGCAAAGAGAAAGAGAAAGTATGATTTATTGGCGTACTTGATTAATTGGCGAAACTAATAAATTAAATGAATTGCTAAAATAAATTTTAAAATTTATTTATACTGAATTATTAGTGAGTTTCCTATAGTAGCTTTCTCTGTAATTCGAGATTGGATATTACCAATTTTAATTATTCGAAAGATAACACTTCTAGTTTTGCAGTTGCAAACTACACAGCAAAATTTCAAGTTTACATTGCTAGAGTCATATGGTAATGAAATATTCTTATTAATTACGCCTGATCAAACATTACGATCAATTAGTAATAAAACAAACTGAAAATATTTAGGGATTGGTCGGATACTGGTATCTTTTGTAGATGTACCTACCAATCCCCTGTCTTATACCGACTAAGCTGCGCTATAGTTGAGTAATCAAGGTAACGATGTATATTAAAACTCTAAACCCAGGTGTTTTGCACTTTCATAGTGATGTCAAGCCCTAGCTTCATTTAAACGAGTTGTATATATTGCCAGATCTGTTGCCACTTTATTCGACAGGAAATACCCTCCTAATAAATTAGGAAACGCCATAGCTAGAAAAGTAACATCGCTGAAATCAAGGACTGACTGAGGCTTTGTGACTGAGCCAATGAACACAGCGGCTAAAAATAATATTTTATAAACAATCAAACTACGTTCGCCGAACAGATATTCCCAAGCTCTCTCTCCGTAATAACTCCAAGAAATCATTGTTGAAAAAGCGAATAAAAATACTGACAAAGAAAGTATAACTGGGAACCAACTAATTACTGACCCAAAAGCTACAGATGTAAGGGCTGCTCCTTCAGAACCTTTTACAAGTTCTGCATATTGGGGATTATTATAAACACCAGTGATTATAATGACCAAAGCCGTCATATTACATATTACTACTGTATCGATAAATGGTTCTAATAATGCGACCAAACCTTCTTTAATTGGTTTGTCTGTTTTTGCTGCTGAATGAGCGATCGCGGCGGAACCAATTCCTGCTTCGTTAGAAAATGCTGAACGTCTTAAGCCCTGTACAATTACACCAATAATTCCTCCTTCCACTGCAGTTGGAGTAAAAGCTTCTCGAAAAATTGTTCCAACAGCTGTGGGAACTTGAGCAAAGTTAGTTATAAGGATCCACAGAGCAGCAACCACATAAATAATGGACATTACTGGTACTACCGTACCTGCAACCTGACCAATACGACGGATACCGCCGATAATTACTAAAGCAACTAAAAAAGCCAGAACTAAGCCATAAATCCAAGCATAATTGGCAAATAAAGGAAATACTTCTTTGACAGCACCATAGGACTGATTGGCTTGAAACATGTTTGCACCACCGAAGGCACCAAGTATACAAAATACAGCAAAAAAGATTGCTAATACTCTGCCCAGTGGTCTAAACCCTATTTCAGCAAGTCCCTTGGACAGATAGTACATCGGTCCACCAGCAACTCTGCCATCAGGTTTGATAATACGATACTTTTGACCGAGTGTTGCTTCAACAAATTTACTTGTCATTCCCAGTAAACCAGCAATAGTCATCCATAAAGAAGCACCAGGTCCACCCACACTAACAGCAATTGCAACGCCAGCAATATTTCCCAGACCGATGGTTGCACTTAAAGCTGCTGCCAGAGCCTGAAAATGGGAGACTTCTCCTGGAGCATTGGGGTCATCGTATTTTCCTCGAACAATATCAATTGCGTGTCCGAACATGCGAACATTGACAAACCCCATGCGGATAGTAAAAAATATCGCCCCACAAATTAGCCATAAAACAATTAAAGGGAAGCCATAAACACTGAAGAAGAGAAAACCAGCTATTATTTTCGTTATTTGAGTAAAACTATCATCAATACCTTTTAGTAATGGATGACCCACTACCTCATCAGCAGCAAGTACTGCAGTAGGAATAAAGCATAAAAATATACTTAAAAACCAAATACGTTGAATTGCAGATTTTGACATTTATTAAATTTCTCCGAGAATGAAGCAGATAAATGGCATTTCGTTTATGCACACTACCTTAAGGTGTAGGTCATAAACAAGTTCCTTTATACACAAGGTGAATACAAGGACTTACAGTCATGTGATTTTTTCTGTGGAAAAGTTTGCTTTAAAACCTTCTAAGTACTTTGATGTGATAATTACCTATGACATACAAAATTTATGTAATTGTTTAAAAAATTTAAAGGTTGCTCGGGAGTAGAGATTGGGAATAGGGAGGAATCCGTTACTCCTGTCCTAGTAGGAGGTTATCTAATTGAGCGAGAGAAGGAAGTGTGGGAGGTGTGGGAGGTGTGGGAAGAAGAAGAGATATTTTTTACATTTAACTTTACGGCGAGAAGAGAGTAATAGATTTTCCTACCCTTAGTCTTTATTCCCAATCCCTTAAATTTATTTGGGAACACTAGATAGAGAATGGTTCCCATAAGAGGTAGTAAATTGCTACGACAGAAAATCCATAAACTAATCGATAGCTTAAATGAAGAAGAGCTTGAAGAAGTTTGGCATTTTGTCTATGCCTTATATTGTGACCTGTACATGATCGAGGCAATAGAAGAAGTAAAGAATTTACAACAGCCTTGGAATATTTTAAGCCACGAAGAAGCGGTACGAAGGTTATTGTTTTAACAGTTAAATACTATTTGGTACCTTCTCATACCCAGATCGTTTTTCTAAACAGACCTGTCTTTTATGAGTAATTCTTACTGTTAGTGTTAGGATTTTGCTAAAAGCTATCCTAAATCTGTCAAGCTTAGGAATATAAATACTGCCACCGAAAAGTACCTATCTATACTTTGTGTTTATCCCTCAGTTGGCGTATTGATGGAACTCACTCAATTGAGCGTAGAGAAAGATAAATTTGATGAGGCAATACCTAGTTCATATTAAGTATTGTGATTATGGAAATGCGCTATACCCAGTCTTTTTTAAAAGACCTGCGAAAATTACAACCAGATAATTACCAAAAGATATATGATTTTGTATTTGTAGATTTTACTAAACATTTGCCGTTACACTCCTTACCAGAATTTAGACAGCTAGACTCTGAGGGGATTTTTTATCGCTTTACCTTTGAAGGATATTTAATAGGTATTGAAGTGAAAGGTGAAATTATTAAGTTTTTGCGAGCGATTGCGATGCCAGATATTTAAAAAGAGCAACGTAAGCAAGACTTAAAACTGTATAAGATGACAAAGAATTCCTTGGGCCTTACCTTAGACTTGTTTGTGAAAACTGTTTTATTTGAGATTTCCCTATGGATGCTACCGCACTTTGGCAGCGCTACCAGGAATGGTTGTATTTCCACGAAGAATTGGGATTTTATCTAGATGTCAGCCGAATGCGGTTTGATAATGCTTTTGTGGAGGCGCTGCAACCTAAATTTGATAAAGCTTTTAAGGATATGGCGGAACTTGAAAAAGGAGCTATCGCCAATCCAGATGAAAATCGTATGGTTGGTCACTACTGGTTGCGAAATCCAGATCTTGCTCCTTCTCCAGAAGTGACTCAAGAAATTGTTAGTGTTGTTGAACAAATCGAAGTATTTGCGGAGAAAGTTCATACAGGAGGTATTCATCCCCCCAAAGCTCCACGCTTCACTGACGTTATTTCTATTGGTATTGGTGGTTCTGCTCTTGGACCTCAATTTGTCGCCCAAGCTTTAGCTCCAGATTTTCCTCCTTTAGCGATTCACTTTATCGATAATTCCGACCCAGCAGGAATAGATCGTGTTTTAACTCAACTGCGAAATCGCTTATCAAGTACTTTGGTCCTGGTTATATCCAAGTCTGGTGGTACTCCAGAACCACGTAACGGAATGAAGGAAGTTAAAACAGCTTACTCCGGACAAAATTTGGATTTTGCCAAATATGCTGTTGCAATTACTATGCCCGGTAGTAAGTTAGATAAACTTGCTGAGTCAGAAGAGTGGTTGGCACGTTTTTCCATGTATGACTGGGTTGGTGGGCGTACCTCGGAAATGTCTACTGTTGGTTTAGTACCCGCAGCACTCCAAGGGATTGACATTCGCGCAATGTTAGAAGGCGCAAAAATCATGGATGATGCTACCCGTATCCCAAGCATTAAAAGTAACCCAGCTGCACTGTTAGCCCTATCTTGGTACTTTTCTGGGAATGGAAAGGGTGAAAAAGATATGGTTGTTTTACCTTACAAGGACAGCTTGCTTCTTTTCAGCCGTTACTTACAGCAATTGGTAATGGAATCCTTGGGCAAAGAAAAAGATTTGGATGGTAACATTGCCCATCAAGGTATTGCTGTTTACGGAAACAAAGGTTCTACCGACCAACATGCTTACGTCCAACAATTACGGGAAGGCGTACCAAATTTCTTTGCTACATTTATTGAAGTTTTAGAAGACCGCAAAGGAACATCTGTGGAAGTTGAAGCAGGAATAACCTCAGGAGATTACCTGTCTGGCTTCCTTCAAGGTACTCGACAAGCACTTTATGAAAATCAACGCGACTCGATTGTAGTAACTATTCCCCAAGTGAATCCTCTCACTGTAGGGGCATTAATTGCTTTATACGAACGTGCTGTTGGTTTCTATGCCAGCCTGGTTAATATTAATGCCTATCATCAACCAGGAGTAGAAGCAGGGAAAAAAGCTGCTGCTGCTGTTTTAGAATTACAGAAAAAGGTTGTGGAAATATTACAAGCACAATCTAATCCTTTATCTTTAGAAGAATTAGCCCAAAAGGCCAATGAATCAGATAAAGTCGAATCAATATATGCGATATTACGTCACCTTCATGCAAATGGGCGCGGTGTAGTTTTGGAAGGTAATTTTGCCCAGCCCAACAGTTTAAAAGTTTCTTTGAACTGATAGATGGAGTGAATACATACCATTAATTGGTATCTTTTGTTGCAAATGCAACATTTTTTTATTTTTTCGCAGCTTAGATTGGAGTAATACTGCGGTTGTAGTAAAACTCCAATCTTTATTTTTGGGATATTGTGATGAATAAAACCAAAAAAGATAAAGCGAGAACAGTTGAAATCCGTCAATTAGAATCAATTAAAGGGGGAATGGCAGAGTTTTTTACACCCCAAGCCAGTCACGAAACAGTACTGGTGCAAATTCCTCCCCAAACTGTAGACGATTTATTTGTTCATAAAACTCAAACCGATCAGTTACTCGTAGTTAAAGGACGGTTTGTACTCGTAACATTGATTAACAAGCAATATCAATATGTTCCATTAAGTGAAGATAATCCTGCGGTAATTATTATCCCACCGGGAGTTCTTCATGGTGCAATTAACTTAAGTACCGAACCTTGTGTAGTAGTAAATGCGGTTTTGCGTCACAAACCATCCCACAAGATGGATTACATGACCCGTGGGCGACCATTTCCCTACGATCTAACAGCAGCAGAAACAGCACTGAAAAACTTGGATACAACAATGCCGCCAATTAAAGCAATAACTGATTGCTAGCAGAGGGTTTGAAATTGTTCCTGTGTTGTAAATGTGTAGAAACTTCTGTAATTTTGTGGAACTAAAAAGTTGCTTGCATAACCCCTTCCCAGCAGTGGTGAGGGGAATTTACATGAAGTGCTGAAAAACTGGCTTACAATTTTGATGATCTTCTATTTCTAAGTTGAAAGCTTGAGATATAACCCTACGTACAAGTCAAACTTAATTATAAAAATTTGAATTATAAATTTGACTTAAAGTTTTAGCTTAAATACTCTAAAAACAGATAGAGATAATTTTCCAGAAGCTATAAATTATTTTTTTCTGATGTAATTTTCTGATGTCATGTATAATATATGAATAAGATTTAGAGTTTTAAGAAGCATTGCTATAAATTAATTAATTAAATATATGTATAAGTTAAAATAATTTTTTATTTACATATAACAATAATAAAAGCAGATTCAGTAAATTACTAAATCTGCACTGTATATTTATATAGATCTTGGTAAATGCTTTTTCGTTTGTTGTACGTATAATTCTGGAAATGAGTTATTCCCAGAGAGTTCAACATCTATTAGTACTTTGAGTAGCCACCACTACCACCTTTTCCCCAGTTATCACCACCAGAGCGGTAATTAGATTTTTCTTCTCTGGGTCTGGCTTTATTTACCTTCATTTGACGACCCATCCATTCGGCTCCGTCTAAAGCTTCGATGGCAGCACTCTCATCTGTTTCTGATTCCATTTCTACAAAACCAAAACCGCGCGAACGACCAGTTTCCCGATCTAAGGGGATTTGTGCTCGCTTTACAGTGCCGTATTCAGAAAATACTTTGCTTAGGTCTTCTTCTGTAACGCTGTAGGATAGGTTACCTACGTAAATTGACATGAAAATCTCCGGAATCAAACTAACTCGAGATGTTGATTCGGAGAGACGCTTGTAATTTTTAATCAAAACAAGAAAAGTATCACCGAACTAACTTCTCCTGAATTATCCTAGCACAACTTTTTTACAGTCAGACGAGGTGCAACCGACCTCAATTAGTTTAGGAAAATATATTTATTTTAAGTATGTTTACTGATTTGTCCTAAGCATTGAGTTTATTATTCTATTCTAGTGATTTTTATCTTTTGAGTATATAATTTAATCTTTCTAAAACTGATGCTCGTGTTCTTCCTAATGATTGATATAGTGTCTTACTTAGTAAGTAAAACACTATATTTTTTATTAGATAATTATAACTTCCAATAAAAACATTTAGATATAAATAGTTATAATAATGCAAATGATTATAACCTTCCAAACCCTAATTAATTATTGCTTTGGGTTTACGTGTATTGCTTTGGGTTTACGTGATAGTCCTGGAGGCAAAAAATCTTTACACTATAAAATAAATATCCCATCTTTAATCTTCTTTATCTTTTACTTTACTCTGCAAAAATAAAAATAGATATTTTTAGATATAGGTTTTTTGGATATAAGATTTTGGATATATAAATTTTGGAGATAAAATAATGATTCAAGCATGGTTAAAATTACCGATTTTTCCCAAGAATTATTTTGTAGTGAATAAAATGTGATTATCATTAAGTAAACTGCGATTATTTTTAGTCTAGCGGAAATACTTAAACGGTAATCAGAATGGCCAAGGGATATTTAACTTGCGCCAGCAAAATATCATTGATGTATTACAGTATTCTTTTTCGACGACATTTTATAAACTGTAGTCGCCATTTGTGCCTGATATAAGTTAAAGATTGAAATAGCCGGAATTCATATCTCCTGTTTTTTTCAATTTACTCTTTAGGGAAAGCTATTCTAAGCTAATAGGCGTTACCCGACAACTGAAGTTAGGAGTATTTTACTAACAGGATGTTCGCGCTAGGATAGCATCACATCCAAGTTCGACAATAAAAAATCTTTTGAAATCTGGCTGAAATTATCTCAAATTGACTGTTTAGCTTAGCAGCTGTTCTTGCTTGAAATTTCCATGTCAACTCTTGTCATAGTCGAATCTCCGACCAAAGCTCGTACCATTCGCAACTATCTGCCCTCAGAATATCTGGTAGAGGCGTCTATGGGTCACGTGCGCGACCTACCCCAGTCTGCGAAGGAAATTCCTGAGGCTGTGAAAGCAGAAAAATGGGCGCAGCTTGGGGTAAATATACACGCTGATTTTGAACCGTTATACGTCATCCCAAAAGATAAAAAGAAAGTTGTCAGTCAACTGAAAGAAGCGCTTAAAGGAGCTTCAGAATTAATATTGGCAACTGACGAAGATCGCGAAGGTGAAAGTATTAGCTGGCATTTATATCAGTTGCTCAAACCAAAAGTGCCTACAAAAAGGATGGTGTTTCACGAAATAACTCGAGATGCCATCAAAAAAGCTTTGGATAACTGTCGCAACATAGACGAAAAGTTAGTTCGCGCTCAAGAAACCAGGCGTATTTTAGACCGCCTTGTGGGTTATACTTTATCTCCATTGCTTTGGAAAAAAATTGCAAGGGGATTATCTGCCGGGAGGGTTCAGTCTGTTGCAGTTAGGCTTTTGGTTAATAAAGAGCGGGATCGTCGCGCTTTTCACCAAGGTTCTTATTGGGATTTAAAGGCGATTTTGACTCCTGCTCGGGATAAAGGAAAACCAACTTTTACTGCTCAATTGGTAACTTTAGCTGGGACAAAATTGGCAACCGGCAGCGATTTTGATCCTGCGACTGGTCAAATTACTCCAGGCAAAAAATTACTACTGCTCAATGAAGATGGCGCTAGAGAACTAAAAGAACGCTTACGCGATAAGAACTGGTCTGTAAAAAATGTTGAAGAGCGCCCTGTCACTCGCAAACCAGCAGCGCCATTTACAACTTCTACACTGCAACAAGAAGCTAACCGCAAGCTACGTCTTTCGGCACGGGATACAATGCGCACAGCTCAGAACTTGTACGAGCAGGGATATATCACCTACATGCGTACAGATTCCGTGCACTTATCAGAACAGGCAATTGCTGCAGCTCGCGATTGTGTAGAAAAACTTTATGGAAAAGAATACCTAAGCCCTAAGCCGAGAAAATACACTACAAAATCAAAAGGTGCTCAAGAGGCACATGAAGCTATTCGTCCTGCTGGTAGTAGTTTCCGTACTCCCCAAGAAACGGGTTTGAACGGTCGCGAATTACAGTTATACGATCTGATCTGGAAACGTACTGTTGCCTGCCAAATGGCAGATTCCAAGCAGACACAAATTACTATGCAGTTGCAAGTGGAAGATGCCGGTTTTCGCTCTTCTGGCAAACGTATTGATTTTCCTGGGTTTTTGCGTGCCTATGTCGAGGGCTCGGACGATCCAGAAGCAGCTTTGGAAGACAAAGAAGTGATTTTGCCTAACTTGAAAGTAGGGGATAATCCTGGATGTAAAACATTAGATGCGATCGGTCATGAAACTCAACCTCCAGCAAGATATACCGAAGCAACCCTAGTTAAAACTTTAGAAAGTGAGGGTATTGGACGTCCCAGTACTTACGCCAGCATTATTGGCACGATTATTGATAAAGGCTATGCTCAACTAACAAATAATGCCCTAGTCCCATCTTTTACCGCATTTGCAGTCACTAATCTTCTAGAAAAACATTTTCCTGATGTGGTAGATCCCAGCTTCACTTCAAAAATGGAGCAAACTCTCGATGACATTTCTACCGGTGAAGCCGCTTGGTTGCCATACTTACAGGATTTTTATTTGGGAGAAGAAGGTTTAGAAACTCTGGTTAAGGAACAGGAAGACCAAATTGATGCCAATAATGCCAAAACAATTGAACTGGAAAATCTGGAAGCTAAAGTCCGTATTGGTAAATATGGGGCTTATTTGGAAAAAGAAAATGGTGAAGATGTAGTTACTGTCTCAATTCCCCAAGATCTAACCCCAGCGGATTTGGATCCAGAAAAAGTTGAAGTTCTGTTGCGGCAAAAAACTGAAGGACCAGATAAATTAGGAATTCACCCGGAACTTGGGGAAGTAATTTATGCCAAAATCGGTCCCTATGGTCCTTACGTGCAATTGGGCGATAAAACTGATGAAAATCCCAAACCCAAACAAGCATCTTTGCCTAAGGGTGTAAAGCTTGAAGATGCCACTTTGGAAATGGCAGTAGGATTGTTGTCACTACCTCGAACATTGGGGAATCATCCTGAAAGTGGTGCAACCATTCAAGCTAATATTGGTCGCTTTGGCCCTTATGTCGTTCACAATAGCAAAGAGAAGAAAGACTATCGCTCTCTCAAAGCTGGTGATGACGTATTGACAGTTACTCTGGAACGTGCTTTGGAATTGTTAGCGACTCCGAAAAAAGGCAGGGGTAGTAGCAAATCAAAAACAGCTTTGAAGGAATTGGGAAGTCACCCTGATGATGATGAGGCGGTAAATATTTATGATGGACCCTATGGCCCTTACATAAAGCACAATAAAACAAATGTTAGTATCCCTGAAGGCAAATCAGTCGAAGATATTACGTTGGAAATAGCACTGGAATTATTGGCAAGCAAAACGTCAAACAAAAAATCAAAAAGTAAAAGCAGTAAATCTAGTAGTAAATCTAAAAGTTCCAGTTCAAAATCTTCCACCAAATCATCCAAGTCTTCAGAGAGCACGGCAAAGAAAAAAAGTACCAAAAATGCTAGTTTAAATTAGCTGATCTACAGTCAATAGTCCTTGTGGGAACAAAAAATGTGGGCTACAGGCTATTGACTATGACTAGTTATCTACGAATGGTGACACTTTATGGAAGAAGCTGATGCTGACTAACATTTGGGTAGCTCCCTTACCTACAGCAAGTGTGGTTTTTATTGCCTCTTTGGTTTCATATAAAACCATATAATAACCAAATCCTCTAGCTTGATATTTTAAGCTTAATACCTAGTTGGGAAATTCTAAGCAGTACTGTGTGTTTTACTCCGGAAATTACACATCTGTAACTGTATCCAAATATTGCACGCTAACTATTTTTAATCTGTTTGCTTGTAATATGAACCTTCATTCGGTTATGAATGTGATAACCTATGATAAAGGAGTAAAGTAAGCAATCCTTCAATTGATTGTAAAACTTCTTAACATTGAATAATGTTCACATTGAGGTAGTATCTCAGGAGCGGTCAGTTCAATGGACCATATAGAGAAAGTACTGGAAAAGTTAAAAGAGTTGGCACGTAAGCTTATTGAAGCCTTGCTAGGCCCAGAAGCTGAGCCAGAAGCGGAACTGATTCCGATACCTGTAGACGAACGATCTCGACGTCGATAAAAGTATAAATGTGCGGGGCTTGACATTATCTGAACTAAGTACTTTAGTACTACACGGACCTAACCTAAATCTTTTAGGTCTGCGAGAACCTAATATATATGGTTCCCTCACATTAGATTCAATTAACAGCTTATTAGAAGCTGAGGGTGCAAAACTGAATATAAAAGTCTCCTTTATGCAGTCAAATCACGAAGGAGCTTTAGTTGATGCCATACATGAATCTTTAGGGAAACATCAAGGAATATTAATTAATGCTGGAGCTTACACTCATACAAGCTTGGCACTAAGAGATGCAATTTCTGCTGTTAAATTGCCAACAGTTGAAGTTCATCTGAGTAATATTTATTGTCGTGAAAGTTTTCGTCATCACTCCTACATATCTCCAGTTGTTATCGGTCAAATCAGTGGTTTTGGGGCTCACAGTTATTTATTGGGTTTGCAAGCTCTTGCCCATTATTTAAGGAAGGAAAAAAATCAAATTGAGTGAGAATTGATCGATAAAGTCTTATAGCTAGAGATTAATATATCTTGTAATTTGTATTTGCGAGTATAATCTCTGACTAATTAATTTATCTCAAATTAATTTTAAGACTTATGCGTTATCCGTTAGCAAATCGGTTCCGTGCTGCCTTGTTGGGAGCGTTGATAGGAGAAAATTTAGCTGTAAGTGGTGGGAAAAGAGAATTAGCGTACGATATTTGGTGGTACGAAATTATAGTTTCGAGTATCCAAAGCTTACTTGACCTAGGTAAGTTTGATGTAGAACATTGGAGCGATCGAGTAGGAAAAAAATGGTACAGTTGTGAACCAGGTAATAGCATTTTAAACGCTGCAATTATTGCTACGTTACCGGTTACGCTTTTTTTTCACGAGGATAAACTAAAATTACGCGATAACTTACTCAAAGCTCTAAGCATTTGGGATAATTATCCAGGAGTTCGGGATGCTGCACTAGCAGTAAATTATGTAGTTGGTCAATCGTTTAATGAGAATCTCTCTTGGGAGACACTCATTCCTCAAACTGTTGATTTTATCGGTGACACATCGACAAAATTACCACAGAAATTGCTACAGATTGATAATTCTATCGTTGATATAGTTTTATCTGAAAATCTAGAAGCCGAATCAGAGGAAGGATGTAAATCCATTACAGCAGTCCTGTTAGGATTTTACTACTTTATCAGTAGTCCAGAAGACTTTCGTCTCTGCATTTTACGAGCTAGCCGCAATCCTTACTGCGGTGCAGAAATTATTAGTGGCATTTTGTCTGGTACCTATAACGGTACATTAGGAATTCCAGTAAACTGGCAAATAACTCAATCAAATTTAAATATCGCATCATCGCCACTCACTAGCTCTTTCCAAATGCTAGAATTAGCAGATGCACTTATAGCTGTGTGGTCAGGAGTATACGAATTAGGCTTGCACTCTAGTACATTAGAAAAGAAATTAGCAATTGCTGCCCCCAGTGTCATTCAGTGTAATTGATTATTTTTTATTTTCAGGAGTTGATAAGTAAGTGCTTGCAGAATATACTATGTTCTGCAGAAATCGTAAAAATAATGAAAACAATTTTGCACAAAAAAATCACGATACTTATCATTTATTCATAATATTTTATACTGTGACTTGACGATAAAACCGAATTCCATTCTATAGGTAATTATTGTGGTTAATCAGTATCAAATTTGGAAATCATTTTTTCTTATAAAATCAACGACTTAACTGCGGTTATAGGTAATGAAAACGCAGTCATTTCTTCAGTCTTTGACCCAGCAATTGAATTACTGGGAACGACGGTACAAAGTATTACGCCGTCTTTATCTGTCAAAAGTCAATGAAAAAGGAAAATACAAAATAGTTAAGATATCAACAAATAATGCGAAGTCATTGAAGAGTAAAAATGGTGGTTATGCGCTCAGCATGAGTTGCATACCTGAACACTCATCTACTGTTTTTGTCATTGCTGTCGTCCTGCTGACGGGAGTTATGGGACAAAAATTTTATAATCAGCCACAACTAAAAGTGGGAGCAATTGCACCAAAAACAATTTATGCCCCCCGAACGGCTAATATTGAAGATAAAAAAGAAACGAAAATTCTGCGTAAAATTGCGACTCAACATTCTTTACCAGTTTTGATGGTAGATCGGGAGATCGACGACAAAATTAAGCAGAGTCTAAATAAAAATTTAAATCAGTTCAACGAAATTCGTGAAACTCTAGGTTCATTCCCGTTTCTTGACTCATTGTTATTGAAAATACCAACTCAACGCTACTTGCGTTCTGCTCCTGAGCAAGAATGGAAAGCATTACTCATTGCGATTGATGCTCGGGAGTATTATTTAAAAACAATGCTGCCTTCAAGTCAGAACCAGGCTGAGGCAATTAATACACCGAATTTAGAATCGGGAAATAATGCTGTTAATGGAGATAAGAAAAAACCGCAACCAAGCAATTATTCCCAAAAGCCTGACTTTGTTTCTTCTGTTAAAGAGTTAACTAATTATCGCTTAAAAAATTCTCCAAAAAACTTATATCTATTATTAGATAAAATAATCGAAGCACGGAAACAATTTGCGGGTGCCAAACAAAAAGCTCGCGCTCAGAAAATCATTGATAATGAAAATATTTTCTTAGACATTTCTGATAAACAGTGGGAACAAGCCCAGATAGGGATAGATCAAAGTCTTAATCGAATACTTACTCAAGGTATTTCTCCTGGAATTCCACCCCAAATCGTCCGAGATACTGTAAGGACCCAAGTAGAAGGTGTAGTTCCCAAAAATGCTGAAGAACTAGCGAGCAAGCTTTTATTGGAGATACTTAAGCCAAACCTAAAGAAAGATGAGAAACAAACACGGTTAAGAGCTGAGCAAGCAGCAGCTCGGATAGAACCGGTGATACGGATAGTCAAAAAAGGTGAGATCGTCATCCGTAAAGGAAAGGAAATTTCTGAGTGGGACTTTGAGGTGCTGGAGCACTATAAGCTCAATCGTCGAGAAGTTAACTGGCTGGGTCTGGCTGGTGTCGCAACTACAATCACGATAACTGTTGGGATTTTTGCAGTTATAGAAAGGCGTATTAAATACCGGATGCGACAAAGCGATCGCCTTTTAGTTTTGTTGCTTATTTTATCAACCCCAATTTTTATAATTTTGGGTACGCCATATACAACTTGGAGCGGGGTAGGTTTACTTTTAGGTGGTTTCTACGGTCCCGTTTTAGGGGTTACAACTTTGGGGCTGCTGCTATTTCTAATACCTTTAAGTTTAGAAGTAAGTAAAGTTGCATTATTAGCTGGTGCAGCTGGTGGTATTCTTGCCAGTTGTTTTGCCAAACGACTACGTTGTCGGGAAGAGTTAGCATTATTGGGTATTGCTATTGCTTTAACTGAAGGCGGCGTTTTCTTGATTGTTAGATTGCTTGTAAGTGCTGCTTATGGTTCTGCTGGATATTTCGTTTTGCAAGAAGCTGCATTGTTTGCTCTGTCTGGCTTAGCTTGGAGCATTGTGGCATTGGGTTTAAGCCCATATCTGGAAAAAATCTTTGATTTGGTTACTCCTATTCGCCTTGCAGAACTAGCAAATCCTAATCGTCCTTTATTAAAACGTCTGGCTACTGAAGCTCCTGGGACCTTTCAACATACCCTACTTGTTGCGACCCTTGCTGAAGCTGCAGCAAAACAGCTCAAATGCGACGTAGAGTTAGTTAGAGCAGGTACTTTATACCACGATATTGGTAAAATGCACGATCCCCAAGGTTTTATCGAAAATCAAATGGGAGAACCAAACAAGCATGAGACCGAAATCCAAGACCCTTGGAAAAGCGCACAAATTATTAAAAAGCACGTAACTGAAGGCTTAGTTATGGCACGTAAGCACAGTTTACCAAGTGCTATACAATCTTTTATTCCCGAGCATCAGGGAGATATGCTGATCGCTTATTTTCATCATCAAGCTCAACAAATCGCCCAAGAAAATCCCCAAATAGAAGTCAAAGAGTCAGATTTCCGTTACGACGGTCCTATTCCTCAGTCCCGAGAAACGGGAATAGTTATGCTGGCAGATTCTTGTGAAGCAGCGTTGCGTTCCCTCAAAGATGCCACACCAGAACAAGCACTGATTATGGTAAATAATATTCTTCGTGCTCGCTGGAAGGATAATCAATTAGTAGATTCTGGCTTAAGTCGCCAAGATTTATCTAGAATTGCGGAAATTTTTGTAGAAGTTTGGCAACAATTCCATCACAAAAGAATTGCCTATCCGAAATCTAAAATAGCTACGCAAAAAAGTGGTAAGAGTTAGAAGAAATAGCGGTTTTTTCTTACTTTAATACCTCAATAGTAATAAAATAATTGTTCGATAAATTATTCCCTTCAAACTTCTGACAATTGATTTGCAGTATATTTGTTCGTCATAAAGTTAGGAATAATTAATTCGGTAAAAAGATTACAATCGAAAAACTAAAATCTAAGAAAATAAGTGAATTAACCTACTTAATGCGATACTCTTATTTATGTGTCAGTTCCATAGACAATATATATTGAAATATATATTTTGGGAGCTAATACTAAATCTGGGTTGATTACCCCTTTTTAAAATTACAGGAAGAGTGTGGTAATTGTGGCAAGCTTGGGGAAAATTACAATAGAGGGGTTTAATAATCGGATTTGGTATACGGCTAGTACACCTTTTACTCCTAATAAATTAAAGTTTACCTTATACCAAACAAAATAATTTTTCTTATACGGAAAGGTTTGGATAGGTTTAAATAAGTTTGACTTCAAAGCTAAATTTAGCGCAAAACTTATTTATAAGGATGCAACTTTAGCTTCATACAATAGAATTAACAGAGTTGGACATTCAGTTTAAGTAGCCAAAACCTATACAGTTCATGGATTTTGCTAATCTTGCATCCCAGTTAAATGCTGGAACTATTTTGCCAGAAGGAATTGTAATTATTACTCTTTTAGGAGTTTTAATTGTTGATTTGATTGTTGGGCGGGCATCTTCCCGTTGGATTGGGTATCTAGCAATTACCGGATTGCTTGGTTCTGTCGTAGCCCTATATTTTCAATGGGATAGCAGTAATCCCATCTCCTTCATTGGTGCCTTTAATGGTGACGACCTCAGTATCGTCTTCCGTGGTATCGTCGCTTTGTCTGCTGTAGTGACGATTTTAATGTCGATTCGCTATGTAGAACAAACCGGTACGGCATTAGCAGAATTCATCGCAATTTTGCTTTGTGCCACTTTAGGAGGGATGTTTGTCTGTGGGGCTAGTGACCTAGTGATGATTTTCATCTCCCTAGAAACCCTCAGTATCTCTTCCTACCTCCTCACAGGGTATACCAAACGCGACCCTCGTTCTAATGAAGCTGCTCTAAAGTATCTTTTAATTGGTGCTGCTTCTACTGCCGTTTTCTTGTACGGGGCTTCCTTATTGTATGGTTTATCAGGAGGAGAAACCCAACTCCAGGCAATTGCTCATGGTATGTCTGTTGCCAATGTTGGTCAATCTTTAGGTTTGGTTATTGCTCTAGTATTTGCGATCGCGGGTATAGGATTTAAGATTTCTGCTGCACCCTTCCATCAATGGACGCCAGATGTTTACGAAGGTGCACCTACCCCAGTTATTGCATTTTTATCAGTGGGTTCTAAAGCTGCTGGCTTTGGACTTGCTATTCGTTTATTAACAAGCGTTTTTCCACTAGTCGCTGCTGAGTGGAAGTTTGTTTTTACTGCTCTTGCAATTTTAAGCATGGTGCTAGGGAATGTTGTCGCCCTTGCTCAAACCAGTATGAAGCGGATGTTAGCTTACTCATCCATCGCTCAAGCTGGATTTGTCATGATCGGCTTGATTGCTGGTACTGATGCTGGTTATTCCAGCATGATATTTTATTTATTGGTCTATCTTTTCATGAATTTGTGCGGTTTTACCTGCATAATTCTCTTCTCTTTGAGAACAGGAACGGACCAAATAGTAGAGTACTCAGGCTTATATCAAAAAGATCCACTGTTGACTTTAGCCCTGAGCATTTCATTGCTATCCTTAGGTGGAATTCCACCACTCGCTGGATTTTTTGGAAAAATTTACCTATTTTGGGCAGGTTGGCAAGCTGGTCTGTACGGCTTAGTCTTGCTAGGATTAGTGACCAGTGTTGTTTCAATTTACTACTACATCCGTGTAGTCAAGATGATGGTAGTTAAAGAACCCCAGGAAATGTCTGAAGTTGTTAAGAACTATCCAGAAGTGAGTTGGAATTTACCTGGATTAAGACCTCTACAAGTCGGTTTAGTTACAACATTAATTGCTACTTCCATTGCCGGAATCCTGTCTAATCCTTTGTTTACTTTGGCTAATAATTCTGTAACTCATACAGCAATATTGCAGCCACCTTCTGTGGCGCTTCAAAACGCAAATATAAATGCTGAGTTATACGAACAGCAATAGTATTTATCAGAATTCTATTAAGGCTGATAAATAAGTTGTAAATTCCCCCAAAATAATGGGGGAATTTTATTTTGAAAAAATATATAAAAATTTATTTAAGGAGATAGATTTTTAAATGAAGCAAAAAGAAGTAACATGTTCGAAATTATTATTAATTTGAGAAATTATTGTTAACTCGATTAGATTTACAAAGAGAAGATAGCATAAAAATTTAGGTATTATACATCTAATCGAATGCTTTTAATAATATTTTCAGACAGATGTTTTTGTGGTAGCAAAAAACACATGCGGTTTGAAAGTTCCTAATAGCATTGTTTTGACAGGTTCTTTGCTGGCTTAAGGATTTATTAAAGCCTATTGAAATTGAGTAAACAGTAGTATTTAATGCGTCAATCAAATATCATGATTTTTTGACTTACTCAGTTTTTTTACTGATTTTAGCGTTTTATTTATTACTAGTTGCAGTAGGTTTTAATTCAAAATATTGAGCTTATAAGGCAATTATATTTAAGTCATTATATGAGAATAAGTCCTAAAAATAGCCATTTATATTGAAAAATAAGTTTTATAACCAAGAACATATTGAAAGTAGTTAAAATTTGTTTTTTCGAAAAAATAATATATGCAAGTACTGTTATATACAATGTTTGATTTGTATTATTAGCACAGTAAAAAAATAAATAAAATTCCTGATTGATACAATTCAAAAGTATTAAATAATTTAGTGTAATTTAGTTTAAAAAAAGCAGCATATTAAAAAAGAGAACCTAGCGGGAAGATGAATTCTTCAGGATTATTTTTCCCACTTTTATTAGCACGTAATTATTCTGCATTGAGTAATTTAATCATTTGGATGCGATACAAATTTTTGGGTAAAAGTAATGAAAGAAGTACTTGCACTAATTGAAAAAAGAAAACAAGAATTTGCTCAATTGTCTTTCTTTAAATATTTGCAAGATAAAAGTATTGATCCACGACAAAGATTAGCTTGGGTCCCATGTTTGACGCCTTTAGTAATGAGCTTTAGGGATTTGAATAGGTACAATTTCCGAAAAGAACCAACAAAAAATCCAATTCAAACTTTAATCAATATACATACTTATGAGGATGAGCATCATTGGATATGGTTTCTAGAAGATTTAGAAAAACTAGGACTTGATCGATTAATGAAATTTAGTGATTCTATGAAATTCTTCTGGGGTGATGAAACTTCTAAAACGCGTCAGGTTTTTTATACAATTGCCCAATATACTTTCCAAAAAGAACCAATAGTAGCACTGGCAGCTGTTGAATCAATAGAAGCAACAGGTAATGTTGGTTTTCAATTAACTGTACCGATAGTTCAAGAGTTACAAAAAATTACTAAGCACAACTATCGTTATTTTGGTCAATATCATTTACGTGTAGAGACTGGTCATCTCACTGGAAGTAATGACTGTGAAAAATTTATAGAAAACATAGAATTAACAGCAGAACAAAAAATCCAAGCCTTTGAAATAGTTGAAAAAGTCTTTGACCTTTTTAGTGAATCAGTTCAGGAAATGATGGTATTTGCACAAAAATATCCTATTGAAAAACCTTTTATTTTTACTAATTCTTCTGTTAATTCTTCTGAGATATGTACATCCACAACCACAACTTAGACAATTTCATAATTTTCTTCAGAAAAATTTTTTGCCACACCAGTCAAGGACGAATTAAATCATGTTGACTGAATGTATTTATCACAAATACCTAGTTATAGGTGCTGGTCCTGCTGGTTTACAAATGGGTTATTTTTTACAGCAAAACCAGTGCGACTATCTTATTCTTGAAAAATCAGATCTGATTGCTTCGTTTTTTAGGACTTTACCTCGTAGCCGCAAGCTAATTTCCTTTAATCGAGTCCATAGTGTTTTCGAAGATCCAGAAATATTGCTGCGTTGGGATTGGAATTCTCTACTTACCGATGACTACAGCTTCTTGTTTAGAAATTTTAGTCATCGTCTTTACCCTTTTGCAGATGAACTAGTTAGTTATTTACAAGCATTTGCTAAGGAATTTCATCTCAATATTTGCCATAATAATGCGATCGCAAAAATTCACAAAACATCAAAGAGTTTATTCAAGCTGCAAACCACCCAAGGCAAAGCTTATGTTTGTCAAATACTGATTATTGCAACTGGGTTGGGAAAACCCTATATTCCCAATATCCCTGGGATTGAAGCAGTAGAGCATTACGAAACGGTCTCGATGGATTCTGAAACCTATGCGGGGCAGAGAGTTTTGGTTATTGGTAAAGGGAATTCTGCTTTTGAGATCGCAGATGTTGCTTTAGAATCTGCAGCCATTGTTCATGTAGCTAGTCCTAGCTCAATTACCCTGGCTTACAACTCGCGTCATCCTGGACATCTGAGAGCAAATTACTCGAGGTTACTTGATGCCTATCATCTCAAGACCCTCAATGGTATGCTCGATTGCCACATTCATAATATTGAAAGACAAGCTGATTCTACTTTTCTTGTAACAGTTACATATGTTCATGCCGGTGGGGAAGTGGAAGAATTTGTTTATGATCGTGTCATTCGCTGCACAGGATTCCAGTTAGACTTGAGTTTTTATGATACAAACTGCAAACCCGAAACAATTTTGGGAGGGCGACTTCCAGCTATTACTCCATATTGGGAGTCTAATAATGTGTCAAATCTATTTTTTGCAGGTACCTTGATGCAAGGTCGTGACTTTAAGCGTTCATCATCTGCATTCATTGATGGGTTTCGCTACAACATTCGAACCCTCTCTCGCTACCTGCTAAATCGCTACGAGCAACAACCAATACCGGTGCAAACATTGCAGGTAACACCATACGACGTAAGTTGTGCAATCTTAGAGCGGGTCTGTCGAACCTCTGCACTCTGGGCTCAGTTTGGCTATCTTTGTGATGTTTTTGTTATACGTGATGCTGTAATCAACTGGTATGAGGAACTACCTTTAGAAGCCTTGAAAGAGGGAGAGTTTGCAACAGAACTTCATTACTATTCACTTACCTTTGAATGGGGAAAATGGGAGGGTGATGTTATGGCTATTGAACGATATCCACATTTCGATCTGGCTCATAAAAGTGTCTTTTTGCACCCGATTATTCGCAGATATTCTTATGGAGAGCTAGTTTCAGAGCACCATATTTTAGAAGATTTGTTTGGTGTTTATGCTTCACATCGGGAACGGGGAACAGTGCGAACGCGTTCGGGGCGTAAGATAAGGCAGTATCACAAAGAAATGCATGAACAGCCCCTTAGACAATATTTTGAACGGGAGTTCATACGGGAATATTCATGCATAAACCAAGCTTTTGCTAGGAAAACTGGGTTTACAGCCCCGTCCTTGTAGGACAGCAGAGTCTCAACTTATCTTCCTGATTAAGGGTTGACCTATTTCTGTATATATTCAACTTACTTTATAGGTATCTCAATGACAAACTCTGTTCCTTCCCCTGGAGTTGAATTACAAGTTAATTTACCCTTATGTTTATCCACAATAATTTGATAGCTAATTGATAAACCTAAACCTGTACCACTTCCCACTGGCTTAGTTGTAAAAAATGGATCGAATATATGCGGCTTAACCTCCTTACCGATACCAACACCATTATCGGAAATCCGAATTTTTACTCGTTTGGAATCAACTAATTCAGAAGTAATACAAATTTCAGGACAAATAGAAGAATTTTCTTCAAAGTATTTATCATCAAATGCATCAATTGCATTGCTCAAAATATTCATAAATACCTGGTTCAATTGACTAGGATAACAATTAATTTCTGGGAGATAATCATAGTTTTTGATTACTTGAATATTCTTGTCATTTTTCTTAGCTTTTAGTTTGTGTTGTAAAATTATCAAGGTATTATCAATACCTTCATGAATGTTTACACACTTCATGTCTGATTCATCTAAACGGGAAAAATTCCGCAAGCTAAGTACAATATTTCTGATACGGGAACTACCCACTTGCATAGAGTTGAGAATTTTTAGAAGGTCTTCTGTCAAAAAATTGATATCTATTTCTTCTGCTTTTTGTACAACAGCATTAGTTGGTTCGGGATATTCTTGTTGATATACAGTAATCAGATCTAATAAATCTTGGAAATACTCACAGGAATAAGTAATGTTTCCATGAATGAAGTTGATCGGGTTATTAATCTCATGGGCAATCCCTGCCACCATGTGTCCCAAAGAAGACATTTTTTCACTCTGAATTAATTGAACTTGAGTCGTCCGTAGTTCTTTTAGAGTTTTTCGTAAATATTCGTTTTTTTCTATTAATTCTTTGGTTCTATGTTCTACTTTCTCTTCGAGGTTATGACTGTATTCTTCTAAATTTTCCTTAGCTTCTCTCAAACTACTATAAAGTATTGAATTCTCTAGTGATATTGCAGCTTGAGTAGTAATGACTTTCAGTATCTCAATGCGTTCGTGGCTAAAAACATCGGTCATCAAAATATTTTCGAGATACAAAATACCAACCAGTTTACCTTGGTTTAACATCGGTAAGCACAAGATACTTTTAGGTTGCTGCTTAATAATATATTCATCTCTTGCTGTAGATGGCTCAGAATTTACATTATTTATGACTAGTATTTCTTGAGTTCGCTTAATATAGTTAATCAGACTAACAGGAACTTCTGAACTCGATTCTAGGGGAACTGATAGCAATTCAAGAGTATTAGTTGATAATGTAGAGCTAGAACAAACTACTTCCACTTTTAATTCTGTTTCCTCGCTTGTATTCAAAATTAGAACACATTTGGAAGCACCCGCATTTTCCATTACTATTTTGATTAAAGTGGAAAGTAATTGTTTTCGCTCTATTTTTCCAGAAAGTGCTTGTGATGCTTTGATTACAGATACTAAATCTATATAGTCAGAAGTACTAGTTCCACTACCAACAAGAGTTTGATGGGTCTTTTGTTCTGATAGTGGCACAGAAGTATTACTATGAGTACTAGTCATAGAATACTGGCTAAGTTTATCTTGCTGAAAAATAGGAGTAATGAGTTGCGGATAGCGTTCTTGTAAATGTTCAACTTTAGCTTTTGCTCCCCACCGCATATAGGCATAATAAGCATCTGTCAAATATGTGCGAGCAATATTATATTTGTCCCATTCTAAATAAAATTTAGCTGCTAATTCATTTGCTAAAGCTTCTTCATTTATATACTCATTTTCTTTTGCTTTAGAAATAGCGCGATCATAAGCATCCATTGCATCCCAGTAATTACCTAAAATTCTATTACGTTCAGCCTCTACTAAATCGAATTTATGTAGGAAATTCATTGGAGCATGGTGCGCCCATATTTTCATGTTTTCTTGATTATTAGCGACTTTTTCTAAAATATTACTTTGCTCTGAATCACTAACTTCTTGATAAACTGCTAACATTGCTAGAGAATCATAAAAATAAAAGATACTTTTGATAAAATTGCCTGGGATACCATCCAAATAATTTTTTGCTAAAATACTATTTTGGTTAGCTTGAGAAAATTCTTCAAATAAGTAACAACAAACTAGCTTTTTGATATAAAAATAGGAAAGACCTTGTCTATCATTTCCTTTTTCTAGTATATGTAAAATGCTTGTTTCATCACAAACTTCGCCATTCAGATTGTAAGGAATCTCAGTACCTTTAATTAGGTTAATTACCACTTGCCAAGTAACAGAATTTGATGTCAACACTATTTTTTGTTTGAGTTGAGTAATTCGCTGGTGATAATTACTAATTCTTGTTTCTAGTTCTGACAGTTCTTTCCCTAGCCAAAATGAATGATCTAAATAGAAACATAAGGAATAAGCAGCCTGCTCAAAGTCTCCAACTTCTAGACCAATTGAATATACATTCAATAAATAATTTAGGCTTTCATTAAGATGGACTCGCCAATGTTTTGTAAAGCTATTTACTGCAAAAATTACGATACATTGCAATCCTGAAGCATTGAACCGATCTAATAATTTTAATGCTAGCTGTCCAAACTTATAACTAGAATCAACATTTACTTCGAAGGAAACTAGTATTACAGCATAAGTTGCATAAGCTACAGCGGAAGCTCCACAGTTACCATATTTGAAAGATATATTTATCTGTTGCATTGCAACCAAGGTGAATAAGAAGGGGTTGCAAGTGTAGCTAATTGGTAAGAGACCACTAAGAATATTCATGACTGCCAATTTTTCAGGGTCAGTCATTTCGGGTAAATTTGCTAAATCCTCTATCTGCTTTTCTGCTAAAGCTAACTGTGTTTGTTGTAAGGCAGCTTCTACATCGATAGGGCTGGGGTGTTCAGGAAAATCTATCCCAAATAACTTCAGTACTTCTATACCGATTGAAATTGCTTTGTTACCTTGATTGCGTGACTTATAAAGTTCAATTTGAACTTGGTAAATTTTTACTTTATCTAATAATGTTTTGGCATTAAGCAATACTATGCCAGCAAATAATTCTGTCTGTTCAAAATCACCACTGAGATATTTTACTTCCGCTACAGTTTCATATAAACCAAGACTTAAATCATAATCTATTTCCCAGGTATTAATTTCTAATAAATTAATACCTGTAGCTAAGTACTTATCTGCTGTAGTATAAGCTGTTGATGATAATGCTCTACGTCCAGCAATGAGATTCATTTTTGCCAGACTATAGCGTTCTGATGCTCCGTGAATTAATTCTACTGCTTTATTAAATTGATTCACGAGGACAAAAATATTTTCTTCTCGTTCTTCTTGAGGAATATTTTCTAATAATAAATTTCCAAGTTGCAAATGAACTGATTTTTTCTGGTCCTCAGAGATTAAAGAATAGGCTGCTTGTTGTACTCGATCGTGTAAAAATTTATAGGTGGCAAAGCGTCTTTTTTGTTGTTTAAAATTATTAATTTCTTTAGATGAAATTATTTTTTGCTTGATGATGCTATCATCAAAATTCGATAAATATTGACTATCTTGATCTAATTTATAATCTTCATTTTTTGAAAAAACAATTCCTTCTTTCAATGCAGGCCAAAATTCTGATGCTGTATCTATTTCTGATTTTTGATTGATAATAGAAAGTGTTCTGAGATCGAATTCATTTCCAATACAAGCTGCAAGTTTTAAAACGTCTTGAGTATATTTTGGAAGCCTTTTTATTTGCAGTGCTGTAAATTCTACAACATCATCTGTAAGCGCTAATTCCCTAACTTCATTAATATTACATTGCCAATTATATTTTTCGAAATCAAATTTAATAACTTCATCTTTGTATAAATGCTTAAGAAATTGATGGATGAAGAATGCATTACCTTTAGTCTTGCTAAAAACCATTTGTGAAAAAGGTATTGCATCATCTTTTTTACATCTTAGAGTGTCTGAGACTAGACTATTTAAATCTTTCTGATTTAAAGGATTTAATTCAATTGTGTCAATTTTATATTCGAGATTTAATAACTCTTGAATTAGCAAATATAATGGATGTGTAATAGAGACTTCATTATCACGGTAAGCTCCTATAAGTAGTAAACTTTTAATCTTTTCTTTTTGATTATTATTTTGTTCAAAAACATTGGCTAGTGAAATTTTTGGCTTATTTTCATATTCCTTACTTTCCGACATTACAAATTTAATTAATTGCAAGGAAGTTACATCTGCCCATTGTAAGTCATCAAGAAATATGACTAATGGGTGTATATCTCTAGCGAAAACATTTATAAATCTTTGAAACAGTAAATTCAAACGATTTTGAGCTGCAGAACCGGATAATTCTGCTACTGGAGATTGCTTACCAATTATCTGTTCTAATCCAGGAACCAGATCGATAATGACTTGAGCCTGTTCGCCCAATGCTGTCAGAATTTTATCCTTCCATTGTTTAATCTCTTTATCTGTTTCACTTAATATTTGCTCAATTAAATCTTCGAAAGCTTGGATAAAACCAGCAAAAGGAATATCACGTTGTAATTGGTCAAATTTTCCTTTTATAAAGTAACCCCGTTTTTGAACGATGGGTTTATGAACTTCATTAACTACAGCAGTTTTCCCAACACCAGAGAATCCTGCTATGAATGTAATTTCTGTTGTTCCTAGACTTACTCGATCAAAAGTGTTGAGTAATCTTTTAACTTCAGCTTCCCGACCATAAAGCTTTTCTGGGATTATAAAATGTTGAGATATATCCTCAGAACCCAATTGAAAATTATCAATATTCCTGTTTTCTTTCCACAGCTTCAAACATTTTTCGAGATCATGTTTTAATCCCAAAGCACTTTGATAACGCTCTTCAGCATTTTTCGCCATCAGTTTGCTGACTATACCCTGAAGGACAAAGGGAATTTTGGGACTTAAGTTACTTAGTAGAGGTGGTTGTTTGGCTATGTGGGCATAAACTAGCTCTATGGGATCTACTAAGTTGAAAGGTAAACTTCCACTCAAGATTTCAAAAAACGTTACACCGAGGGAATAAAAGTCACTACGATAATCAACCACACGATTCATTCTTCCCGTTTGTTCCGGTGAAATATAGGCTAGGGTTCCTTCTAACTGATTCAGGTTGTTTTGAGTGGGAATTTCCTTCGGTAGCAGGGAAGCAATACTAAAGTCAGTTAGTTTTACTTCTGTAGTTGTCGGATTAATTAAAAGGTTGGCTGGTTTGATATCTTTATGAATAATTTGGTGACGGTGTAGTTGCTCGAGAGTTGTTGCGATTTGAATTGCTATATGAAAAAAAAGATTGAGAAAACCCGGTTTATTTCTGGTATTTGAATTTTCCCACCGATCCATTTCCTCCTGAAGAGAGACACCCCCATAATCTTCCATTACAAGGGCATAAGAATTACAATAATTTTCTAAACTATAGGATTTTATAATGCCAGGAACATTAAGATTTTTTGTAATAGTGTACTGATATCGGAAACGTGATATTTCACTAAAAGTAGGGTACTCATTACGCATCACTTTAATAATTACGGGCGTTTGCTCTTTTGTGCTAACACCTCGAAAAACTAAAGTTTTATTACCCGAATAAACTTTTTCTGTGACTTTGTATCCTGGAATATCTACTAATACATTTGATGTCAACATACTCAGCAAATCTTTAAGGGTCTTCGATATTAATTAATATTCCCTCTATCTGCCCAAATGTATCAATTTTAGAATAAAAAGCTTATTTCTTGAGACTTTTTAAATTACACTAAACTAAAGATAATATATTATATTATCAACAATAAGTTATTTACTATTATCGTGATATTTACTTAATAGGTAACGTATTTTCTACGATCCATTACCTATTATTACTTTCTATGCTTCAAGTTTATAGTAGTTACTTAATTTTCTGCTTGATAAAACTAACAACTTGAGCCAGTTGTTTCTTTAAACTATTGATTTCTATCTGCATATTCGTAATTTTCTCATTGAGTATTTGTATCTCGGTTGATGATGAGCTGCTAGCATTAGCCTGTACCATTCCAGTTCTTGGTATTGCGCTGGTTGTTCCAGAAGGATCTTGGCGAGGTTGTTTTGCCTTAGTCATTGCTGACTTAATCGCGCTAATTAATTGTTTTTGATCGAAAGGCTTACCAAGAAACTCAAAGTGTGAAAAAGGTTCGGAAATTTTTTCTGTTACCTCTTCTTTCCTACCAGACATGACAACTAAAGGAATTTTCTTCAATTCTGGTTTGGCTTGAATTTCCTGAAATACGTCCCACCCACTCATTTTTGGTAGTAGGAAGTCGAGCATTATCAAGCTCAATTTTTCTTCTTGGCGGATTAAATTTAATCCTTCTAAGCCATCTTTTGCTTCCAAAACTTGAAAATTGCCAGGGGGTAACATTTCTCTTACTTTTACCCTGACAACAGTAGTGTCATCGATTACTAGAATTTTGTTACTTGCCACGATTTACTGCTCTAACAGAAACTTTAGATTTAAATTGCTAAGAAGCTGATTAACAATGATAATTCTCTAACTATATCCAAATTTTACACAAACTGGGGGAGAGTAATTTCTGGGATATAAATTTTGTTGTTAGGTTACTTTTATAACTTTTAAACTAATAAACAATTTATTGAATGATGTTATCTGCAGTTTAATAGTGCTGGGCTTGTGTATATTTTGCAGTATTGGAAATTAAAGCCATACCCAGAGCTTCCTATCCAAACTTTAGTATTCAGCTTTTGTTACTTCTTAGCTGGACTTTGGATTCGCAATATATCCTCCCACGTGCTCCAATAATAATTATTCCTTTCATCTAATTTCCCAAGTTTTCTGGACATTTATGGGTTCCTCAAATAAAGCACAATTGCAATCAGAAATTATGGCGATGCCAAAATGGTTGCGTCGCCCGATTGGTAAAGCGAGCGATTTATCCACAGTGCAACGTATTATTAAACAACGGCAAATTCACACTATTTGTGAAGAAGGACGTTGTCCTAACAGAGGAGAGTGCTACGCCCAAAAAACAGCAACTTTTTTATTAATGGGACCAACTTGCACCCGTTCTTGTGCTTTTTGTCAGGTTGATAAGGGTCACGCACCGATACCGCTCGATCCGTCTGAACCTCAAAAAATCGCTGAAGCAGTCAAGCTTTTAGATCTACGTTATGTTGTTTTAACTTCGGTTGCTCGGGATGACTTACCAGACCAGGGAGCAAGTCACTTTGTAAAGACAATGTATGCTATCCGTCAGTTGAACCCCAATACTCAAATTGAGGTTCTCACCGCTGATTTTTGGGGTGGAATTGGTGGGGAAAAAGAACAGTTCCAACGAATTGAAATCGTTACCCAAGCGAAACCGGCTTGCTATAACCATAATCTAGAAACAGTAAGACGTTTGCAGGGACCTGTACGCAGAGGGGCAAAATATGAGCGTTCTCTAAGATTGCTGCAAATAGTCAAAGAAATTGACCCTTCTATTCCCACCAAGTCTGGATTAATGCTAGGAGTTGGTGAAACTACTGAAGAAGTAATCGAAACAATGAAAGATTTACGTACTATTGAATGCGATCGCCTGACTATCGGTCAATACATGCGTCCTTCTTTAGCTCATTTACCAGTTCAGAAATATTGGACACCAGAAGAATTTAAAGAGTTGGGTAAAATTGCTTCGGAAATGGGATTTTCCCATGTTCGTTCTGGACCTTTGGTTCGTAGTTCTTATCACGCAGGAATTGATGATTAGGCTGATAGCAAATGAGTTTAAGAATAAGCAGGTAGCTTAACAAAAATATTTTTAACGAATTTTGCTAAAGATGACATCTCTTTGGTATTTGTTAAGAAGTCCTTAAGTTAGGAGAATCAAATATGACTGCGGATGCACAGAAAAAAGTTGGTGTTGATGTTCCCCAATCAGGGGCTGCTGCTCCTTTTCCCTATCGCACCACAATTTCTCTTGTTTTACTAGCAGTTAACTTCTTAGTCGCTGCAATTTACTTCCACATATTGGATATCTAGTTTTAACCGAGTTCAATAACGAGTTAAGAGATGCAAATTATTGCTTATCCTTCTTAACTGAATAATTTTTCCCGCAAATTAATGAGATTCGAATCGCTCTCTAAAATATTTATTCTCCTCGGACAATAATTTCACTAATTATTGTTCGGTAAATATTATTCGGATACTCTGAATTTGACTAAGGAAAATTACTTAATTTTACAAGCGGTGTTGCTCATCTTGAATCAGGGAATTATCCTTGAGAAAGAATGGGTAACACCTCAATTTTTATTAACTATAAAACTGTTTAATTATGCAATAAAATTCTTTTGTCTCTATTCCTAGTTTGAAATTAATATTTCTAGTTGGGAATCAAAGTTTTTCTATTGTTTACAGTTAATTATTCCCTGGGAATTATTCTCTAAGTTTTATTTACCCACTCAAATTAGGTATTACACTCACACTTTTAAACTAGAAACCTTAGCGTACAAATGAAGAATTATAAAATAGTACGTTAATATACATAGCATCGACCTCATACACTTTTGCGAAGTTGAACTTTTTTTGGCTGTCTAGTTAACCATGCAGCAGTATCCAAGTTTGTCAAAACAAAATTCAGAAGTAGATAAAAATCCAAGTCTAGTCCTAGAAATGGAAAAGCTTCGCGCAGAGTTGTGGTTGGAGCGCAGCCTTAACAAGTTGCAAAATTACCTGAATGATTACTTGCTTTCAGTTTTAGTCACAAAAGAAGAATTATCAGTAATAGAACCTGGTATTTACCGAAGTATTTATCAAACCTTAGTTAACGAACTCAACAACTCACTACCCGGTGTTACAGTTGTAATTGCTTCAGTTCAAGCGAAGACAAAATTTTGTAAAATCAGCTATTTATCTCCTTCCAAACTAATCACTTCTCAAGCTTTAAATTCTCAATCACCGCCATTAGCTATAAATCTTAAAAGTGGTAAACAACTACAAATCAAATCAAATGAAGTTATAGATATTGAAGATTTACAGTATCTTGAGACTCAAGAACCACCAGCAGCTTGGGCGATAGAAGATGACTTTGGTAATGTTTGGGGTTGGTTAATTATTTCTTACACACCGTTGAATTCAGCTACTGATTCTTTAACAAGTGTACAAGTTGAGATACAGTCGCAGTTGATCAAACGTGCGGCGAGGTTATGTGCTGTAGCTTTGATGAAGTTAAAGAATATAGAATCTTTGCAAAAGGTTTCCCGTTCTTTAAGCGAATTCAATCAAGAATTAGAGCGCAATAATCAACTCAAAAATCAATTTTTGGCGAATACATCCCATGAAATTCGCACTCCATTAAGCTCGATTATTGGCTTTACACATTTACTTTTAGCTCAAGGCTATAATCCAAGTTCTGAACGTCATAAAGAGTATTTAAGTATCATTCAGTCAAGTGGTAAGCATCTTTTAGCTTTGATTAACGATATTTTAGACTTATCTAAGATTGAAGCAAATCAACTAGAAATTCAATGGGAAGAAGTTAATGTATCGCTATTATGTCGTAATGTTTTAGCACTGGTAAAAGAAAAAGCTGCTAATAAAGGCTTACAGTTACGTTTGGAGCTAGAACCGGAAGAAATCGTTATCGTAGCCGATCCTTTGCGTCTCAAGCAAATGCTGTTGAATTTAATTTTCAATGCTCTTAAATTTACTACTTCGGGAAGTGTAGGTTTACAAGTAAAAGTTAAAGGTAAATTGGTACACTTTACTGTTTGGGATACTGGTGCGGGTATCCCTGAAGAATATCAAGCAGAATTATTTCAACCTTACTGTCAAATTCCTAACAGCAGAGTCAGTGGTGAAGAAGGTACCGGCTTAGGTTTAGCCCTGACTCGCAAACTTGCAGAAATTCACGGTGGTTCAGTAAAAGTTGTATCTGAAATAGATCGTGGTTCTAGCTTCACTGTGATACTTCCTCGCAGTCAAATGAGCGAGTTTGAAGAAACAGAGGTAGGAACCGACCGAAAAGAAAGTATAAGTGGCGATCGTTCTTATCAGTCCGGACTTCGACTTTCTTACTCTTCAGATATATTATTGGTAGAAGATGATTTGCATAATGCCAAATTGATTGATGCTTATCTTAGTAAACTGGGGTATCAAGTAATTTGTGCTTACAACAGCATGCAGATGTGGGAAGCTCTCAAATGCTCCGAACCTGCTGTTATTTTGATGGATATTTATCTTCCTGATGTTAATGGTCTTGATTTGGTAAGACAACTCAGACAAGATAAAAATTATCGAAACATACCAATTATCGCTGAAACAGCAATGGCGATGAAAGGTGATCGTGAAACTTGTTTGGCTGCTGGAGTTGATGAATATATTTCTAAACCTATCGATTTACCTGTTTTGGGAAATTTAGTTTCAAAATATTGTCAATTATCGAAAAAGCGAATTTAAGGTTCTTAAGTTTTATACAGACTTTTGGAAGTATTTACTATTAAAGTTATAAATTTTAAGTTTATGACTTATTTCTTAACCTGCTTAAAATGGAGAAAGGTAGCGATTCCATTTTAGTTTGAGTGGGAAAGTATTATGGGAAGCGAAAAAATTGAGCAATTAAAAACGATATTTCTACAAATGGAACAAGCTTTAATTGCTTACTCTGGGGGTGTAGATAGTACTTTAGTGGCTAAAATTGCATACGATGTCCTGGGTAAAAAAGCATTAGCTGTCACTGCTGTTTCACCTTCTCTGTTGCCGGAAGAGTTAGAAGATGCCAAAATTCAAGCAGCAACGATTGGAATACCCCATCAGATTGTAGAAACTCAGGAAATGGAAAATCCTAATTACACTTCTAATCCTGTTAATCGTTGCTATTTTTGTAAAAGTGAACTGCACGATACTCTCAAACCTTTGGCAAAAAAATTGGGTTATCCCTATGTCGTCGATGGTGTTAATGCTGACGATTTGAAAGATTATCGTCCAGGAATTCAAGCTGCAAAAGAAAGGGGTGCGCGTTCTCCTTTGGCTGAAGTAGGTGTTAGTAAGCTAGAGGTACGCCAAATTTCTCAATCTCTTGGTTTAGATTGGTGGGATAAACCCGCACAACCTTGTCTGAGTTCTCGCTTCCCCTATGGTGAAGAAATTACCGTAGCTAAGTTACAACGTGTTGGTAGAGCTGAAATTTACTTACGAAAATTGGGATGGGGAAATTTGCGCGTACGTTCCCAAGAAGATACAGCACGCATTGAATTACCACCAGAAAAAATCAAAGATTTTATCCTGAGTATTGATTTGGATTCGGTAGTTTCTACATTTCAAGAGTTGGGATTTATTTATGTCACTTTAGATCTAGAAGGTTATCGTAGTGGAAAGTTAAATCGAGTTTTAAATAAAGAGTCTTTGGTAATGGGTAATGGGTAATTGGTAATGGGTAATGGGTAATTGGTAATGGGTAATTGGTAATGGGTAATTGGTAATTGTTAATAACTTTTCTTTGATTAAAACCCAAGTACTCCTATTGTTTGTTAATTAAAGCTGGATGTAGTTTTTATCTTTCAGCATTTGCAAGTACAATTGCTCCTTTCTTATCTATTTTCACAGGAGTTTGGGGGAAATCTTTATTAATCAAATAACGCAATAGCCCTACTGTACGGAAATTTTGGTCGATGTAAGGAATACCTTGACTGTTAAGATGTACCGGGATAATTTTTGCTCCTAGTAATTTTCCTTCCCGATTGATTTTTGTCTCCAAAATCATTGAATAACCAGTTTGGGCTCTAGTTGATAAAGTTTTATATCCCAAAAAATTACCTAAAGAGTAAGCTATGAGTTTATCCTTATATATTTCCATAGCTCTGGGAACGTGAGGACCATGTCCGAGTACAATATCTGCTCCCACATCAATCATTTGACGAGCAAATTTGATCGAGTTACCGCGATTTTCCCCGTAGAAAAATTCTGTTTGATTTCTAACTCGTAATGCTCCTGTACCCTCTGCTCCTGCATGCATTGAGACTATAACTATATCAGCCTTTTGTTTTGCAGCTTTTACTAATTTTTCTGCAGCTTCTAGGTCGTGAATAGAATTATAAAATTCGTAGGGCGCAAACCCAAGCATCGCAACCTTTAAATTATTAACCTCTACGATAAGAATTTGATTTTTATGACCGACAGTTTCAATTCCCACTGACTTGAGATGATTCACCGTGTCTTTCAAACCTACCATCCCAAAGTCAAGGGCGTGATTATTGGCAATATTGAATACATCGAAGCCCACATCTTTAAATAACTTTGCATAAGCAGGTGGGGAACGAAAAGCGAAAACCTGACCCCTACTTATATCCTTGCTACTGTACCGATGCTTGGTAAGGGTACTTTCAAAATTACCAAATAACAGATCTGCTCTCTGTAAATATCTTCTAACTGACTGGGGAAACAGTTGATTTTTATTTCTAGGTAACCTGTAATTGGGGTAATTAGTTCCTGGAATAATATCTCCAACTGCTTGAATTGTAATGTTTTGAGTATTAATTTGTTGATCGATTATAAGTTGTTTCTGCAAAGATGATGAAACCGGCTCGGTAGATCCTGGAGTATCTGATGAGTTGATTTGATTAAGAACTGGTGATGTTGTTGCAGCTTCTAATGTTTGTATTCGTCCAAAGCGTATGAATATTCCTATACCAATACCTGTACAGAAACAAAAAATAATAAAGCTAAATGACAATATTTTTTTTAAGTGATGATTTGTAGTCATTAAAACCCTCAACTCCCTTCCATACGTATTGGATTTTCAGTTATTGACACAAACAAACAGCCAAAAATCAATAATCCCAATTCATTGAGACTATTGATACACAAGCCTTGAGTAACTTTGTGAATCACCTGTTATTCATCACTCACAGGTTATGTTATGAGGAAACTTTTAGCACCAATAAGATTATTTTAACCCTGAACACCGTTGCTTTCAGTATTCATTGTGGTTTTCTATTCACATAATTTAAGATAAATTTAGCACTCTAAAAATTTAAATGTACGTGTGGTTGAATTAATTGAAATAATTTTATTTAAGAAAATTTGATGCGAGCTATTAAGTAGTGTCACTACAAAATCAAGGTACAAACATGTTTTTATTTATTCCTAGTAGCCACTTAATTTAAAAACGCTTCAAGTTATGAAAATAGATAGTATTTAACTAATGACTAATCTTTTTTTGGCGGTTAGCATAAAGCTATATTCACTGAATCAAAATTTACACACTCATATCCCAGTAAATTTCTTCGAGTAAGTTTGAGCTTTTTTGCAAACCATGTCTCCTCAAAATCATTCTCCTGCTTCTGTACGTTATCTTAAAGCCAGGTTATGGAACTTAGCCCGACCTAGTTTTTGGGGTACGGCAATTTTTTTATCTGTAATCGGTTTACTAATTAGACAATATTGGATAAATCCTAATTTTTTCTCTACTGTTAGAACAGAAAATCCAGAAAGTACCCAACCACTTGAATTCTTTTTATCTGAGGAAGACAAAGCGATCGCCGCTGATATTGATAATTTACCAGTTTTATTTTACGAGTCTAAACAAAAAAATCTTTCCGATAAGGTAATTAAACTTAAGCAACAAATTAAGGCTGTTAAAAAACAAGCAGCATCTGAAAATCAAGCTAGACGGCAGAATAATGCTCGAAATCAAATTAAATTAAATTATGAGGCAATAACCAAACAAAATAGACTAAACTCAAAAGTAAAAAACCCATTTTTACAGCAAGCAAATAAATTGCTGGAATTCAAGGATTCTTTTGATGGCGGGCAGTTTACACAAAATCAATATCCAAATAGCGGTTCTTCTGGAAGATTAAAAACGACGTCATATTCGGGAGCTTTTACCACTACTCCCAATTATTCTCCTCAATATCCTGCTGGGATAAATGCTTTACAGATTGCGATCGAAGAACTTGAGAATAAAAATAAACAACAGCTGCAAATACAATCTGGTTCGCAATTACAAACTAATGTTGCTGTACCAGTTGTTCCTTCATATAATTCCAGTAATTTGAACCGGAATACTAATAATTCCAACTTTTCAGGAAATTTTCCTAATCCAGTTCGTATAAATACCCATTTAAAAAGTCCTTATATTAACTCTGTTCAGTCATCTCCCCAAAGCTTTGTCAATACTTCCGGTCAAGTTAATCCTCAAACTAATATCAGAAGTTTTTCGTCAAATCCTTATGAAAATAATTATTCAAGCCCTTACAAAAATTACGTTAACAACTCACAGCAGACTAATATGAACTCCATAAGGCAGCTAAATAGACCTGTCGTCCCAGAAGTAAATAATGTTACACCTGGAAACTCAGTTAATATTAGACCCAACACCACTAGATTTTATAGTGTGCCAAACCCTAGGCAAAATATTGTCACTCCCAATAATTTAACAACTCCTAATAATTTAAAAAATTCTAATACTTACAATCAAAATTTAAGGTCTTACAATCGACAACCTTCTAATATCACAAACTATAACAATTCAACGTATTCAACATCGCCGCAAGTTCCAAGCCAAACTAATGGCTACTCTTACCCCTAAACTTTTTATATTCAATTGCTTATACCGGCATTTTAAAATATATGCTATCTCCTTCAGATCTAAAGTGTAAAAATTAGGTCTATAGAAGAACATTTGATGTCAGTTAGAAGAAACTGAGTTAGATTGATTTTGGTTTTTAGTATCTCGTTTTCCCCAAGGTTTAAGAAAAGAAATTGCTACGATCGCTAACAGACAAGAAGTCTGAATAATTGCACCTATAATTACACCACTACGGTCAAAAGCGTATAGAGGATTTTGTAGCGCTTGCAATCTTTCATCAGCGGAAATTGCAGTCATCGTATTTGTCCAAGGACCAAGCCAAATTGTACCTGCAACAATTAGAGTTACTGTTGCAAACCACTTAGCAATTACCCAGTAATGCTTGAAAAAACCCCAAATTGTCAGCCAGCAAAGCAAACCACCGGAAAGTAAAGATAAATTTGCTGAAGGAATAATCACAAAATCATCCAACAGTTTCATCACTGAATTAATCGCGTACAGTTCATCACCATTGGTAGTGTTGCGGTTCATCAGGGCAATAACAATCATGCATAAAGCTGTACCAAACCAAATTCCAGCAAATACTACGTGAATGGATATTAACCACTGCTTCTGCTTTACATTTAACTTTTTCATATTTCACTTTCCTTGAAAATTGTTAGGTAACTAATAGTTAGGTGCCTAACTAAATTATAAAGCAATGTTTGTGAAAATATTTATTTGCCATACTACCGATTATGGCTCTCGCATAGCGGAAGTGCCTGTACGAAGTTTACTGAGTAACTTAATAAACTGCTTCTTCTCAGTAGCGTTGAGATTAGCCATCATGGCACTAGTACGGTAAAAATGATCTGGTAGCATTTTAGAAATCAGCTCTCTTCCCTTATCTGCAAGATGAATGCAAAGCCTACGCCTATCACCTGGATGAGGTAGGCGTTTGACTAATTCTTCTCTTTCAAGTCCATCTAAAAGTCCAGTAATCGTAGCACGAGTTACATTAGCACGTTCGGCAAACTCTGAAGGTGTTAATCTTCCTTCAGGAGCAATAAACAACTGCATTAATAAACTAAATTTACCCATCGATAAACCATAGCGAGCAAAATGAGCATCTAATGCTTGGTGAACATCAGTAGTCGTATCCAAAAAGCTAAGACAAGTTTCAACTGAGGAAAGATCTAATTCCGGGTAGCGTTTAGCAAGTTGTTCTAATGCTTGAGGAGAAGAAAAGCTACCAGAATTTACCATGGATTTTTTAGAAGTTAATTTAATGAGCGCTTTACAAATTATTTTAATTAGAACCGCACAAATAAATCTAACTCGTTTGGATCATAATTTGTCTACTGAAAAGAATTTTGAGTTTTTTTATTGATATTGGTTGATAGTGATGCTCAAATTCTCCATACTTTAAAAGTCTTCCAGTTGATTGGAATAAAAAATAAATTCACACATAACTTGATCGCAAATAAAAGCCCGCACAAGCGGACTTTACAAATTTAGTGCCAGTTATTTGTCTTTGTGAGAGTATGATATCTAACTAAAACGCTTAATAATTGCTTCGGCAAACTCGGAACATTTCAAAGGTTCAACTTTGGGTTCCATCAATCGTGCTAAATCATATGTAACTTCCTGATTTGCGATCGCTTCCCCAATTCCTTTTTTAATTAGATCTGCAGCTTCTTGCCAACCTAAATATTCCAACATCATGACGCCGGATAAAATGACTGAACCGGGGTTAATTCGATCCAGACCAGCATGTTTTGGTGCGGTACCATGGGTTGCTTCAAAAATCGCTGCAGAGTCACCAATGTTCGCACCCGGTCCCATTCCCAATCCACCAACAATTGCAGCAGCAGCATCTGAAAGATAGTCGCCGTTGAGGTTCATGGTAGCCAAAATTGAGTACTCATCTGGGCGAGTCTGAATTTGTTGGAAAATACTATCGGCGATCCGATCATTCACCATGATTTTATCTTTCCATTTGCTGTTCCCGTGGCTGTCCCAAATGGAGTTGAGAACTGCTTCGACTTCCTTGACAATTTGCTGTTGTTTTTCTGGAGTTAGAGCATCATAACCGGGATCTATCAATCGCGCGTTTTCTTCCAGGGAGATATCAGGTTTATTTTCTTTGTTACTTAAAATCCAAGATTCCCTTTCGGTGACGCATTCTTGACGAAATTCACTGGTTGCAAGTTCGTAACCCCAGTCCCGGAAAGCACCTTCAGTGTATTTCATAATGTTACCCTTATGCACCAAAGTCACTTGCTGCTTATTTTTGGGTAATTGTAAGGCGTGTTTAATGGCGCGACGAACTAAGCGCTGAGAACCTGTTTTACTAATGGGTTTAATACCAATCCCAGAGTCAAGGGGGATTTGTTTTTTACCGTGTTCTGGGGTCGCAGGAATTAAATCTTGATTGAGAATGGAAATTAATTTTTTTGCAATTTCATCGTCCCGTTTCCATTCAATTCCCAAATATATATCTTCCGTATTTTCTCTGTAGACGATTACATCCAGTTTTTCAGGATTTTTGTGAGGCGAAGGAGTACCTGGATAGTAACGACAAGGACGGACACAAGCGTAAAGTTGAAAAATTTGTCGCAAAGCTACATTTAAGGAACGAATTCCCCCACCAACGGGAGTTGTTAATGGACCTTTAATTGCAACACCATATTCCTTAATTGCAGCTAAAGTATCTTCCGGTAAATACTGATATGTCCCATATACATCGCAAGCTTCATCGCCAGCATAAACTTTGAACCAGCTTATTTTACGCTTCCCTTTGTATGCTTTTTCTACGGCTGCATCCAATACTTTTTGAGTCGCAGGCCAAATATCTATGCCTGTTCCATCTCCTCTAATAAAAGGAATAATTGGATTATCGGGAACAATTGGTTCGCCACCTTTAAAAGTTATTTTCTCTCCAGTTGTAGGGGGAGTAATATGTTTGTACATTGTCCATTCCTGGTGACTAAAGTTAAGAGAAATTGAACCCTCGGGCAGTTACCCTGAAAGCTTTATTTCGTAAGAGAGGTACTAATTGTACTGTTCCTTGTGCGAACAAACTTATTATTGTCCGAACAATATTATAAAACGCAGATTTTCCCAAATATTATTTACTAATTTTCAGTATTAATTTGCCATTAAAAATTGGCATTACTAAATTTATATAAAACTTAGATTTAATGCTTATAAGTTATTAGTTATCAAGAAAAGGAATCATAATTACGCTAACAGTCACAGCAAATTTACCGGAATCGCAATTGATGTGACAGTTTTTTCTATTTTTACTATCTATTTAAGAGCTTCAACTTTAAACTTAAATTCAGGTTTGAAAATAATGTTCTCAACACCAAATATGACAAACCAAAATTACAGATAGATGCTTCACTAGTTTGCTATTTCAAATATATAGCAAAATACAAAAAATAAAGCATAAAAAGTGCAATAAAGTTAATTTATACATCTCAGACATCAAGTAAGAATCTAAAAACCATGTAGCATTAGAGTCTAAATTGAAATAATATTTATATCGGCAATTGAGTAAAAATTTAGTCTTTACCTTGTGCTAATCTTCTAAAAATTACGATCGCAAATATGAGAAAATGTCAATTGCTCCAATATAATGTTCGGAGTAAAAGGTTAAGCTTTGGCTTGTAATTGAAGCTCTACGACCTAAGATAGGTTAAGGTCGCAGATTCTAAGAGATAAGTGCGATTCGTTGCTTAGAAATAAGTACATAGTATTTAAGGATTAAGCGCAAAAGTTGTTAAACAACAACATTTGATAACTGAATATCCATGTAGGTGAAACCCCTGCCCCGTAGGTATGACGGAGACAGCAATTCCCTTAAGGTAGCGACTAGCCATCAATCCTTAAAGCAGGGAGTAAAGGTGCTCAGTACTAACAGCCCAAGTAGGTACACATCGAGCAGGTGTCTATGAGTAACGAAAGTGAAGATGCGGTTGAGCCATCGTTATAGAAAACCAGTGAAATAAGGCTGACACACTGGAGCCAAAAGGCAAAGGATACAAGGGATTGGCAATCTTCTCTTTGACCAATAAATACCCCCAATAAACCCGGTGGAGAGCATCACTCTAAGGACACGACAAATGGATACTCGGAACGAATTAACCCTTCTATAGCCCTTGAAAAGGTCGAATATTTCAAGTAGGTGCTAACCGGATGCTATTTAAGGGAGAGATTGAGTAAGAAGCTAATGTCTGAATGTAATGTACAGAATACGCCCACGTACTCACTGAGCTTAGGAAGATAAAGGAGATAGTAGCAGTACATATGGTTTATACGAGTATAAAGACTACGGAAACATGGGCATCTATCAACTGGCGAAAGCTGGAAAGACAGGTGTATAAGCTGCAAAAGCGCATTTATCGAGCCGCTCAACGAGGCGAAGCGAAGACAGTACGCCGACTACAACGATTATTGTTAAGTTCCAAAGCAGCAAAGCGTCTCGCGGTGCGCAGGATATCACAAGATAACCAAGGGAAGAAAACAGCTGGAGTAGATGGTGTGAAAAACCTCAATCCTTCTGCCAGATTACAAATGGCAAACAACCTGAAGCTAACTTCAAAAGCACAACCCACCAGAAGAGTTTGGATACACAAACCAGGGAAAAGCGAGAAGAGACCCTTGGGGATTCCCACAATCCACGAGAGAGCAAAGCAAGCCCTAGCAAAGTTAGCTCTAGAACCTGAATGGGAAGCCAAATTTGAGCAAAACTCATATGGGTTCCGCCCTGGAAGATCATGTCATGACGCCATCGAAGCAATATTTATAGCTATAAACCATAAGTCGAAATATGTGCTGGATGCGGACATTGCAAAATGTTTTGATAAGATCAAGCATGAAAAACTACTCAACAAGTTAAATACTTCATCACAAATACGTGGTCAAATAAAAGCTTGGTTAAAGTCAGGAGTCATGAACGGGGGTCGATTATTCCCTACAGATGAAGGAACTCCACAAGGAGGATGTATTAGCCCACTGCTGGCTAACATAGCCTTACACGGTCTAGAATCGGTCATCAAAGCTAAATTTCCTCGAATGTCTCACACAGGGAAAAATACCTGGTTTCACAGAAAGGGAACAGAATTCAAATCACCAGACGTGATTAGATACGCAGATGATTTCGTAATACTACACTCCGACGAAAGGGTGATCCACAAGTGCAGGGAAATAGTTGAAGACTGGCTAAAAGAAATGGGGTTGGAACTTAAACCCAGCAAAACTCGATACAGCCATACATTAAAAGGCATTGGGGAGGAAAAACCAGGGTTTAAATTCCTAGGATTCCAGATAACACAGTACCAAGTAGGCAAGTATCAGTCAAAACAGGAATTTAAAACGATAATCAAGCCAAGCGAAGAAAGTATCAAAAAGCATTATGAGGTTATGTCCAATATAATAGAGACGCACAAATCAGCATCTCAGACAAGCCTTATTGCTCGTCTTAACCCTGTCATAAAGGGATGGACAGCATATTACTCAACCGTAATTAGTGCTGAAATATTTTCAGTTTTAGATAGTTTAATCTATCTAAAACTGAAAGCTTGGGGTCAAAGGAGGCACCACAGCAAATCCCGGACTTGGGTATCTAACAGATACTGGCACAGGCACGGGAACGCAAACTGGGTCTTTTCAACAAATAAAACCGAAGAAGCGATGAAGCTTCTGAAGCACAGTGATACATCAATCATTAGGCACGTTAAAGTGAAGCAAGATAGGTCACCTTTTGATGGCAACCTGGTCTACTGGGCTACCCGAAAAGGAAAGAGCGCATCGCTGCCAACTCGAACTGCCAAATTACTGAAAAGACAAAAAGGAAAATGCGTACATTGTGGACTACTCTTCAGAGAAGATGATGTCATGGAAGTAGACCATGTAACACCCAAATCCAAAGGAGGAAGGGACGAATACAAAAATCTACAACTATTACATCGTCATTGCCACGATGAGAAAACTGCAAAGGATGATTCACATCCAACGCAAAAGGTATGCATAACAAGCACCTAAGCACAGAGGAGCGGTGTGAGGGGAAACTTTCACGCACCGTTCTGAAGACCAACGGGGTTGGTGACAATCTCGTTGAGTTTAATCCTTAGAAAGTGATGCTTCAATAGCTCACTTAGGAGACAGTAGTCGTTATTACTAAGTTCTAAGTCTTCAAGCGTTATACACGTATAAATACTTCACTAGTTTGAATCTCTGGAGTTTCTGGAATCTCAGAAAGCCGGATAATGCCGGGATACGCGCTTGTTGATGAGCTAAGTTACTTAAAATCTTATTCTTAACGGCTAATAACCTTTATTTTTGACTTTATTCCACGATTAATGACATGACAGACCCGATGATTTTATCAGGCTCACTCAATGACATCGAAGCTCTTCGCAGCCAGTTAATCGCTGGGTCTGAAAAAGTCCAACAGCAAACGATCTCAGAATTAGCTGAGTTACAAAGCGCAGGGCTCGATATATTAATGGAATTTTTGCTGCAACGTCGCGAAAATCCAGCAACTTGGATTGATGGCAAAGCCTACACTGCTCTTTATAATTGCAATTTGCCTGCGGTTCAAGAATTTTTGCAAACAAATTTTCCCCAGGGAGTGATTCCCCTGACTTCGGAGCGGGAAATTGATTATGCTCCTTTGCAAAAGTTATTAGCAAGCCAAGATTTTCAAGCGGCTGACCAAATGACTTTACAAAAAATGTGTGAACTAGCCGGGGAAGACGCTATTAAGCGTAAGTGGATATATTTCACAGAGGTTGAAAGTTTTCCGATTGCGGACTTACAAACAATTAATAAGTTGTGGTTAGTCCATTCGGAAGGAAAATTTGGTTTTTCGGTGCAACGGGAACTTTGGCTGCGTTTGGGGAAAAACTGGGAAAGTTTATGGGCGAAGATTGCTTGGAAAAATGGTAATAACTGGACGCGTTACCCTGGGGAATTTATTTGGAGTTTAGATGCTCCTAAGGCTCACTTACCTTTATCTAATCAGTTACGAGGGGTAAGAGTGATTGCTTCATTATTTGCTCATCCTGCTTGGTCGGCAGATTCTAAGAAATAATTCTCTCACTTAAATAAGACTATAATTACCATGGCAAACGTTCGTCTGGAAGCTATCAAGCGCCGATTTAGCAATGTCACTGCTATAGAAGATATTACTTTTGAAGTTCCCGATGGCGAATTTTGGGTTTTGGTTGGTCCATCGGGTTGTGGTAAATCTACGATTCTAAGAACGATCGCTGGCTTGGAAACAGCTAGCTCTGGAGACCTCTACATCGGCGACAAGTTGATGAATCAGGTACCTGCAAGACAAAGGGATGTGGCGATGGTTTTCCAAAATTATGCGCTGTATCCCCATATGACTGTGGCGCAAAATATTGCTTTTGGTTTGCAGATGCGCAAAGTTGACCGGAAAGTAATTCGCGATCGCGTAAATTCAGTTGCAAAATCCCTGGCTTTGGAACATCTTCTGGAACGCAAACCAAAGCAACTTTCCGGGGGACAACAGCAAAGGGTAGCTTTAGGAAGAGCGATCGCCAGACAAGCAAAAGTTTTTTTATTGGATGAACCCCTATCTAACTTAGATGCTCAACTGCGAGATGATACAAGAGCAGAATTAAAACAAATACATCAAAACCTGCAAAATACTACGATCTATGTAACTCACGATCAAGTTGAAGCAATGACCTTAGCCGATAAAATTGTCGTATTAGATCGAGGTCAAATTCAACAAATTGGTACTCCCGAAGTAATTTATAATCAACCTCACAATCGGATGGTCGCTACTTTTATCGGTAGCCCACCAATGAACATCTTACCGGCTAAGTACAAGGGTGAAAGCTTTGAGGTTTGCGGTCAGCTTTTAGGAATAGATTTATCAATCCAAGAAAAACTTCAGTTACTCTCGGACAAAAATTATGACTTGGGAATTCGTCCCGAGTATATCAAAATCAGTTCGGAGAATATCAACCCAGAAATTAGTGCTGAAAATACTGCTAATACTGCAGCACTAAAAGTGAAAGTAAAAGTGGTGGAACCTTTAGGAAGAGAAACTTTAATTCGGGCAAATTTACCCAATGAAAGAGTACCATTAGATTTTCCAGCACCTGCGGCTGTCCGTCCTAATCCCGGCGAGATTTTGACTGTTAAATTGGACTTAAATAATTTATTCGTTTTTGAAGTGGATACAGGCAATAAATTATACCCTTATTTGCTTGAGCGATAGCCTCTGGCTCTTTACTCAAAGAATTTTGAGTGGTTAAGTGTTTCCGGATTGGGATAAATTATTTTTGTGTGCCAAATTGTAAAGTTCTAAGGCTCGGGAGACTGACATGAGTAAGGGTGCGATCGTCATAAATGATTCAGAATTTGAAACTGAGGTTCTTCAAGCTGAAGAGCCAGTATTAGTTTATTTTTGGGCTACATGGTGTGGACCTTGTCAACTTATGTCCGCACTAGTCAACGCCACTGCGAAAGAATATAGTGATCGCCTTAAAGTAGTCAAAATGGAAGTTGATCCCAATCCGGCTACTGTAAAGCAATATAAGGTTGAAGGGGTTCCTGCCTTCAGATTAATTCATAAAGATAAGCTTTTGGGAGCTACTGAAGGTGCTATTGGTAAGGAAAAATTACTCAACTTTATTAATACTAATCTGGAATAAAATTGATTTTTGGTAATAAATAATAGGTAATGGGTAATTGGTAATTGGAAAAATTAAGTTAAGCTAGTTTAGCCTGTGTCTATAGCACATAGGACAAAAAGTAACATGCAATTTGCTACACGTTTAAAACCTTTGGAGTCGAATGTATTTGCTGATATGGATTCAGCGAAAGCGAAGGCTTTGGCGAATGGGAAGCAAGTAATAGATTTATCTTTGGGTTCTTCGGATTTACCTGCTGCACCCCATGTCGTCGATGCGATCGCTCAGTCTTTGAAGGATAGCTCTACCCACGGTTACTTGTTGTTTCACGGTACTGCAGCATTTCGAAGAGCTGCGGCTCAGTGGTACGAGAAAAAATTTGGTATTTTCGTAGATCCAGAAACTGAAGTTTTACCTCTAATTGGTTCTCAGGAAGGTACCGCCCACTTACCTTTAGCAGTACTTAATCCTGGTGATTATGCTTTACTGCAAGATCCAGGTTATCCATCCCATGCAGGGGGAGTTTACCTTGCTGCGGGTCAAATTCATCCAATGCCGTTAAAAGCAGAAATGGATTTTTTACCGGTTTTTGCTGACATTCCATCGTCTGTTTTAGCACAGGCACGGATGATGGTATTAAGTTATCCCCATAATCCGACAACAGGGGTGGCAACACTAGCTTTTTTCCAGGAAGCAGTAAAATTTTGTCAGCACCATGGTATCGTTCTCGTCCATGATTTCCCATATGCAGATTTGGTGTTTGAGGATGATGACAAAGGAAAAATCGTTGGCGAGCCGGGAATAGATATCATTCCTGCTTCATCCTTTGCTCCTTCTATTTTTCAAGCAGATACAGATAAAAGCACTTCCATTGAGTTTTTTACCCTGTCTAAATCCTACAACATGGGTGGATTCCGTATTGGTTATGCGATCGGTAATGCAAAATTGATTAAAGCATTACGTCAGGTCAAAGCTGTGGTGGATTTTAATCAATATCGAGGAATTCTCAATGGCGCAAGTGCAGCACTCACTGGTCCCCAAGATTGTGTAAAAGCTGCTGTTGGGACTTTTTGCGATCGTCGCAATGCTCTTGTCGCTGCTCTGAATGGTATTGGTTGGGATGTTCCTACCCCTAAAGCGACTATGTATGTTTGGGCACAACTACCAGAAGCTTGGAAACAAAATTCGATTGATTTTTGTATTGAATTGGTCGAAAAAACTGGAGTAGCAGTTTCCCCTGGTGCTGGATTTGGAAAGTCTGGAGAAGGCTATGTTCGTTTTGCTTTAGTTCGCGAACCAGCTGTTTTAAGAACTGCAGTTGAAAGAATTGCCAAACTTTTCTAAGTTAACTCTGGATTGGTTACTGGAGAATTTCAAACATTTTATTTCTTGGGATATGTAGAGCTTAGGTATTTAATTATCCAGTAATTTTATGTGTTGAAATTCTATTTTTTTAAAGTTTATGGATGATTTCATGGATCATTACTTCATGAATAACTCTTTCATGTTCTTTTTACTGAATTTAAATTTATTTGGTTCAATCTTCTAGGTAAAAAATTATCCGTAAAACAGTTATTTAATACCTTTGAGGTTAACTACAGTTGATTATTCTGTGGTCAAAGCATACACGATTATCTGCATAGCCTAAATCCTAAATGTGGCTATCTAAATGTGGGCACACAAAATATGGGTGAATAAAAATCTCATTACTTGTTGTATAACTAATTATCAATTATCGATTACCAATTACCCATTACCAATTACCCATTACCAATTACCCATTACTAATTATGGGTAAAGTTAGAAATACCAAAAAACTTCAGTTAAAAGTATTTGTTACAAATTTTATTTGAAATCACACATCTCACATGAAAAAATCTTATTTAAGAAACTTGACAAAATGAAAAATTTTTGATGATAATTTTTGTTTGTGAAAACATTATAAATTTAAGAAAAAAGCTTGGCTAACGTTATTGTCATAGGTGCCCAATGGGGCGATGAAGGTAAAGGAAAAATAACAGACTTACTCGGTCGCTCTGCAGATGTTGTTGTCCGTTATCAGGGTGGTGTTAACGCGGGTCATACGATTGTAGTTAAGGACGAAACCTTTAAACTACATTTAATACCTTCGGGAATTTTATATCCAGAGACTCAATGTATTATTGGTTCTGGAACAGTGATCGATCCGAAGCTGTTGATTGAAGAACTCGACCGACTCGAACAGTTGAATATTTCCACGGACAACCTCTCCATTGCAGAAACTTCTCATGTTACGATGCCTTATCACCGGTTATTGGATAAAGCATCAGAAGAACGTCGGGGTAACTACAAAATTGGTACTACCGGTAGAGGAATTGGTCCGACTTATGCTGATAAATCCGAGCGGACAGGTATCAGAATTTTAGACTTAATGGATCCTGATGGTTTGCAGGAGCAGTTGACGTGGACGATTAACTACAAAAACGTCATCCTGGAAAAGCTTTACGATATTCCACCACTAGATCCCAAAGAAGTTATTGAAGAATACTTAGGTTATGCCGAACGTTTGCGACCTTATGTAGTCGATACTTCTTTGAAAATCTATGAAGCAATTCAAGAGCGGCGGAATATTTTATTTGAAGGAGCGCAGGGTACACTTTTAGACCTAGATCACGGGACATATCCCTTTGTAACCTCCTCCAACCCAGTAGCGGGTGGAGCATGTGTTGGAACAGGTTTGGGACCAACAATGATAGATCGGGTAATTGGCGTTGCAAAAGCTTATACCACCCGTGTAGGTGAAGGTCCATTTCCTACCGAAATCCAAGGAAAAGTAGGTGAATTACTGTGCCACGCAGGAGCTGAATTTGGTACTACCACTGGACGTCAGCGTCGTTGTGGTTGGTTTGATGCGGTGATTGGTCGCTACGCAGTTCGAATAAATGGTTTAGATTGTTTAGCAATCACCAAGCTTGATGTTCTCGACCAATTTGAAGAAATCAAAGTTTGTGTTGCTTACGAAATTGACGGCGAACGTTGTGAGCATTTCCCCAATAATTCGCGCCGGTTTGCTAGTTGTCGTCCCATATATCAAACATTTAAAGGGTGGGAACAATCAACTAGTGATTGTCGTTCTTGGGAAGATTTACCTCAAGAAGCAAAAGATTATCTCAAGTTTCTGGCAGAATTGATGGAAGTTCCGATCGCAATTGTTTCCTTGGGAGCAAATCGCGACCAAACTATTATTTTGGAAGATCCCATTCATGGACCGAAGCGGGCTTTATTACATCCTGATGGTACGCCAGCTTCTTTGCTCAGTGTCTAAATAAGTACCAATCCATTTAAAATTCATACTGTGTCTAAAGTGCACAAAAAGGTAAAGGGATTGAAACTCTTTGCCTTTTATTTTGATATTTCTAATCCTCAACTGACATATAGCACCACGTAATAAAGTTAGGAAATTGGTAAATCCTAAGAGGTATGAGTTGTAAGCTTTTGTCTCCATAGGAGCAATCCATTTTCCTGTGCTTATACCCTACAGCGTTAACGTCCCTAAATACGCTGTCTGTTTTTACGTTATGTCCTACGGACACCTGCGCTAATGACTTGCACGTAACGCTATAATTCACGAGACAAGAAATATTTTAGATGTAAAATATTAGGTTTTGCCTGTCATTTCAAGGGACCCTGTTGCGGTATCCTGTAACAACTGAAGAATAAGAGCGAACATTAGTCATGACACTCACTATTGAATGCAAACAACGTCCAGAAGGTAGTAAAACAAAAGCTTTACGCCGTTCTGGAGAAATTCCAGCGAATTTATACGGTCACAAAGGTACAGAGTCTGTTGCTTTAACAATGGATGCTAAAGCTGTAGAAAACTTGCTCCGCAAAGCTTCCATCAATAATACTTTGATTGATTTGAAAGTTACCGATCTTCCTTGGGAAGGTCAAACTTTATTACGGGAAGTTCAAACTCATCCAGTTAAAGGTACACCTTACCACCTGAGCTTTTTTGCGGTTGCAGGTCACGGTGAAATGACTGTGGAAGTACCACTGCGATTTGTTGGTGATGCCATAGGTGTTAAACAAGAAGGTGGAGTTTTAGACACCGCTTTAACTGAGTTACAAGTAAACTGTCAGCCCGATAATATCCCTCAAGCAATTGAAATCAACATTTCTGATTTGCACGTAGGTCAAAGCTTGCACTTACATGAAGTAGTTTTACCTGAAGGTGTAAAAATTCCTGGAGAAAGAGAACAACTCGTGGTTCAAGTATTGCAAACCCGTGCATCTACTGAAGCCGCGCAATCAAATGCTGGAACTGAAGAAGCTAGCTAGACGATATAAAAATCAAATTGACCAGGGGCTATCTCCTGGTTTTTCATTTTTTTATTTACCCAGTTCGCAGTAATCTAGTAGCAATAAGTATATTTAAATTCCCAAAGAAAATGTCAGAGGCTTCCCTTCCGGCTTTAATTGAGCAAATGTTACAGCCCGGTTTTTATCCTCACCCGGTAAAAGAACCGATTAAATTAATTCAAACTCATATTTCTTACGTGCTACTGACTGGGGACTATGCGTATAAAGTAAAAAAACCAGTAAACTTCGGTTTCCTGGATTTTTCCAGTCTCGAACAACGGCAAAATTTTTGCCAAGAGGAACTACGTTTAAATCAAAGGGGAGCCCCACAATTATATTTAGAAGTTTTACCAATTACTTTGGATGGCGAACAATATCATTTACAGGGTGAAAGTGATGCAGTGGAGTATGTGCTAAAAATGCAACAATTCCCTGATAACGCCTTGTTAAGTCATATGTTCGATCAGGGTGAATTAACTGAAGAGCATATTAAAGCTTTAGGTAAAGTAGTTGCTCAATATCATGCTGTTACCGAGACTAACGATTATATTCTCAGTTTTGGTAAAGTTTCACAGGTTCGTGCTTCCATTGATGAGAATTACGAGCAAACTGAAAAATATATTGGTGGACCTCAAACTCAAGCTCAGTTTGATGAGACCAAATCTTACACAGATAATTTTTTCGCTAAATTTCCAGAATTATTTAATAGCAGGATTAAAAATAAATATATTCGGGAATGTCACGGAGATTTGCACCTGAATAATATCTGTCTGTGGCAAGATCGGATATTACTTTTTGATTGTATTGAGTTTAACGAACCATTTCGCTTCGTTGATGTTATGTACGATATTGCTTTCGCGATTATGGATCTGGAAGCACGAGGTAGGAAGGATTATGCGAATGCATTTTTGAATACCTATATCGAAGAAACCGGCGATTGGGAAGGTTTACAATTATTACCTTTATATTTGAGTCGTCAAGCTTACGTTAGGGCTAAAGTAACTTCATTCCTATTGGACGATCCGGGAATCCCAGGGGATGTGAAAGACAATGCAGCAAAAACAGCTGCTGAATATTACAAGCAAGCGTGGGAATACACCAAACCTCGTCAAGGACAAATATTTATCATGTCCGGTGTATCGGGTTCGGGAAAGAGTACAACAGCACGTCTTCTATCTCGGGAATTAGGCGCAGTTATTATCCGTTCAGATGCAGTAAGGAAACACTTAGCCCAAGTTCCCTTATTAGAGCGGGGTGGAGATGAGTTGTATACTCCACAAATGACCGAAAAAACTTACAATAGACTGTCAGAATTAGGAATATTGCTTGCTAAACAGGGTTTTACAGTCATCTTGGATGCTAAGTATGACCGACAACATTTACGCGGTAATGTAATTTCCCAGGCTGAGGAAAGCAAAATTCCATGCAAGATCCTTCAATGTGTTGCTCCGGAAGAAACATTGCAAGAACGTTTAAATAAGCGTACTGGTGATATTGCCGATGCCACACCTGATTTATTATCATCTCAATTGGATCGAGCAGAAGAATTCACTGTCCAAGAAAAAACTTATTTAACAATTTTGGACACAACTCAACCGCACGCGGCACAATTAGAAAAAGTTATTTCCCAATAGCCTTTAACTCATGGCAGCAGACAAAAATAACTCCGGTAAATTTCCGGCACTTTCCCAAAACTTCATCTCCATACTGATATTTGCATTATTTTTAAGTTTAGTGTTTTATAACGCTTTTCAAAATGTAGGTCTCAGTATATTCTTGGGCGCAATCGGCGGCTTAATATTAGTTTCCATATCAACTTCCAACAAAAATACTACCCGTACTCAGTACGTTGCTTCATCGGACGGTATAGACGCGGGTTTGAAATTCTGGTTATTTTTTATGTTGGGCTTTGTAATTGCTGGTTATGGTACCCCTATAAGTATTTTTCTGGGGGGAATTGCTGGTTTTGGCAGTGGATTGATTTACGCTTGGTGGGGAAGTCGAGAAGATACAAGAAATCAATTACCAGAAGAAGAAGGAGAAAGCAGTGACGATGATATTGTCAGTCATCGGGCAATTAAAAGAAAAAGAAGGACTACTCGCCGCGTACGCCGACGTAAAGGTAGTCAATTCTGGGAAAAATAATATTTCTATAAGCTAGATTAATTATTAAAATTGAGTCGCTCGATAAGTGAAAATTGATTGTTGGTGTGTCCGGAGTACAATCCGTCACACATCACGATCGTGCTTATTATCTACGACGCTAAATTTATGCTCCTAATCCTAAGTTTACTGTTTATAACATCATTAAAGTGCTTTAAAAGATTTTAAATTTAAAGGGAAAAGGGAACAGGAAAATGTCCTAACCAGAAAATGTAATGTTTTAGATAACAGTAAATAGAGAAGGAATTAATAGATTAATTAACAATAGTTAATACTAATATATCTGTGACTGATGATACGAACGCTATAAATGTTTAATATTTGGGTTCATTGTCTGAATAGTCACAAAATACTTTTATGTTTCTATACCTTTCTAAATTACTGCCTTTATTTATTTATCCTTTAGGGCTAACTTCTTTAATTTTAGTGGTAGCGCTCATATTTCTGAAGAAACGACCACTAATCGCCAGAATTTCTATTGTTTTAGCATTACTAATTTTATTAATTAGCAGTAATGGTTGGATTCCATTATATTTAGTGAGAAGTCTTGAATGGCAACATTTACCACCGCGTGAATTACCTACAGCAGAAGCGATTGTGGTTTTAGGTGGTTCTACACGTTCAGCACATCCTCCCCGACCCACAGTAGACTTACTAGAACAGGGCGATCGCGTCATCTATGCTGCTCAGCTCTATCGCCAGAATAAAGCCCCCTTAATTATTCTCAGTGGCGGTAGGATTGATTGGAGAGGTAGCGGTACATCAGAGGCAACAGATATGGCAAATATCTTGACTTCTATTGGTATACCATCAACAGCATTAATTGAGGAACCAGATTCTCTTAATACCTATCAAAATGCCGTCAATGTTAAGAAAATTTTAGTAGAACGAAATATTAAAAAGGTTTTATTAGTTACCTCTGCTATGCATATGCCCCGTTCTCTACTAATCTTTCAGAAGCAGAAAATTGATGCTATTCCCGCACCAACTGATTTTTTGGTCAGTGAGGGCGAATTAGCAGAATTAAGCGCTACCCCCAAAGCTGCAATATTGAGTATTATCCCTGAAAGTAGCAATTTAGATAAACTTACTAGAGTAATTAAAGAATATATTGGATTAGCTGTTTATCGATTGCGGGGTTGGTTGTAGAACAGTTATCAGTTGTCAGTTTATGGCTAACTCTACATCCTTACGGGCTACAGTTACCATTTATCAGTTATTCACATTCAAGTAATTAATTCACTTGGAGCGTAAAGTAAATAAGGTAATTTCTGGCCGACAATTAATTCTTATAGGAATATCACTAAATCCAATACCACGATTAACATAGAGGTTATTACCCTCATTACCATAGTTTTTGATCCAACCGTCGCCATAAATCTCTTCATTTTTAACTAGGGAAATCCAAGACCATTGTGGCGTAAAGGGTATTCTAATCTGACCACCGTGAGTGTGTCCTGCAACAGCTAATGGTGCTGTGTTAGGCGGAAATGCTGCAAAAGATTTTGGATTATGCATCATAACAATTCGAGGAGGAGAATTCGCCGAACGAACGCCCCCAGAGTAATTACTAACCCCCTTCAATGCCTTAGTAACATCATCATTTTTTGCGATATGAGAACCAATACCAACTAAATAAAGTGGTTCATTACCTGATTTTACAGTAGGTGAATTAATCTCGACTGCTTCATTTTGCAAAACGCTTACACCTATTTTTTCTAAAGCCGTTTTAACCTGTTCTCCAAGTTCTTTTTTTGGTGGTTTGTGACTATAGTCATGATTTCCTAGTACTGCATAAGTTGGAATATTTTCCTGAATTAGAGGTTGGATAATTTCTGTAACTTTTCCGATTTCCTCAGATGCATTTGGTAAAGAATGATAAATAAAATCACCGCTAATTAATACTGCTGCGGGTCGCTTTTCAATCAGCGTATCAATGCTTCGACGTATGGTGTTAGTATTATCAAACCACATACCTACCTGAAAATCTGTCAATTGAGCGATACGTTTTCCCTCCCAAGCTGGAGGAAGGTTGGGAATAACTGCTATCTTTTGCTCGACATCAATAAAATACGGTTCAACTAATCCCCAAATTGCGAGAAAGACAATAATTCCAAAAAAACCTAAAATTGAACTTTTTAAAATTTTTGATATTTTCACCATATCTATTTGTAAATTTATTTATTATCGATTTATTGATAATTTTGTTGCAAATTAATTTAATTTTTATCATGAATTTTATATATGGAATTCTTCCATTAGGTTTAATTGAATTAATTCTAGAAGAACCACATAGATACTAAAATTTTTCTTGTTTATGTGGTATTTTCTTGTTTCTCTGTATTAGCGAACTAATAAAGGGAAACTGATTTAAATTCTGAATATAGGATTTTTTGTAGGAAAAGCCGGGTGTATCCTCAAAATTAACTTTTAGGCATTAGCTGATTTTTGGGCATAATATTATTAATGAAAAGTTGTCCGAGTATGCGAAGGTATAAAAAAAAGGACTGCGGACGACATAAATAAAATTATTGATGAGATAAATTTAAGTGTTTATACTTGTATTTGTGTTTTCTTTCTACTTTAACTAGAAGGTTACGTAGCTTACTCACAGATGAGCAGAACTAAGGCTTCTAAAAGTTTTTTCAAACATGAGGAATAATAGCTGCGAAAACAAGATAAATCCAATACCAGCGATGGAGTGAATGATGAAATTATTGGTAGACTCAAATGAGTGCTTAATTCTAACTAACTAACCGGACGCTATATTATTAAAAACAAATTTATGAAAAATATTTCTCAAGAAGTAACCCATATCGTACCGTTGCAACAGCCTGAGGTTGAGGAGAATTTAGCTGCATATCAAGCAACGCGAGAATTTTACACTGAGGTAGAGGATAGATTAGAATTTCAACGCCATTGTGAGTGGTATCAAATCACGGCAGAAAATCATCGTCAAGAATTAGAAAAAATGCGCGGCGAACTGAACATTTTTCAATGGTTTCGCCGCAAATAGAAAATTTCCTTAACTAACTTTTTATTGAATCACTTCCAACTCACTTTCACGCAAGTGAGCTTTAAATTTCTTATTGAATTTAACTAAAATTGGTAGATTTGCACTTACTGGTCTACCTTCCCATTCGGTCACAATTTTCAAAACTTCACCTTCCATACCTTTGATGTCAAAAGCCTCAGAGCGATGTTCCGGATTATGATAAACAATAATGGATTCTTTAACGCGAACGTGATCTCCAACTTTCATGCCAAGCTTTTTATCTAGTTTTTGTTGCTCTACTATTGTCTCCACTCTTATACCTCTTTAGATTAATTTCTTGTCCATCAAAATAAACTTTTGGCAAAATTTGCTTAAGGAATGAGAATTTAATAACCTATAGTTTTGATTAAATTTGGGTATTACACCATCCAAGACTTAAGGTATGCCGTGTATTTTCCGCCAGATGCTAACTAAATTTTATTTTTACGGTGAATCCACATTCCTAAGGTGGATAAGATCTTCAGCTTAACAGGTAATTAACTTTTATTTAACATTTGTATGTAGTGCTAGTCCTACTCTGTAAAGTAAAGATAGATATTTTCGCCAAATTATTGTTTTTTTTCGTTATTGGGCTGTATTGAGAATTTACTATTTAAACAAAGACATCTTATTCGAAGTCTCCAACTTTCACTTTTTATCTTTGTCATCTAACTATTTTTAATAATTTTAAAACAAAATGGGATCGTAGGTAATCTTAATTAAAATAGAACCGTTCTAGCCTAACAAATGAATTTGAAGTTTGGCAGGATCGTATGATTCCTCGTTATTTAAGACAATTGGGGAAAATATAAAAGATTTATAGATATTAGTTCCACTACTATACTCTAATAATAAATAAGATCATTTTAAATCAAATAATTTATATTCATTGATTATGCGTATAAAAGGTAGGTTTTTTACTTTATTGATGTAACGTGCTGGAATAATCAGTCAATTCATATTTATTTTGGCATTTATTAATTTTATGAAAGAATTACCACTGTTAAACACAGAACGTTTATTATTGCGACTCGCAACGCAAGAAGATATAGCTAAAATATTAAATTACTACACAGAAAATCAGATATATCTGACTCCCTTTTATCCGACGTGGGCGGAAGATTTCTTCACTTATGAATTTTGGGAAAAACAAGTTGAGAAAAATATCCATGGTTTTATTAACGATAATTCACTAAGGTTGTTTGCGATCCCCAAGGCTAAACAAAGTAAAATCATTGGCTCAATTAATTTTAGTAATTTTGTGAGAGGTGCCGCACAGTATTGTACCTTAGGATACAGCATCGCAGAAGCAGAACAGGGTAAAGGCTACATGAGAGAGGGACTTGAAGCAGCAATCAAATATATATTTAACGAGTTAAATATGCACCGCGTGATGGCAAATTATATACCTCATAACCAACGCAGTGGGAATTTACTCAAAAAGTTAGGCTTTGTGGTTGAAGGTTATGCAAGGGACTATTTATCAATCAATGGAAATTGGGAAGACCATATTCTCACCAGTTTGATTAATCATAATTATCAATGCAATCCCTAAGAATTGATGATTGCGATCAAAAATAAAACATCGCTGCGCATTGAGGCGATCGCATCTCTGTCTCTATAGTCTTCTTTCCTAGAATAATTAACGGATAATATTTAGGAAGAATAGATAAACTTTTGTTTCTAATGACTCTGGCTGAAACTTCAAACCACAAAATCTTTAGCAACCCCTTTCTCAACCTTGACTATGAACCCGCGTTGGAATCTTTGGGGGATGATTACTACGATGAAGTCGCAGCAGCAGAATTTCCTCAACATATTTTGCGCTGGCGAAATAATAAACTTTTGCCTACCCTGGCTTTAGACCCACAGACCGTTACAGACGAACATTTTACCGTCGCTTTTGGTGAGTTCGAGCAGCGCAAACCCTTATTAGCACTACGTTACCATGGTTATCAATTTGGTGAGTATAACTCGAGATTGGGTGATGGAAGGGGTTTTCTTTACGGACAAATGCGCGGGATTGATGGCGAACTCTACGATTTTGGAACTAAAGGTTCTGGTAAAACTCCTTATTCCCGTGGTGGAGATGGGATGTTAACCCTCAAAGGTGGAGTAAGAGAAGTTTTAGCTGCTGAGATGCTACATCGTATGGGGGTGAAAACTTCCCGTTGTTTGAGTGTAGTTGAAACCGGTTTATCCTTGTGGCGAGGTGATGAACCTTCTCCTACTCGTTCCTCAGTGATGATTAGGATGAGTCGTTCTCACATTCGTTTTGGTACCTTCGAGCGTTTACACTACTTTCAACGCCCAGACTTGACTAAAAAACTTTTAGATCACGTTATTGAATATTATTATCCTCATTTAGTAGGAGAACAAGAAAAATACGCTTTATTTTATGCCGACTTAGTTCAAAGGGTAGCAGAACTAGTTGCTCAATGGATGGCTGCGGGTTTTTGTCACGCAGTTTTGAATACGGATAATATGTCAATAACTGGGGAAAGTTTTGATTATGGTCCCTATGCTTTTATTCCCAATTACGATCCCTATTTTACTGCAGCTTATTTTGACTATTACCGACGCTATTGCTACGGTCATCAACCAAGTATTTGTAAATTAAATTTGGAGATGTTGCAAACTCCTTTGATGGCTGTAATTGATTTAGCAGATATGAGTGCGGGGTTAGCAAAGTTTGATGATTATTATGCGGCTCAATATCGGAGTTTAATGTTGAGAAAACTCGGTTTTGAGTCATTATCCATAGAAGATGGAAACGAACTTTTAAAAAATACCATCGATTTCTTAAAGCATTATCCAATTAGTTATCATGACTTTTTTGCCGATCTAGCTACTGGTTTTTCTAATGAATGGCAAGATAATGCAAGTGCGATTTTCGGTCAGTCAGAAATTGGACAATCTTTAGGTTCATCGGAGTTATTTTTAAATTGGGCTGGTACCTACCATCGGATTTTGACAAATTCTTCTGTTGAAGAAATGGCTAGCATTGCTCAATGTTTGAATCGACATAACCCAAAAACAGTAATATTAAGACCAGTTATTGAGTCAGTTTGGGAACCAATAACTCAAGAAGATAATTGGCAGCCATTTTATGATTTAGTTGAGAAAATTCAGGAGAATGGGTAATTGCACTGCTAGCGCAGTTAATGGTAATTGGTAATTGGTAATTGGTAATTGGTTAAGTTTCAACTGGTTTATAAACTTTACCAAAACTATGGTCGGCTGCAATCTCAATCACTAAATCTACCAATTTAGCTGATTTTACTAGGGGGGTAATAAATAATTCTGGGTGCAAAGAACGCCAAAAATAATTCACAAATTGCTCAATCTCTGAATCGGACATTCCTGATTTTCCACTAGCAATCATTTGTTTTTCTGCTTGCTTGCGCCATTCCATGGATAAGCGATAATCAACTGGATAAAGAACTATCAGACTATCCAATTTTTCCCAGAGTGGTAAGTAATCAAATAATTTGGCGTTTATGTCCCGAGCAAATATTTTATCTTCACCCGTAACAATGGGATGGGGTGGATTGTTAAATAACTCTGGGTTAATTGGTCTGACTCCAACAAACCAACCTTCAAACAAAATAATATCTACATGCTCGACAATTTCTGGAATTGTGCGATCGCCAGCCCCACGATGTAATGATTTATCAAAACGAGGTACTTCATAGGGGCTTTGGTTATGAAGAATTCGCTCGAATAAGTTTAAAGCAATTTCTATATCATGAGTTCCTGGTGGACCACGCCAAATTAGTCGGGCGTCTTGTTGTTGTAGCTCCAGGCGTTTCTCATAGGTTTTGTACAGGTCATCAATGGATAAGCTCAGAGTTCGATAACCTAATTTTGAAAGAATTAAACTAAGGATAGCGCAAGTGGTTGTTTTACCAGTTCCTTGTCCTCCCAAAATTCCTTGAGTAAAAGGGCGTTGTAATTTTTTATGCTTTTCTGTAATTTGTATTGCTACGGGTAACCAATAGTCCCAAAAAACTGGGAGCATTTCTTCTAGTTCTATTTCTAAATTTTTTTGTAACTTAGTTTGACAAAACCGTCTGAAATCAGGACTTGTAGACTTAAATAATTCCCACCGTTTTTGGATGCGATCGCTGACATTGACTGCTGTAATATCAAAGGCTTGTGCTGCTGATTTATCTGCTAATGTTGCTTTTATTGCTTCTTGCAGGCAACTTTTATTTGGTATTTCTGCTGTTAAAATTTCTCTCAGCCAAGAATTCATAGTTTGAATACCTGAAAATTGGCACGCAAAACGATATTTTACTTATAAATCTTTACTTACAAACACTTAGCTGTAGGTGTAAAAAGCTATGAGCCAAGTTTAAAGGCTTCAACACATATACCGTAGGTAAAACCGATTTTCAGAGAGTTTAACAGTTCTATCCATAACGCACGTCTATCCTTCCAAGCGCGGATATAGAATACTCTGCTGGTAACTTCCATCATTAGTACTAAGATACCAGAGATTAAAATATCTGTATCACCTTCTTGACCAGCAACTGTAGTAAGTGCTGTACTCAGAAAAAATCCGAATAGAAAAGTGATAATCAGCAAAGATATTCGTCGCCAAGGATTAAAGAACCATCTTCGTAAACGAACAAGGACAGCATCTACTAAGTTATTAAGACGGGTATTTTGCATCTAGTTAACCTGCGGATATCAAGATTTTGTCGCAACCTTATATTTAGATTGTTTGGGAAAATTAACATTCTGTTGATCGACCCTGTCCAGTCCAATAACAGAAGGTTTTTTGAATCGGATCTACACACTCATCATACGATCTCATCTTACTCTACATATATTAATTAATCTTTGAATCTACTGGGCAGCTCTTCACTTCACAATAATCTCGTATATTTGAAAATATCAATAATTAATATTATTTCACAATATAAACTTACTCAAAAACATTTCTTTATCGAAAGCTTGAAGGATTAAGGATTATAAAAATTAAAACTACTTTGATAACTAATAATCTTCATGATAAGTAAATGATTTTGATATAAAGCCATTCAAGTTTATTTGAACTTTGGATTAAGCTAATATATTGCCGAATAAATTGAGTAAAATTAAATTAAATTTTTAATATCTCTAAATTAAAAACTTGATTGTTTAGAGAATTATTTAGCACTTATAAAGTTGAATTTCATACGTTTAAATATGCAAAACCTTGTTTTTAGTTTACACAAAAAATATGGTTTGTCAGTATATTTTGTGCCAGACTATTAATTAAGCATAGTAGATTAACTTTGAAATAAATACAAAAGCAAGCAAATGTTTAGAGGGATTAAAGTTATTAGCAGATAATTATTTTATTCTCCTAATACAAGGCCGTTAATATAAGGATTTTAGCCTTTTAAATATAGCGTTAACTATGCCACTCCAGTCATTGAGTATCAATGAGATAATTTAGTAATTTTGAACTTATAGCAGAGTCTATGAAAAACACTAATTAAAACTCTGATTATTAAATAGAATTTTGAGTAGTAATCATTTATAAATTTAGGGTGTTTAAAAATGTTTTTAAAATTAGTTTTAGACAAATTAGTGCTTGTTAGTTATTAGCACTTATTAATTTCCATTTGTAAATTAGCATTCAGTAATATAGGTAAATAATTTATAACACTAAAGCTTTACATTACCTATATTTAAAGCAGACGCAGATAGTTTATGTATTCTCAAATATTTGAATTATCTGCTTAATGAATGATTAGATATAATTTTTTGCTACATATCAATCGCAACAAATTTAATAATTTTTTAAGCGCAACACTTTTGAGAAAAAAATAGCGAGCGAGGAATCAATTATGACTGTTAACAGTGATGGTAAATTTTTTGCAGATTTCAATAGTGGTATACCGTCTGAATTTACTGTAGATGCTGCAACTACCAATACAGAATCTGTTCAGAACTTTGATGGGAAAGGTACAAAAAGCAATGTTTTTTCAGGTAACTTTCTCCGGAATGTAACAGATGGACCAGGAAACAAAACTACTCTAACTTTAGAGAATCTTCCTACCCATACCAGTGTTGATTTAAACTTTTTACTCGCAATTATTGATACTTGGGATGGAGATATACCTGGATTTGGTAATGACTTTTTCAATGTAACCATTGATGGGGTCAGCATCTTCAAAGAAACATTGACCAACATTAATTTCAGTTCCCAAAGCTATACTCCAGCAACGGGAGTAAAACTTGGTACTGACAACTTTTTCTCTGATACTAGTGGTTCATACCCTACTTCAAATGATTCTGCTTATGATATGGGCTTGGACCCAATTTTTAATAACATTGTCCATACTGCAGATACATTAACTATTGAATGGTTTAGTGATGGTAGTGGTTGGGAAGGTAATCTTAGTAATAGAAATGAATCTTGGGCGATCGATAACGTCGAAGTTATACTTAATGGACTTGATAAAGATGCACCTGGACTGATTAGTACAACCAAAGCTTTGAGTCCTGCGGATGATTCTACGAATGTTCCTAAGGATGCAAGTCTAGTTATTACATTTGATGAGGATGTTCGCGCTGCGGTAGGCAATATTATTATTAAAAATGCAGATGGTAGTATTTTTGAAAAAATTGATGCCAGCAGCGAACGGGTAACAACTCGTGGTAATACTGTTACAATTGACCCCATCAATGACTTCGTGGCTTCTACAGGTTACTACGTAGAGGTTGAAAGTGGAGCAATTGAAGATTTAGCAGGTAATGATTTTCTTGGTATTAGCGATCCAACAGTTTGGAATTTTATTACTGCTGCTGACCCTGATACTACACCACCCGCAATAGATGGTATTAATGGCTTAAGTCCTGCAGATGATTCTACGGATGTTCCTAAAAACGCAAACCTAACGATCGCCTTTAATGAAAATATTCGAGCAGGAACAGGGAATATCATTATCAAAACTGCAGATGGTGATGTTGTTGAAATAATTGATATCAATAGCGATCGGGTAACAATCGATGATAATACTGTCACCATTGACCCCATAAATGACTTCAATGCTTCTACAAATTACTATGTAGAGGTTGAAAATGAAGCAATTGAAGATTTAGCAGGTAATGATTTTCTTGGTATTAGCGATCCAACAGTTTGGAATTTTATTACTGCTGCGGACCCTGATACTACACCACCCGTAATAGATGGTATTAATGGCTTAAGTCCTGCAGATGATTCTACGGATGTTCCTAAAAACGCAAACCTAACGATCGCTTTTAATGAAAATGTTCGAGCGGGAACAGGGAATATCATTATCAAAACTGCAGATGGTGATGTTGTTGAAATAATTGATATTAATAGCGATCGGGTAATAATCGATGAAAATACTGTCAAAATCGACCCCACAAATGATTTTGCAACCTCTACAAGTTATTACGTAGAAATTGAAAGTGGAGCAATTGAAGATTTAGCAGGTAATGATTTTTCTGGTATTAGTAATTCTCAGACTTGGAATTTCACCACTTCTTTACCTTCCAATGAAGCACTTCCAGAATTAGAAGTAGACGATAATGGTGTATTTCGGGTTGTTGGAGAAACTTCAAAAAGAGCTAATCTGAAAGCTCAATTTATTAGCAGTCATGCTACTTACATCAATGAATTAGGTGTATTTGTAGTTAATGATGAACGGGGTACGATTATTGACCCCAAAACCAAAGCATCTTTAACTCCTGATGCTGGAGATGATTACATTCAAGCAGCTTTAAAACAGTCAAAAGTTTTGTTTTCTGCACTCCCACAAGAAGCTAATGGTTTTGACTCTACAGAGCTTTCTCGTACTATTGAAGGATTTGATGGTAAAGGCTTTAGTAGTGGCGATCGCTTGGTATTTTATTTGGTATCAAACTCTACTACTGATACTGTTCTTGGCGGTAAAAGCTCAACTGAGAAAGTTTTATTAGGTGCTACTTTTGATAGTGATACCTTTCATCCAGTAAAAGTTACTTCAGAAGATGATGGAGGATTTAATCTCTCTTGGGAAGACGAAATTGGTGGTGGTGATGGATCTTTTGAAGATCTAGTTGTAAAACTCCAACTGACTGAAGAGCCAATTGCTAAAGGGACAGAAAGTCAAGGTGACCATCCTGCAGAATTAATCGATCTTAGGGGTGAGTCAGGATTAGTTAATTTCAACTATTCCGTATACAGAGAAGCTGAATACAACAATGAAGTTTACTTGTATCAAATTGATAATCCAGAAGGTTTAATCGGTAGTTTGGATCCCAACAATTCAAGCAAGAGTGATTATCTCCAAGCCGCTCTCGATAACGTTGTGAAGGATCAGGTAACAGGCGAAGTCATTAAATTTACTGCTGAAAATAACAGCACCCATAATGGAAGTGCTAGTGTTGAGGGTGGTGCGCTTTTTGCTCCCATTATTATTATTAACGGAACCCTCGAACAACTTACTGATGGAGATAACAATAACGATCCAGAAGTTTACTTCCCATATATGGGAGCGAACTCGGATGGATTTGACCATGTTAATTTATTAGGCGATAACACCTTTGGCTTTGAGGATACGAATTCCAATAGTGATAAAGATTACAACGACCTGATTGTTGATATTGACTTTGTTTAATATTTGTTCTTGCAACTTTGTTCTAGTAACTGATTCGTAATTTCTACTTATTTTCAATTTTTATTCTTAGAGGCGTAGCAGTGCTGCGTCTCTACGTTTATGCTTTAAAGTACTTTTACTATAGTTGACTTTAAATGTATTCCAAATAAAGGCAACTATTATTAAGTTACCAACGACTATTGACTAGAAACGACCGAGTAATGACTATTAATTAATGACTAGTGCTTTAAACCAGTGGTGTGGAAATATGGCAAAACGTCCAGTCTTAGCTGTGACTCTTTCAGTTTTATGGTTAATTCTAATTGGTGGGATAGCTTACATTTGGCATTTGGGTAGTATTGGCTTAGTTGATGAAACAGAGCCGTTATTTGCTGAAGCTTCCCGTCAAATGTTGGTTACTGGTGATTGGATCACACCATTTTTTAATGGCGAAACTCGTTTTGATAAACCAGCTTTGATTTATTGGTGTCAGGCGATCGCCTATGCAGCGATCGGTGTCAATGAGTGGGCGGTACGCTTACCTTCTGCACTTGCAGCAATTGGATTAATTTCTCTGGCTTTTTACACTTTAGTATGGCAGCAAGCACAAGAAGATCGACTACTCCAACTTCATCATTCCAATCGTCGTTGGTTAGTAGCTGGTCTAGCTACAGCTATGATAGCGTTTAACCCACAAATGATAGTTTGGGGAAGAATAGGTGTTTCCGATATGCTGCTGACTGGATGCATCGCATCTGCTTTACTATGCTTTTTCCTCGGTTACGCTAGCAACGATCCAAAATTTTCTTCCCACAGGAAGTCCACTAGGAATAAATTTTCAATACTTAGTTTTTTCCCTTCTGGTTGGTATTTAGCTTTTTATATTTTAATTGGGGCAGCAATTTTAACCAAAGGTCCTGTAGGAATTGTTTTACCAGGATTAATTGTTTGTCTATTTCTATTTTATTTAGGTAATTTTATTAAAGTTTGGCAGGAAGCAAAACCACTGGGAGGTTTATTAATTGTCGCCGCGATCGCACTTCCTTGGTATATATTAGTTGCCTTACAAAACGGTTCTAACTACATAGATTCATTTTTTGGTTACCACAATGTAGAGCGTTTCACTAGCGTAGTTAATCGTCATTCTGCACCTTGGTATTTTTACTTTGTTGTGGTTTTAGTTGGTTTTGCCCCATATGCAGTGTATTTACCTGCAGCAATGGCAAAACTTAATTTTTGGAATTTGAAGTATTGGCGTTCCCAACCTCGTTCTCAACAATTGGGATTATTTGCTTTGACTTGGTTTTTAGGAGTATTTGGCTTTTTTACAATTGCAGTTACTAAACTACCAAGTTATGTTTTACCTTTAATGCCAGCCGCTGCAATTTTAATTGCCTTATTCTGGGGCGATTGTATGATTTCTTCCGCCAAATCCCAAGCTTCTGAATCTAGGAATTTTAGCTCCCCAACTTCAAACTCTAAAGCTTCAAACTCTAAAACTTCTATTTTTTGGAGTGGTTGGTTTAATGTCGCATTTTCATCTATATTAGCAGTTGTACTTTACTATATTCCCCAAATAATTGGTGAAGACCCAGCAGCTCCAGATTTTCGGGAATTATTGCAACAGTCTGGTTATAACATTATCGGCAGTATAATTTGGCTAATTTGTGCGATCGCATTAGCTGTCTTGCTCATACGTCGTACTTGGCGTCCCCTGATAGCTGTCAATCTTGTTGCATTTGCTGCATTTTTCCTTCTTGTATTGACACCATCTTTATATTTGATGGATAGCCAACGTCAGTTACCATTGCGAGAATTATCTGCTCTTGCAGTGCAAAATCAGCAACCAGGCGAAGAATTAATGATGGTGGGATTTAAAAAACCTACCGTTGTTTTCTACACTCAAAGTCCGGTGAATTACATTAAACAAAATCGAGCTGCGGGGGAATATATCCAGAAACAAAAGCTTCAAAAAGAAGAAAATCAAGCATCACAAACTCAAGAATCAAGTTCAGATTCTATCTTGATTATTACTCAACCAAAGAAACTTCCCAAAATGGGCTTAAAAGCATCCGATTATCAAGATTTAGGTCGCAAAGGCGCATATCAATTAATTCGAGTTCCTTTAACCTGAGTTTGTTGATGAAATTCCCGAAATTCTCAATATTTTTCAGAATTCCTTTAATCAACACAGACTAGATTTTTTTACTCCAAATCGCCAGTCGCCAATTTCCAATCCCCAATCCCCAATCTTCCTAACTCAAAGCTTGATAAATTCGATTTAAAAGCTCTTCCATAGGAATTGAACGTGGCAAAATTTCGCTAATGATTGTCCCCAAAAGTTTCTCTAAAGCTTCAGGATATTCAATTTCTGTGTGATTTTCCTGAGGAGATTTCCGGTTATTTGATTTTGATTTAGCTGAATTTAATCGACGATCTAAAATTATAATTGGTGGTAAATTAAATTCTAATTCTTCTAAGGCTTCTAAGGATAATAATACTTCTTCTTCTTTAGATTTATCACCCACACAAATCAATAATAAATCAACGTTTTGATGGCGAATTTGCTGAACTATTTCTGACCAATCAATACTAATCTCTGCTTTAAAACCAGCTGTTTGAAGATACTGAATCAAAGCTTGAAACCATTCCGAACCGAGAGATGCAGTTTGTGATTTTTGTATTTCTTCAGTTTTTTGTAAATTTTGTTCAGTTATATTTTTATGAGTTATATCTATATCCTTAACAGACTTATGAGTTTCGTCCCTTCTACTTTTTGCAGTGAATAAATAATTTATGATTGCTGCTAATTCAACCACTAAAATACTCGGCGGACAACAAACCCCAGCTGCAATTTGCAGCACTGATAATAAAGCATTTGTTTGATTGCTATTTTGTAGCTGATTGTTTGCTGATAATAAGCAGGGAAACACTGACAGACTAGAAATATTTGAAGCAGCTTGTGTATTAGTAATATTGCAGGTGACAAGTGGTATGCTTGCTAAACGTTTTTTTGTTGCAAGTTTTTGTAAATAACTTTCAGGGTTAGCAACTTCCGTATCCAGCAGTACAACATCAAATTTCCAAACTCGAGCTAATAATTCGGCTTGATCTAAATCATCAACCTCAATAACTCGGTGATCGGATAATGAAGGTCGGGAATTAGTAGATATTATCTCCGAATTTACCAACCGCAAAATTCGTAAAGGAGTATTTGAAGAACTGCTATCGCACAGACCTTTACTGCTGCGGGCTACTTTCTCTGGTGCAATACAAAATTTTTCTAAGAGTGGAGCTAACAGTTGATGTTGCACTGGTAGACTCAAAAAAGCATCAGCTTGTTTTGCGTATGCTTTCTCCTTATCAGCTGCTGTCGCAGTAACAATGACTGGGATATGACGCGTTTCCCCATCTGACTTAATTAAGGTGAGTACATCCCAACCCGATAGTAGAGGTAGAAAAGGATTAAGGAAAATTGCTTTTGGTTGTAAGCGACGTGCTTTTTCCACCGCTTCACATCCAGCTCTGGCGACAATAACACGATAACCCAGACTCCGTAAGTGTTTTGTTAGGTCTTCAATATATCGAGCTATCGGTTCTACTACTAGTATTAGTCTTTGTGAAGATGTTAAATGATGGGAAGATGAAGTGAGGGGGGAATGATGGTTTGATTTTGTCTCCGTGGCGTTCAAGAATCCAGCTTCCGAATCGCTAACATTAGTGTTAGGAGGAGAAGGAGGAAGCAATAGTGTAAAGTTACTACCCTGACCTTCATTACTCAGGAAACTGACATCTCCGCCATGTAATCTTGCTAACGCTCTAGTTAATACTAGTCCTAATCCCGTACCCTCAAATTGTCGAGTCATGGGATTTTCGAGCTGTTGAAATTTTTGAAATATTAGATGTTGTTGATGTTCGGGTATACCAATTCCTGTGTCCCAAACATTAAAAGCGATCCACCCCTCCCAACGACTTACGGACAATCCAATTTCACCACCGGCTTCTGTGAATTTTAAAGCATTGGAAAGTAAGTGTAACAACATTTGTCGCAGGCGCAGTTCATCGGCGACAATCTCATCTAAACCTGCTTCTATGGAAAGGTCTAACTGATGCTCCGAAGCTAATTCTTCTGGTTGTTGATGAGTTGTTTGTTTGCTCCGATCATGGATGATTTTTGCCTCATTAATAGCACGTTCGCAAACTGCACGAATTTTTACGGTAGTTAATGTTAAATCCATCTGACCGGTTTCCATTCGGGTCAAATCTAAAATGTCATTAACTACGCTCATTAAATGTCTACCGCTTTGATGAATTAGTCCAGCATAACGAGCTTGGCGTTCGTTTAATTTTCCTAATTGTTGATCGATTAGCAAACGCGATAGACCTAAAACAGCTGTTAGGGGGGTTTTTAATTCATGACTAATACAAGCTAAAAATTCATCTTTTAAACGATTTAGTTGAATTAGATCGGCATTTTTAGCTGCCAATTCTTGAGATAATTGCTGTTGCTCTGTGATATCAGTAGCCAGCACCAACCATAAATCGGAGTGAATACTTGGGTCTTCAGTTCTATGAGTTTGACTTTCCTGTTGTGATCGATTCACAGAAATTTTCAATTCCTGACTATCCAAGGGTATTTTGGCAAATTGCCATACTCTTTCCCGTTCCCGTTCATCTTGAACCTGCACTATACAAGTACAAGTCCCTGTAGTAGCATCAAAAAAACAGCGATGTCCGGCATAGCTTTCATCGATATCTTCCTGTGTTACGGAACTTGGAGAATAATTGTCAGGTAAATCAAAATCACTTTGTTTTAATTGTGACTCGCGAAATCTAGATGAAGAATTTCCTGAAGAATATACGTCAATATTCGTTAATTTTTCTTTATTAAAATTATATTCTGTTTCTTGTTTATGTATTCTTGACGAAGCAGTACCTGCTGTAAAATATTCAACTTCAATCTTTTTGTTGTTTGGGGAGGATAATATTTCTTCTACTTCTCGCCTTACTCCTTCTGGATTTTTTAATTTACCCAGTTGTTGCCACCAAGCGGGATTTTGAGTTACGACTTCACCGGAACTTGTTTGTAACATTAAAGGCCAAGGCAAGCGCTCCAGTAACTGAACTAAAGATTGGTATTGTTTTGTTTTGTAAACACCAAATAATGATGAATCTTCTGAAATAACTGATTGGTCACTGCAATCGCTATTAATGCTCTGTTGTGAAGGTTCTACATTTAACTTTAATGGCGATTGCTTTTTCTGTTTTTTTCGACGCAGCTTTACTAATCTTTGTAATAATTCCCAGCGATCTAAAACTCCTAGGAACTTTCCATCTTTATCAACAATGGCTAACTCTAGATTAATATTCTTACCTATATATTCTTTTTCTAAAAATAAGCACAAATTTTCCCAGCTTATATCAACTGGTAATATTTTAATTGGGTTAAATATATCCGAATTTAAACTTGATATTGGTTGCTGCGAATCAAACAAATTATTTTCCCCAGACTCGTTGTCAATTTCTGGGTCTTCTTGATAAATATCTGCGAATAAATATGTTACCACATGCCCCCGATCGAGAACCCCTATTGGATGTTGTTGCTCATTCAAGACAATTATGCGATCGCATCGCTCAGATTGCATCTTGAGTATCGTTGCCACTGTATCTGTCTCTGAGCAGCTTGGCACCGTTACAACCAATTCGTAAAGCGAGTACTTTAACATTGACATAAGGGAATGGGATCATTCTTCCAGTCGGTAAGAGTATCTGCAATCGTCAGACGCCACAGCACCGATTTATTATACTTGCATAATTCAATAACTATATTTATTAATACTATTTATTAAGTATTATTGCTTGGTGTCAATTGATTTAAATATATCTCCTGCATTTTATTACTATTGCTCGTTGCAATCGAGATTTGATAATGGCAATTTTTACAGAAAACTATCGATATTTCTTAGTGCAGGTTATCAACAATGAACTTAGAGCCCTCAACTACGTTGCTAAAATTTTCTGGTTTTGGTGTTTATACAAGCTCTTCAATTATTTTTAAGGTAACAGGAAGATAAAAAATCTCGAAATTCATATTATTTGATACTACTTAACAATCAGGTCTTGGAAATTTTGCTTAATGGGATACATGTGAATAAGGCATTAGCCTTAGTTCTTGTACGATCTAGCTATAGCAGATGATTCTGTTGCATGATTGTGTTTTCTAAACCAAATCGAACTTTTTTGCCCTTTTAATTGTAATCAGACAACTAGTACGAATATAGATTGTTCTCACTTCCCGAAGAATCGCTTTTTCTCATCCTAATCAGTAGGTGTAGTTGTGGATTTACCAGGGATATAGTAAGGGCTAGGATTTTGTTTGCATCTAACGATTTCGTTCAAAGTATAATCCCAAGGCTTTCATCTAGAGCACCCTCCAATGACTTTTAGTGTCCTTAGATTTTATTAGTAGCTATAGCTAAAACAATTATGACTCTAAAGATTCGCTTTAGAACCTTTAGGAATTATAATGATTGAGAATGCCACAATCCTTTATTTTAGTTAACGTATCTTATCAAGGAGTAAAATAACAAAACCTTCACCTAGAAATATGTATTAGCGCGTGTTCTGATAGTTTAATAATATACATTACTCGCCCAAATTAGTGCCAATGGTGACCCAAGCTGACGCAACTCATGTTTGACACAATTTACTAGGCGGGAAAATGCAATATATCAAGTAAATATCTGCGACTTGGTTAAGACACAATCATTGAAGAGCTTATTGACCGAATTGTGTCACATATCATCAAATCTAATTTAGCTACTTGCAGAGCAAAATAGTTACTAAACGCTTCGATCTTAATAGCGATAAGTTCACTAATATGTAAACTGAAAATTTTAAATTTATGAATCAAACTAGACGGAGTGACAGATAATTGAGTCAGAAGCTGTATGCCTAGCACACATTAACAATATACGTTATTGCCGATAAAGTTCCACACCTATGAAGTTAAAGAAAACATTAAGTTATTATCAGCCCAAAGTTATTGCCTAGTGTTATGCATAAGAGTAATATGTGATGCCATTCAAATGAATTCTCTGCTCTGATATTGCTCTGGCTAGGAATTACAGTTATCTCTCCGAATTTACAAAGTCTCATAGCGACTATATAGTTGCTCATAAAACTTCAGCGAAGAATTCAAAATATCGGAGATATTACTATTTTTTTTGATGAGATAAGTAAGAAATCTGGCAGCTTGAGGGAGATGACAAAAGCCGAGCAAATAACATTTTTACAAGAACTAAAATTAGAGTACCGTCAGATACTTCTAGAGTATTTTACCGCAGAAAAATACTTAAAAGGAAAAATTGATAAATTTATCAACTCTGTATTTTATGCTAATATTCCTGTGCCCCAAATCATAGAAATGCACATGGAACTGATTGATGAATTTTCTCAACAACTAAGACTAGAAGGTAGAAGTGAGGAGATGTTATTAGATTACCGTTTAGTATTAATTGATATTTTAGCTCATTTGTGCGAACTCTATCGACGTGAAATTCGTAGATAATTTAAAGCAAAAATTTAAGATGAGAAAATACCAATAAATATTCAAACAAAATACTAATAATTTAGATATTTGAAAAATTTTAATTTTTGTTATTGAATACTTTCTAGGGATACAAATATATATTTTTATTTAACATTTATATGTACCCTGTAAATCTATAGGAATCTTATCTGATTTGCGGAAAAATTTTAGATTAAAGCCCAAATAAACGGGATTTTCAGTTTTAGCATCTTTTCAAGAATCAAATGGGAGTCCTATATGACTGAAGTAAAGAAAACCTACGTTTTGAAACTATACGTTGCGGGAAATACGCCCAACTCTGTACGGGCTTTGAAAACCCTAAAAAACATTTTAGAACAGGAATTCAATGGTGTTTATGCACTTAAAGTTATTGATGTTCTAAAAAATCCACAGTTAGCAGAAGAGGATAAAATTTTAGCCACACCTACATTATCAAAAATTTTACCACCCCCTGTACGAAAAATTATTGGCGACCTTTCAGATAGAGAAAGAGTTTTAATTGGTTTAGATTTACTATACGAAGAACTAATAGAAGACGATTTACTCAATGGTTAAACTTATTTGTGAAAAAATCAAAAATATTAAATTTTTCATAAGATTAATTAAAAATATATGCTTGAACATACATTATTTTGAGTACCAATAATTGAAATGAGTGACAATCGGGATTTAGTTAAAAAAAATACACCTTCCTATGGAGGAGTAGAAAAAATTCGAACAATGATAGAGGGGTTTGATGATGTCAGTCATGGAGGATTACCTAAAGGAAGAACGACCTTAGTCAGTGGGACATCAGGAACTGGTAAAACCTTATTTTCACTTCAATTTATTTATAACGGTATTGTTTATTTTGATGAGCCGGGAGTATTTGTAACATTTGAAGAATCTCCCAGCGATATTATTAAAAATGCTCATATCTTTGGCTGGGATTTACAAGGTTTAATAAATGAAGGGAAGTTATTTATTCTTGATGCTTCTCCCGACCCTGAAGGACAAGATATTGTCGGAAATTTTGACCTATCTGCTTTAATAGAACGCTTACAGTACGCAATTAAAAAGTATAAAGCTAAAAGAGTCAGCATTGATTCTGTAACAGCTGTATTTCAGCAATATGAAGCAGTGGGTGTTGTGCGACGGGAAATATTTCGTTTAGTAGCTCGCCTCAAGTTACTTAAGGTAACAACTATTATTACTACAGAACGTCGTGAAGAATACGGTCCTGTAGCTTCTTTTGGGATAGAAGAATTTGTATCAGATAATGTGGTAATTGTCCGCAACGTTTTGGAAGGAGAACGTCGCCGTCGCACTTTGGAAATATTAAAATTACGGGGTACAACCCATATGAAAGGTGAATATCCCTTCACAATTACAAATGATGGGGTTAACATTTTTCCTTTGGGAGCCATGCGTTTAACTCAGAGGTCATCAAATGTTCGCGTCTCTTCCGGGGTTAAGACTCTGGATCGGATGTGTGGTGGTGGTTTTTTCAAAGACTCGATAATATTAGCAACAGGAGCTACAGGTACCGGTAAAACTTTATTGGTGAGCAAGTTCTTGCAAAATGGTTGTGTCAATAACGAACGCACTATTTTGTTTGCATATGAAGAATCACGAGCCCAGTTATCTCGTAATGCTTATTCGTGGGGAATCAATTTTGAAGACTTAGAACGCCAAGGTTTACTCAAAATTATTTGTACTTATCCCGAGTCAACTGGTTTGGAAGACCATTTGCAAATCATCAAATCAGAAATTACAGAATATAAGCCTTCTCGGATCGCCATTGATTCGCTATCTGCTTTGGCTAGAGGAGTAAGTAACAATGCTTTTCGTCAATTTGTGATTGGTGTTACGGGTTATGCGAAGCAAGAAGAAATTACCGGTTTTTTTACCAATACTACAGATCAATTTATGGGATCTCATTCCATCACTGATTCCCATATTTCTACGATTACAGACACTATTTTGATGTTGCAGTATGTTGAGATTCGTGGTGAAATGGCACGTGCAATTAATGTTTTTAAGATGCGTGGCTCTTGGCACGATAAAAGTATTAGGGAGTACAATATCACCGCTGAAGGTCCAGAAATTAAAGATTCTTTCCGCAATTACGAAAGAATTGTCAGCGGTGCTCCCACCCGAGTTAATATCGATGAAAAGGCGGAGCTTTCTCGTATTGTTCAGAGCTTTCAAAATCCTGAAGCTTCAGATTTTGAATAGTTTTAGTAGATGCTGCGATTCAGCAGTAGTGAGAAAATTGGTTTCTGTTCTGTAACTTTTGTGTGAGGAGATACGGTGAAACGACAACAATTCTTCTATAGTTTTTTGCCGGGTGTAACAGCAGCGGTATTGACAGCTCACCCAGCTTTAGCGCGGAGTGCAACAGTGGATAGTAGCAAGCTAGATTCATCCTTGGACATTACCGATCTGAGGCATGACCACGATAGTAGCACCCGCGATCAGAATCAAATTTTTCCTCAAGAACCGGATTCACAAAAGCATTTTTCCACAAAATTTGCTTACATCAACTGGAGTACTGTCAAAAATAGATCGACCAAAACTAAAACAATTCTCCCCAGAATACCCCGCATTGTCCAGTCAGAAGAAATAAGCTCCGGGTTACGTGCAGTTCCGGATTTAGGTTCTACTAAGTATTCACTTACCGATAGGAATTTGGATAGGAATACTTCTTACAAGGGGAGTAAAAACATTAGCCGCAAAGAAATTCCCAAGAGAAAAACATTATTTCAAAGTACTGGTAAATCCGATCCGTTTTCTAGGAAATTATCAAAATCACAATCTCTAAGTTCTGTTACTAGAAAAGGCGAAACAACAGAAACAAAACATGTTAGTAACGAACAGACAAACAGTAGAGTTAATTCACTGCCTCCTTCTAATGTATCACAAGGAACACCCTTATTGACAAGTGCTCTGCAAACAAATGGTTGTGGAGCTTATGCTTTGTTGAGTCGGTCCGGACAGTGCAATCCTCATGGTAGTCCTGTACGCCAAAAAGTTATTGCTTCTAATGGATTTAGCAAACAAAACTTGGCAAAAATTCGTAAGCCGAGCTTGGTTAATAAATTACAACTGATGAAGCGTGTTGGCGATCGGGAATCTCATCTTGAATCTTCTCATCTCGGATCTAATCCTACAATTCAATTGGCCCAAGCGAAACCTGAAGAAACAACACCATCAACTACTCCCCAAATTCCCCAACAAACTATACCGCCAACAACTCAACCAAATTCTCAAGAAGGCGTACCACCAAGTACTAAAACACCAAGCTCAGTTCCCCCATCACAAAAACCTTTGGAGAATCCTAATCTCGACCTGAATCCAAATCCAAATCCTTTGGTATTTCCAACCAAAGCAGAAGAGGTAAGGGTAAAAGGAATTCAGCCAATTACTTTGGAACGGGCGTTAGAATTAGCGCAGCGAAACAACCGGGATCTACAAGAATCTTTATTGACATTAAAGCGCTCTCGGTCTGAACTGCGTGAAGCACAAGCTGCTTTATTACCTCAATTGGATTTGAGGACTAATTTAACTCGCTCTCAATCATCCGAAGGTCAGCGTAGTGTTGAGTTACAAGGATTTGGGACTGATGAACCTACGACCAGATTTGATAGCGATATCCAACTTAGCTACAATTTATACACATCCGGAAGCAGAAGGGCTGCGATCAAACGAGCTGAAGAGAGTTTAAAAAATAGTGAATTAGAAGTAGAGCGTATCTCCGAATTAATCAAGCTTAACGTTAATACGGATTACTATAACTTACAAGAAGCAGATGAACAGGTACGCATTCAACGCTCCGCTGTGGAAAACTCTCGTGCTAGTTTGCGGGATGCTGAAGCACAGGAAAGAGCAGGGATTGGTACGAGATTTGCTGTACTCCAAGCTCGATCAGTCTTAGCTAATGATATCCAAGCCCTGAACAATGCTCTTGCTAATCAGACAAGCCGTCGCAGCCAGTTAGCTCAGCGCTTGAGCTTACCACAGTCTGTGACCTTAGCTGCTGCAGATCCAGTAAGGTTAGCGGGTTTGTGGAACAGATCTTTAGAAGAAAGTATGATTTTGGCTTTTCAAAATCGTCCAGAATTGCAACAGCAACTGGCACAACGGAATATTAGCGAACAAGCCCGACGTCAAGCTCTTGCGCAACTGGGACCCCAAATTAGTGTGGTTGGAACCTACGATCTGTTAGATCAGTTTGATGATAATGTTGGTGTGACAGACGGCTATAGCTTAGGATTGCGTGCAACTTTAAGGCTGTTTGACGGTGGAGCAGCCAGAGCGGAAGCCAATCAACAAAAAGCTAATATTGCGATCGCTGAAAATAATTTTGCTGAACAACGGGAACAAATTCGTTCTGAAGTAGAGCAGGCTTATGCTGAACTAGAGTCTAACTTAAGAAATATTGAAACATCTAATTTAGGTTTAGAAGTAGCAAGGGAGTCCCTACGATTAGCACGATTGCGCTTCCAAGCAGGAGTTGGAACTCAAACTGATGTTATCCGAGAGCAAACTGCTCTAACCCAAGCTGAAGGGAACCGGGTGACCGCAATTTTAGGTTACAACCGTGCTTTAGCAACTTTACAACGGTCTATTACTTCTAGAGGTTTGAGTGCAAGCGATAACCCTAACGGGAATGCTGGAAGCGCACCCTAAACTTCTAGGAGAAGTCAGGAGCGAAAATTTGACTGTAAATCTATCTCTAACCCCAAGTCTTTGACGTACTCATACTGCTGGGAAATAAGGCCTGGGGGTTTTTCCTATTTAATCTTAAGCACCTATGCAAAAATATTTGTATATTTCAAAAATAATTAAAATAACCCTCAATCCTTTGCATTCGCGTCATTCCGCTGTGCTTCATATCCGCTTTGCCCACGCTGCACTAACCCAATGACAAATGTACATTTAATTGTGCACAAGTACTTATTTTATCCATGGGATGTTCTGTGGATAATGTACCATACAGTTTCTGTTAATTAACCCTCATAGATCTATATGGCTTGAGTCTTTCCTTCAAAGCACTACTTAACATGTTCTACATGCTTAGTTTTGCAGTATTGTAAACATATGTAAACAAATTGCCGTCAAAACGCTATGACGTCTTGACAAGGTAGTTTAGAGTAGATATCGTAAGATACATACCCGGGTAAGACCGTTAAAGAGTTATATGCAAGCTAAACAGAAGGTTACATTGTATTTATCGCCAGAACTGCACAGGAAGCTGAAGATTCGTTCAGCGATAGATGCTGAACCGATGTCAGAACTAGCAGAGCGTGCTTTAAACTTCTACCTGGCGAATTCAGAATTAGTTGATGAGGTTCAAGCCTCTTACGGAAAGACTCACAGAGTATATTCTTGTCCTAACTGCGAGAGTTCGCTACTAATGCGCGATCGAGAGCTAGTTGCCTTAGGTAACCAGTCTGGGGTAATCGGTCAGGAAGATATTTCAGTGGAGCAGAAACTGGAGGCGGATGAAACCCATCCTGAAAGTGAGGAAGAATTAGTTCCTTGTTAAATAATGGGGATTATGAGTGAAAATTCATAGTTCATTTATCTTGGCAAAAAGTCATGTTTTTACCATCTCTGTAGGGTCTCAAGAAGGTTGATGTATGAAAGAAGAGCTCAGCATCCTTATTCAAGCTCAATACCCACTCATCTATCTTGTGACCTCTGAGGAGGAGAGGGCTGAGCAAGCAATCTTTAATATTAGTCAATCATTTAAACCTCAAAGAAAAGTATATGTTTGGACTGTTACCCATGGGATTGTTGAATACGGGCAACCCAGAAGCGTGACCCAGCATAACACTGTTTCTCCGGAAGCAGCGATTGAGTGGATAATTAGACATAAAGAACCTAGTATATTTATTCTTAAAGATTTACATCCTTTTATAGATGCGCCAGCAACAACAAGGTCATTGCGGGATGCGATCGCTAGTTTTAAGGGAGCGCAGAAGAACATCATTTTGATGTCGCCAATGCACCAAATTCCGATCGAATTAGAGAAGGAAGTTGTTGTCTTAGATTTTCCATTACCTAATATGTCCGATCTGAATAAGGTTTTAAATAACCATACAGATCGTGGTAGAGGTCGCAAACTTTCTACAGAAGGACGGGAGAAGTTACTTAGAGCTGCTTTGGGTCTAACTAGAGACGAGGCAGAAAAAGTATATCGAAAGGCGCAGGTCACTAAAGGTCGTCTGACAGAAGACGAAGTTGAAATTGTTTTATCGGAAAAGAAACAATTAATCAGACGAAATGGTATACTAGAATACATAGAGGAGAATGAAACCATCGATGTTGTGGGTGGTCTAGAAGAATTGAAGAAATGGTTGAAGCAACGCTCTAATGCTTTTACAGAAAGAGCAAGGGAGTATGGATTACCTCAACCCAAAGGAATGTTGATTTTGGGAGTTCCTGGTTGTGGAAAATCTTTGATTGCTAAGACTACTTCTCGACTGTGGGGTTTGCCGATACTACGATTGGATATGGGTCGGGTTTACGACGGTTCGATGGTAGGACGTTCGGAAGCAAATCTGCGTAATGCACTCAAGACTGCCGAATCAATTTCACCAGCAATTTTGTTTATTGATGAATTAGATAAATCATTTGCCGGTGGCACTGGCTCTAGTGATTCCGACGGTGGTACCTCTAGTAGGATTTTTGGATCTTTTCTGACCTGGATGCAAGAAAAGAAATCTCCGGTTTTCGTAATGGCAACTGCAAATAGAGTTGAAAGATTACCTGGGGAATTCCTTCGTAAAGGTCGTTTCGATGAAATCTTCTTTGTGGACTTACCAACACCACAAGAGCGTAAAGATATTTTCAACATTCATCTAACCAAGCGCCGCGACGATACATCAAGATTTGATCTAGATCAGCTGTCGAAGATGTCAGACGGATTTTCCGGCGCAGAAATAGAACAAGCGATTGTGGCTGCAATGTATGAAGCTTTTGCCCAAGATCGTGAGTTCACCCAATTAGATATTATTGCTGCAATCAAGGCGACTTTACCGCTGTCAAGAACGATGCAAGAACAGGTAACGGCTCTGAGAGATTGGGCCAGACAGCGAGCGCGTCCAGCAGCATCTTCCGTGGCTGAGTATCAGCGCATGGAATTCTAAAGGCTTTCTCCTGCTCAAGCAGGCTGAAGGGCTAGCACAATCAACAATGATTGCTAGCAGTTTAAAAAAAAGCCGCGCCAATATTACGCGGCTAGTTCGAAAACCGTTGTCCTTTTCTCAATCTTCTCTTTGGAGGAAACCCAAATGTCTCATTTTAGCACACTACGTACCAAGATCACTGATGCTGAAATCCTCAAGTCTTCTTTGTCTGACTTAGGTATCACTGTTAAGAGCGAAGCTGACGTTCGCGGCTACAATGGTCAACGCGTTCGTGCTGACATCGTGGCTGTTCTCGAAGGTGAATATGATTTAGGCTGGTCTCGCAACAGTGATGGTTCATTTGACCTAATCGCAGACCTATGGGGCGTTGCTAAGAAGCATAATCAAACCGAACTTATCAACTCCATTAACCAAAAGTATGCTGTTAACAAAACATTAAACGAAGTGAAACAGCGCGGTTTGCAAAATGCCAACGTTAAGTTGGTATTGCAATAGTAATTTCTCTGCGCGTTCCCAAAGCTGCTCGGGTTAACCACTTCATAAGCGGTTAGCCCGCTTTTCTATTGGCTGTATTTCTAACCTGTAATTTTACAGTTTAGATTTTCAGATCGCAGAAATGAAAACTAGAGTCTAAAATATCAGAACTATATTAGAGTTTAAGACATTCGATCTCTGTTGGATATGACAGCCAAAAACAATAATAAATTATCATCTTCTCACTAAATTTAAAGTTATTTAGATTTCAATTCGATCTAAATAAAATTCTTTTAAAGATTTTTCTGGAACTTGGTTTGTTAGTAACGAGCTTTCAAGGATAGATATTGGGTTTGTGAAATAACTCTTTCACTGAGAGCGAACGCCTTAAAAGTTATAAAATCTGAGAAGTTATAAAAAAACTATATATTAAATAAGTAAATCTAATACCTGTTAGAACTAATAGTCAAATCAAGCATTTACATGAGATGCTGGTTGATTATTCGGTTTCTCAAAGGCAAAACTGTTGTGTCTGTTTTTTCTATCATTGTTCCTGCTACCAGTGCTAATGTAGGACCTGGTTTTGATTGTCTCGGTACTGCTTTAACTTTGTACAACGAGTTCAAGTTTATTCCCTTGGAAGAAAGTAGGGTTTTTATCAATGTTACTGGTCCTGAAGCTGAAAAAGTTAGTACGGATGAGAATAACTTACTTTATCAGGCATTTATGGAGTTTTACCGGTATTTAAAGCAGAAACCACCATCAGTCAAAATTGAAATTAAATTAGGCATACCTCTCGCTAGAGGTTTAGGTAGTTCTGCAACAGCAATTCTTGGTGGATTGCTAGGTGCAAATATACTTGCAGGAAAACCTTTAAGTCGAAAGCAATTAATGGAATTAGCCATTGCAATCGAAGGACATCCAGATAATGTGGTACCAGCACTTTTGGGAGGATGTCAACTAACAGCAACAAATGATATGAGAAAAGAAGTTTGTGATATTCCCTGGCATCAAGAAGTTATTCCAGTAATTGCAATTCCAGACTTTGAGCTATCGACCAGCGAAGCCCGCAAAGTGTTACCAACACAAGTGGGACATCAAGATGCAATTTTTAATACCGCCCATCTAGGCTTATTATTACGAGGTTTAGAAACTGGTAATCATGATTGGTTGGAAGCAGCTTTACAAGATAAATTGCATCAACCTTTTCGTAAATCCTTAATTAAAGGATATGACAATGTGTATTCTGCGGCTGTTTCTGCTGGTGCTTATGGAATGGTAATCAGTGGTGCAGGACCAACTTTATTAGCATTAACAGATACATTACACTCAGAAGGAGTGGAAATTGCCATGGCTAAAGCTTGGCAACAACAAGGAATTAAAGCCGTGACTCACTCACTTCAAGTAGATACCCAAGGAGCAAGGAACATTGTTCAGGTATAGATGAGATGCTGAAAATTGATTGTTAGCAAAATTTAGTAAATTTTGAACGGATGATAGAGCAAATTCAGACCGAAATAAATGCTATTCGCACTCAAATTGATGTTCTGGATAAAGAAAGATCGAATTTGAGTGTGGAATTAGATATTATTGATGCTTCCCCCGAAGGGATTGTCAATGCTTATCGCCGTCGTGCAAGTGAGAATATTGAAAATGCTGCCCAAATAAAGGGTATTGATGATGCGCTCGCTGCTCTAAAAGTCATACTGGAAGAGAAACAATCACAGCTGAAACATCTAATATCTTTGGAACCACAAACCTCTAGTATCGAACAAATAGAAGACCAAATAGAAATAACTAAAAAACAAGCAAAAGTACATGCGGAGCGCGTCAACTCCCTTGCAGAAGAACTTAAACAAGAGGTTCGACTTTTGAAAAGTTGTGCTGACAAAATCAGTCCTCTTTACTGGCGCATATACTATAAACCTTTTATTACAGGTTTTAAGAGCATTTCTGTACCCCATGTTCGTTCGGACAGAGAAGTTTGGAAGATTTTCAATCATACAGTTTGAGGTCAGGAGTCAGAAGTCAGAAGTCAGAAGTCAGAGTTCTGAACACATACTTTGATTTTTTGTTGAGACGTAGCATTGCTACGTCTTTACTAGTTTTTGGTTAACTACTACGGTTGGGTTACTATTAAGCATTTTCGTAGGTTGGGTTAAGCGACAGCGCAACCCAAAAAAACCTAATTATTGTTGGGTTATGTCCTACCGACACGCTTTGCTAACCTGCGTCAACCCAATCTACTTCAATCTTGAGATTTAGCCTTAACTGAACTGTATTGAGGTCTAAGCTGTTTATTTGCCCCTACACAAGGAAAACTAGGGGCTTGCATCCCAAGATGTTTGGTCAAGAATATTGTTAACAATCTGCAATATTCTGTTACTGTATGTGGTGCTTTTATTCGCAATTGACTTTGCAAAAGTTTACTTATAGAATTAATTTTTGGACAAAATTAAACGAAAATGCTTAAATATCGAAGAATAATAAGTATTTATCACTAATATTTATAAAAAAAATAGTCAGAATGAGAAAAAATGCTGTTACAAAACTATAAACAAGTTAATATAATGAAATAAAAGATTGATTTGATGATTCTCAGTGATGATGGAAACTATTAATTTCCCATGGCTAAGCGCCATAATTTTCTTGCCCTTAGTGGCATCCCTAGCAATTCCTCTACTTCCAGATAAAGAAGGAAAAACAGTTCGTTGGTATGGTTTGGGCGTAGCGATCGCTGACCTTGCTTTAATGACCTACACTTTTTGGCAAAGTTACGACCTGCAAAGAACCGGTTATCAGTTAGCAGAAAGTTATTCTTGGATTCCCCAATTGGGTATGAACTGGTCAGTAGCAGTAGATGGCTTATCAATGCCATTAATACTACTAACTGGTTTAATCAATACTCTGGCAATATTTGCGGCTTGGAATGTAAAAAACAAGCCGCGTTTGTTTTATGCCTTGATGTTGGTAATGTATAGTGCCCAGATTGGTGTTTTCGTTGCTCAAGACTTGTTAATGTTCTTCTTGATGTGGGAAATCGAGTTGGTTCCTGTATACCTACTCATCTCAATTTGGGGAGGACCAAAACGTCGTTATGCTGCAACTAAGTTCATCCTCTATACAGCTGCTGCATCCATCTTCATTTTGGTTTCGGGATTTGCAATGGCTTTCTATGGAGATACATTGACATTTGATATGGCATCTCTGGGAATGAAAGAATATCCCAAAGCCCTTGAGTTGTTAGCTTATGCAGGATTCTTTGTTGCATTCGGCGTCAAATTACCTGTATTTCCACTTCACACTTGGTTACCAGATGCTCACGGTGAAGCTTCCGCTCCAGGTTCGATGATTTTGGCGGGTGTGTTGTTGAAGATGGGTGGTTATGCACTGATTCGCTTCAACATGGAAATGTTACCTAATGCTCATGTTTACTTTGCACCTGTTTTAGCAATCTTGGGTGTAGTAAATATAATTTACGGTGCTTGTTGCGCTTTCGCTCAAACAAACCTCAAGCGTCGTTTAGCATACTCATCTATCGCTCACATGGGATTTGTGTTGGTTGGAATTGCTTCCTACACAGAAATCGGTATGAGCGGTGTCTTGTTACAGATGGTTTCCCACGGTTTGATTGCTGCAGCTTTGTTCTTCTTGTCTGGTGTTACCTACGAACGCACCCATACTTTGATGATGGACAAAATGGGTGGAGTTGCAAAAGTAATGCCTAAAACCTTCGGTTTATTCACTGCTGGTGCAATGGCTTCATTAGCTTTACCAGGTATGAGTGGCTTTGTGGGTGAGCTAATGGTATTCCTAGGAATTAGTACCAGCGATGTTTACAGTTCTAGCTTCAAGATTGTAATTGTAATGCTATCGGCTGTAGGAGTAATTTTAACTCCAATTTACTTGCTCTCCATGTTGCGCGAGATTTTCTACGGTAAGCAAAGTGAGGAATTAAAGTTAGATAATTTTGTTCCTGATGTTAAACCTCGTGAATTGTTCATCACCGGTTGTTTGTTAGTTCCAATTATCGGAATTGGTTTGTATCCCAAACTAATTACCCAAATGTATGATGCAAAGACTGTAGAAGTTGCAACCTATGCGCGTCAGTTCTTACCAGTGGTTGCAGAACAACAGCCTTCTAGCATATATGCTCAGGTTTTTAGCGCACCAACTTTAGCTGATTATGAAGTTCCAAATCTAATGGAAGTTACGGATTAGTTGATGTCGCTTCAGTATTGGTGTCGTGAAAACAGAATAAGAATTTGATTAAGGGATGATTTAGCAGGCAATCATCCCTATAATTTTTTTATAGAGGGAACGGGGCTAAAGTAAACAGGGGGCGAGATGTAAAGTTTGTCTAACCTGATAACTTGCAACAACCTCATTTAGACCAAAATCCCACCTTGAAATAAATGATGTTGTTGGTTAACTTGCGTAGGGTTTAACCCCTCACCCTAAAAGTTTTAATTTTGCGTCGTTTATATTCCATACAATAAATATGGGCTAAAGTTTATGAATCTATTTCAAAGCACTTAAATCGGGGAAATTAATATGATTTGGGACTGATGGGTTAAACCCCCTTTCTATTCGCCAACAGCATCATAAATTTCAACACGCTTTGTGTCGCCGCTCTAGCAAACAAGGCTCATAAACTAAGTACGTTAAAACGCACTACAAGCCTTACACAGTCTGATTTGTCAGACTTTTTCTATTAGCCTGGGATTTTAATCCAAGGCAGTTATTGAGAATGGTGTAAGTTATCAGTCCAACTGAATTTTATTCGTTACAAAATTCTGCAATCTTGTGCTTGGTATTTCTCAGAAGAGTTAGGATTATTAGGTCTTGGCAATCAAAACTTTCTAGCAATCCGAAGAGAAAAAAACCATGTTGCGCAAACCAAGAAAAATTTGGGATCCTTCGATTTGGGCTAGCTGGAAGCCTTTTGGTCTGGGAGAACAGTATCCTAATAATTATTGGGAAGGTGTTAGGGCTGTTTGGGTAAATCGCGACAAGTTACCTTATGCTTGGAACATTCTCAATCGGGGTGTTTGTGATGGTTGTTCCTTGGGAACGACGGGAATGAAGGATTGGACTTTGGATGGTTTGCACCTTTGTAATGTGCGCATGCGGCTACTACGTCTCAATACTATGCCAGCTTTTGACCCCAAAATCCTTGCTGATGTGGCGAAATTATCTGCTCAAAGTAGTACCCAATTACGAAACATGGGTAGATTACCTTACCCCATGCGTCGCGATCGCGGCGATAAAGGTTTTCGACATATTAGTTGGGATGAAGCTTTAGATTGTATTGCTAGTCGGATTCGCCAGACGACACCCGATCGCACTTATTACTATCTCACAAGTCGAGGTACGGTTAACGAAACTTACTATGCAGCCCAGAAAGCAGCGCGAGCGATGGGGACAAATAATGTTGATAATGCTGCTCGGATCTGTCATTCTCCTAGTACTAGTGCTTTAAAAACTACCCTTGGTGTCGCCGCAACTACTTGTTCTTATAAGGATTGGATTGGGACAGATTTACTTGTTTTCATTGGTTCTAATGTTGCTAATAATCAACCCGTCACAGTTAAATATCTCCATTGGGCAAAGAAAGCTGGTACTAAGATAGTTGTAATTAATACTTACCGCGAACCGGGAATGGAGCGTTACTGGGTTCCTTCAATTCCGGAAAGCGCGGTGTTTGGAACGAAGTTTGCTGAAGATTTTTTCCTGGTTAATATCGGGGGTGACATGGCTTTTTTACATGGTACCCTCAAGCACATAATTGCTAATGGTTGGAACGATAAATATTTTACTGACAACTATACTAATGGTTTTGACGATTTCAAAGCATTTCTGGAAACTCAATCTTGGGAAGAATTAGAGCGACTTTCCGGAGCAACGCGGGAGCAAATGTATGCTTTCGCCAAAATGGTGGGAGAAGCAGATAAAGCCGTTTTTGTTTGGAGTATGGGAATTACCCAACATTCCAACGGTGAAGATAATGTGCGAGCAATTATCAATTTAGCTCTAACTAAAGGGTTTGTTGGTCGGGAAGGATGCGGTTTAATGCCGATTCGCGGTCATTCTGGCGTTCAGGGTGGCGCGGAAATGGGTTGCTATGCAACTGTTTTCCCTGGTGGGAAACCGGTCAATTCCGAAAATGCTGCACTCATGAGCGAACTTTGGGGTTTTGAAGTGACCGATACTAAAGGGTTAATAACTTCAGAAGCGATCGAAGCTGCAGCACAGGGTAATTTAGATGTTTTATTTAGTGTGGGGGGAAATTTCACTGAGGTTTTACCGGATCCGGGTTTTGTGAAAAATGCTTTGAAAAAAGTACCCCTCAGAGTCCACATGGATATTGTTTGTTCGTCACAGATGCTGTTGGAACCGGGGGAAACTGTAATTTTATTACCAGCAACTACCCGTTATGAGGTTCCTGGAGGTGTGACAGAAACCAATACCGAACGTCGAGTAATTTTCAGTCCAGAAATTCCCGGTCCGAGGATTGGTGAAGCTCGTCCGGAATGGGAAGTTTTTCTGGAATTAGCTGCAAGAGTCCGTCCTGAAATTGCAGATAAATTACGTTACGAAAATCTGTCTGCTCTGCGTCAAGAAATTGCAAAGGTAATTCCACTATATGCGGGAATTCAACATTTAAAGCAGCAGGGAGACCAATTTCAATATGGTGGTAAACATTTGTGTTTTGGTTGGAATTTCCCCACAGCAGATGGTAAAGCACAGTTTAGCGTCTTGTCTCCTCCCACAAACGATTTACCTGAAGGTTATTTCCGAGTTGCGACTCGACGGGGTAAACAGTTTAATAGCATGGTGCAAGAACGCAAAGATGCAATTACCGGAGCAAAACGGGAAGCAATCCTGATGAACTCATTTGATATCGAACAATTCGGGTTAAAAGATGGCGATCGCGTAATCTTGAAAAATGATTCTGGTGAATATCAAGGAAAAGTTTACAGCGCTCCCATTCAACCCGGTAATTTACAGGTTCATTGGCCTGAAGGTAATGTGTTATTAGATAAAAATGAGCGATCGCCAATTGCTGGGATACCTGACTATAATGCTTTGGTGCGTTTGGAAAAAGCTGTTGGGATTGCTTAGATGCGCTTAACATTCTGTCATTGCGACGAGGAACGAGGAAGCAATCTCACCGACTTGTTTTGATTAGAGATTTTGGGGATTGCTTCCTTACGTCGCAATGACAGTTTAAGTTTTTTGTTGTGGGTAGTTAGAGATGTTGGGATTGCAACATAACGTCGCTTAGACGCGCTTAACAGCGAACAGACAGGTTTCGAGTTTTGTCATTGCGACGAGCAACGAGGAAGCAATCGCGTTGACTCATTTGTATTAGAGATATTGGGATTGCAACATAACGTCGCAATGACAGTTATAATAAACCGTCGTACAAATCACGCCATTCTGGATTCATACTATTAACTAAATCAATTTTCTTCTGTCTAGAACCAGCTTTGATTTGTTTTTCTCGTGCGATCGCGCTATTAATATCGGTAAAAATTTCGTAATAAACCAATTTGTTGACGTTGTACTTTTGTGTAAAACCTGCAATTAATTTTTCTTTGTGTTCGTAAATTCTTTTAATTAAGTCGTTTGTAACACCTGTATAAAGCACGGTATTATACTTATTTGTCATTAAATAGATATAGTATTGCTCGCTCATTCGCTGTTTAGCTGTATCACATTACTACTGATTTTGATATCAAGATAGTGAAGTAATTACACGGCTTTGCAAGTTATTTAAAACACTGCTTTTACTGTTTATGTACGGAAATACTGCGCTAACCCTACGGTCGCTTAGACGCGCTTAACAGCGAACGGACAGGTTAGAGTTTTGTCATTGCGACTGGAACACAGTGGAAGGTTAGCGCAGCGTGTCAGACAGGACATAGCAATCTCACGGACTTGTTTGTATTAGAGATACTGGGATTGCTTCCTTACGTCGCAATGACAGTTTAAGTTTTTTGTGGATATTTAAAGATATTGGGATTGCTTCCTTGCGTCGCAATGACAGTTTAAGTTTTTTTGTGGGTATTTAAAGATGTTGAGATTGCTTCCTTACGTCGCAATGACGGTTAACTAGTGATGGTATCACCCAATGGCATCCGGCGTTTCTACAATTAGGCAAAACTTTAGAAGAGTGCGCAGCGAAGTATCGTAGATTTTGTCAGAGATATCGACCACAGGCAAAACCAGAAAAGCGAAATCGCTGGGGGAGTCGCTTTTTGCCATCAGTGACGAAGGGCGGGAAGTCAAAAAAGTCTTCACCTGGGCAGATGAGTCTACCTTGGGATAAGCAGAAAGTAACTGAAAGTACGGAAGTACATGAAGTGGCTGAAAGATTTATTCAGGCTAACTGCTATAAACCCACGGTGCCAGGTATCGGATTCGGGAAACGCTGATGACTTCGTGGGAAGGAGTGTAGTAATAAATATTTACAAACTTCTGAAACCCTTAAATGTTAGACTTTACAAGTCTTCTCGCGAGAGAAGATACCCACCACCCTTCCTCCACGTAACCCCACCCCACCCCCAACCACCCCCCAGAATCACCCAAACAGCACCACAACGACGGGTATAAATTTGTGCAGGTAGCAATCCGAGTCCTACTTCAATTTGTGGTGGCTGAGCTTCACCATGAGTCATATCGGTTTGGGTTCTAATTTTGTTTGTTATTTTATCAACGACTTTATTATACGACAACCAATCTTCTTTTTCACGCCAACCTACGCGATCGCCAAACTTTTCCCAATCCTTTCCACTTTCGTGGAAAATTTCCCTCTGAATACTTATGCCAAATTTATTGTTACTATTTTGCACCCAGAGCCGATCAATTTCCCTGAGAGTTTCACAGGGGAAATTCTTGAAAAGCTCTTCCCAATCTTTATAGTTTTCTTGAACCATGACCTGGAAAAAAATCCAAGCAGTTTCCTCATCTGCATTTTTCCATTGTTTCTGCTGCAGATAGTTTTCTAGTGCTTCACATAGTCCATCTTTTGCCAAGTCATCTCTACATTTTCTCAATTCGGATTCAAAAGCTCGATCGGCTTGTTTATTATATTGAACTTCCAACATCTCAGAGAAGCCTTGTCTGAATCGTTCAGGATTTTCCTTGTTGGCGAATTTCAAGCTAAAAATTTCTTGCCATTTTTCTTCATTTTGATTCTCGTTATTACCCCACAATTCATGTAATGTTTCATGGGCTTTATGGTACAGGTTGTAGATGACTTTTGGTTCTTCAGGTAGTTTGATGCTGGGTATGATGTGGGGTAAGATGCGTGAAACTCGATAAACCCGTTTGGATTCGTCTGCTTCGGGACTAACTTCTATCAATCCTAATTCAATTCCTCGTTCTAATTGTTCTTTGTAGCCAGAAATAGAATCGCAAACTGCTTCTAATGCTTGCATGGGGACAGGAATTTCAAATACCAAACATTGACTAAGTATTCTCTTAATAGGTGGATCTAGTTGCTTGTATAACTCTTCCCAAATTATTTTCCCCTTCCACTCACCGGGATTTGCTTCAAGTTGAGTGAGCTTTGTTTCTGCGTCTTCTCCTAACAACACCTCATCATTTAACCATTCCAACAAACGAGGATTTCCATCAGCCAATGTTTTAGCTCTATCAATTAAACTTAGAGCAGTTTCCTCAGAGTCAAAAGCTGTTAAGCGGCTGAGTTTTTTCTCTAAATCCGATTTGCGGAAGGATTCTAAAGGCTGCTTATAGAAAAATTGTAACAGGTCTGATTCAAAATCATAACGACAGGTAATAATTATACGGTGATAGGCATTATTCTCTTTAATAGCCCATACTAATGCCTTCAATATTTCGGCGACTTGAGTCTTGAGAATATACCTTCCTTGACGATGTTCTAAATTCCACTCAAAGTCATCAAATACCAGCAAAAAGGGTTTCTCCCCAGATTGGTTCAACTCACCCAACACATCACGCAACAGATATTTGAGTTCTTCTTTGCTTTCTTTGAGTTTTGTCCGTAGTTCTGCATTCTTCAGCTTATCTGCTAGCTTATTCACCAAACCAGATTTATCAAATTGTCGCCACCAAATGATTGGTTCATATTCAGATAAGCGATCGCACAATCTCGCAGCAATGGTACTTTTTCCTAGTCCTCCCATCCCATGAATTAAAACCCCAATCTCTTCTGAAGAGGTCTTGAGTGTCCGTAGACAGTTTTGTAACTGACGACGACGACCAACAAAAGTCTCACGGGTCGCAACTCTAAGTTTCTTCTCTGGGTCTAAAAACTCTGGAGCAACAGAAATACGAGGTACGGGTTTACGTCCGCACTTGACTAACGCACCCGGTAGAGTTTCAGCCACATACAAGCGTAACAAATGCCAATCTTGTGATGCTTTTTTTAGCGGTTCTTGATTTTTTAGCAGTTCTTGATAGGTGATTGTAAGTGCTTGTGCAACAGTCTTTCCGGTTGATAATTCCTGGTACAACTTAGCAGCATCTGCAGTTGCATGAGTATCCAAAACTTCCTGACCCCAGCCGAGAACAGCAGTTGCACCTTCCTTTAGTAATACTTCTGCCATTGATGGTGTACTGTTCCTTGAGTATCCACTATTACAAGCGGAAAGGAAAATTAGCTTGGGCTGTTGGAATTGTAGTTCTGTAGCGATGTCTTCAGCACTGCTATATTCCGCTTCTCCAAATTCCGTCTCAGTGATAAAACGTGGTTTTTCATCCCAAAATGTGCCATGACCAGTCAGGTGGATAACATCAAAGTGACCTTTTTCGTAATCTTCCACCAAATGACCCAACTCTGTTAAGCAACCACTTTCTTCCACTATCAAGGATAAGGGTTTATGCTTCGTTGCTTTTAAAACATTGGCTTCTTCGGCTTCAAAATCAAGTTCTGGTTCAATGTCTCGTGGGGAAGTAGCCATAAACAGAACATTCAATGCTCGGTTTGCGGGGTTATCTTCCACTTCCAGAGTCAGTTGTGTAGAATTCTCATCCTTCACCCAGCGAATAGGAATAATGGGATTACGTCGCCGTTCTACCAAAAAACTTTTGCCATCGTGGAGTACTTCCCAAGGTAAATGAGCTAATCTTTCCGTTGCAGCAATAGCAAGAACAATACAATCACCCCGACCTTTATGTTGGTTGATAGCTCGTTGAAGATTGCGATCGCTACCGTCTAACCAGTTATAAAGTGCTTGACCAGTTTTATCATAGTCCTCTGGTCTTATAGTGTAGTAGTCCCTTTCTGCATTTTTAATCAATTCAGCGATTTTTGCTAAGGGAAGCTGACGGGGCTCATATTCATTAGGATTTTCCCAAAAATACCGGAATTCGGCGTAATTATCCCCAATGGGTTTAAGGTCAAGGTGAAGGATACTCATTGCTGACTGTTTCAGTCTTCTTAAATCTTCTTAATTTCTTCTACTTAATTTGTTCGATATATTTCGCAAAAAAAATCTGCACCTATTAAAAATCCTCATCTTCTAAAAATTTGGGGATTTCTTCTAATATTTCTGATATATCTTGTTTGTTATCTGATGATAAATTTTTTCGTTTCCGACTGCCATCAGGAGCAATAAATAAGACGGTTTTCTCAGATTCTTGTTTATTGACGCGCTCAATTTGGTTTTCATGCTGACTGAGCTTGTGCTGACGAATCTTCTCTTCTATCTGAGACGATGTTAAATTTGCAGCAGCAGTCACAATAAAAGTTAGAATAGCTCCCTCAATAGTACCTAAGTCTCTACGCTTTTCTTGTTCTGGAATTTCTAAAGTCCCAGATATACCTATTTCTGCTAATAACTCCTTTAACTCTGTTGCAGTCGCAACAGCACCTTCTCCTTCAATCACTACTTGAAAGTTAGTCATATGTTTATGTTTGAAGTTTATTTTGAACCGAATTTGCCCGATCTAAACCGTATCGTGGTCAATCCGACCCAAAGGCGAATGCAGATTAGGTAATGGTATATTTCAGCATTCCTTCCCATCCCATAGTCATGCAGTTATAGAGATCATAGTATCAGATTAACAGTTACGATAACTTGTTTGTGTTAGAGATATTGGGATTAGTTTAATGCGATTAGCGAAGCGATATGCTTTTGGCGTCTAGCTTAGGAGAAAACTTAAACCGTCATTGCGACGAGGAACGAGGAAGCAATCCCATTCACTTGTGGGTAGTTAAAGATATTGAGATTGCAACATGACGTCGCTTAGACGCGCTTAACAGCGAACGGACAGGTTTGGGTTGTTTGTTGTGCGTTGTAGAAAAATTAGCAACGGATAGGGATGAGAACGGATGAGATTGCGATCGCAGCAATGATGGTAAAAATCAATAGATATCCGTGTTTCTTCTTACATCCGTTGCTAATTCCATCCATGTTTCTTCTTCCACCCGTTGCTAAACCTTCCATTACTACCATTGCTGTCGGCATTCAATACTTACGGCATTTTTATTAATTAATAATTGTGCTAAATTAGAGTTACGCGCTAAATTAAGATAAACGTGGTACGTGAAATTTATAACCTAAAAGTTTAAATTAAGCGTATCGTAGGTGATTTGGCAGGAAAAGCATATATAGGTGGAACTACACCTGATGCCGTTCTTGTAGGGTCACAAAAAAAAGCCCCGTTAAAGCATTAACAACGAGGCTGTATTACTATGAACAATATTAGTGTATCATGTTAAAGCGATTTTGTGATACATATTTTTTGCATTGCAGTTAAAAATAATTTAACCTTTGCGTAGTGCGTAAATTACTAAAAACCATCTAGTTTTCATTAACTGATAGTGAATAAACTGGGTGGTTTTTAATATTTACAAATTGTAGAGACGACCCGGTGGGGCGTCTCCTAAGATATGTAGGGTGGGCAAATTATTCTGCATTCGATTGTTTTGGTTATGAATCATATATATTTGCCCACCCTACTACTAGTTAAAGCTAAGAATTGGTCAAACAGTATTTTGCAATTATTATATTTATTCTTTTGTTAATATCGCTTTCAAAATCTCCCCATGACCACTAATAAAATCGGTCAAACAAAATCCCACGTTTGGGTAGTCGAAAATGGTGAACCGCGATCGCGATCAGATCGACTTACCACAGAGGAACCTTTAGAAATTCGCTTAACTTCTCCACAGCAAACTGTAGCTGTCACTATGCGCACTCCAGGAGCGGATTTTGAATTAGCTGCAGGATTTCTTTATAGTGAAGGAGTTGTTAGCAGTCGAGAAGATATTCAACGCATCAGTTACTGTGTGGATTCTCAAGTAGATGGTTCCCAACGCTACAACATTGTTAATGTCACCCTGAAGGAAGGATTAATCCCGGATTTAAAACCTTTAGAACGTCACTTTTTTACTACTAGTGCTTGTGGAGTTTGCGGTAAAGCTAGTATCGAAGCATTGAAAATTATGGAATTACCATCTGTTAATACAGACATAAAAGTTACACCTGAGGTAATTTACAGCTTACCCGAGCAACTACGTTCTGCCCAAGGAATTTTCCAGTCTACGGGTGGACTACATGCAGCAGCATTATTTGACAGCAAAGGTACATTATTAAAATTACGGGAAGATGTGGGACGTCACAACGCTGTAGATAAATTGGTTGGTTCAGCTTTTATGAGTGGGGAATTACCTTTGAGCGATCGCATTGTAATGGTGAGTGGACGTTCTAGTTTTGAAATTCTCCAAAAGTGTATTGCTGCTGCTGTACCTATTATCTGTGCGGTGTCTGCACCTAGCAGTCTTGCTGTTTCTACCGCAAAAGAATTCGGAGTCACTTTAATAGGTTTTTTACGCGGACAACGATTTAATGTTTACTCTGGTTGGGAACGTTTGCTGATACAGTAATTTCCTGCATTTTATAGTAGGAGTCAGAAGTCAGGAATCAGGAGTCAGAAGTCAGGAGTCAGGAATCAGAAGTCAGAAGTCAGAAGTCAGGAGTCAGAAGTCAGGAGTCAGGAATCAGAAGTCAGGAGTCAGAAGTCAGGAGTCAGGAATCAGAAGTCAGAAGTCAGAAGTCAGGAGTCAGAAGTCAGGAGTCAGGAGTCAGAAGTCAGGAGTCAGAAGTCAGGATTCAGAAGTCAGAAGTCAGGAGTCAGGAGTCAGAAGTCAGGAGTCAGAAGTCAGGATTCAGAAGTCAGAAGTCAGGAGTCAGAATAGTGCGCAATAGCGCACCGCTTTGCTAACAGAAGTCAGAAGTCAGGAATAGAATACTCTTTGCACCTGGTTTGTAGCGTTTGAGGTGACCTCACTTACTTGCAATCAGCTATAAATTTCTATACTTTAAACGATTGCATTTTATATTTGTAAGTTACTTAAATCCCTTAATAAACAATATCGCTTAGAAGGATATAAAATCTCAAAAGCTGTATCTTAATGACTAATATTCATTAATTTCAATGGAAATATTAATCATAAATAATTTATACAATTATTTCCAAGTAGTAGGGGCGCACCGAAGTACGCCCTAATAACCATTTACTTACAAATAATGTATGTATAAAAGTCACTTAAGCTACACCAAAAGCAACTTAAAAATCAGTGTAGTTATCAATGGCATTTTTCATCTTATCCAAAACTTCTGTAACGGGTATACTTCCCAATTCACCAGAAGCACGGGTACGGATACTCAAAGAATTTGACTCTACTTCTTTAGCTCCCACTACCGCCATGACAGGAATTTTTTCCTTCTCGGCATTACGAATAATCTTACCGAGTCTGTCACCACTTTTATCGACTTCAGCCCGAATTCCCAAAGCTTGCATTTTTGCTACTACCTCATTCGCAAAATCTACCTGGGTTTCTGTAACTGGTAATAATCTGGCTTGAACTGGCGCTAACCATAAAGGAAAATCTCCCGCATATTCCTCAATCAAAATCCCGATCAGACGCTCCAAGGAACCAAAAGGTGCGCGGTGAATCATGATGGGATGCTGACGAGAACCATCTTCGGCGACATATTCCAAGTTAAATCTTTCTTTTGATGGCAAATTATAATCTACCTGTACCGTTCCTAATTGCCATTCTCTTTCCAAAGCATCTTTAACGATAAAATCTAACTTGGGTCCGTAAAATGCTGCTTCACCAATTCCCTCGAAGTGTTCCATACCCAAGGTTTCTACAGCACGACGGATCGCATTTTGTGCTTTTTCCCAAACCTCATCAGAACCAATATATTTATCCTTATTATCAGGGTCGCGGAAACTGAGCCTAGCTTTGAAATTCTTGTCCAGTTTCAACTTCTTAATAACGGATAAAATCAAATCTACTACGTTGAGAAATTCGCTATCAAGCTGTTCTGGAGTGACAAATATATGTGCGTCATCTTGAGTAAATCCACGTACCCGCGTCAATCCACCTAGCTCTCCTGACTGTTCGTAACGGTACACAGTACCAAATTCCGCCATCCGCATTGGTAATTCTTTATAGGAGCGCAGCTGGCTTTGATAAATTTGGACGTGGAAAGGACAATTCATCGCTTTAAGAACAAAACCCTGTTCTTGTTTTGCTGCTTCTTCATCCTCTGCCATCATTGGGAACAGATCATCTTTATATTTTTGCCAATGTCCAGATTTTTTAAATAAATCTATTCGACCAACATGGGGCGTTACAACCTGTTGATAACCACGTTTGATTTGCTCTCCTTTCAGAAAATCTTCCAGAATTGTCCGCAGCAAAGTTCCTTTGGGAGTCCATAAGGGTAAACCCGGTCCAACAATATCAGTAAATACAAATAATCCTAGTTCCTTACCGAGTTTACGATGGTCGCGACGTAAAGCTTCTTCTTTACGACGTTTGTACTCGGTTAATTGTTCGGGAGTTTCCCAAGCAGTACCGTAGATACGTTGCAACTGAGCTTTGTTTTCATCACCGCGCCAGTAAGCACCTGCTACGCTTTCTAAAGCGATCGCTTTGGGGGTTAAATCCTTAGTGTTTTCCAAATGAGGTCCAGCACATAAATCCCACCATTCTTCTCCTAGGTGGTAAATGGTAATTGGTTCCTCTTTAATATCATCGAGAATTTCTAACTTGTAAGGTTCGTTAATTTCTTGAATCCGGCGTTTTGCTTCTTCCCGGCTAACCTCTTCTCGAACGACAGGTAATTTGCGTTTAATAATTTTTACCATCTCTTTGTAGATGGCTTTTAAATCCTTATCGGTAAATGGTTCTGGATTTTCAAAATCGTAGTAAAAACCATTCTCAATCCAGGGACCAATTGTAACTTGCGCCTTAGGAAACAGCTTTTGTACAGCCATCGCCATCACATGAGATGTAGTGTGACGAATCTTTTTCAGATTTTCCGATTCGCTAGTACGGGGTAAATAGATTTTTTTTGGTTCTTCCGACTGATTTTCTTCAGATTTCGGCGATATCGGCTGTTTAAGCATTGGCGAAGTAACTACCTATTATTAAGTGATTTCAACTGCATATATATTAACCAGACTTACATCAACTCACACCATATGAATACAAAGCAAAGTTAAGTCTGATAAGTAATAAGTTATTTTCAAAGTAAATTATGAGAGGTTTCTGACTGTTGAAAGAGTCTCAGACATCTAACAATACTAGATCTATCTCTACTACAGTTCCAAAATTTAAATTGAAGTTAGAAACCAAAATCGAAAACTAAAAAATAGTTCTACTGTTAACTTTATAGAAAACTATAAATTACTCAGACTTTTTTGAAATTTTATTTCAGTTTTAGTTCGTAGCTTGATTCAGGCGATAAATTGAGATTTAGTCGAAATATTCCGCCATATCAAAAATTTTCATTATTTCTGTAAAACTTGGTCTAAGGTTAGTCTAGAGCTTTTGGAAATTACATTGATTGCTTAATTAATGGGTATAAATTAATGGGTACAAATTCTACTACAACTTTTTCCGCAAAAATCTCTTTCCTAGAGTCTATCAGCTGCTGTAATCATTAACTTTTTCTCAAGGCTCACCTTTTAAAGTCTCATCTTAAGACTAATAAATCATATTGTAGTCAGCAAAAGTGTTATATCGTCCATTGCTCTTTATCATTTCTTCAGATTTCGTCTGAATTGACTCAATTAGCTCCTCTTACACCCAAAGCAATTGTTAAAAAAATGTTAAAAAATTAAAACATTTTGGGATTGAAAATCTGAATGTCACTCACTGCGGTTCTGCTCAAGGAATCCAAAACTCCAAGGATATTAGAGCTAAAAACTCAGTTTGTAACAAAAATTAGAGCGATAAGTAGTTCCGATAGTGAATTGGTTTTTGATTCGATGTCAAGCTTGTCACACAGTCAGAGATATGGGTTGGGTCTCAAACCCCAATATTTCCCTGAGTTTTTCACACTCCTTCCTTTGGGTATATACATAAAAACTTCATAGTTTAATATAATAATTGTGTAGTATTGTTAACATTTTTTTTAATGTATATGGTTTAGGGAAAACATTTACTAAACATTAAGAATAGTAAAGAACGTTAATATTAGTAAGAAACTTGGAATAATCCTTCTCATTTATGCGAGACTCGAAATTACCGGACTCAGAGTTACTTAAAACGGTATTGCAACCGTTGTTAGAAGATTTTCAATATTGGTTTGCACGCTCGCGTGAATTTCTTGAAAAGGAAAAACTTGAGTTCATGAGTGGTGAGGAACAATCTGCCCTACTCGCCCGAGTTAAGCAGGCTCAAGAAGAAGTAAATACAGCAAAAATGCTGTTTAGTGCAACTGAAGGACAAGTTGGAATAGATATGGATACTTTGATACCTTGGCACCATGTGGTAACAGAATGTTGGAAAGTCGCTATGCGGTTTCGTTCTCAACAAGCTAAGGGGCATTAAGACGACACGATAGTTTGTCAGATGATAAAACACTTTAAACGTTGAACTTCAAAGTAGCTCTAGCAAACGTCTAAAGATACTTTGAGGCGATACAACGGTAGAGTTTTTAAGTACTTGAATTCTGTTGTATCATAAATCACTTGTCCGTATTTATGTGGATAAGCGAAATCATAAAATATTCAATTTTGAAACTTGCTTCTCTTGGAGGAACACCCTATGCTACACCTGCTTTACATTCTTGTTTTTACAATCCTTGCTTTAATAGCTGTTGCGAATTTAATCCGCAATCTAGTAATGTTCAGTTTTGATTCGGAGCAAAATTACCCTGGAAAAACTTCTTCTGTAGCAAATAATGGTAATTTAGCTTACATGGCAACAAATAAACAGCATCCAGAGTTACTGGATGAAGCGGGTAATTTGATTAAAGAACCATTATTAGTAATGCGTTCGATTAATGTTGAAGATGCACGCCAAAAGCTTGATGCACTTTATGAAGCTTCTCCTGGGAAGAAAAGAGATAATAGAGAAGAAAGTTAAAGTTAAATATTTAGCTTAGCAATATACCAAATACTACCCGCATTCAAGGTTATCTTTGTTAAATGCTAGGTAATAAAGACTAATAATATCCATCTAATTCAAGTTAGGAGTAAGGTTTTTCTATCTGTGACTCCTAACTTTTAGTTGTTTGGGGAGTAGAGAACAGGGAATAGGGAGCAGGTAATACAAAGAAGGGGAATAAATAATAAAAGATATATCCTAATCCAACAAACTAGTACCTCTGCGCGGAAGTCACCAGCTATCGTCTACTCTTTAGAGTGGAGTGCAACCTATGTCCAGTTTTGGATAGGTTTTACACAAGTGTCTTGAATTATGAAAAAACTACACACCAATCTTTAAGAAAGGTGTGTTTTTATTTTGAATTTGCTGGGTCATGCTTCAATGACGACGCGCAAATTACCCCGTTTTTTGGCTACGCGACAAGCTGTAGTATTTCCAGAACGCTCGAACTCCAAATCGAGGATTGTCCCACCAACTCTTAAGTTTTGTAAGGACAACCTGTTAATTGATTCTGGCAAAGTGGGGTCAATAATCCGCAAGCAATTGTTAGGTGCATCGGGAACCAAATTAACGATCATATGTAATAGTTGGAAAACACTTCCAGTCGCCCAAGCTTGAGGCGTACAAGCAACGGGATATTGTACGGGAGCATTTTCGCCATTACGTTCGTAACCACAGAATAATTCCGGAGGACGTTGATAAGCTTGCTGAGAAGTCATATCAAACAAACCTTCAAAAATTTCTAAAGCTTGATCGACAAGACCTAGCGATCGCAGTCCCATAGCAATTAAAGCATTATCATGGGGCCACACAGAACCAATATGGTAACCCATAGGATTATATGCGGGAGACAAACTACTTAAAGTTCGAATTCCCCAACCGTTAAACATATCTGGTGCGCGCAATCTTTCCGCAACGCTGTAAGCTTTTTCAGGAGAAAATAAACCCAAATGCAGGCAGTGACCAGGGTTAGAAGTAATACTATCAACCTGCTTACCCTCACCATCCAAAGCTAAAGCACAAAAATCTTGGTCTTCAATCCAAAAGTCCTTATTAAAATTCTGCTTGAGGTTTCTGGCTTCTTCTTGCCAGCGATCTGCTAGATCCAAGCGCTTTTTCATTTTGGCTATTTCAGCCAATCGAAGTTTTGCAGCGTAAACGTAAGCTTGAACTTCGCAAAGAGTAATCGATCCATGGGCTAATTCTCCTTTGCGGTCAACAACACAATCTCCGGAATCCTTCCAACCCTGATTAACCAAGCCACCTTTTGATTTGCGGAAATAGCTTAGATAACCGGTAATTTTCATATTACGGTCAATCCAATTCATTGCAGCCAAAGCATTTGGCCATAGTTGCTCTAGAGTTTCGCCATCATGGGTCCAAGCATAATACTCACAATAGAGCATTATCCATAATGGTGTAGCATCAACAGTTCCATAATAAGGAGTATGGGGTATTTCTTGAGTTCGAGCTAGTTCACCCCAACGCAGCTCGTGTAAAATTTTACCTGGTTCTTCTTCGCGCCATTCGTCGTCAACTTTACCTTGATAGTGGGCTAATAATTTCAGAGTTTCTTTGGCAATTTGCGGATTTAGCATTAAGGTTTGGGAAGCCGTAATCAAGGAATCTCGACCAAATAAAGCTGAGAACCAAGGAACCCCTGCCGAAACGGTTTTATACTTGCCAAAAGATTGGCGCAATAAATACATATCCTGCTCAGCTCTTTCAATCACGCGATCAAAAGTTCCTTTGTCCGAGCGAATTTTAGTAATATGTTGTCCCCAATGTTGCTCCTCCATTAATTCAGCAGATCTTGCTTGAACTAAAGTCACAGGAGAGCTAACAATGGAACTAGATTTATTATTTGTTAATAAATTTATTCTATAACCTAACCTTTGGGTTTCGTGGGAAGCCAACTCTAACTGCCACACAGCAGTATAACCTTTAAAATAATCGGGCTGTCGATGTTGAAAATGGATACGCGATTCCATTATCAACCCGTCAAGACCTTGATAGGCCATAGTTAAAGCTTTATCTTCTTCAGCCTCAGATAATTTCTGATTTTGGGAAGTGCTGCTACCATCACCATTAGTAGTATTTTCTTCCAGTGGATTTTCTACCAAACGCAACAGTCTACCCCTTTGGTTTCGACCATAACCGCGCACTTCAAACAAATCGGCAAAATCTGCCTCAAAACTTATACTTAATTCAAAACTCGCGCTGGAGGTACCGTAGTTAGATATTTCTAATTCTTCAAATAATGCACCGTTAAGTACTATCTCACGCCGAATACCTACTGTATCAGGCTTTAATCCTTCATTTATTTTTGGATTAGTACATAAGACGGAGAGGGAAAATCCTTTATCTGCTGTAGAACTCAATAGTACTGGTGATCGCCCTTCAATTTGTAGCTCCAAACGATTAATGAACCGGGTATCGGAACAAAATAATCCCATACTAGGATTATTATCACCTAAGGAACATCCAGTAATATTACCTAAAGTATCTGTTACTAAAAATAAATCATCATCCTTAACAGTCAATGTTGGCTGCGGTCTTTCACTCACAACACAAGGCCATTCTGGGATGGGCATTTGCTCTGCATAAATGAAAGTTTTTCCGTCTAAAATGATGTTTTCTGATGTCATAAATGTATCTAAACTCATCCGCTTATTTACGTGTATGTCCTAGGATTTCTTAGACTCTTTCAGCCCAACAGGAAAAATATGCTGTTTACAGCTGCTTGAACTATTTGAACAAAAACAAGCAATAAAACAACGGTTCTCAATTTAAATAATCAAATCTTTATCTATCTAACCGCTGTCTAAAAGTATCAATAGAAACATTTTACGCATAAGTGTAAATTGTCGTTTCATTTGCATACAATAAAATACTCAAACTAATTTGGGTGGGACAATTACATGGAAAAATGACATGGGAAAATGCTTGAATTCATATCAAGCCGTATTTTGAGAACACCAGAAATAAAAATAAAAAATAAAAATATCTATAACTTTAGTCAATGGCCAGAAGTTGTAGAGTCGGAAATTTAAACTAAATAATTAGTTTACGAGGTTACCAGCTGATCGTAAACACGGAAAAAGTTTTGGGCATATTTTTGAGTTAGATTAGCTAGCAGGTGCTCTTCAAATCATTAATTAAATTTATTATATCCCTAGCTAATTATAAGATTTTTTGTGTAAAACAACTTCATCAACGGCATAAGTAATTTTGGTAAGGTTGAGAAAAAGATTTGTAGAATAGGGATTGGGAATGCTTCCTTACCCATTTTGATTTACCCCATCCGATCGGTTTTAAATCTCTTCAACAGCTTATTAAGCATACCAACAAAAATTACCTCCACAGAATAAATATGTTTTTTATTTTACTTATGTTAGTTAATTTTAATTACGCTGCAATAAGTTATACGAAGTTTAAAATATATTTAAGCTTGCTAAAGCAATGAATTGATTTTGGCGAATTATTACTATTTTTGAAGTCAAAAGTCAATTATTTCTGTCAAAATCAAGTCAAATCATAATATTTCACATAAGTATTAATACTTTAGAGAATAAATAATTAATGTCGCTGTTTATGAATAAAAATATTATTTTTTTAATTTATCTTAGTAATTTAAATTTTGCATATCAACCATCAAAGTGTTTTTTTGCAAAACTATATAAATAATTTAATAAAAATCTATTTTTTGAATCGACAGAATCGTAAATATTATTAGAATTACCCTGTAAATTTTATATTTTGCGATATTTTGCTGGTAAGCCTTGAAAAAATGGCATTTTTGAAATGTTTATTCTGGCTTAAAAATTTATAATTAATAAGCTGTATCTATTTCTAATTAAAATCTGTAATTAAATTTTATGGAGAAATAAATAATTATTTCTGTTTTACAGATTGCTAAATAATCAAGTAGGATAAAACGCTAAATTAAAACTTCCAGCAATTAAATGTAATTAATATAACAAACCAACAATATTGTACTTAAGGTTAAATAGTTATGAGCTTTATCAAAACCACATAATTTATGTTTGAAAGAGCGTGAATTACAAATCTTATGAGTAAGTGCTAGCAGATTTTCGTGTTGCTCAAGATGTATATTGAGCTAGTAGTTTATGATTTAAGACGTTACGGTGTCAGCATAATGAGAAAATGTAATTTGAGTATGGATGAGCCTGGAGCGAGTAAAAAGTTAAGACTCGTTCATGTTTATTTCCGGGAGACACATAAAGAAAAAAACGCCTACAGTGTTGATATCTGATAATTTTCAGGAAATAGCAACAAGCTTTGCAATACTGTATCGCCTGAAAGCTCTTTTCCTAAAAGAGTATGGTAATAGAGATGATGAATTATCGTAACAGGTGTTGTACAGACAATAAATGCTTGCGAGAGTAAGTGTTGTTGTTACGGGCGGTTTTTGGAGCGATATACATTTTGATTTGTGTATTCAGAAGGAAAGCTCAGCATTGCCTACATATTTTTATTTAATCGAGTCTTATTCGACCGAGGTATGCAAATTAAAGTCCTTTTGGCTTACTTTCGATTAATGAATCGAGCCAATCTCTCAAATTAACTTTACTTTGCTATTCTTTACGTGTAATAGCTATGGTAGTTAACTTGGGAAACCGTTGTAATTTGTACAATGCATCTGAGTTGATGTTGTCCAGATTGTGGCTCTAAACAACATTCATGAGCATTTCGACTTCAGTGCTAAGTGATTTGCTACAGGCGCTACCCCACCTCCGACCCCAGCTTTACTTTAAGGCTTCACTGACAGCACTTTCTCACGCAATGGAAGATCAAGTTTTGGCTGCTACTTTGGAGCAGCCATTGGTGATTGCGAATTTTCAAAGGGAAAGATTTTATCGCCAGGAAGCACATCGATACCAGCGTCTAGCACAAATCAGCAATCAAATTTATGTATTATCTGCGCCAGAAACGGATTTTGCTAATAGTTCAGAGTATTATGAAAAAATTGCTTTCGAGCCAGACGATTCTTTAAGTCAGGAATGGCATTTAGTTGTAATTGCTCAGAACTATGCTACCTGTTTGGTTTGTCGTGAAAGCGTTGGTTCATTAGCAAAGCATAAGCAAATACGGGAAGTCGCTAGTAGTCTTGATATGGACGCAGCCCGCAGATTTGAAGGAATTTGGACTGCAGAAAGGGGAGTAAGTCTCAAAGCGGCAGACTTCCTACTCCAAAAAATTTTGACTTATCGACCCGAACTAGCCGATAAAGTCGAGCAAGCAAAGCAAAGGTTGGGAATTGGGACAACAGGAGGTCAAGAGTTATCAACGTTAGAGCAAAATAATGAATACGCTTGTGACATTGATACTAATCCTTTTGTCCAACGCTTAGTAACCTATCTACAAGCCAGCCAATATAAATTACATAAAGCTTATCGTTCGATTTCTGCTCAAGCTCGCAAAGAACGATTGGTAAATTCCATTAGTACTGCAATTCGTCGCTCCTTGGATCCGCAAGAGGTTTTAAAAGTCGCAGCACAAGAATTAGGGCAAAATATGGCAGCTTCACGTTGCTTAATTTATCGTGCCCAAGCCAATGACAATAAGGCGACAATCGAACATGAGTTCTTAAATAATGGTTTAGTATCTGTTTTGGGGAAAAAATGGCCCTTAGCTAATAATCCTTTGTTTCAGTCTGTTGTCCAGGAGGGAGAAGGAATTTGTGTCACGGATGTAATTCACGAACCAAGGGTTACCGGTTCTAGGGAACTTTGGCGCTTGGTGGAAAAATTTTCAATTCGTTCTTGGTTGATAGAACCCGTACTATTTCAAGGAAGATTGTTGGGGATTGTGGAATTGCACTACTGTACTGAAGTTCCCCACGAATGGCAGACAGGAGAAGTAGATATGGTCAAAGCGATCGCTACCCATCTCGGTTCTGCTTTAATTCAAGCTGAAGCCTACGCCAATTTAGAAGATCTTAACCAGCAATTAGAAGCTCTCGACCGTACCCGCAGCAACTTAATTGCGATTACCGGGCACGAGTTGCGCACGCCCCTTTCGACAATTCAAGTGTGTTTGGAAAGTCTTTCCACCGAACCTGATATGCCCGCAGAACTCAGGCAGGTGATGTTAAACACAGCACTTTCTGATTCTGAAAGAATGCGGAAATTAGTGCAAGATTTTCTTACCCTTTCTAATTTGGAAAGCGGACGGGTAGAATGGCATCCTGAATCTTTAACATTAAAGGAATGTATTGACCTGTCCCTGAGCAGGGTTAATACCCGTGTTGTTCAAGAAGAATTACCTGAAATCACAACTGATGTTGCCAAAAAATTACCTTTAGTCAAAGCAGATGGTGATTGGTTAGTTGAGGTACTAGCAAAATTAATAGATAATGCCTGCAAATTCACGCCGTCAGGGGGGCAAATTAAGATTTCTGCCCACTTGAATAAGCAACACATGGTAGAGGTTACTGTTGCCGATACTGGTAGGGGTATCGAACCCAATCGCCTGGAGGTAGTTTTTGACCGTTTCTACCAGGAAGAAGGAGCTTTGAGGCGAACTGCAGGTGGAACTGGGCTAGGCTTAGCCATTTGTCGCCAGATTGTTATTGGCTGGGGTGGAGAAATTTGGGCAAAGTCATTAGGTAAAGACCAAGGAAGTGAGTTTCACTTCACCATACCTGTATTTGAAGGGAGTCAGGGACAAAAACGCTCCAAAGTTAATAGTAATTAGTGGTTGGGGATAGCACTGCGTGCCGCCGCAAGCGGCATATGGGGATAGGCGACTGGGGTACGCCCGCACTGCGATCGCAGTGCGCAAACCTGCTACGGGTGTCGTCTGTTTTGACTTTTAACTTATGTCCTACGGACACGCGATGCTAATGACTTTTAACTTTTAACTTTTGATTTTACCCCCTACGGAGTGTTCAATTAGCGTTCGGAAAATTGAATTATAAACATTGGGAAAAAAAATAAATGACTAAAAACTGTTAAAGTTCCTTACATAATCGCAATATTTGCCCGACGGGAGTGCTACGATGCCGTAAAAACCTTGAGAGAAACTTTATGGCAGACACACTTACTGGAAAAACTCCAATATTTGGTGGTAATACGGGTGGCTTGTTGCAAAAAGCACAAGAAGAAGAGAAATACGCCATTACTTGGACTAGCCCTAAAGAGCAAGTTTTTGAATTGCCCACAGGTGGCGCAGCTGTTATGAATGAAGGCGAAAACCTTATTTATTTACCTCGCAAAGAACATTGCATCGCCTTGGGTGTAAGAAAACTAAGACCATTAAAAATTACTGACTACAAAATTTACCGAATTTATCCCAACGGAGAAACTCAGTACCTGCACCCTGCTGATGGTGTCTTCCCTGAGAAAGTTAATGAAGGTCGCCAAAAGGTACGTTACGTTCCTCGTAACATCGGTGCTAATCCCAGCCCCGCAACAATTAAATTTAGTGGTAAAGCAACCCACGATGTTTAGTTAAGATTGGGGAAATTTCAAATTAAACTCCCGATCTAAGCTATGCTTCAACGCTGACTAGCTAAGAATTACCAAGGATGAAACAAATAAATTCCCTATTTATTAACTTTCTCCTTGGTAGTTTGCGATAATTGCTAGATTTGAATATTTAATGCTTATGGCTCAATAAATGATTGCTCCTAACTTTTCTCTGTTTTCCGAACTCGCGCAGCAAGGTAATTTTGTACCTGTGTATCAGGAATGGGTCGCTGATTTAGATACTCCTGTATCGGCGTGGTACAAGGTGTGTGTAGACCAACCATATAGTTTTTTGCTTGAGTCAGTGGAGGGTGGAGAGCAATTAGGACGTTATAGTTTTGTTGGTTGCGACCCCTTGTGGGTTTTAGAAGCTAGAAACGACCCATCTTCACAGGATAGTTTGGCAAATTACCATACCACTCAAACTCACCGTGATGGTTCGCAAGTTGTTTTCAGGGGCGATCCATTTACAGCTTTAGCTGAATGTCTCGAAGTATACAAACCAGTAAAAATACCTCAGCTACCTCCAGGAATTGGTGGTTTATTTGGCTTTTGGGGTTATGAATTAATTCGTTGGATAGAACCACGCGTACCCGTTCATTTACAAGATGAAAGAAATCTTCCCGATGGTTTATGGATGCAAGTAGACCATTTATTGATATTTGACCAGGTCAAACGCAAAATTTGGGCTATTGCTTATGCCGATTTACGTAACCCACACACGGATCTAAGGCAAGCATATGAATCTGCTTGTATTCGGGTAAATCAAATGGTGAGCAAATTATCTTTACCTTTGAAACCGGAAAAAACTATCGTAGAGTGGGTACCTCCGGGAAGTAGTACTACGGGGGAACGAAGTAGACTAAATGTGCAGGATTATAAAAGTAATTTTACTAAACCACAATTCTGTGCCAGTGTCAATAAGGCTAAGGAGTATATCAAGGCTGGAGATATCTTTCAGGTGGTCATTTCCCAGCGTCTCTCTACAAAATATACCGGACACCCTTTTGCACTTTACCGTTCTCTCCGCCAGATAAATCCTTCTCCTTACATGGCTTACTTTAACTTCAATGGTTGGCAAATCATAGGTTCTAGCCCGGAAGTGATGGTAAAAGCAGATCGCGATCCAGAAGAAGGTATCGTAACGACAGTGCGTCCTATTGCTGGGACTCGTCCCCGTGGTACAACTGCAAAGGAGGATGCTGCTTTTGCGAAAGATTTGCTACAAGACCCCAAGGAAATAGCCGAGCATGTGATGTTGGTAGATTTAGGACGTAATGACTTGGGGCGTGTTTGTGAAAGTGGTACTGTCAAGGTTGATGAGTTAATGACAATTGAGCGTTACTCTCATGTCATGCATATTGTCAGTAATGTTATTGGTAAGTTGTCGCCAAGTAAAACTGCATGGGATTTATTAAAAGCCTGTTTTCCTGCTGGTACGGTGAGTGGTGCACCGAAAATTCGGGCTATGGAAATTATTCATGAGTTAGAACCTTGTCGACGTGGGGTTTATTCTGGGGTTTACGGACATTATGATTTTGAAGGACAATTAAATAGTGCGATCGCAATTCGAACGATGGTGGTACAAAATAATACCGTCTGTGTCCAAGCTGGTGCGGGTTTAGTGGCGGACTCGGATCCGGAGAAGGAGTACGAGGAAACTTTGAATAAGGCGCGGGGTTTGTTAGAAGCGATACGTTGTCTGCAGTGAATCTAATTTTAGCAGTAAAAACTCATCTAAAAACTACATAAAACGAAAAAATCACCCTATTAAATTAGTAGTAAATCAAATATTATTGTTATATCTAAGTCATATTATATCCGTTAGCAATAAAGTTGGTATTTGCGTTATGTTCTGACAGACATCATGCAACTACAAATAAGGTTTTTTCATAAGTTTATTTTTTAAAGATATATGAGGGAAGGGTTATGTTGAAACCTAAAAAACTATCTCTGGAACAAGAATTCAATATACGTGTATTTGAGACTAAGGTAAAACAAATGAACCTCGAACAAGCTCAAGGTTTTTTAGTCGAACTCTATCAACATATGATTGCACAGGAACAGATTTACAAAGAGTTGCTCGGACAAAAATAGAACTTACAGTCAATCTAGTACGCCAGAATAAATATCTTTTAATCTGTAAAGTGTACAATCAAATTATCTGGAATTTTATAACCACGTCCGTATAAGTATTTGAAAGTTAAAATATAGCAATCATCGTTGATTTATGGACAGATAAATGCTGTAAATCAATATCCGGGTGGTGCTTGAAAAGTTCCAGTAATTTGGGTCAATTTTTCCGCAATTGAGAGAAGTTTCATATCACTTCCACGCTTTCCTACTACTTGCACACCAATGGGTAATCCTTGCTGCGATCGGCTAAGTGGTAACACTACTACCGGGTTCCCAGCTAAGTTAAAAATTGTGGTGTAAGCTCCAATACCTCTCAAATAGGGAAACTGCTTACCATCAATTTCAATATCTTCTCCCGATCGCCGATGGGTAAATGCTGGAATTGGTACAACAGGACATAACCAAACATCCCAGTTATTTAAAAAACTTTCCATCTGAGCAATTATGTCTTTGCGTTGTTCAAGAGCATTTTCATACTGTTGTTGATTTACTGTAGGTATACCTAATTCGAATCTGAAAATCTCGCCATAAGTTTTGCTTGCTAAATTAAAATCCAAATTGAGTGGGTTGTGTTGTTCAATACAACACCCTAAGTTTTCTAAAGATAATGCAAGTTGTTCTAAGGATATCTTCGTTTCCGTTGATGCAGGAATAATACTAAAACCTACTGTCCAAGCGTAGCGATATGACTTTAAATTCTCCACTATATGATATTCATTTTTTGATATAGGGAGTAACCATTCCTGTTGAGGGTCAAGTCCTTGAATTAACGATAGACACAACCGTAAATCCTCCACACTACGGGCTAGAGGTCCTACTGTTTGTAAATACCTAATGGTTTTTGGTTTTCCCGGTAATTCAGGAATATGTCCAAACGTTGACACTCGGTGTTCTGTAGGTTTAAAGCCAAATACACCACAAAAATGTGCGGGAACGCGAACAGAACCGCCATAATCACTACCTAGTTCTAACGATGATAATCCCGCAGCTACAGCAGCTGCACCTCCTCCCGTACTACCACCGGTTGTATATTCCAGGTTCCAAGGATTATTGCTTTTTCCAAACAGGGGACTATTGGTCTGAAAATCTCCCGTCAACTTTGGTGTATTGGTCTTCCCGAGAATAATTGCTCCAGCTGCACGTAGTCTAGCCACAACAGTTGCGTCTTGGGTTGGGACATAATTAGCTAGGGGTTCATAACTACAGGTAGTTCGTAATCCTTTGGTCTCGAAGCTATCTTTGATGGTTATGGGAACACCATGTAGTGGACCCCAAATTTCTCCTCTTGCTAAAGCTTCATCAGCTTCCTTGGCTCTTTGATAAGCATTCTCTTGATTTAAGGTAATAATGGCGTTGAGCTTGGGATTGTGCAAAGCAATATGTTCAAAATGAGCTTCTATAAATTCAGTTGATGAGACAGTACAATCGCGAATTAATTTTGCAATTTGAGAAGCTGATAAAAATACTAGGTTATTCATTACCTAAAAGTATGTAAATATTCAGACCGAATAAATTATGACGATATCGCTTACTGTTAATATATGCGTTGATAAGTAAGTAGGCGAGAAAAAATTAAACTATGTGAATAAACATAAAGTACACGTATTTGGCTCTTAGTAGTGCTTTAGGACTAAAGCGCTATTACAAACAAGTTATGATTTTTCTTACTAAACTACTTACAGCTACACCGCCTAAATTAAATTATTGTTACCAAGATTGTTGTAATCGGAGGTTGTGCTTGTGCCAGATCCAGCAACTGAAGGCAATACTCACTTTATCTCACCACGTTTACTGAAAGCATTAAATTACCAAACTCCTGTAAGTAAATTTTATGCTGAAACGACCTATATGAGTCGTCGAAATGACCCAGAGAGTATTGATTTTACCTTGGGTGATGCCCATGAAATGCCACCTACAGGATTTGTAGAAGCTTTACAACATTGGAGCGTACCACAGGATGAAGGTTGGTATGGTTACAAAACAAATATTCCTGAAGCCCGGGTTGCTGTATCTACCTCTCTTAAGGACAAACGCGGACTTTCTATCTTACCTGAAGATATTTTTATGACTAATGGTACTGTAGTTGGTTTGGCAATGTGTCTGCAAATGCTGGCTTCTGATGGAGATGAAGTAATAATTATAGCTCCACCCTGGTTAGGCTATAGGCGTATGATTCATTTAACTGGTGCAGTTCCAGTGAGTGTATCTGTTGATAGAAGCACCTTCGATCTCGATCTGGAAGCGATCGCAGCAGCAATTACACAAAGAACTCGGGCGATTATCATCAATTCACCTCATAACCCTACTGGTAAAATTTTCTCTACTGCAACTTTGGAAGGTTTAGCAGCTATACTCACCGAAGCTTCTAAGCGCTATGGTAATCCTATTTATCTAATTTCCGACGAAACTTTTAGCCGCATTATTTTTGACAATCGGGATTGTCCTAGCCCTACTCAGTTTTACCCGTTTTCCTTCTTGGTATATGGTTACAGTAAAACCTTCATGGCTCCCGGTCAACGTATCGGGTATATTGGCTTACCTCCAACTATGCCAAATCGGGAAGAAATAAGGCGAATAATTAGCATCTTACAAGGAAGTAATTTTGGTTGGTGTTATCCCAGCGTATTAATGCAGTATGCCTTAGCTGACCTAGAAAAAATCAATTTGAACCCCAATATCGAGCATCTACAAACAAAACGAGATTGGATGGTCAAGGAATTGCAGGATATGGGTTACAAGCTGCACAAACCTGATGCGACATTCTTTCTTTTAGTGCGAACGCCTTGGGAAAATGACTGTAATTTTGCTGAGTTATTGGCGAGTCATAATGTATTTGTTTTTCCAGGTACACCTCAAGAAATACCTGGTTATTTCCGTATTTCTCTGACTGCGAACGAAGATATGATTTCTCGTTCTTTACCTAAATTTCGAGCCGCAATAGAATACACACAATCTCACGAAAGTTTTAATCAAGTCGTTTGAAAAAAACATTATTAAGTGGTGCTAGATTTATTAATTCTATGGTAATAAACAATTACAACCAAAATTGCCTATTACCATCTAATCCACCGGGATAAATACCTCTTAACCGTCGATAAGCAATACGGTCAGAACCAAAAAGCGGAATGGGTAAACGTGGTTCCCTAAGGGAACCATGGTGGAGTAGGGTAAGTTTGAGCGTTGTTTCGGCTAAGTCTTCAATTGATACTTGATGTCCTGCTTCATGAATTTTCAAACGTAAGGGGAGAGGTAAACCTACATTCTCAGACTTGAATTCTGTTGTGACCAAAATTATCTCGCGAGCAGATAAACGCAATCCTAAGCCTTTTGTCGGTGCTTTGATAATTTGTTGTTCCCAATTATAAAGTCGAGGTATTCCAGATTTGTAACATTCAACCAGGATAAACTGAGAACCTGTAGCTTTAGCCCATTCTTTCAAATGTAAAGCTTCATCACCACAAAATCGTCCATCTCGGTAAATCAATACTGTCTTTTCTTTAAGTTTCGCTCCTGGAAGAAAATTTTGTAATACTACTTGAGGAATCTCTTCACCTTCAATCAAAGCGTCTCCTATTTTATAATCATCAAATTCACCTTGTTTTCCATACAATCGTGAACTTGCGCAAGCGTTCATACTTCCTTTACTTCTCTTTTTAGAAGCCCTAGAAACATCTAAACCAATAAAATAATCAGCAATTTCTAATGGTTTAGCTAATACAAAAGGTAAATTACCTAATTTTGCTAAAATTCCAGGAATAATTTGATTGAGAATATTATGAAATTTGACATCTTTCAATGTGCGTTCATAAATAAATTGACTCGCAATTCCTCGTCGCAGTAAACACGAAGAAATTAAAGAATATAAACTACCATTTGGAGTATCATCACTATTACGATCTTCCTGTGGTAAAAAGACTAAAACTATATCGGGATGCTTTTCCATCAAATCATTGATTTTTTCTTCGACTTTAGTTCTAGCTTCAATGGTTGTAAAGTTTTCTAAATATAATGATTTAACGTTTTCTTGAGGAATTATACTTTCAAAACCATATTGCTGTAAACGTTCTTGTACTTGCTTTAAACAAGAATTTTTAACCAGGAAATTACCTATTTTCAATGCAGCTATAGTAATTTTGTCTGATGGATTCCTATAATTTTGATGACGGCGATAAACCCCACCTCTAGAAAGACCTTTAAGTATATTGCTTTGAAATTCAGTAATATTGTTTCCAAATAGTAACTTAGTTGCTGAGATTTTAAATTTTGGTTGCCAAAATAATTGTGGATAATTGCGACTATTGATACTTTTCCCTAATCCAAATCCATAATTAGTTAAAACCTTTTCAGCTTCCTGTTTATATAATATTAAAAGTTCTTTTCTTTCTCTAGGAACGATTTTAGCTACATTAAGTAGTTTGTTATGTTCCAAACCAAGTTTAATTGCTGTTTCAAGAGTTATACAGGGACGTAAAGCTCCCATTGCATAGTGAAATTGCTGTTTATTTTTACCAAACTGTACAGAAACTAATGGTTGTTCGTCTGGTGCTTCTTCTAATGCTTGTTTACTGATTGTACCAGTTGCACTTGCTTTTAATTTTTCTTTATGTTCGCCAACAGTACCAACAATTCCGGTAATGGTAGCAAAACTACTACGTTCTATATCTTGAACTTTTAAGCCGACTAATAGTTGTTGGGGATTTTGTTTATAGGAATGATTTTGATAAAACTCAGCTAAATTAATCGTACAATTAAAGTTACTCTTAGCTGTTATTGTTAAAGCTGGGATAAACTGACCTTCTAGTTCTATAATTTCTGCCCAAAAATTAGCTTCACGTCTTACTTCTACTTGTTTTTGGGAAAAAGCAATTGGAGATGAGAATGGACAGGCAATTTTTAAAATTCTAGTCGCTAACTGAGCAAGAGTAGAAGCTGTAATTTGTGGTTTTTCTACCAACTGAACCGAGTAATTGTTATGGAAAGCAAAGTTAAAATTGTAGCTATTGCTAATATCTCTTTTTAATTCCTCACAAATTTCTAGAAGAGCTTTTTTGAATTGTTTATGGTTAGGGGGTATTTGAGTAGGTTTATTTAAAACCCAGAAAAAATTATTTTGCCAAATAACAATTAGTTCGGTAAACTTTTGACACAAATGCCAGCTTAAACGATTACCAATTTCTCGTCCTACTTCTGGAAAAATTTGAAAACATATTATATTCTCTTTTAAATTATATCTTGAATTATCAACTTCAAATATGAGTGGTAAAATCTCACTTAAAAATATTGGAGTTACCGCAGATTGCGGAAGCGGTTTGGTAATAGCAATATTCATGCAGCAACCTCAACAACAGCAAATTCACAGATAGAACTGAAGGGACAAAATCCACAACTCACACCAGGGTTTGGTGGAAATATGTATTTGAAATCAGCAGAGTTTTTTCGATAACGTTGCAAATCTTGTTGATGTTGCTTTGCAAGTCTGGACATTACAATCTGGAAAGATTCTAATACTTCAGCTGTTGCTGTAATTGCTTCTGAATGCTTGCAATTTTCTAGGTTATAAAAAGAAGCTATCGCTTTTCGTTGCGGATAAAGATAGCTCGCTGCTAATAGATAAATATAAGCTTGTCTGCGATCAAAGTCAGTTTTACCTGTCTTGAAGTCTAAAATATGCAATGTATTGTCTTCTTCGACAAAAATGCAGTCAATGGCTGCATATAAATTAAATAGATAATTACCCTGTTGAATGAAAATCGGTTCTGGAAAACCCTCATCACCCCGACTGAGCTTAATTACTTTCTTACCTAATAGAATCGGATTTTCCAAATAATTATTCAATATTTGAGTGACTCTTTCCCGGACTACATCAGAATATGAGCTTAATTGAATCGTTTCTATTACCAGTTGTAGAGTATCTCTTCGGTGAAGCATTGAAGAGTCTTTATGCAACTCATAAACACCTTTTTGTGCAAGAATTCCTATCTGTTGAGGTGTATTGTTTTGTTTCAGAAGTTTTGCAATTTTGGGTTCTCGTTTTCGCGCTCTGGTATAACCTCGCTTCATATCGCAATGAAAATGCTCCAGACCCACTGCTGGAGAAAAAGAAGATAAAAGATTATAGCTAGCAAAGTTCCAAATTTTTCTTGAATTAGATTTTCTTGGCTTAAATTTTGTTGAGTGAGATTTTATTGGATTAGAAACCTGATGATTCATCGAGCAGAAGCTTTTAAGTATGCACTATGTTGTTTATGTAGCTCGTGTTTACTATTTTATTCAACCCAAATATTACTTAAGCTCAGCAACTAAATGATTCTTCGATTGAAAGGTTATTACAAATTCTGACCAACAAACACCCTGCGATGAGTTAATATATATTTACAATTTAAGTAGGTTAACGTTGATATTCACCCGGATATCCGAGTGGATACTATCCGGAATGTTATCCACTTGTCAGCAAGAATAGTCAGTGGATAGTAGTAATACCTCAGAACCTTCGAGCATACTTAGCATATCGATAACTAAAGAAAAAATGCTCGACAAAAAAAAGAAAAATTCAAACATCAAAATTATTTCCAGTTTCTTAAAAGAGCAAATTACTCATATTTATAACAGTAATTATATCTAAATTTGACTTTAAAGATAAGTTAATCATACTGTTTTTTTACTATTAAATTTTGACTGCATATTTATTTGGCATTTCCGAAAGCTATGTAATTAGAGACTTCAAAGCTTTATTCATATTTGTAAAAATTATCTTCTGTAATATTGGCTGTCTTCAAAACAGCTTCAAAATTATTTCTGTCCTGTGTCTTTTGTGTCAGGTTTCGTTGTAAAAACAACTTTATAAATCTGATGTTTTCTATTTCGCTATTATCCAGAAAGTATATAATTCTCCATTTAACTTGGTTCGCTTTTTTCCTATCGTTTTTAGTATGGTTTAGTTTTGCACCTTTTGCGCTCGAAGTTCACAATGATTTAAGTCTGACTTCGGAACAACTTAAAACCTTAGCTATTTGCAATCTAGCCCTAACGATACCAGCAAGAATCTTGATTGGGATGTTGTTAGACCGTTGGGGAGCGCGAATTACCTTTGCTGGTGTCCTAGTATTTGCTGTAATTCCTTGCTTTATGACTGGATTTGCAACTAGTTTTCACCAACTTGTCTATAGCAGTTTGACTATGGGTGTAATGGGTGCAGGTTTTGTGGTAGGAGTACGCATGGTTGCAGAATGGTTTTCATCCCAAGAGATTGGTATTGCTCAAGGAATATACGGTGGTTGGGGTAATTTTGGTGCTGCTGCATCCCAATTTTTATTACCATCCTTAGGAACAGCAACAGCAATGTTTGCAATGGGAGAGGTAAACTGGCGATTTGCAATATGTTTTGTTGGGATTGTTTGTGCAATTTATGGTGTTATCTATTGGTTTAATGTTCGAGATACCCCACCTGGACAAGAATTTCGTCGTCCCCAACGTAGCGGAGCGATCCAAGTTACCAGTCGCAGCAGTTTTTGGGCTATGACTGCAATGGATTTAGGATTGTTATTATCCTTGGGTTTACTGTCTCTTCCCTTACATTCGGATTCAATTAATTTTCTCAACGACAGTCAATTTATTTTGATTTGGATTGCGATCGCTGTTTTATATCTCTTTCAATTTTTCAAATCATGGGAAGTGAATCGGGAGTTAATTGGTTCAATCAATCCTTTCAGTAACAACTTTTTGCAGTCAGAGCGAACCTATCCCCCATCGGAGCGCTATGAGTTTAGACAGATTGCTTTATTAAGCTTTACCTACTTGACCAATTTTGGTTCGCAAATTGCAGTGGTTTCTATATTACCAACTTTTTTTGCTCAAACTTTAAGCCTAAATTTCGTCCATGCTGGTTTTGTTGCTGCGAGTTTTCCCTTTCTCAATTTAATTTCTCGTCCTAGTGGTGGATTAATTTCTGATCGTTTAGGAAATCGCAAATGGGTAATGACAGGTTTAACTGTAGGAATCGGAGTTGGTTACTTGTTGATGGGAAGAATAGACGAAAATTGGACACTTATGAGTGCAATTTTAGTGACAATATTTTGTGCTTACTTCGTTCAAGCTGGTGCTGGTGCAACATTTAGTATAGTTCCTTTGATTAGACGGGAAATTACGGGACAAATTGCAGGTAATGTTGGTGCTTATGGAAATGTAGGTGGCGTACTTTTTCTAACTATTTATAACTTTAGTGATACTCAAACTTTATTTAACGTGATGGGTATAACTGCGTTGATTTGTGCAAGTTTATGTGTCTTTTTTCTCAAAGAGCCTAATCATTAGTTAGATATAAATTTACTTGTTATAAGTTAGTTCCCTACAAATTAATTAACTCCAAATCTCATCTATTAATCAATTTAAATATACAAGCGTATGCTATTTGGCTGCTATCCACTCGAAACCAAAAATTATGATTTGGTAGTAGCCATATTTTCTCCGTAGCATTCCCCAGGATTATTTCTAAATTTACTCAGCATGTATTGACAAATAAACAAATATATTTTGCAGAAAAGATGAATCATAAAATAAGAGTTCAATCAATTATTGAACAATATCGTTATTTGTTTCCTGCAAGTTTAAAAACTAATAGATTAGGTAAAAAATCAAAAAAATCAAGTAAAACAAATTCGGGTAATCTAAATGTAGATAAAATAACCCCAAGCAAGACAAAATTAGTTAAAGACTCTATTATCTCTGAGGCTGCAGATTTTATTAAAATTTTTTATAAGGAACGAAATATACCAACTGCAAATCTTGAAAAACGACTGATTGAAATATACAGTGAATTAGAAAAAACAGGAACATATCGACAAACTCAAGAAGAAATTACCTATGGATCCAAATTAGCTTGGCGACACAGTTCGCGCTGTATAGGGAGAATATTTTGGCAGACATTAATGGTTCGCGACCTGAGACATTTATCGACCGCAGAAGAAATATTTCAGGCAATATTAGAACATATTCAGTTAGCAACAAATGGTGGCAAAATTAGATCTATAATTTCAATTTTTCCAGCTAATAAACCAGGAGAACCAGGTATTCGGATTTGGAACCCTTTACTAATTCGCTATGCAGGTTATGAACAGGCTGATGGTACAATTATTGGCGATCCAGCACAACTCGAACTCACGAAAATCTGTCAGACAATGGGGTGGAAAGGTAAAGGAACTCCATTCGATATTTTGCCATTAATTATTCAAATGCCAGGAGAAAAACCACAATTATTTGAAATTCCTCAAGACATAGTTTTAGAAGTTCCAATTACCCATCCCGAATTACCTTGGTTTGCAGATTTAGGTTTAAAATGGCATGCTTTACCTTGTGTTTCTAGTCATTGTTTGGAAATCGGCGGAGTGTCATATTCTGCAGCACCATTTAATGGTTGGTATATGAGTACGGAAATCGCTTCCCGTAACTTTGGTGATGCTCATCGCTACAATTTACTTCCAACTATTGCTGAAAAGTTGGGATTGGATATTAACTCTAAATTATCTTTATGGAAGGACAAAGCATTAATTGAATTAAATACCGCTGTTTTACATTCATTTGGTAATAGTGGAATTTTAATGGTCGATCATCATACAGCTTCAGAACAATTCATGATGCATTGTAAGCGCGAAGCTAGTGAAGGTAGAACTGTTCCTGCTGATTGGGGCTGGATTATTCCACCAATTTCAGCTTCAGCAACAAAAGTATTTCATCAAGAATTTGAAAATACACTTTTAAAACCTAATTTATTTCCCCAACCCGAACCTTGGAAAAATATAGGAACGGGAGGAAAATGTCCATTTCATTAGAATTTTAAGTCAGGAGTCAGGAGTTAGGAGTCAGGAGTCAGGAGTTAGGAGTTAGGAGTCAGGAGTTAGGAGTCAGGAGTCAGGAGTCAGGAGTTAGGAGTCAGGAGTCAGGAGTCAGGAGTTAGGAGTTAGGAGTCAGGAGTCAGGAGTCAGGAGTTAGGAGTTAGGAGTTAGGAGTTAGGAGTTAGGAGTCAGGAGTCAGGAGTCAGGAGTTAGGAGTTAGGAGTTAGGAGTTAGGAGTTAGGAGTTAGGAGTCAGGAGTTAGGAGTCAGGAGTTAGGAGTTAGGAGTTAGGAGTCAGGAGTTAGGAGTTAGGAGTTAGGAGTTAGGAGTTAGGAGTTAGGAGTTAGGAGTTAGGAGTCAGGAGTTGGGAGTTGGGAGTTAGGAGTTAGGAGTCAGGAGTTGGGAGTTGGGAGTTATGAATTTTTAATATCTTATTTCTTCTCTTCGAAAACCAGAGTAACCATCTGTTGTAAACCAATATTCCCAACTTCCCCCAGAAGCTGTTAACCAATTATTCAGATCGAATAAACCACTTCCTTCAGGCGTTCCTGAAATTCTATAAACCTTTACTGCTCGTCCGTAATTATCCCAAATTAAGGGCGAACCGGGTTGTATTTGTTCCGGGAAAGCACCATTAGTTTGTAAAAAATAGGCATCTTGTCCCCGATCAGAACCGTTCCCGAAAACCCGACCAATTCCCTTCTCATCAATACCTACAAATGCACCTTCTTCTAAACCGATACCATAAACTTTATGATTCTCAGCCACCATAATTCGAGCAATTAACCCAAAGATTCTTCCATACCTAGTTTCGGGATGACGGTCGTTATGTCTATCTAAGTGAGTATCAGTAATGACATGCTTGAGGTAAGGAACTTGAAGAAAATCACTACGATAAATATCTTTAGTGTTGGTATGAAAAGGATCATTTAAAATTTCTGAACTTATCAACCCTTGTCGAGAGGGAGCATAATAATAATCCCCTAAAATCGCCATCCCGGCGCTGGTTCCAGCAACAGGAATTTTTTTATGATTAATTAAATAGTTAATAGCATCTTGTGTTGCTGTTCCTTCCCAGTAATCTTCATATTCATTTTGATCTCCACCAGCAAAGAATAAAGCGTCAGCATTTTTAATATATTCCACTACATCAGGATTATTTGCTGCTTCTCGACTATCAATAGAAAGTTCTGCTGCAGAATTGATCGAGTGACTATAATTATCCGCTACCCACTGGGCTTGTCTACCTATTCCCCTGCAACGTAAAACTAAATAATCTCCTCGATCTGCTTGTTTTAAAAACCATTGAGTTGCTGCATCTTCTCCTACTGTTCCTCCCTCTGAACCACCGATTAAGAGAACGGCGGGTTTTTGAGTAGAAATATTTACCTTTCCATACTCTAAAAAGTATTCATAGTTTTCACTATCGTCTGTTCGTCTAAAATCAGAGATTTTTCTCGACATAAACTGGTTACCTTCACTTCTCGTAAATACCACTCTTGTGAAATTCCCCCATAGCAATACTTCCTGCTGGTCAATCAAAGTTTTGATGAACTACACAAAAAATTGACCTAGAAGGATAGTAGAAGCTGACAAAAAAATCACTAAAACGTAACAGTTTATACTTGCAATGACTAGATGTATTTTCAAACTATTGTTCGCAGTGCTTGCTGACTTTTGAATTCCTATAAATCTATCGGAAAAGGAGAATATGAAAAGATTTACACCTTTACTAAGTTGGATTTAAGGGGTAGAACTTAGCTCGAATACATACCCTAGTTTTGTTGTCTGCGATTTAATTCCATTCCATTTTTTACTATTTCTGTTTTTTGATTTCTGTTCAATTTATCAACTATGCAGAGAGTTAATTGTTCGGGATGACGCTTTATTAAAATGCGATTGCTTTGCACGCGCTGACGAGAACATAGAACACCTATACGGCATTTATCGTTGTTTTGTATGTTCTTTTTCTAAAGTAGGAATAACATTGGCTACATAAACTTAAAAACTAGTTAAAACATATATAGTATCTGTTTACTTATAGCTGCAAATCAGCAAAAATAACTATGCATATTGCTTACTTTGATTGAGTAGCCCCTATGTCCCTCTGTATTAATCCCCATTGCTCCAAGCCAGATAATTCTGACAACATATTGTTTTGTCAAAGTTGTGGTTCAGAATTGCTGTTGGAAGGACGCTATCGAGCAACCAAGTTATTAGGACGAGGTGGTTTTGGTCAAACTTATGAGGTGAGTGATGCCCGTAGGAATATTCCTAAGGTACTAAAAATTCTCATCAACAATCAACCCAAAGCAGTGGAGTTATTTCAACGGGAAGCAGAGGTTTTAAAAACATTAAATCATCCCGGTATTCCCAAGGTTGAAGAAGACGATTATTTTGTTTATTTACCCAGAAGTCAGCAACCATTGCACTGTCTAGTGATGGAGAAAATTGAAGGGATGGACTTATATCGTTATTTGGAAAAGCGAGATGGTCGTCCGATTAATCAAAAGTTAGCAGTGCAATGGTTAAAGGAAATAGTCACTATTCTTCATTTAGTCCACGAGCGAAAATATTTTCATAGAGATATTAAACCTCCAAATATTATGCTCGGGGCAAAGGGGAATTTAGTACTAATTGATTTTGGAGCAGCACGTCAAGCAACACGAACATACTATGTCGCTCACCAAAAAGGTAATGTTACAGGTGTGATATCCGTTGGGTATACTCCAAGCGAACAAATCAATGGTCAGGCGATACCACAGTCAGATTTTTTTGCTTTAGGGCGCACGTTTGTATTTCTACTTACGGGTAAAGAACCTAACGATCCAGCAATTTTTGACTCATATAATGATCGGGTGGATTGGCGTGACAAGGTACCGGAAATCTCACCAAAGTTTGCAGATTTAATCGATAGAATGATGGCACGTTCGCCTAGTCAACGTCCTGCTAACACAAAGGAGATTTTACAAGGTTTGGCAGAAGTTGAGCAAGTAGTGAATCCCTCACGGAAAAGTTCTCAATCGAAGCGATCGATACCTCCTCTTTCACAATTACCACCAACTGAAGTAAATCCACAAACTCCAACTTCAGATCCAACTACTCCGAAGAAAAATATTGGGTTGGGTTTTTGGTGGTGGTGGTTACTAGCAAATTTAGCTGGTTTTTTATCTTTTGGTATGTTGCTCCCAGTTACCCAATGGCTGGTTTTACGAGGTAGGGTACATTCTTTGCCTAAAACGGCTTGGTGGGTTTTGGTAACTGCTGTGGGGATTGTTTCAGGTGTTTTTGTATTGATGATTATGGCGGATTTTATAGGATCGTCTGATGCTATGGTGGTTTTTACATTAGGTGCTATAGGTGGTGTACTTGGAACTATACAATGGCTGTTACTGCGGCAATGGATTTCCCAGGCTAGTTCGTGGATTTTAGTCAATGCTATCGCGGGCGTTATGAGTGCTGTTGTAGGTAATACCTTAGATGATGTTGGCTATGATACTTTTTTAGTTTGGTTTGCCGTATTAACAATCTTCTCAGGAATTACGGGATTTGCTCTGATGCAGCTACTGAAAAATCCGATTTCAAAATCTTAAAACAAGGATGTGTTACAACAGGAAACATCGCAAAGGTAAATAAATATATAAACGAATATATTGTTTTGCCATAACACACCGATCTAGTAATTAGCTTTTGGGTTTTAGAGCCTTTTAAAACATCTTTAAAGCAGCACCGATACTTAAAAACTCTTTAAATCATCGCTACAACTTTTTCTAATAATCCTGCGAACATCTTCAAACCGTCAGTACCTCCGAGCATTGGATCGGCTGCTCTTTCTGGATGGGGCATCATTCCAATCACATTACCCTGAAGATTGCAAATTCCAGCAATATTATTTAAAGAACCATTAGGGTTATCACTTTCATAGCGAAAAACGACTTGGTTGTTTCCTTCTATTTCCGCCAATATAGCTTCACTTGCATAAAATTGTCCTTCACCGTGGGCGATAGGTAAGGTAATAACCTCACCTTCGTTATAAGTTGTAGTCCAAGCTAGATCGTTACGTTCTACCGTCAATGAAACGCGATCGCAAATAAAATGCATATCTCGATTTCGTACTAATATTCCTGGTAAAAGTCCCGACTCAGTCAATACCTGAAAACCATTACAAATTCCTAGGACAAATTTACCTTGATTTGTATGTTCTATAACCTGTTGCATCACCGGAGAAAACCTAGCGATCGCACCACAACGTAAGTAATCTCCGTAACTAAAACCACCAGGAATTACAATAACATCTATATCGGAAATATCAGTTTCTTGGTGCCAAATCATACGTGTTGGTTGCTTGAGAATATCTCGAGTTACGTAAGCAACATCGCGATCGCAATTTGAACCGGGAAAAACAATAACGCCAAATTTCATTTTTTATAGGTAACTGGTAACTGGTAACTGGTAACTGACAACTGTCAAACAATTCCCGTTTGTGTTTCTACTTCTCTCATGTCAAAGCGATAGTTTTCAATCACAGGATTCGCTAACATGGTGTCACAAATGCGGTCAAGATTTTCTCGGGCAATTCTCTCATTAGGAGCTGTAATATTTAATTCAATGTATTTACCAATTCTTACTTGTTCGACAGTACTGTATCCTAATTGTTGAAGTCCAGATTCTACCGCCGTTCCGGCTGGATCTAACACAGAAGGACGAAGAGTAACAAAAATTTTGACCTGATATTTACTTTTCACTAGCTTTAATTGAATACTGCTACGCTAATACTATTATTTTTCTGCGATGATTGGGTATTTGCAATATTATCAAATGATATGAAGATATTAAATTAGATTTAAAGCTAAAGGGCTTTCAAGCAAAAGAACTATGAGCTAAATCACGTGTATTTTATTTTTTTAATAAAATTAAGTTCTAATAGGGTAAATTCTCCATTTGCCCATAATGAAGAAATATTTACTTAAATCTTGGTGAAAAATTTCGCCAATGTCAATTTTGCTAATCTCTAACTACAACCAGTGGGAATTATAATTTTTCTATGAAAGTAATACGCACTCGCTCTCAAGAAAGAGTTTTGAGGCTACTCAAAACTATTAAGCAGAGTATTTCTGCACAAGATATTTATGTTAAATTGCGTAAAAGAAACCAAGGCATAGGTTTAGCAACGGTTTATCGTTCTTTAGAAGCTTTAAAACTTGAAGGCTTAGTACAAGTAAGAACTTTGAGTAATGGTGAGGCTGTTTACAGCTTAGTAAAACAAGATAAACATTATTTGACTTGCCTGCAATGTGGTAATTCTATTCCTATTAAGCAATGCCCGGTCCATCAACTAGAAACTGATTTACAAAATAATCATGACTTTAAAATCTTTTATCATACCTTAGAATTCTTCGGTTTATGTAATCACTGTCAAATAGAACAAGCAGCAGAAGAAACTGCATGATATCATCATTTCATTGCAGTAGGCAGTAAATAGATATGAGCAAAAGTACAGTTGTGCTAATTAACCTGTGCTAATTAACCCTGTTCTCTGTTCTCTTTCATAAACGTTCTGCTTGTCGCGTTCTAAGTGTGGCAATCTTAAAGGAAATTGGTCTTAAAAATTAAGAGTTAAGAGTTTGAAAAATCAGAACCCTTAACTCTCAAATTTCAATAACCTAAGCTTCGTATGGTAACTGGTTATTGGTTAGCGGAGAAATTTGAATATTGAAAATTTGAAAAAAGCTCGAAAAATTTATTAACTAAAATTTCCGTTGGTATTTACGCTGGCATCTATTTGGCTATCGGAAACTATGGATCGTATGCCTTCTAAAGTACCAGGAATAGTACGAGGATCCATAAACATGACCTTGCTACTATCACTTTTACCGATTGTTGCTCCCATGTCAAGATATCCCAAAGCAAGTAATACTTCTAAAGCTTGTTTGGCTGTGGCATGAGTTTGCATTTTTTGAGAGATGATATCTGTGGCTTCAGCAATAGCTTGGGCTTGAAGAACCTTTTGTTGGCGCTCTGCTTGGGCTCTAAGTACTACAGCTTTCTGGTCTGCTTCTGCTCCCAAAATCACTGCTTTTTGATGGGCTTCTGCTTCTAATACTTGAGCATCAGCTTTACCTTTTGCGGAGTTAACAGCAGATTCCCTTTCCCCTTCAGAAGTTAAAATAGCTGCACGTTTACGTCTTTCTGCTGACATTTGGAGTTCCATTGCTTCCAAGACTGCTGGTGCAGGAACGATGTCTCGTAATTCTACCCGCGTTACTTTTACACCCCAAGGATCAGTAGCAATATCCAAATCTCTTAATAGAATTTCATTAATTTGAGCGCGAGCGGTAAAGGTATCATCAAGTTCGAGTTTACCCATTTCGGCGCGGACTTGGGTTAGCACCAAATTTGTCATGGCTGAATGGAGATTTTCGACTTTATAGTAAGCTTTCTCCATATCCACGATCCGCCAATACACTACCGCATCTACGGTAATTGAGACGTTGTCACGGGTAATACATTGCTGCGGAGGAATATCTAAAACCTTTTCTCGGATAGTTTCTTTGTAAACAACATTATCTAAAAAAGGGAAAACAAAGTTTAGTCCTGGTTCTAATTTTTTGTTGTAGCTACCTAATCTTTCAACTAAAGCTTCATTACCTTGATTTACAACTTTGACAGAACCAACTAGAGCAGAACCCCCAAACACCAACGATATCAATAAAAATAATGGATTCATTTTGATTCTCCCTATTTTTGTTTGGTAATTATTTGATTTGGTAATTATTTGATTTGGTAATTATTTGATTTGGTAATTATGTGATTTGGGAATTATGTGATTTGGGAATAAATATTAAGAATGCAAAAGATTTTCGGGCATCACAATTAAAGTCGTACCTTCTCGTGCTACTACATATACTGGTGCATTCGGTGCAATGGCTATTGTTGCATCATCACATCTAGCTCGCCAAGAACTACCTTCATATAAAACTCTCCCAGCTTTACCCGGAGGAATTTCTGTTAAAGTTTCAGCAGTAATTGTTTCGCGAATTTTAGATTTTCCTTTAGGGTGGGATATCAGACGTCGGGTGTATACTACCGAAAATGTGGAAAGGGATAACCAAACTAAACCTTGCAACCACACATTTCCAATAAACAGGGACATAGCCGCAACTAAAATAGCACTGACACCCATCATCAAAGCTACAAAAGCTGTTGGTAAGAACAGTTCTGTTAAACATAGACCTGCTCCAAAGATGAGCCAGATTAAAGTAATGTTTGGCATAGTGCTGCCTTATAAATTACATTCTTGAAAATGTATGTATTTATAATTTAGATACAGTTCCCACTAGTATATTTTAGTAAATATATGCTAAGTATTTATACTTTATACTCGAATTATTAACTAACCAGGAACAGTGACCAGTGGAGAAACTAATATGACATAACGCAGTGAATTATTAGTACAAGCGCGCAAGCGTAATTTAGTACTGGCTGCACGTTAGCAAATTAACTAGCGTTAACCGTGGAAGACCATTAATTATATATAGTCTAATCTAACTTTTTTGAATTTGGCGGTAAGTTTTCATCTAAGTTTACTTGTTTCATTTTTTATTTTTCGTTTTTTGATTCTTAACTCTTACTAACCAACTCTTAACTCTTAATTTTTACCTCCTGATTCTTAACTCTTGATTATTAATTATTAATTCTTAAGCTCTTGGATTTATACTGGTATGATTTCTAGCCAATTAACTCAATCAACAATTTATTGCACCAACCCAGAGTGCGATTTTCCCATTAATCAAATCGGCAATACTTTTTGTGCTGGTTGTCAAACACCTCTAATTCGCCGCTATTTATGGGCGGTTGGGGAAGGAGCAGAGCGAGTACCCCTGGGAGAAAAAATGGGGGAGCGATACGAAGTCATTGCACCCCGTCTATGGCTGGACACTAAACCTGGAATGTCGCCGTATATACCTGAGGCTGATTCTTTACCGCCGGAAATAATTCCATATTCACCACTGTATTCTTTGCGGTTACACTTACCAACTATTTATGGTTTTACTAAGCTACCAACAGGTACCGATAATATTATTTTGTTAGACAATTTACCTGTAGATGAAACTGGCGGTCTTTACCCATCAATTACTGATTCATGGGAAAAAGTAAGTCCGGTTCGTCAAGTATATTGGTTATGGCAAATTCTCCAATTGTGGACGCCACTTAAGGAGCAAAATGTTGCAAGTAGTCTGTTAGTGGCGGATAATTTGCGCGTTCAAGGTTGGTGTGTCCGATTATTAGAACTTACAGCAGATTCCTTATCTGATACTCAGTCACTGAGTATTAAACAACTAGCAGAAAGCTGGCAGATTTGGGTAGAAACAACTAAGTCAAATGTATCGACGGTGTTACAGGAAATAGTCACCCAAATGCAGAGTGATGAGGTAGAGCTAACAGAAATTCAGTACCAACTTAATCAATTACTACTTTCATTAGCTGGCGAACTACCCCTAAGTTTGGAAGTTGTAGGTGGAACGGATACCGGTCCAGTCTTAAGTAAAAATGAAGATACTTGCTTTCCTCTGAGAAAAGATGCTGATGATTCCTTGTTACCCAACTTAGCAATTATTTGTGATGGGATTGGCGGACATCAAGGGGGTGAGGTTGCTAGTAATTTGGCGGTACAGTCGGTAAAACTACAGGTACAAGCCTTTTTAAGTGAAGTTGCATTACAAAAAGAACTAACATCTCCAGATTTATTAGAAAAGCAATTAGAAGCAAGTTTGCGGGTTGTAAATAACTTAATTTATACAGCCAATAACGAACAGAATCGCGTTTCTAGGGAGCGGATGGCGACTACCATTGTTATCGGGGTTCAAGTACCGCAATCAGTGCAGACTTTCTCGGGTCGGAAGTCGGGAAACGCCCATGAATTATATATTGCTAGTGTGGGTGATAGTCGTGCATATTGGATTACTGCTGAATATTGTCAGTTGCTGACTGTAGATGATGATGTAGTGGGAAGGGAAGTACGAAGTGGACGTCGTTTATATCAGCAAGCATTACACTGTGAGGATGCTTCTGCTTTAATTCAAGCTTTGGGAACAAAAGATGGAGAATTATTGCAACCATCGGTGCAAAGATTCATTCTTGAAGAAGATGGTTTATTGCTACTATGTTCTGATGGGTTAAGCGATAATAATTGGGTACAACAGTCATGGCGGAGTTTTGCTGTCCCAGTTTTAGCTGAGCAGGTTTCCTTGCAAGACACTTTAGATTCTTGGATCCGATTAGCAAACATGAAAAATGGTCATGACAATACTTCAATTGTTTTGATTCATTGTCGGGTATCTCCTGAATATCCATCCCTGAGCAGTCATCTTTCAAGTAGTGATTCCCTCAGTACTAATTCTTTAAGTAATAATTCTTCAGATAACATAAGTGAAACAATTGCATTTACTAAATCTCCATCTGTTGAAAAATCTGAAGTTAAAAATCTAGATCTGGATTTAGATCTAACTTTACCGGATCCAGAAGAAGATATCTCCCCAACAACTCCAGTCTCAGAAAGTTCTGTATCAGAAAGTTCAAACCCAGAAAATGCAAGTGCTGAAGAAGTCACACTTTCCAAAAAATCTAAGAAGGGTACTTCCCTGAGGGTAACGATATTGAGTTTAAGTTTATTGGGCTTAATATTTGCAAGTGCTGCGGGAATAATTTTCTGGAGACGAACTTCTCCAAAAACTTTCAACCAAACTTGTAAACAACTTCCACCAGGTTTAGAGGAGATTTGTCCGCGATAGAGTAATAAGTAATGAGTAATAAGTAACAAGTAATGAGTGAAGAATTTCCAATTACCAATTACCGATTACCAATTACCAATTACCAATTACCGATTACCAATTAACAATTACCAATTACCAATTACCAATTACCAATTACCAATTACCAATCATGCTTGATTTTACAGTTTGGGATGAATTACTTCGTCGGTATGTAAATGAAAAGGGACTGGTAAATTATGCTGCTTGGAAAAGAGAACAACCTCAAGTACTTGCTAATTGGTTGTCGAGTCTCCAGGGTATGGAACTTAATTCAGATGCTAGTTCTTCTGAACAGTTAGCGTTATGGATTAATTTGTACAATGCATTTACCATCGCAACAATTTTAGAAAAATATCCCATTAAATCGGTTCTTCCCAAAATTTTTGATCGTATTCCTAACTGGATTGCTTTTTTGTGGTTTTTTCAACGTCGAATTTATGATGCTTTCGGTAAACGTTATAGTTTGGCTGAAATCGAAAATCAAATTCTTCGCCAAGATTTAAAGGAACCACGAATTCATTTTGCTATTGTTTGTGCTTCGGTGGGTTGTCCCCTACTGCGATCGCAAGCTTATATTCCCGAACTAGTGGAACAGCAATTAGATGAAGATGCTCGTCGTTTTATTAATAATCCAGATAAGGTTCGTTATGATTCTTCTTCGGGAATACTTTACTGTAATAAAATCTTCAAGTGGTATCGTCAGGATTTTCTGTCGGTAGCAAATTCAATTCCAGAATATATTCATTCCTATCTAGAGACAGATTTACCTTTAACTGCTAATACAGCGATCGCTTACCTCCATTACGACTGGAGTTTGAATCAACGAATATCCTGATAAAACTGTTTGAGATAATTTGCATCTACACCTATTCCCCATAAAACCCCAATGTAAATATAAATTGCAGTTGCTTTCCAAGCACCCCACCGAGCTACCCGACGGTCGGAACTTTGGACTATGCGGTTAACTAAACGAATTCGTCCTTTGCGAGCAAGTTTGCAACATAAATCTCCATCTTCCATAATTGGTAACTTGTGATCGAATCCCCCAAATTCCCAAAAATCATTGCGACGACAAAATATTACTTGATCTCCAAATAACAAACGTAATCCTTTCCAAAATGAAAGAGGTTTGAAAATTAAAGGAGCGTAATAAGTTTTCAAGTAATTATGGAGAGAAATTCCCCACCGCGTTGAATTAGCTCCAACCATTAAAGAAATAAATCCTCCAGCAGCAACTTTTGGATCTGTTAGGGTTTTTTGAATAATTGCGATCGCATCATTTGGTAACCAAGTATCCGCATGCAAAAAACAAAGAATATCTCCCGTTGCAATATCTGCACCTTGATTCATTTGAATGGAACGACCGCGCTTTGAACTAAATATGATTTTTGTTTTGATTGATTGGGGAAATAATTCAAAACTAGTTTTGACTCGATCTACTGTTTCATCTTCGCTTCCTGCATCGATAACTATAACTTCGTGGGGTGGAGGGTTGAGTACAGTTAATTGCTGTAAAGTCTGTTGAATCGTGCTTTCTTCGTTTAGAGCAGGAATAATTATCGAAACGTCCCTACGGACACGCTTTGCTAACAAAAGTCAAAAGATAATTAATTTACAAGGAGTTGCGGTACTCTGGTTTGAGTAGTTTTCCCCATAATTTATTATATGGGTGTACCGACTTTACTAATTGGTTTTTCTGAAAAACTGGTTTTTCTTCATTCACCCATTGGAAGATACCACCACTTAAATTGAAAACGCGAGAAAAACCGGCTTTGACGAGGGAATTTGCAACGTCAGCACTACGGTAACCGATAGAGCAATAAACCACGATTGGTGTATCTAGCGTAGAGACGTGACATGTCACATCTTCTAATAAATCTTGCACAGACGTAAACAATTCAGCAGTTTTAAGATGACTAAGTTCATATTCTTCGATATGACGTGCATCGATTAATAATGGATCTGATTTATCGGGGTCTTTTAGCCAGAGATCTAGTTCTTGGGTTGTTAGTGGTTTTACTTGGGGAAAGTTTAATTTGATGAGAAACTGTAGGAGATTAAGTGTTAATCTTCGCCAAGATGGGAGCATTTCTTAGTCAAATTATTTAGAACTTTGAATTATCAAATTTGTGAAAATTTGATAATTCATGAAAATATGCGTACAACGTCGAAGTAGTTATCTTTTATAAGTTACAAATCTCTGCCCGAGAGAGAAAACTTATAATAGTCTGATTATGAAGACTGATTACTGATGATTCCCAACTCAATCTATTGTTCTTCGTGTAACGTCGATTTACAGGTAATGGGAGACTACCTCGAGTTGGAGTGCTGAAATTAAATTGTAAATCGCGTGGACCTAACCAAGAACCCCTTTCGCGCCAACCTACACGATCTCCGAAATCAACTAATTTTCGTTCATCGTCGTATTGTAGTGTAACTCCCAAGCTTTGGTAAATTTCTTGTTGAACACTAAAGCCAAAGTATCCCTGACTGTAGGCGACCCACAATAAATTTATGATATAGAAATCTTCACAAGGAAATTTTTCGATATCTTCTATATTCAGATACCTCTGTTCGTCCCTCCTCACAGCTTTTAATATTATATGTAAAGTTTCATCATCAGCTTCTCGCCATTTTTTTCTGTACAAAAAGTCTGAAAGTTTTTTATATCGAGATGGTAACTTTACCCTAGATAATCTAATTTTACCATTTTCTTCAATTGGTTTATAAAATGTTTCTAATTTACTTAATTGAGAATTTAAATATTTTCCAGTCAACCAAGTACAAAAACGATTGATATCCCTTTTATTTAGTCCGTTAACTGCTTTCTTTGCATCTCCAAATATAAATCTATTATTTAGCCATTTCTTTGGGGAAGTATGTTGTGAATCATTTATAAATAACTGATATTCAGCACAAGTTATATAACTATTATCTTGCTCTAAAATTTCATTTACCCGTGTTAGATTATTTAACTGTCGTGCTAATTGTACTTCAGCAGCTAACTTAAATATTTCTGCATCATCTGATTCTAAACCTGCATCCAGTTTATCTATTAACTGTTGCCTTACTTGTTTATCAATTCGCCAACCTTCTTCTTCATAATACGCTATTACTAGAAATGCATTAACTGACGGTGAAGGCATATTAATAATCGTACTGACAATGTTAGTTGCATCTTTTGATTGTGCGCCGTATAAACGAATAGTTTCTGACCACCAAGTTTGATCTATGTTTTGAATTAATATATTTTCTTGATGGGATTCACTGATTTCAATAGCAGCTAGATATTCTTGAAAGCTTAAGTGTGCAAATTCATATTCTCCTATTTCCTTTTCGACTAACAAAGCACAATCATCTTGAATATGTTTGATAAAATCTCTTGTATTATTTAAGTTTGGTAAATTAGTTAACTGTTGAGATATCCAATTTTTAGCTTCAGCTAATGTAAATTCTCGTGTTTGCTTTTGCATTAAACTTAATGCTAGTACTTGCAAAACTGATTGTTTTTGCGAAGCAGTTAAACCATGGAATATATTTTTAGCTCTTTGACGTTTTTCTAGTAAAATCTGACAAATATCTTTATATAATTCTACTCTTTTTCCTGGTAAAACATTTCCTCGACGATGAACAGTCGCAATCATTTTCAGTAATAGTGGGTTTACAGCCATTGCAACTAAAGGACGATTATTAATAATCCGCTCAATCAAATTAATAGCCTTTTCTTCTGCGACTTGTTTAACTCCATCGTCAAATTGTCCTGCGCGACTTTTTATTTCTGTCTGTAAATACCAACGCTGTAAAAAATTTGTGATTTGTTCCCGATTAAATGGCTGAACTTCTAATTGATTAACTGCAATTCTTGATTTTACTTCTTTGTAACCATTGGGACGAGAAGTGAGAATAAAAACTGTATCAGGATAGTCTTGCATTTGACTATCTATCCAAGTTCTCACTTGCTGGCGTTGGGTTTTATTTGCAACTTCATCTAATCCATCCAGCATAATGATAAATTCGTTTTTCTGTAACTTATTATTTACCCAATTAGAAGGTGGAATTAGATTTTTATTATTGATTTTTAAATTTTCTATATATTGCTGTATTAATGTTTTTAATGATGATTTATTACTGATTATTAAGTCACGTATATCACGCAAATAGAATAAAACTGGAATAAGTTTTGGTGCTTTTTTATTAATTTCCTGCTCTTTTTTTATACTATAGATAAGTGTTAAATGTCTTAGTAATGTTGTTTTACCAGAACCTGGTCTACCTAAAATTACTAATCTTTTATATATACCTCTTCCTCCTAGATCTCTCGCAGCTAAACAATCCCAAATTGTTAAGTCTACCAAAGACTTATTTTGTGATACAGGGATAATATCTTGTCTCGTATTACTTGCATTATTTGCTGCTATTTTTAGAGGAACGAATACTTTCTGTAATTCTAAAGTAAACTCATTATCTAAACCTTGGGTTTCATCATCTCGACATTTATACTCTAATGCTTTGTAATAACTATTTTGAAAATCTGAAACCAAATCTTCCAGTCTGTCATTAATCAATTGACCTGTTTTTATAGCTTGCTGACGCTGTAGTTTTACCCAAAACAATCCTACATCTTTAATTATCTGAGCTAAAAACTCCCGTATTGTCAATGATACAATAAAAATTAAAGTAAAAATAAAAGATATAAATGCAGCATCTAAGTTGCGAATAATAAAATTATGAAATGTTAAAAATACTCCAATCCCAGACAATAAGAATAATAATATATTTTGCCATAATTTCGGAATTAATAGAAAGCTTGGTATTATTGCACCAAATCCACATAAAATTAATGATATGTAACCAAATAGGATATTATATTGTCCAGTTAAGATATTAAATTGCTGTAATCCATAGATGATACCACCTACTATAAGTAGTGATAATCCAGCGAGCGAATTTGATTGTGAATTTATATTATGTTTTGTTTATTTTGGTTGTATGTCTGTCATTAAAAAAGTGAGAATACAAAGTATAACAGTACAAACAACTGTAACAATCAATATTATCTTTGGATCTGCTTTAATACCCGGTATTTGATTGATAAAGTAGGCCAAAATACCGTTAATTAGTACTGTAAATATTGGCGCTAAATAGTATTTTGTAAATTTAGGCATACTTTTCGAGTACTTTTAGCTATTTGTATTTTTATAAACAGAGAATTGGCATATCTAAATATTCACATTTAACCACATCTAAATATTTAATTATAGGATTTCAGGTTACAAAACCCTAAACAGCTTATTATTAGACATCTCCGAAAAAGAATATAAAAGCCTTGTGTTGTCAGGGGTGATATCTCATTCCTGGAGATGTCTATTATATTTCGCCAAAATCATACTGATAATATATGAGGTGCGTTACGCTTCGCTAACAGCACCCTACAAATCATTGCAAAATAGAAAGAATCTTCCCAAATATTAAGTATTTTGAATTATGCTCTCTTCAAATTCTTAAATAAACTAATTATCACCAAAGCTGTTACACATAAAAAAGCCACAATCTTGATGATATGGTTTTCCCAATTTTTAATTGCGATCGCAACTAAAGCCCAAATAGTTACACCTGTATAAGTAAGGTCTCTATTTTGCAGGACAGTAACGACAGAAATTGCAGCAGCGACCAATGTCATAATTACAGTCCAAGCTTGAGCAGATATACCCCAACTATTCCAATTTTGAGCGTACAAAGCAGAGGCGACATTAACAACCGTAGCAACGCTAATCCAACCTAGATAAATCCCTATGGGATAATGAACGCACCATCTTTTGACACGAGATGTCGCAGTCTTACTAGTTCCCAAATGCAGATATGTTGCAATCAGTGGTAGCAAAATTATAACCATTGCGACTACTGAAAGTGTAAATAAACGAAATGAAAACAAATATACCCAAATACTTTGAGCAATAGATGCAATTACTAAAAAATACCCGATTTTACGTAAATCGGGGTCATTTCTCTGGTTAGGTAAGACTTGATAAGTAGCGAAAGCAAATAATCCGAGGTAGATTAACCCCCAAATAACAAATGCATAATTAGCAGGAATAATCAAAACTTCTTTGAACAAAGTATTAGAGATTTGACCAATAGTAAGTCCATTAAACGGGAAAATATTTGATGCAACGTTGACGACGAAAGCTAGGATAATTGCTACAAGAGTGACAATTTGTCGCAGAAAATCCCGGTGGTTACTAGATGAAGAATGCTGCATGGAATTGAAGAAAATTACCTATTTTCAATATTCTCACTTCCCCAATAAGGAATACAACTCTCCTAAATCGGGAGAAAGGGTATGGTGATTATTAGATATAAATAATACTTCAATCCCACAACTAAAAACCTAAGCTATTAAACAGTTTTGAGTTTCAATATATTAAATGACTGTGACTATTCTTAGTAAGTCAATCGTCCGTTTCTATTGTGAATATCATTTAACCTAATTGAGGTATTTCTGTATCTACCATTTCTTTTTCTACAAGATGCGACTAATGTACTTCCTCTAACTCCAATTTTACGACAACTTCTTTGGAAGGAGGCTGATTCTCTTCCACCACTAAATCTTAGGACGCCGTTATCATTATAAATTCCCTGTAAACGTATTGAACTTTTCTTATAGCGACCATTTATCATACGACAACTGGATTGCAAGTAAGCATTACCCCTAAAACTTACTATTCCGCTCCTGCGACAGGTTTTCTGAAAAGTTGATGGGGCAGCAGAAGCGGGGGGATTAATTGCTAAAATAGCAGAACTACCAACGATTATTGCACCAACTGATAGTAAGAGTTTCTTTTTAATAGACATAACTTTATCCTTTATCTTTTGATAGGTTAGTTTTTCAAAATTCTGTTTTGGCTTGTTTGCCATTCTTTCTATACATTAATAAATTCATGCTTGCAAAATAAACTACAAAATCTGGTCTATTTAATACACTTTTTTGAACAAATATTAGCGTAATTATGCACGCAGTATTGCAGAAAACTGCATGCTACCTATCGAATAATGCATTACAATGTAAGGCCGGTAAAGGTTAATTTAAGTTACTAAAAGCTAAGAAAAGTAATAGTTTAACTGAAGCTTACAAGCTCCTAGTAATAGGGTATAACGAATAAAAAGCTGCTCAAGATGTCTAATAATGAGTAGCTTTATATATCAATTAACTTTCAGATTGTAACCTTGAATTATTTATCAGCTTTCTTCGGGACCTACAATATTAGCAGCAGGAGGATTACTATCGTCACCGATCGTTATCTTAATATTAATCTTCTTCCTTGACGGTCAAAAGTATCTTTCCCAGGTGTTTTAAACTCTATTTTTTAGGACATTTTGATACAGCACAGAAGGAGGAAATTTTATTAGCAAACCTACCAAGACTTCGTCCCGTGTTGGGTCTGACCACAGTAGATCGACCTTTGAAATTTTTCCCAGTATAGAACCTCCAGGCTACACTGCTATTGATTTCAACAAAATCAGCTCTATTATCAAAACCAACTTTACTGAGATCTGATATACCGCTGTTACTCCCAAATGAGCCTCTTCTATCTCTATCCCTTAAAGTTACTTCTTTTAAAGCTCTCGAATTTCTTCTAGGTCTTGCAGATGCTTCTGAAAGAGTAAGCGTAGTTCCAGCAACAGAAGTTAATGTTAAAAGTGCTAGAGCAGTTAGCTGTTTATTAAATTTGAACATGATTGTTATTTCCTAGGTTGAGGATTTATCGTAAAACTTTGCTTTATGTATTTCCAATTAATAGATTAATGTATTTGATTTAGTCAGATAAACTACAAAAAGTGGTGTTTGCATTACATTTATGTGAATATTAATATGCTGAATTATGTATGTTAAATGCCAGAAAAGTGTATGCTATCTATCAAATGCCAAACATAATTTAATTGTAAAAAAAGATTAATTTAAGTTGATTAAATATAAAAAATTAACAAATAAACTGAGTCTTAAAAGCTTATAACATAGGATATGACGAATAAAAAGCTACTCAAAATGTCTAATAATGAGTAGCTTTATATAAAAATTAAGTTTTAGATTTTAACCCTGAATTATTTTTTTATAAGTCTATTCCTCAAAAGGAGCTATTTGAGGGACAGGACCATCTGTACCACCAGTTTTTAACACTAACTTTCTTCCTTGACGGTCAAAAGCATTTCTTCCGGGTGTTAGTCTTACACTTGCAACTCTGTATCCTTGACCAATAATTTCATCATATTTGACTAATGGATGACGTACTCTACGTCTAAGTTTAAAACAACGTCGGAAACTAAATTGTCCTTTTGAACGTAAAAAAGATTTCCTTCTTCCAAGATTGAAGTCAACTCCACGATTAGTTCTGTTTATGAGAGTATACCTATAACAACGTCGTCTAATTTTGGTCGGGCGTATTTCTTGTGCAATTGCACTATCAAGAAATATCATTCCTCCTAACATTGATGCTAAAGCTGCACCACCAAATAGAATATGCTTTAGATTTATTTTTTTTGTTGTATTTTTCATAGTTTTAGCTTTAAATAAAGAATTGAAATAAATAGAGATTTTCGCTTTTTTACTGACTATTTATTTATTTCGTAATACCAATCTATCCTTGAGATATCGGGTAATAGTTACGTATTTTTCGGAATTAAGAGACAAAACAATTAAGTATTTTTAGATTTTCACACTTTGGGGTTGTTATATCCTGTTTTTATAAGTTTTTTTGGAAAAAAATTAAATGCAATAACGATAGCAAATAACTGTCTAAACAATTACTCACTACCACCATCATTAATATTTGCTAGATCTACTCGAATAGACTCTATTTAAAACTCAAATTTTAGTGATTTTAATTTTTGTTAGCAAAGCTACTTTGACTTTCACGTAGCGTTACAATTGCTATATTACTTCGACTTTCCTTGGTTTTATCTTTAGTTTTAGACGACTTTACAGCGTTGTGCTTTCCTCCAAGCATCTGGAGTATTGTTATAGTAACCGTGAAACTGTTCGTAGAAATGATTGATATTTTGATAACCTACATCTAAAGCAATTTGCTTCACTGAGTGGTTAGTTTCTAAAAGTAAACGCTTTGCTTCTACTATCCGACGTTCGACAATCCAATTATTAACTGTTTTCCCTGTCAGTCTTTTTACTAAATCAGTTAAGTAAGCAGAGGAATAACCCACAGCTTGAGCTACTTTTTTTAAACTAATAGGTTGATCGTAATTTAATTCAATAAACTCAAATACTTCCTTTAGTCTAGAAGTCGATGGGAATATAGACTCAGAGTAATTTGATTTTTTACTTGCTTCAGTACTATAAATCTTCTTATCTGCTAACTGAATTTTAATAAAGTCATTTTTTGCACTAATAACCTCAAATCCTGCCTTTTTTAGGCATTTAACTACAAAATTTTTGGTTTTAGTATGTTCATTGTCGAATACAATCTTAATCATTGTCTCTTGAATACTTGAGATAAATCATAGGTGATCCTATTATTTCTTCACTTGAGAGCAACCCTATTTATCTCAAATAGTCTATTTTTTAATAAAAATTATTATTTTATAACCTACTTGTATGTATTATTTGGATGTTTTCCCTTGGGTAACGACACCACATCTGAGATCCTTTATAGCTTCCGAACTGGGGATACAATAAACCTGTACTGATTTAATTGCAGCATCATCACGAAATTCCTTTGTTTGGTTATATTCTCCTTGTTGAGATTTGTAGATACCTGCAAAGTTGTTAGGTGATGTTGAGGGACGAAAAGCGATATTTTTGGGTTGATTTGCAAAACTGACAGACTCTCGAGACTCATTAGCAGTGCTGTAAGCTAGAGTTGCTTCACCGTAAGCAGCTTGTGCATCTTTAATTGTTGTTCCGACCCCTATTCCTTTATCCGTACGATAATCAGGGTTGTCAGTAATTATTGTTGTAATAACATCGGAATCAGAGAAAGTGGTGTTAGCGGGATAGATGATGTGATATTGGGTGTTTCCATCTTTATTCACAGAAATTGCATCAAAATCTACCATGAAAGGTGATTTCACCTCAAATTTGACTTCGGAACCTAAGGATTTTTTCAGTTCCCCGTAAGTCATTCCTAAGCGCGCATCACCAATTCCTTGGGGAGATATGAGGTGGGAAGAATTGACCTTAGTTGTTTTAGGTGATGTCGAAACTAGATCTGTGCTTGGACTTGCTGAGGTTTCTTCGGAAGTAGTTGTAGAAGTAGGTGGGCTACAACTAGCGAGGGTTACTAAGATGCTGAGAACAAATAATGGGTAAATAAACAGGTTCTTGATTTTATTATTTTCGCTGCTTGATAAAGTCTTAATCATTCTCTATGGGATGTTATTTGAGATAAATTAGGGTTTATTTTACAGTTGAGCGACTTAAGAGCAACCCTATTTATCCGAAATACGGTAAATATTTAATAAAAGTTTGTAAAACTTGGAAGTAAAAACAGATATACCCAAATACCGTAAGCAATGGATGCAATTACTAAAAAATACCCGAATTTAGGTAAATCGGGCTCATGATTCTGAACGGGTAGGATTTGATAGATTTCTGTATGAGAAATTATTGAGAGAAGTAGGACTGGAAGTTTTTAAATAGGTATGTTGATATAGCGATCGCCCGCAGATTTGTGAATAGATAAATCCTGTAGAGACGTTGCATGCAACGTCTCTACAATCTTGATTCTCATGAGTGATTTAGGATTACTATATTTCGCTATGACTGAACTATATTTATCTATATCCCGTACGGTAAATTACTGATACTAAATCCGGTTTAATTACCCCTTTTTAGAATGAGAGAGGGAAGTGTGGAAAGTGTGGGGGAAAATCCCAAAAAATATAAAGGGGTTTTAAAAATCGGATTTGGTATGAGGTAATGATTGAAAAAATTGGAGCCTAAAAGCCCTCAGTTTCTCCTTTTACTGGATCTGAATTTTTGAACTTTAACTAAATGCTCCATTAGCAATCACCCGACCCATTTTTTGATACTCCCGTCGAGCCGCCCAGAGTAGGTGATTCATTCCTACTGTACCGCCATCATCGGCTGCAAGGAAGGCGGCTGCGAGGGCTATGTTACGGATGTTACCACCGGCTATTTCGAAGCGTTCTGCCATCAAGTCTAAGTTTAAATCTGGGTTGCGGGGTGTGTCATCTGGCCAAATTTTTTCCCAGATGCGACGACGCTCTTTTTTATTGGGAAAGGGAAATTCCAGGCTGAAGTGCATCCGACGAATAAAAGCGTCATCCATATTTCCCCGCAGGTTGGTGGCTAGAATTACCATTCCTTGGTATTCTTCCATTCGTTGTAGGAGGTAGCTTACTTCGATATTGGCGTAGCGATCGTGGGAGTCACGAACTTCACTACGTTTACCAAATAGGGAGTCTGCTTCGTCGAAAAACAAGATTGCATTGCTGCTTTGAGCTTCGTTGAAAATTCGAGATAAGTTTTTCTCGGTTTCGCCGATATATTTACTGACGATGCTGGAAAGGTCTATTTTATAAAGGTCTAATCCCAATTCTCCGGCAATAATATCGGCAGACATGGTCTTACCTGTACCTGGTAAACCGGCGAAGAAAATGTTTAATCCTTTACCCATTGCTAGTTTGCGATCGAAGCCCCATTCTTCGTAGATCAGTGCGCGGTATTTGAGGGTGTTACAAATTTCTCGCAAGATTTGCAGTTGGTCGCTAGGGATAATAATATCACTCCACTTATAATGGGGTTCAATTTTCTTGGCGAGTTTGCTTAATTTACGGTTGGATTGCAGGCGACAAGCTGCGTACAAGTCGTCTATTATCAAGTTTTCCTGTCCGGCTTCGCGCCATTGGGCTAGGTTGCGGGCGGTGGCTGTTGCGTCTTCAATTTGACCACCACTAAAGCGGAATTTACTGGCTAATTCTTTCAGTTCTGTTTCGGAAGCAGGATTTCTTTTACTGTTTAAGTTCTTTAACTTTAAGTTCTTTGATTTTAAATTTTTCTCCCACAGTTGTACCCGTTGGTTGGTGGTAGGATAGGAAAATTCCACTCGTAGGAAACTGACATTTTTTAATGCGTCTGTTGGTTCCCAAATTATGTTTCCAGCGAGGAAAGTTAGTGGAATTTGTTGCTCTTGCTCTGACCATTGCTGTAAGAGTAAATTCAGCCACGGGTGTTTTTCCTCTTCGAGGAAGCTATCAAAGCCTTTCCAATATAAGGCTGCTTCTTGTAAGATTGTTTCACGATGGATTAAGCTAATTGCTGTTTGAAGTTCCCTTGGTTCAAGTTTGAGTAGTTGTTCTCCATCAACTATTAATAATCCTGTACCTAAGTTGTTGCAGATTGCTTCTGCTGTTGCTTGCTTACCGACACCGTAGTCACCCTGGAAGTAGAAGATAAAGTTGTTTGTAATTGCTGGTTTTTTCTCAATTAGCTTTTGGAAGCGTTGTTTGGTCTCATTTGGTAGTAATAAGTCTTCTAGGTTTTGTTCTGGTGTTTGATAATTTGTATAAAATTTGATTTGAGAGTCAATTTCGTTATCATCAAGTAAATAATTGACTATACGCTCTTCAATTTTTAGATATTTACTCAGCAGTGGTGCTTGAGGTTGAGATGGATCGTTGAATAAATTTAATAGGTGATGTTTTAACAGGGGAGAACTGGGAGTCAGGCTTTGACGGGCTTCTAGTTTGGCTTCTAAGTTGGGAGAAAGTAAGTTTAAAACTAGGTCTACGCTGGGTCGTTTTTTGGTGACATCACCGTGGAGGTAAGCGTAAAGACTTTCGTAGCGTAGGTCGAGTTCTGGTGCTAAACAGATCAGGAGGATATCAACATCGGTAGGGGTAAGGTCGAAGTCATGGGTGAGGGATTCTAGGCGTAATTTTATGCCTTTTTTTGTGCTTTCTGCCTGGCGTTGAGCAATATCAGCAGCTAAACTATCAAATACAGTTTTGATTTCGTCGTTAGATAATGGTGTTTCCGCAACAGCCCAACGGGGTACTCCGATTGGTATGGTGAGTAGTTCTTCTAGTTCTTGTTCGGATATATATAGTCCTTGGAATTCGGGATCGGTTGACTGGAGTTTTTGCAGTCGCTGGAGTTGGATTTGGATGAGTAAGTCGATTCTTTCTAGGTTCGCAAGTATGTGTTGTAGAGAAGTTTTGTAGTGTTTCATAATACAGCATATTCATTATGAATCATGTATTTACTTGTGTTTTGATTTACTCATCTTTATCGACTAAAAAGTTAATTTCCGACATCCAGTCTGTATCTGCAAATGAGGGTATTTTAAAAGAACTTAAAGCTTTTTCCACTGCCTCTTCTGCGGATTTTTTTATTTCTTGTTGGCGTTTTTCTTCTAAACGTTTTTTTCGTTCGCTGAAGAAATCTTGGCTTAAAGATGTGTAAAATTCATAGATTACTTGTGCTAGTAATTCAGGATTATCTTCTATTTTTTCTTCTATTTCTCCTAATTTGTTAATAAAATCTGGGAGACATTTTTCGATATTTGACTCGGAGAATATTTCTTCGAGCATTTTGGGGATTTCTTCTAGACTATCCTCACTGATTTTGATTTGTTCAAATAGCTTATTTAATTCTTTTTCGAGATGAGTATTAGCTTCTTCTTCTGTTATTTCAAAGGAAGAAATTGCTGTTAGTGCTACTTTCTTTTTTTTACCAGTGAGGTTAAAAAGGGTGAAATTTCCAGGGGGAATATTCTGGTTTTCGGGAATGAGAAAGTAGCGCGATCGAGTGGAGTCGATCCAGAGAGCAGGGGTATTTTTGTTGTTCATAAAAACCTCTAATAGTCTATCATTGTAGCTATACTTTCTATGCTTGATATTTAGCTGGGGTCGATCTCCATTGCATCCCCATTGGATTCAGAATTATTGTCAGTTCTTGTTGCTTGTAACCACAAATAATCTTGCTTAGCAACCTTGGAAGCCCATGGTATGTTCCAGTTCGAGATTTGCTGTGGGTTGAGAATTTGGTTTGGGTTCTGGGTCAGATATTGTTCCATTTGTTGCCAGCCATCTGCATAATCTTGCTTAGCCTGGTTGAAAGCGGGATTTCTATCCCAGTCCCTGTTTCCCCATCGGATAGAAGCCAAGCCAGTTTCATAATCTTGCTTAGCCTGGTTGAAAGCGGGATTTCCATCCCAGTCCCTGTTTCCCCCTCGGATGGAAACCAAGCCAGTTTCATAATCTTGCTTAGCCTGGTTGAAAGCGGGATTTCTATCCCAGTCCCTGTTTCCCCATCGGATAGAAGCCAAGCCTTGTTCAAAAGTCTCTTTCAGTCCTAGATAATTTGCCTCCAGATATGCAAGCCCCATAGTTCCTTGTTCTGCTTCGCCCAATTTCGTTCTAACGTCAGTAAAAATTTTGTCATTGTTTGCGTTATTTTGTGAGCTTTCGATTGCTTGTTGGTCTGGAGGAGAAGGTGGAGGAGTTTGATTTGTTGATGGTGGATTACTGCTGCTGGATTGATTAATTGAGGCTGTGATTTTTTCGTTTAATGTCTTTTGTAACAACCGAACTTCGTTCTTGTCTATATCCCCCCTGGTTGCATCCATGATGTGGTCAAAAATTTTGTCTTGATTATGCTTGTTTAAAATCTTTATCCTCATAAAGTCTGCTTGCCCTGTTTTTGGATTTATGTAATTCGTGAATTTAAGTAAGAGATCGTCACGAAAATTAGATTTTCTGAAAACTTCTTCTATTGCTAATTGTTCTGTATTTTGATGCAGCGATGCTGGCCAAGCATTTGTTATACGGGTATGACCTCCCGTTCCAGCTCCCATCATATGGGATATCTCTAAATACCACTTTGTCTTACCTGAAGAAAGAGTAGCCCATGTTAGACGGTTGTTTTCTGTCAATTGTTGTTCTAATGCACTTCTGTGTTGTTTTTGAGCATCTGACCACCCCCTTGGGCCGCGAGTTATGAAAATTGGAAGACCACTTGTTTTCCCTCCTTGGTTTTTCCATCCGTTTTGTCTTTCTCCTTTTACATGAACCCTTTCCAATTCTTGTTTCCACTGTTTATTTTGTTTATTTGTCAGATATGGCAGTTCTTTCAACAAGCCTAAATCTTGTGGAGTTCCCTTCTTGTAATAATTTTTATCTGGTATGTTCATTTTGGTATAGGGATTGCCCTTATCGTCAAACACTACTAGATAACCATTTATTTCTTGTTTATTGTTTGGAAATTTAGCGGCCAAATCTTCAATTTTATATTCATCAACTTTTGGTTGTACTGCTCGTCCTTTGGCTCCTCCAAATCCTCCACTTGTGCGCGGCAACTGCGATTTATTTTGTTCAAGCCAATCGGAAGCTTCTTTAAATGCTTTTCTATCTGTAGTTGGATCGATCATGTCAATCCAACTATTGCCGTAGTTATGCTTTAAACTGAGAATTGACACCTGTAGTGTTTCGTCTTCAGAAAGCTCTGTGTTTTGTTTGATAAAACTTTTCCATTTTTCTCTTAAATTATTTTCTGATAATCCCCCATGCTGGACATTTATTTTGTTCTTGTGAAATTCTTTTTGCTCAAGAAAATAAAGATACCCCCAATCCCTTAAAGTATCAAAATCATTTGGTTTTCCGAGAATTGATGATAGACTTTTCTTTTGGCTCGATCCGTCTAATTCGTATTGAGTTATAATTCCCTCATTCAAAAGTTTCAATAAATCTCTTATTTGAGTTGGAGCTAAACCGTTAGTTAAATCTTTTTGTATATCTTCTATTTTGCGATTATCTATTAGGTTTTTAATATCCTTGGGTGACAAAGTTAAATCTAGATCCTCAAGATCTTTCAGAATGTGATTGGCTCGATCGAGTTTTATATTTTCATCATTTTCTTGGTTAATCTTATTAATTTCATCCTTTAAGTTGTCACTCTTGATTTTCTCGTTTATTTTGTTTATTTCTTTCATTACGTCTTCACAACGCGAGCAGCGAATCACGCGACCATCTTGAAGAACTTTGATCTCATGTCCATCATCCGTCTTCTGTTTTGCAACCACACCAGGGTCGTTAACAGGATCGATTTCTGGTTTATCATAGTGAATGCTGCGATCGCCAGATTTAATTGTCTCAGGTGTTTTTTCCGTATCTAGTGGTTTGATTTCTGTAGTGCGCCCTGGAGTATTATCTGGAGTATTATCTTCAAGAATATCCCTTTCTCTTGTCGTCATTGGTACATCAGCGTCGGGTTGTAAACCTCTGGGTGTTTCTGTGTCTGCTAAGGGGCGATTACTAGATGTGCTAACGTCTGCCTCACTACGGCTACCGCCAAAAGCATTCTTAATCGGTCTTGTTACCGCAGAACCAACCCGCTGACCAAATTCAGCCCCACTTCTTTGGTAATTCTCAAACCCTTGAGCAAAGTTTTTGATTTTTTGACCAGCCCAAGAATCATATTTACTATTACGCTGTTTAGCGTTTTCTACATACTTCTTACGTTCATCTGGTTTTAGTTTGGAAAGTTGCTGAAGTTTTCCTGGATCTATCCCCGTTTCTTTTGCCAGCACATTGATTTCGTGGGGTTTCATACCAGGAAGCTTGTTAACCAGATCGGGGTTCTTATTAAAAGTATCAGAAACCTTAGCCCTATTACTAATTCCTTGTAGCTTATTTATCGAACCATCAACACTTGCCCCAATTGCCAGACCCATAAGAATTCCTTCAGCGGTAATTTCTTCGCCTGTCGCTAAATTGCCAACTATCTCACCAGTAATATCAAAAATAGAATTAACTCCAAACTCCCAGAAAGCTTTAGTTGTTCCTACACCCAATTTACCTGTCTGAGCTAGTAACCTACCAGCAACACCACCAGCAGTACCAAATAAACCGCCAATAGCACCCATTAATGCTGCTTTGCCTGTATCTTCCATTAGGTCTTTACCATCAATAGCATTAAATGCTATTTGAGATAAAAATCCAGCTAAAGCTCCTACGGCAGGAAGAATTATGGCTTGAGCAACAAGACCGAAACCAGCAGTGAAAACTGCAATGACTATTGATGCAATAATGACAGCAATTATTACAAGACCTTTTAAGAATACATCCAACCAATTAACATCATTAACATCATCTTGGTTCTCTTCTTCCTCTTTATGGGCTTTGGCCACATAGTTTTCTATATCCGTTTCTAAACAACCTAATGTTCCACAAAGACTTTTCCTGAGTTCAGGTACACTCTTTTCTAGATCTTTCTTTATTCGTTTGCCAGTACAATCAAGCGAGTTAATTAAATCATTAATGGCATTAGGCAATTCTTTTTGTATGTCTTGAGTAAAATCATCAATTTGTGTGCTGTAAGCATCTAGTGATTTTGTAAATGCACAATTTGAACTATTATTTAAGTCGGAAAATAGCTTTCTGGCTTCTTCAAAAGCTATTTCTATTTCCTCAATGCCTACTTGAGCTATTTTATTTACAGCATCAATAAGTTGTAATTCCCCTAGTTTGATACTTTGCTCGCTAGTTGCAATACCTAGTTCGATTTTTTCTTGCACTGTAGCAATATCGTTATCAAATACTTCGAGTATTTCTGCTATAGTTATACTCAAATCTTCAGGGTGGGGAGCTTCCATTCCCTGAAATTTATTATAAGAATCCTGTAGAACATCAAGCAGCTTTGTTGCAGTTTGATTTACTCCATCTTGTAACGACGCGATCGCCTTTTGAGCATCTGTTTCAATTGTTGATACTTGGCGATCGCCGTAAACCTGTAATATTTGTAATTGAGCAGTTTCTTGTCGATCTAATGATTGTAGAGTCCCTTCTAGATATTGATTTGTCTGTTTCGTTTGTATAGTTCTGATGCAATCAGCATCTGCAACACTGGTTTTCCTTAATTCTTCTAAATTATCATAAGTCTCGCGTTCATTTTTAAATAATTCTTGGCGAATTTGTTTTGTTGCACAGCAAATACTTTCAATAATATCTTTTTTGCTATCTACAAGGTCATTAGCCTGTTTATTAGCTTGATTTTGTAGTGATATTTTATAGTTATCTGTAACTTCTCGAGCTATTCTAGCTTTATCTTCACCTGTTAGACTTTTATTTAATAGCTCAGCTAGTTCTTTTTGCTTATTCACAAAATCTTCGTCAGAAACACTGTCATCATCATCACCAGTAAAAGTACTGAATTCTGATGGAAAAGTTATTACGTCTGTCGATTTATTCGATTCGTCGAACATGTCCTGCTTGAGTTCCTGGAAGACTTTGTCAGCCTCTGCCTTTTCGTCTGCAACTTCTAGTAAATATCTTGTTTCATAACTCCCTCCAATCTTCTCTGCGTCGATCGCTGCAGTTGTACCAGCTGATACATAATAATCAAAAGTCTTACCATAACAAGTGTCAATATTTTCAAGTAATTGGGATTGTTTCTCTCTAAGTTCGGTAAATACTTCTGTGTATTTAGATCCGATAGTTTCGATGGCTACCCTATTTTTTTCGTTAATCTTGCCGACTTGTTCTCCGTGTTGTGTTTCAATATTGAGTTGAGTTTCTCTAGCTAGACTTTCTGCTTGAATACGTTTTTGTTTTACTTGAGCAGAAATGATATCTTTTTGTTGCTGGACTGTTGAGAGTACGGCTGCTTTTGCATTTTCTGCAGTTATATTAATACGAGTAGATATACTTTCTCCTAGCTCTGTAAATGTGTGTACTCGCAAAGCTGCGTCTGTCAAAAACTTACTTGCCATGCTGCTTGCAGTAGCTCTTTGCTTTTCTAAAACCGTAGAATTATTTTCTGTATAGGTTTTTTCGCCTTGGGGCAATTTAAAGTTTATTTTAGCCGCAGTTAGCCGAATGATTTTACCTTGTGTAGCTCTCAGCCCAGTTTGTACATCTCTAGGGTTGTTTATAGCTTGGACTTTTTCTGCTATTGTTTCTGAATTATTTGATTCCCCTGTTACCAAATTTTGTTGAGTGTTTGGGGCTGTTATGGCCGAGCTTTGTTGATTTAACTTTGGTTTTGCTTCTAGTGAGGTATTTGCTGAAGGTTTTTTATTTAAAGCTTTTGTACCTTTGTTAGCTGTATTATCTGGTTGATTAACGTTATTTTCGCACGTAGAATCTTGTTCTAGACTTCCTTTTTCTGCTTCAATAACTTCTTGTTTTCCCCCACCTTCTTCTCCTTCCTTTCCTTCCTCTTCCGAAGGACACTTTTGTTCATCAGAAGACTCTTCTTGTTCAGTTTGTTCCTCATCTTGCTTACCACAATCATCAGAATTTAAGTCAGCTGTACTATCATTTTCTGATGAATCTTCTTGTTCAGTTTGTTCCTCATCTTGCTTACCACAATCATCAGAATTTAAGTCAGCCGTACTATCATTTCCTGATTCACTTCCAGTAATGTCTTCAGCCGTACTGTCATTTCCTGATATACCTTCGGTAATGTCTTCATTGTTACCACAATTATCAGAACCTGAGTCAGCCGTACTATTGTTTCCTGATGGCTCTTCTTGTTCAGTTTGTTCCTTTTGTTTGTCACCTGTATTTTGCTCACCACAATCATCAGAACCTGAGTCAGCCCTACTATTGCTTATTGATGGACGTCCAGTAATGCCTTCATTAGGAATTTCTCCTTTGGATCTTTTTGATTTATTATTACAAGTGCTGGCATGAGTTGCTGTTGTTACCTCAGGTGCTTCTTTTGATACAGACCCACCCGATTCTTCTTTCGCTTGAATAACACCTTCTGCTTTCTCTTCTTGCTCGCACTGAGCGCAAGCATGCTGTACTTCAGTATCTTCAGATACCTCAGAAACTTTTACTCCTGCGTCTTCCTTCGACTTAACCCCATCGCCATTTTGCTGCACCACATGAGTCAACTCATGGGCTAATAACTCCTGTCCCTGCTTACTTTCAGGAGTATATTCTCCCTGACGGAAAAAGATATCTTGCCCGATAGTAAAAGCCCGCGCTTTGATAGAGCGTGTCAGCGCGTCTGCGTTGGCATCTGCATGAATCCTCACCCTGCTAAAATCCTTACCAAATGCCTGTTCCAGTTGTTGTCGAAGCTGCCCTGGTAGGGGTTGTCCCTTACCCCTTTGGCGTTGAATGGAACTAGTCAAATCTGGCGTGGCTTCTACCCTACCTCCAGTCGCCTTGCGCTGCACCATCAGGTCTTCATTGTCTGCATCTTCTGACATTTCTTCTGGATGCAAAGCCTCAGTTTCCGGCTGACGCTGCACCATCAGGTCTTCATTGTCTTCATCCCTTGACATTTCTTCTGGGTGCAAAGCCTCAGTTTCTGGCTGACGCTGCACCATCGGGTCTTCATTGTCTTCATCCCTTGACATTTCTTCTGGGTGCAAAGCCTCAGTTTCTGGCTGACGCTGCACCATCAGGTTTTCCTTATCTTCCTCCTCTGACATTTCTTCTGATGGTAAAGCCTCGGTTTCTGGCTTCATTTGAACCCGATCGTCTTTTTGCCCGCACCCGCTGCATTTTTGTTGTATTTGTGGAGAATCCGTTTCCTCTTCGACTTTGGCGCGTTCTTCTTTTGGTGCAGTCTCAGATTCAACTTCTGATTCACTCATCTTCTGTATCACCTGATGCGCCGTACGATCTGCTTCTTGCTCATACTTATCCCCCGCTTGACCAATAGTTAATTTTGCCTGAATTACTGGTTTTTCCCTTGGTGTAACAGATGTTTCCTCTTTATTAGCCCGGGCTATTTTCAACACCCGATTCACATAATCATTCCCATGCTGTTGCTGTAGCAGTAACAGTAATTCCTGTTTAGAAGATTGCTGACTTGCCGGAGCGCGATTTAAAATAGCAGCGTGCGCGCTAGGGTTAGGAGCATTACCCATCCGGGAGAGCTGCTTCAACAGTGGATTATATTGAACAGGGCTTGGACGAACAGCGCTCTTCTGGGTTAAAAGGGACTTTTTATTGGCAGTTTTTAGCTTTGGTGCATACATGGGTGGTGCGGGGGGGGTGAAGAATTAGTCTTGGGTATAAATTTGAGACGAGGAATGGAGAACCGGGAGCAGGGAGCAGGGAGCAGGGAGCAGGGAGCAGGGAGCAGGGAGCAGGGAGTAGATTTTATAAATCGATAAGGTATAGCTATATAAATAAATAATTTTGAACTTTGTAGAGACGTAGCATGCTACGTCTCTACGACTTATTCAACTAGGATATACCTGCTACGACCGCTACGCTCGATCGCACCTTCATTGACCAACTTATCTAGTTCGGTATCTACGCTGGAACGCTCCACATCCAATTCTCGACTGATTGCGGTCATAGTCATACCTTCGGGATTATTTGCAAGTAATTCTAGAATTCGATCTCTTAAAGAAGGTGCTTTTGCTCCAGCTATTACCCAGTAAACTACTTCCACCTCCTTGAGGTCAAGTTCGCTTAAATTGGGGTCGCAACCGTGAATTTCAAAGCTTTTATTATAGGGTTGTGGAACATAAGCAACATAGGTGCGCGGTAATTCAGGATGGGAACCAAAAACAAAACGCAACCCCGATTTATTATCTTGTTCTCCTAAAGTGGGAGTAAAAACAGGAGGAACAGTAGCAGGTAATAAAGGAGCTAACATTACTGAAAAAGGTTCTTCTGGATTGAGTTCATTAATCTCAACGGTGACAGGTTGGAGAGAACCCTTGGGTAACTCCTCATTAGTTGTCAATTCCAACACTTCCTTACCCGTAAATACCCGGCTACGGTTTTGAGTACTTGGTTCGGTCATTCCAGAAGCGAGGGTAAAATCAAATTGTTGTGGTTCCTCTGTTGGGGTAATGGTAATACTTTCATCGGAAGATATGAAACTATTAGCATCAATTCTGGGAGTTGCGATCGCTTCTTTGGTTAAATCATAGACGTGGCTGAGCAGATCGTACAACATGGGATTACTGCGCAGAACGGGGCGATATTTTTGGGTTTCTTCCTCATTGAGAGTCGCTTCTCCTCCTTCTGAAATATCGACTACGGCTAAGGGAATTTGATCGTATTTATTTCGAGAACAAGTTTTTAATGCTTGGTTATGATATTGTCGGACTAGTTCATCTAACGATTCTGCAGTCATTTCAGAGTCAGAATTTTCAGTATCAGAATCTTCAGTATCAGAATCTTCAGTATCGGAATCCTTAGTTGGTGGTGCTTCAGAACTAAGGGAAAGACTATAGCTTTCTTCAATTCGGTTATAACGACCCTCTGATTCATCAGCAGAACCGTTTGCTAAATCTGCAACAGGTTCTTTAGAACGCTCATCATATTCAATATAGATGTATTTTTTACCCGGTGACTTGATTTCTAATTGCTCGGATTTGGTTTTGCTGACAACAATTTCACATCCACAGCGATCTAAAGCAACCCCTGGAGTTAAACTAACGCTGAGTAGATCTGTTTCCTGTTGCTCTTTAAGTTCAATTTCTAAACCGCAGACAATTCCTTCCCCCAAAATCAAACGATTGATGAGGTGATTTTTTTCAATACCATATCTTTGTTCCAGTTCAAAATCGCGAACCGTTAGCAGCTTACTATAAAAATATTTGTTCCGCTCAAAGGTTGATAAAGAGCATCCGTTATTTTTTACCATAGTGATTTCTCCTGTCTTTAATAATTCTGAATTCTTGTATCTGTTATTTATCCTTCTTGTAGGAGACGCGACATGTCTCGTCTCTACAATTCCTGACTCCTGTACAGACGCGACATGTCTCGTCTCTACAATTTCTGACTCCTGTACAGACGTAGCATGCTACGTCTGTACGACTTTTGACTTTTGACTTTTGAATTTTGACTTCAATTGAGCACTGTATCTAAACTTACTCTCGAACGTATTCCAATCTGTGCAAATTCTTCTGTGTCGGTTAAAGTACTATCCTGAGAAATTGCTGCTCCTTCCTGAAGACGTAAAACTGGCTCGAATATGCGGGTGTTAAACTCTAGATAGCTCTCCCGATCCAAAGCAATCCAAGGTTGTAATATTCTTACCGAGGCTTCCGTATAAGCTGGTTTTTCTGATTCAATTAAGCGTTGTAAGGTTTGCAGTTCTTTTTCGTTTTCGATATGAGAGTTATCAAGCAAAACCCAAAAACGGAAAGGGTTGTCGCCATAAAGCTGTTTCAATTCACTACGGTTTACTTGGTTATTAGCTGAACTATTAGCTAAGCTTGTTACTTGAAAAGGCTCAATGAGCAAAGGACGAGAGCCGGTAAAAATTTCTACAGTTCCAGCAATTCCTTCTCTAGTACCCCGCTGCTGGTAAAGTTGGGGAGCTTTTTGCATCAGTTGACGCAATTGTGCTGACGTCCAATTTTCATCTACTGCGATCGCTAACCAACCAGCTAACCAAGGTAAGAAATCTTCAGAAACTACCTCAGCATCAAAATAGCGGACGATATGGTCGATCTGTTTTTCTATATTGGTTAAACTAGTTTCAAAAATCGAGAGAAAGCGTTCGAGAAAATCGCGACTTTCTTCGTCTTCTTGATAGACCACCGGTAAGTAACGCAGGTAAGATAGACGAGGAAAGTACACCCGCAAACTTTTTAAAATTGGTGTTTCCCGCTCGTTACCGATCAGTTCTACTTTTAAATAAAGATAACGTCCAGCAGGTCCGCGAATCAGAGCATCTCGAGGATTAATTAGAGGTTCCGACCATTGGCGAATTTCGCGGGGGTCATCACTAATGGCATAATAAACTTTGATTTGGGTATTAGTTGGAATATGAGCATCTAATACAATTTTGTGCCAGCGTTGTCCGGGATTAGTGCTGTCGAGAACTTGGGAACGGAAAATTCCTGATGGTAATCTTTGCTGCTGCGGTCTTAACAACCGCTTTTCTCCCCGCAAAATATTGATTTCTTGACGTTTGGAATTAAAGATAAACAGACGATTGTTGCGATCAAGGACAAGTTTTGTGACCGCACCTCGATAACCCGCAACTAATTCAGTGATGTCCCCTGATGGGAAAAAGTGAAAAATGAATCGTTCTTCTTCTTCTCCCACACCTAAAGGACGGCGATCGCCAATGTAGAAATTTCCTTCCTCATCAAGTGCTAATCCAGAGGGTTCTATGCTTTGAGGAATTAATTCTCCTAAATCAAGCCTGGATTGAGATTCGGTGGGACTACCATCAAGGTTAAATCTCACCACTGTTTCCCCGTCGAGGACACAAATATGTTTATTATCTCGATTAGAAGTAAGAGTATTAGAAGTAAGAGTATTAGAAGTAGAAGTATTAGTAGCAATAATATTAGAACTAGAACCAAGAGCGATCGCTTTGGGTGATATCAGGTCACCCCTAGTAAATCCTGCTGTTGGTATTTCTTGTCCCGAGGGAGCATATTTTGCAATTAGATGTTCACCAATATTTAATAAAATATATAGTGTTCCATCGCGATCAGCGACCATATCGATCGGCTTCATCCCTAATGGAAGGGTCACCATCCATCGAACTTCCCAGTTAAGTCGATGAGCAAAAGCATAAATACGAGTTTGGTTTGACGGTTGAAATTCGTCTGCGACGTAAATAGTTGAGGGACTATAAGCAATATTGGTAGGAGAGTCGAATAAATCTTGGAGAAAATCAATGGACTCAGAATAGTTTTGCTGAGAATCGAACAAGACAATTTGTCGATTTTTAGCGTCAAGCAAATACACTTGAGCCAATTCTCCCACTGAGAAATCGACGATATCAAAACGTCTCAGTTGCTGCTTAGAGAAAAACCGCTCGGGGAAAAACTGCAAACCGGATCTGAGTTGGACTCCCTCGTCACCAACAGTCAAATTGTCCAGGTCTCCCCCTTCCCAATCCGCTTTTGTATTCAGAACTAAAAATTGAAATTCTTTTGGTTTCATCTCAACTCCTCCCAGAGACAATCTCGATTTGATGTCTCGTCGAATAAATTAAACTCTCAGGATGAATTGGAATATTTCCCAAGCGATCGACCCTGATTCCTCGATCTGTATCCCTAACCAGCAGTTGTAGATCTTCTACACAATCCACCCCTTCACTGCTGTTTTCAATCGCTTGATAAACTTCTGATTGATAAACAGTCCGACCAAAAGACCAACCTTGTCCTTGACGTCCCCCGGTCAAAGGATGTAAGAATTTTTGTTTGAGAAAATTCTCAATTTCTTCACGGGTTCGCTCTGGATTAAATTCAGACCAAATTCGCACAACCGCTCTAACACTCACCTCAACAAAGTGGGAAGGAATGACTTCTATTTGGGTAGTAATCAACCTATGTTTATTTAAATGTCGATGGACAGCTTGTAAAAACCCCGGACTTGGTTGAGTTGGTTTTGAGGTTTCACTGTAGGGTACGACAACAACTCTGACCAGGGAATTTGGTTCTTGTTCTTGCGGTAGAATTGCCTTAGCTCTAGCTACCCGCAGTCCAGGGGTGGAAAGAGTTAATTGCTCAAAATCTTCACTAGTAACAGCGCGATCTATTCTTTTGAGTTCTTTTCTTGCTCGTAGCTTTCCTTCTTCTAAGGATTCGTGGAAATTTCCTCCTAAAGCAGCTTTTTGATTCTTAACGGTGATGAATTGTTCATCCAACAGACCATAAGCTGGATTGCAAATCTCATTGATAGTATTAGCTTCTACATTTCCTTGCTCTCCCCTGACAAGTTGACAGGAAATAATGCGGATGTTGTACTCGTTCTGAGAATCAGAAACAGGAGGAATATTTCCATTGACTCCATCCCCAAAATAGATTTCACCGTTTTGTGGATCTAAAACATAATGAGGGTCTTCTGGTTGGGAAGCATCAAAATCATCAACTCGAATCCAATCACACCAATAATAATTATTATTAATTTTTTCTTTAACTTGAATTTGGAATGTTTTAGTAACAATAGGAAATAGTTCGAGGGAGAAACTTTGATTGGGTAATCCATTGCTGTGGAATAGACCCTGGGGATGATCTGAATCGGAAAAATAGGAAATTACTCTAACATTATTAATTGCTGCTGGGGGAATTTCTCCTCTAAAAGTAATCCTGATCGCCTCGTGATTTTCTGTTTTATCTAACTCATAATCATACCAATCTTGCCAATATTCATTTTTCCAATATCCATCTGACATCTTTACTTGGAGAATATTGTCACCTTTAAGAGTTAAATAAGAAGTAGGAAATAACTGCACAGATTCGCCATTACTGGAATAGGTTGTTACTTCCGTAAAAGTATCGATCTGGGTAGCTGATATAGTGTTGAGGAGAATTGAATTTATTTTCGGTGCTAGTTCATATCCAGCGCGATCGACCTTGATACGCAACCAATACATTTGTTCGGGAAATGGAAAGATATTCCGTACCCTCATGTCAATGGGAGTATGAAACCAAACCCGTCCACTCTGATATAAAACCTGGGTTTCATCTCGTTCTACCCGTAGTTTTTGCCAATATCCAGTTCCACCATAATATTCCCATTTCAGAGAAACTGAAGGGATAAAATCTACAGGTTGTTCTCCGTGAATACCTCTACCTACAGGATAATTTTCAAACAGATTAAAAGTTAGAGGAATAGTTTTGTAAGCGGGAAATGGTTGAGCATAGACAATTAACTTGTCGTTTAACTTATCGTCTTCTTTGGAAACATAAAAATAAATCTCACTACTTATTTCTGAGTTAGAGACGAGTTTAACTCGGTTGTTCCCCTCATCAAGTTCTAAAGTTAGTTCGCGATTCCCATCACGGATTGCAATTATTTTTCCATCATTGATTTTGCTAATAGCTTGGTTATCTAGATTTTTAACCCAACTGATTCCTAAATACTGGTTTAAATACTGCTTTAATCTTTCTGTATCAGCATTTTCCTCAGAACTGGGAACTTTATCCCAGTCAAATAAATAGAGTGGATCGAATCCAAGATATAAGAAATTACCAACCTCAGCTGTTTCACCAAAAGCATAGAAAGAAAGTCCCTTCTGGCGATCGACATCGAGATTATCTTTGCGCTCCCTTCCATAAGAACTAATAATTTTTCCCAGTTGAGCGGGGACGAGCAATAGTGATTCATCTGTCTCAAAGACAACTTTTCCCTTAGTTGTTAGCTTCGTTTTCTGGGGAACCAGAACGGGTGTCAACATTTGCTGGTCAACCAAGGAAAAAGTGACATCGGTAGTAGCTGAATTCGCGTCTTTGAGTCGTACACCCAAGAGTTTGAGAAATTTGAGATAATTTTCGTCCCTGACTTGATCCAGATAATAACGCTGGATTTCAGTCAACCAAGCAAACAGCTCGATGAAAGTGATACCAGGATCGTGAGTATTATGATCCGTCCAATTGGGAGCATTGCGGGGAATTAATTTCCGCGCATCTTCCATGAATTGAGCAAAAGTTTTATCGTCTAACTGGGGTAAAGGTAGTGACATGATTGCATTTTCCGTTGATTGCTTAATTAACTGTAAATTCTGAAATATTAGATTCTGAAATATTTTTTGCTTTAACGCTAATTAGATGTTGACCGCTAGAAACTAATGTATAAGCAGGTAAATTAACTTCATCATCTGTAATATTAGTAATCAAAGATTCGACACGATCTAAACCGGGAATAGATCCTAATAAAGCATAAAAATCAGATAAACAAGGTAAACGTCCAAATTCCCATCCTTGGTTAGAGTATCCACCGGTCAAGGGATGGAGAAAAGCATTAAGGATTTCCATCGCTCTAAGTTTTACATTGGATATAGCTTCAATATCATCTGCGATCAGTACCGTCTCAATTACCACCTCAAAATAAATCGGACCGCTGACTCGCAGATGTTTGGGTGAAGTAACAACATTTGCAGTATGTTTTTGTAAATATCTCTCAACTTGCTGTCTTAGCAGTAATGAAGGTTTAGGTTGAAGTTCACTACTGTTGGGAACAACAATCAGGGTTACCCAACCAAGTTCATAGTTTCCTTGATCATTAAAATTTGGTAGACACTTGACTCGGGAAATACTGCGAGAAGCTTGACGAGTTAAATATTCAAAATCACTTACTGTTACAGCACGGTTGCGATGTTTCAATATTTGTGGACCGCGTTGTAAAGCTTTTTCTAGTAACTCGGTATCCGTACCCCCCTCTCCAGGTTCGGGATTAGTAACACTATCCACATAAGCGATCGAGCTTTTCAAAGCATTGATTTCAAAGCGTCCAATATTACCCTTTGTTCCACCTCCTAATTGATAATTGGCGATAATATTATTTGCACCTATCGGGGGTATTGCTCCCTGTGTACCATTACCAAACTTAATTTGTCCAAAAGTTCGGTCAACTTGATAATGACGGTCATTTTGGTCAGATTCGAGTAATTCCTGTTTAGGTTCCCATCTCACCCAAAATTCTTGGATATCTCCTCGGTTATCTTTAACTTCCCTAACTCTAATCTTGCGCTGACGGGAAAGATTTTTTTGCTCTTCGCTGGAAAGAGCATTAAACTCATTTACCCAAAGTTCTTCAGAAATTACAGGAGACTTAGAAAAAGTAAAAGTTTGGTCTGCTCTACCGTCGCTAGAACCAAGAATTTCATTATTAATCGTCTCTATTTGGGAAGCCCATGTTGTGTTTAAATCGATACCCTTAATTTTGGGAGCAGGAGCAAAATTTACAGCATTGTCTTGTCTATTATTTTTGTTACTATTAATTTTCTTTTCTGGCTTAAATTTGTCCTCTACATCAACAACCCGAATCCAGTAAAGTAATTGACCAAAGCGTGATATTTGGGCAAAATCAGAAGAACCAATAAATTCAACTGTCCCACTTCGAGTTAAACCGTTGGTTAGATCTTGAACTTCTAAAGGTACCCACTCACCTTTACCTTGTCTCCTGCTGTAATATTCCCAATTAAGTTGTGGTCTATTTTTCTTAGTATAAGCTTGTATCTCTAATGAAAAGAAAATACTAATTGGTCCTTTTAATGGAGGAGCATCAAAGCCAAGATAAAGAGATTGATGTAATACTTCAAGAGACTCAAAAGGTTTAAATGTAATATCAGTTGTTTTGCTTTCTTCAGTTTTATCTTGATACTGTAAATTATTAAAAGTTAAACAATAATCCAAAAGGCTAGCTTCCGGTACGTAAGTAATAGTAAAATCCTCAAGTAGAGGAGCATTAAATCTATACTCAGTAATATTTTCGTTATTTTCAGAATTAATTTGTACTACTTCTCTTCCATAAGTACCATTGATTAAACGTACCCGTAACCAATATTGTAATTCGCCATTAATTGTTGTTTTTTCGATATCTTCCGGACAAATAAAAGATAATTCAACAAAACTTCCATCTTGCTGAGTTAAGTTAATAATTGTTGCATCGGTTTCTCCTTGAGAGACATCTCCTTGAAATATAATCTTATCCCAGCTACTTCCATTCCAATATTCCCAAGAAAGGATAGGATCTTGAATTTCATTGCTGTGGTCTTCTTCTGGTTGTTTGATTTGAAATTGTAAAGTCAGAGTAACACCTTTTTTGGAAAATGCTTCTTGGTTCGCAAAGTAAAAAGTATCCAACTGTCGGGGCTGTTTACCAAAAGGATAAAACTCTTGGCTAGCATCAATCGGAACATCATTGTAAAATGCCTTATTGAGAGGAACACCTGCAGTTGTATCACTTATTTCTAAAGGTGTTGCTGTTACTTTGATAGTATCTATTTCAATAGTATCTAATTTATTTATTTCTAAACTTTCACTTTCTGTACTATCAATAATCACACAGCGAATCCATCGGCTTTTTACTTTGTTAACTTCCTTTTCTTTAATTTCATCATTATTGTTTTTAATAAAAGTAATATTGTTATCTACGATTTCATAATCATCAAAAGAATACCATCCTAAAATTTTAGTCTCTTGACTTTCTCCCCAATATTCCCATTGAACAAATTCAGAATTCACAAGCTGTTCTGGTGCGTTAGATATTTCTAGAGTTACGCGAACACTAGCGGTAATATTAAAAATATCCAAATGTCCCAGATACAAAATATGTTCTTGTTTATTCTTTCCTGTAAATAGTTCAAAATTTATGACTTTTTCAACTCTAGTATTTATTGTCCTATAGGAATTAATAAGTTTATCCTTAAGAGTAACTTTTTTCCCAGAAATATTATCTACTTCTACATACTCATTATTCGAGAATTTTTGAAATTCAAGAATGTCCCCTGGCTTAATTTCTAAAGTATTTTCTAAAAATAAACTAGTATCTCCTTCCCGGACATTAGATATTAACTTAGTAGATACGGGATTTAACCTTCCTTTCGCCAAAAAATATGGAGGTATAGAGAAAACACTATCCTCCATTTTCTTAAAGCTATAAGCATCAACCAGTTGAGCAGGAGTTGCTAAAATATTCCTTTCAGTCTCAAAATTAATGGAGTCACCACCTTGAGCAGATTGAGCAGAAACCGAAGTTTTTGCTGGGATCAAAATAGTTTTAACAGTGCCTTGACTGAGATAAAATGTTACGGGTACCCGAGACTGTTGAGCAGGTAATAATTGAACGCCAAGTATATCCAGAAAAGCAATGAAATTTTTCTCTGGAACTTGGTTTAACTGCTCAAGAGTACCTGTAATCATATGAGCAAAGATTTTAAGTAGTGCTGAATCTGGAGTATTATCATCAGCAACTAACCATTCCGGAGTATAGTAAGGAATTAAATTCCGGATTTCTTGTAGTATATTTGCAAATTTTATTGTGTTAATTTTTGGTGGTGCTCGCATTTTTTTACTATTCAAAAAATCACAATCATTATTGTTATTAAAATTTATATTTTATCCCTGAATTTTTAGTTTTTAGTTTGAGCTTTTAAATTTGAACTTTAATTATAATATTCTAACTTTTTACTTAATCATTATCCTCCTTGAAGATAGAATGGGTAAACTAAATTGAATGCATTATTTGTTTTGCGAACTCGATAATTGATATTAATTTTCAAGTTTCCTGGAGTTTTTGGAATTGGAATAACTTTAATTTCATTCAAATCAATTCTGGGTTCCCAACGAATTAAAGCTTCTCGTACGCTTGATTCTACTAACCCTAAAGTAGTCATACTCAGAGTTGCAAAAATAAAATTATGAATTTCACAACCAAAATCAGGTTGCATAGCTCGCTCACCTTTACTAGTTGCAAGAATAATCCAGATTGATTCTCGAATATTTTCTTCATATTCCGATATCAAGATTTTCCCAGTGGAATTGTCCACCTTTACCGGAAACTTCCAACCGATTCCTAAAAACTCTTTAGCCATTTTTATCTCTTACTACTAATTACTCATTACTTCTTACTTACAATTACCTCGATATTTTATGACTCCGTATCTTTAAGGGGAGGGTAAACAAAACCAATGATAAAAGGATATTCAAAGCTACCTTGTTCAAAAGCAATTAATACTACATCATGAACATCTACGGAAGGAGTACTACCCTTATCACTCGTAATTATTCGCGCTGTAATTTCATCATTTTGGTCTTGATTAATTTCACCTTTATACTTTCTCCATTGAAATTTTACTTTGACTTTTCCATTACTTATTTCTGAGATATTTGTAACAGTTGCGAGAGCTACTCCTCGAATCGAAGCTCCATTAGTTTTGTCTTGTGATTGGAGAAAAAAGCAATTACGTAAATCCTTCATGATAATGGTGTTGTTTCTGAAGTAACTATTATGTCGTCCTCATTGGGTACTCGTTTGACATCAAAAGTTGTTTTATAACCCGAACTACTAAGACTATGATTTGTTTTTTCAATATAATAAGTATTACTAAACTTGCTTCCCAAACCTTTTAGCTCAATATTTGTACCAGCTAAAATATCGGGAACACCGATAGATTCTCCACTCCCCTTGAGTACATCTTCATGTTTTTTTAATAAAATAGATTTTGCTAAGTTTTTAGCATGTTCTTCTGATGATACAGGTTGTTTAACCTGTTCCTTGATAATTTGTTCGGTCGATTGTTCTCCTGTAATATGACTAATGATTTTATGAAGAAAAATTTTTTTAATCTCATCATTAAAAATCTTTGCTGTCGCTGTAATATTTTTCTTGTCATCTGTAGTATTTTGTCCAATAACATCTATTTGGAAAACCCGCTCAGCAATGTTAAGATCTGGAGAAAAATTAATAAGACTTACCTGCCATTCTAAAGTCACAATTGGTTGTGATTTATATATTGGTTTTCGAAAAAAAAGTGTTTTCTTAAAAACGAAAAATTCATAAAAATTTCTTTCAGCTAATCGCGTTAAAAATTCAAAATCATTTTCTTTTTCTTGTTTTACAATTTGTTCATATTCAACTTCTGTATCATCTATAGTTTTTTCATCATTAGGAAATGGATATGGATCACTAGAATAAATCTGAAGTTGATAATAATTTGCTATCTCTTCTACAACTTCATGGTCTTTTTTATTCTTCCAAGAGCGTGGTTTTTTTTCTTTCATCATTCGATAGGAAATGTCAAAACCACTGACCTCTATCTCAGGGTTACCACCAGAAAGGAAATCTATCTTGACTGCAGTAATTATGCCAAATATAATCGTTTTTATTTCATTCGCGTAACCAAGTTTAATTTCAACTTCCGCGTCAAAAACTAATACATTTTCAACAAAAGAGTTTATTTCCCTAGTAATGGGATTAAAAGCATTAAAAATAATAAAAGAAAAAGTATCAGCACCATCTAAAGTGTTGTCAACATTTACACTGATTACTTCCACTCCTGCTTTGAGAATATCCTGTCCTTCAACTAAAATCTCAAAAGTAGGAGCATATAAATTGTGATATTTTTGCTCTAGAGCTACAATATCCATAATATTATTTTAAAACTGGAACAATAAGTTCTTGAGCAACTGTTAAAAGACGGGGGTTGCTGATTTTATTGGCGTTAGCTATTAGACGCCACAAACTTGAGTCTTTATATTCTTTATTCGCGATCATCCATAGAGAATCGCCTTGTTTGGGAATAATTCTTTTGGTGTCAGCGCTAGATTCTTTACGCACCCCTTGTATCTGCTCACTCAGAGTTTTATATTCTTTGAAAGTAACACTCAGAGTTGCTCTAACTGGAACTCCTGATTCCAAGAATAAAGTGAATGTTTGATTGACTTGTTCTAAAGTTGCTCTAAAAGAAAGAGAACCCCAACGAAATTCACAAATTGGAGGAGCATGGAGAATTGGATCTATATCTAATAATGATGTGACTTGTGTTGTGTAGCTTCTAACGTCTTCTCCTCTTTCATAAGAATCGAAAAATAGATCCATTGTTAAGGTTTGAGTGTTACCATTGACAAATTGAGTAGCAGGTGTAGCAGTCCCAGGAACTGCGGTACGTTGAAATTGATTGCTTGTCTCCAGAGAATATTCAGTTGGATTAAATAAAACCTCGATTTCTTTTCTGCTCAAATCTCCATTTCCTGCCAGAATAAAAGCCTTTTCTAAAGCCATTTTTACCTTCCTTTTAACGTTATTCCAATATTGAATTTAAAAAATATTGGACTTAAAAATATTGAACTTAAAAATATTGAACTTACAAAAGTCCTCTCCTTTGACGTTCTATTTTGAGTTTTCGCTCAATTACCTGAAATACCCGATCTGCAAGTCCATTTACATCGATATTAGATAGGTCAAAATCAGTTTTTTTGTGTTGTTCCCAGGCATTTTTTCTAACTACTTGATTCTCTTGATTAGAAGAAACAGGTGTAGTCATTGCTTTGGATTGAGCAAATTCCATTGCACTTGTTTTAGAGAATTTACTATCCTTTTGTTCAGATTGTTTATTTGCTACCGTATTCTGGAAAATAAGTCCTTCATAAGTGGAACCAAGCTTGTTAGTTGGGATTTGCTTCAATCTTTTCGTGCGAATATGATGGGGTTGGAAATCATCATGTAAGTCAATAACTGTTTTCCTTAAATCTTTTTTCCTTAAGTCTAAAGTCGATTTTTTCTCATTATTTTGCTGCTTGTGGATAAAATTAAACCTACGTTCAAAGGTTGATATTGTCTGACTCATATTTACCGAATAAATTAGCAGCGATGTTTGAGTTTTCTTCAGTCTGGTTTGAAAATCTGGGAACCAAGATTTATTAATATTTTCATCTAGTAAATTTCTGTCTGATAAATTTACTACTTCTTTTTCATTTTGTTTGAAGATTAAATTTACAAGTTCAGAATCAAAACCAGATGAAACTGATTGATTTGGGTAAAGATTAGATAGTGCTAATTGAATTGGGTTATTTGGCAGCAATTTAAATTTTTGTTTAGGTGATAAGAAAGTTAGGATATCTAGAGTACTGATTTTCGATGATACAAGTGGTAGATTTCTCGGAAGTAAGAAAGTAAAAAAGTGAGGAAGTGAAAAAACTACTTGACTAACAAATTTTCGCCCAAGTTTTTGTACTCTGAAACTCTCATGATTTTTATCTTTCTTGTTCTGTAATCTTTGTTGAAGAGTTGTGTGAAAAGGTTTCCTCAAGAATTTGTATGGGGATTCTACTACTAGATCGCGAACAAATTCTGTATTTGAACCCAAAGAGTTATCATCAATAATTAACTGCGATCGCCAGTTCTTCCCAACCTGTCGCTCTGGGAAAGATAAAGGTATCGTTTTGAAATTCTGCGATAATCGCAATAACAAAACATTTTGGTTCAACCATTGCTGTTGTAGCTTCAGTCCCATATTTAATGGCTGATTGCTTTTTAATTGCGATGTTCTGGTAATCAGAATTGAATCGTCCTTAGAAAAATCGCTACTAAACTCCGTATTTGAATCCAAAGAGTCATCAATTATAGAACTTAACTGCTCATTAGAAATTTCTAATGGTTTGAGATTGCTATTTTCTTGAGGTAAATCAATACCTGTAGCTGTGCTATCTACACCTACGGTACGCTGTGCTAGCTCGCTAACCTCCGTCCCAATTATCCTAATTACCTTTTCCCTGGGTAATTCCTGAATGACTAACTTAGTTCGTGAGTCACTTCTAAACTGTCGCTCTGGTAAAAAAGATAAAGGTATTGTTTTGAGATTCTGTAATCGCAATAATAAAATATTTTGGTTCAACCATCGCTGTTGCAATTTCAGTCCCATACTGGTTTGCTGATGGTTTTGTAATTGCGATGCTTTGGTAATTAAAATTGAACTACTCTTAGAGAAAGTTAATAACTCTTTTTGCAAATTTTGAGGTTGATTGTTACTCTCTCTCCTCAGCGTTTTTTGTACTGCTGTATTCCAGAAGAAAAGAAAATTCAATTTTAACTCTAGCTGAGTTGTGGAATGTAGACTATGAATTACCTCCTTCTTTAAGAACTGGTTTACGTTAAATATATTACTTTCACTGCTAGCTTTGTGAAGCAGAATTAAGGTTACTAATGGAAATTTACCTAGTTTTAAGCCACTATATTTACTAGCAATCCGTTGGCTGAAATCAAAATTGCTTAATCCAAAGGAACGCAATTGTTGAATTTGGAGTGCTAATTTTCCAGCTTTGGGAATATATGGTTGGGTGCGTTTCATTTTTCAAGCTTTATTTTCATCAAGCTTTATTCATCAAGCTTTGTATAAACCATTGTGAGCTAGCTCTAGCGTCTCCACCGCAACTGCATTGCTATCACCTTTCAAATCGGGTCCAACCCATTTCACTGGATAAGCACCAGTAAAATTCCAGCGCCACTTTTCATTGCAAGTATCGTCAAGTAAAATTACTGAACCATTTTGTCGCTGAATTTGCCCAATAATGACATTTTGATGCCACTGCCAAAGCTCGGTTGAGTTCGTAATTCCACGGCTAAGAACAAGATTTGGATACTTAGTTACCTTTGGCAGCTTATGTACAAAACTATTACGACCTCCTTCGTGGTATTCCTCAGTTTCAGTTTCTGCCTGCAATCCAGAGACTTCAGAAAAACTAGCGACAACTAAACTCCTAATCTCTATTAAAAAATTGAAGGCTTTATAGGGAAGCATCGTTTTTTCAATGACCTAAATCTTGTAACAACCTAAATTTATTAGCTTTGTGTATTGCTATTTAACTTACGATTAATCTTGGAAATTTCCTCGCACCAAATTTTGCGATCGCGATGTTCCATGTTCATAATTTCGTCATGAGACCAGGGAAAATGATAGGCAATAAAGGCTACCTCTTCATGTATCTTTTCTAAAGGGTAGCCTACTATACTTCCCCCGAGGCAATTACCTCTATCTCGTGTTCTTGCCCACATTTTGGACAAACCGTTTTAATATGTGGTGTCCCATCTTCATTAATTCGACGGTAGAAGTCTTGTAAGAAAGCTAAATCTGTAGCAAATAGTCCTTCAATGACTTTAGGGTTAACTTGGTCTAGGGTTCCCAAGCGAGTAATTACCCGAGAGAAAATTATTACAACTAGGTAAGCAGGATTAGAATTGCAGCGCGGGTCTTTCATAGGGGCAATTTCATCGTAGGCAGTTGCCAAGCGCATAACCCCTTCCCGATGGAGATTACCTTCACCATCTACATAACCACGGGGTAGAGTGAAAGGAAATTCAGTTTGTAGCATTAGCCTTTAGATATCCCCTCATGAGCAATTTCTAAAGTCTCAATTGCTACTTCATTACCTGTAGCATTAAAACTAGTACCTGTCCATTTAGTTGGCCAACCTTCGCGAAAATTCCAACGCATCTTTTCTTGACCTAAGTCATCCAAAAGTACAATTGAACCGTTTTTGCGTTCGACCTGACCTTCTACAGCTTTCGTACGCCAATCCCAAATTTCTACATCGTCGGTAACGCCATACTTTAAGGAAATATTCGAATATTTAACCAAACCAGTCAACTTACGAACAGTGAGATATTTTTCATTACCTTCACGATATTCAATTGGGTCTTGGGCTGAATCGAGTCCCGAACACTCCCGAAAGCCAGCACGAGTAATACCATCAATTTCGACTAAAAAGTTATATGCACGGTATGGATCTTTGCGAACTCCAACTACCATAATTGAATCTCCTTAAAGTGTATTAAAGTGTATTAAGGTATAAAATTTATAGTTTTGTACTTGGCAACAGTATAGTTCTAGTAGAATCTCCAATTGCAACACCACTAGGGTCTTGTAGGATACGAACAACAATAAACTCACTTGGAACCGCTGGTGCTAAACCTATTTCCGCAACAACCTTTCCGGTATCTCTAATTTCAGGAGGGTTAGTTTCTTCATCACACTTGATGTAAAAGGCTTCTGAGGGTGAATTCCCTTTTAATGCACCTTTTGCAAACAAACGATTAAAATAAAATGTCAATTCGCGACGAATACTCGCCCATAGTATTGAGTTGTTAGGTTCAAATACAGTGTCTGCCATTTCCCGCTCAAGCCAACGTCCTAGGGTTAGAAACAGTCGCCGCACATTAATATAAAGCCATTGCTGTTCAGAACTGAGTGTTTTGGCTCCCCAGATACGAATCCCGCGTCCAGGAAATACCCGCAGAAAGTTCACACCTATAGGATCGAGTTCCCCCTGTTCGTCATTATTTAGGTTGAATTCCAGTTCAAGCACTCCCTCCAGGATTTCATTTGCTGGTACTTTATGAATGCCAATCAGATCGTCACAACGGGCATATACACCAGCAACATGACCGCAGGGTGGAATAAAATCAGCATTTTGCTGTGGACCATTGGATATTCGAACCCAAGGGTAGTATAAAGCACCATAACTTCCAGTCAAATTCCGCCGTTGTTCCTGAACTTTTTGAAGGTTAGCCCTGGGTAAAGAGTCCAAGATTGCAAAGCGATCACCTAGATCACTGCAATGTTTCAGCACAGCAGACTGCATGATTCCTACTTGCTCAGGGTCAGTTTTTACTGGGGGTAAGCCCATAATATCTGGGGCACACACCAAATCAATGGTATCTAGAAATTCCAATGCAGCTAATCCTTCCTCTAGCGCCTGTAGGGTAGCGTTTTTAAGACGAATCACATAACACAAACGACCTCCATTCTGGAAAAAACCACGTACTGCATAAGCTAGATAGCTATTGGATAGCGGTTTGGTAAAAAACTCTCCGAACTCAGACCATAGTAACTTTTGGGGCTGATTTACAGGAATCTCTTCGCCTTGAAGGTTTCGGGAATTGCATATCCCAATAAAGGCAGGTACACCAGTATCCAGTTCCACTGCAGGCTGTGGACAAATATATTCTTTATAGAGACCTAGGGAGCTATACATAAGCAACCTTTTATTGGGCTAAACAATTTATTGCGAATAAATAAGCTTATTGATTATTTTCTGGTCCTGACCATTGAGTTATGCGGAAGATGACAAACTCTGCTGGTTTGACAACTGCGACACCGATTTCTGTTACTACCTGACCCAAATCACGAACTTCGGGGGGATTAGTTTCTTCATCACATTTGACATAAAAAGCTTCTGCTGTGGTATCACCAAATAAAGCCCCATCTCGCCAGACATTGGTCAAGAAAGCAGAAACATTGCGCCTGATTTTTGCCCAAAGTTTAGTGTCATTAGGTTCAAACACCGCCCATTGAGTACCTTCGTCAATCGATTCCCGTAGGTAAAGAAATAGGCGGCGGACATTGATATATGTCCATTCAGGCTCCTCTTTACTTGCCAGAGTTCGGGCACCCCAAACAGTAATATTGCCATCAAATTTGCGAATAATATTGATACCTTCTGGGTTTAGCCCTGCTTGTTCTGCTTTATTGATAACAACTTCAACTCCTAATGCACCCCTAATTACTTCATTCGCTGGTGCTTTGTGTACCCCACGCTCAGTGTCCACTCGGGAATAGATTCCAGCAATGTGACCGCTGGGAGGAACGTAAATATTTTCTCTAGTAATTGGGTCAAAAACTTGAATCCGGGGAAAGTAAATAGCGCCATAGCTATCATCTCTAATACCTCCTTGAATGGCTTCTTTAGTGAGATTACTATTACTTACTCCTTCATAACGACCATCTAAAATTGCAAAGCGGTCTTGCAGATATGTGTCTTTACAATGATCCAGTACAGCAGTCTGAACAGCATCATCTACAGCACCAGGTATGACTACAATGGCAATTTCATCAATAGGTTTGAAACTATCTAAGGCAGACTGAACAGTTTCTAAATTATTGATTTCATCATTATTGATTCGAGTCACCCAACATTGAGTACCACCATTGTTAAAAAAGCCAAACACGGCGTGAGCTAAAGTTGAGTTCCCATCCTGAAAATCACCAAAAGTAGTTTTAAATCTTTCCCAATTACTGATTAATTGTGGTTCATTGACTGGCGGTAGAGGATAAAATTCTGTTGGCAAAGTCCCTGGTCTTTCTGGCATTGTGACAATGTCAGATACATAGCCAATAAAACCAGCAGTGCTAGTACCTACACCAGCAATTGGTTTACTTCCAGAGGATACCTCCTCAACGTATACTCCTGGCGTTTGATAAACGGGCATTATTTTTACTCCTTATTTTTAAGTGGCAGTAGAGGCAAAATTATTCATTTAATTTCGCTACCAGTGAGGATTAATACCCCATCTGTTGATTTATTTCAAAAAGCTAAAGATTATTTGATTTTTTTGTCAAAATAAAGTTCAAATTTTCCTCTATTCCAGCTTCATTAAATACTACAGTCTGAGAAGTCGTTTGGTAACCTTGTGCAGAGATTATTATTGTGCGCTCAAATTTTTCTGCTGCCTCTATCGCATTCAATAAGTATTGACCCTCTTGATTACTAAAAGTACTTTCTTGACTGTACTTCAGTCGGACTTCAGCTAAGACAATAGGGTCATCATCATCATCAAGTATCTGACCTTTTAAGCAAGTGGGTGTCAGTGTCAAATCAGCTACAGTAATAATGTTCTCATCTTCTGGAGCTTGAGAAACTCGGAGATCGAGAAAAGCCGTACCGTAACGCCTAGAAGCATTGTGAAAGAATGCATGCAAACGATATTCACCTTCAGGGAGATCCAAAAAGTGGAAGTGACCGTCATAAGCAGTTCTGGTTCGGTCAGGGCGCTCTAGCATCTTTTCCCATTCGTCTCCATACTGTGAAGCTCGAATTCTTAGCCAACCCATAAAAGCTTCTGGTCCTTTGGTTATCGCGACCTCTACCCCTGCGATCGCTTTGTTGGTCTGGGCATCAGTGACCTGTCCTGCGATCGCAACTCGATGTCGAATTCTTTCCCAACGCAGCATTGACTAACCTTCCTGTAAATTTGACCTGATAAGAATTTGCTGCTCTGTCACAAGTGGTAATTCTACAGGGGTGAATGGATCTACACTGATAGTCACAGTATAATGTAATGCTGCTTTAGGTTTACCTCCCAGAGCTTGCCAAAATTCTCCTAAGCTTTGTAACCTAGCTGGCTGTAAAGTACTGGTTGGTAATGATGGCTCTTGCCCTGCTAAGCTTCCAACTAAGATGGTATCTGGAAGAGTCGGATAACGTAGCAGCACTTTCATCACTTCACCTAATAAACTATGCTCACTCTCAGTATTACCTGACCAAGCTGTCACCATATAAGAACAGTCAACTCGTACGGGAGCTAAATTTTTACGAAGAATACCGTTACTTTGTCGCTCTAAGAGCCGCTCATTACTGCGTAAATCTCGATTTTCCCGTACATCATAAAGAAAGAAATCAACTGTTCGCTGGTTCGGAGGGTTAAATTTGTCATCAGGCGTATCGAATACCACTGTTACCGAATCTGATAGAACTCCGAACAATTCCACTTCGAGAAGTCTTTTCAGGCTATCATCTAAATCCCTAAACATATAACTGAAATAGGTTCTTTTGAATTTTCCTTAATATTTATCAGCTTCAAAAGTAGCAGTGTTCTTAGGGTTTGGATAAGGCTCATCGTAACAACCTTCTTCGTCAGAAAGTAATGTAACATCCTGTGCCTCTCGAATAAATTTATTCATTCGGCTATCCTTAAAGTTTTGATAGTTTTGTGCGGCTTTCTTTTCTTGTTCTATAAGTTCAATCCAGTTATTATGCCAATAAAAATATTCATATGTTGCTAAACAATAATTTCGTAGACATCCCGTCAGTACGCTTTTGAGCCATTCATGGTCTTTGACCATAGTTGAACTTTGCGCTGGTCTCTTTGTTTCATTTTTTTTCAGTTGTCTGACTTCGTGCAAAATAGAATAAAATTCCAAGCGGTAAGCATATAAAGCTTTATAGTTTTCTATATCAAGAAGTACTTCTGCCTTCTTATATATATCGTCAAGCTGTTTAAAGTAATGAATTACTGTTTCCTTAAACTTTTTATAATGCTCAAATTCTTGCTCAGTTATCTTTTTGAGTTCTAAAGCTTGGTCGCGACAACATTTGCCATTTTTAAATTCTTTCCTGGCATTATCCCATTCTACCTTAAGACAATCTTCTACATGATTGTAGAATTTATCTCTTAACTGTGTTATGGCTTTGCGGTACTTATCTCCAGGATTGTCAACATCATCAGACCAGTTGACTAGTTTTTTGTATTGTTCTTCCGCCTTAGGTAATTTTTCTCTAATGAAAGACGGATATTCTTTTTGATAATCATCAACAATTTTGGGTATCTCTTCTTTATATGCTTTTTCCAGAATTTCCAAATTTTTTTTGAAGTCTGTAGTTGCTTCAGAAGCTGGATTTTGTTCTAATTCTGTTTGCAGTATTATTTGTAATTCGTTAAGTAAGCGTCCAATAGTGGAACATTTTTTAAGTTCTTCTGCTTTTGGAATTCTACATAAAGCAACGTTTTCAGTCTTGTAATCAACATTAGCATCCATGTATTTTTACCCTCTGATAAACGACTGAGAGATTTAATTTGAATAGGAAATTTGTAAACAAATAATCGAAAAATTAACTATTGTGTTACTATCCCTTTGCTACCTTAGATTTTCCTGATAGCTATCATTTTTTCTTTGCTTGTTCGGATTTCTAATCTCGTGAATTAAAAAGTAATCATCAGGAGAAGCTTGAAATACTGGAAGAAGGTCACAAACAAAATCAAAATAGATGTGAGAAGAGTCCTATAAACTTTTAGAAATATCAGAGAAATCCATAAATATTGCCCTATGGAAATCCAGTTATTTTTATGTTGTAAAAACTTAGCTTAGTCATAATTACTCGTGTAAAATAGGGAAACCTTAACGGATCACATTTTTTAGACTTAACAAAGATATAAGTTGTCACAGCCACCCCACAAGGGTAGGAAGGTCCACCAAAAAACTAAACAGAAATTATAAACGCCTACCTGACCCGTAAATAGCAGTTCCGTTCTGTAGGTAGCGTAGCTATAGCTACGATATTTTCAAAAATCAAATGTATGGTTTTCAAACATAAATACAGGTTATACCAACAAAAATCTGCGGAGAAGCTCTATGAAATTATTAAAAATTTCAATCTATTAGAACTTTCAAGTTAATTCCTGCTTGTACATTAACTTATACATTTATTCGCTGGGAGATACTCAAACCTTTGGACGAACCTTTTATTCCCTCTATATGAAATAAATAATATATTGAAAAATTAGGTTCGACAATTAACTCTTTTTCGATTTTTATAGAAAAACATTAATTATTTTTAGACTATTCTCATATTTTTATATGTTAATTACAGTGAATTAAACCATAATCGATAATTTTTGCATTATAAATACTACTAAGTTATACAACTCATTAATTTTGCTTAGTTACATTTTATTTCACTCAGTTAAGGTTAAATAAATTTCCTTCCAATTAATTGAAATGAGATATTTTAGTTGATACAATTACCACTTTATTAGTATCTATATAATAGAAAACTAATACAAGAAATTTACTTGTATTTTATTGAATTCTATATTCTATTCTTGTTTTAAAAGCTGTTGTTTTCTCCAACTACCGGGAGTTTTATGATAAAAATCACGAAACTGGCAGTAAAAATGATTGAGATTCTTATAGCCTACTTTTACAGCAATTTTTTCAATAGAATCCTCAGTTTCCAAGAGTAAGCGCCTCGCTTCTACTATCCGACGCTCTACAATCCAGTCATTTACTGTTTTCCCTGTCATACGTCGAACTAAGTCGGTCAAGTAAGCGGAGGAATAACCAACAGCTTGAGCTACTTCTTTTAATTTTATTGGTTGATGATAATTTAATTCGATGAACTCAAAAACCTCATACAGTCGCGGAATTGATGGAAATATAGAATTAAGAGTATGGGAGTTTTTACTTTCTTCTGTAGGAATTAGTTTGTCTTGTGGTAAATCAACACTAATAAGACCATTTTCTACACTAATAATCTCAAATCCTGCTGCTTCTAAAGATTTAATTAAGAGACTCTTGCTTTCAGATTTATCATTAATCAGTAAAACCTTATCCATTTTATTTTATAAATACATAACTACCGAGAACAATAAGTTGCTCCAAAAGTTACTCAGTTCAAACCAAAGCTCTTTATCTGAAATACAGCAGAGTTGTAATATAACTTTATAAAATCACTCTATCAAAGCCGATCTGAATCTTCATTCAATAAACTTTTAATCTCTTCAGTGGTGAAAGGGTTTTTCCCAGCTTCTAGGGTCTTAATCCAACGTTGTCGTCGTGATTTCTTGTTCTGACTGTTAGTCCAAAGGATGAAAGGTTGAAAGTCCTCGATAGCTCCTTTAGTATTGCCTGTTAGTGCTTTAGCAATACCGCGACTATCTATAATTGCTGCATCATCAGGAGCAAGAGCCAATGCTTTTTCACAAAAATGCATAACATCAGCAGCATATCCATGTAGGCTACCAAACCGACAAAGGATATTCCAATAATTTGCAGAAATTTTTTGTGAAGTAAGCTTTTCGGCTTGTGCGTAAGCTGCGATCGCTTGCTTCACCTTACCATTTCTGGCAAAGCTTTTCCCTGTCCTAACTAGGATTGAAAATGCAAACCGACTATTTGCTTGATTTGTATCTAGTTCTAACGCTTCTCGAAACTTAACGACCATGCTTTCCAGATCGCCCTGTTGTCCTGTATATTCTCCTTCTTTAAGTAAAGTTAGGGCTTTTGCTTTTGTTATGGGATTAAAATTTAACTGAGAATTCCAATCTAGCGCTGTGCGAAATTTAGTAATTCCACCTTCAATATCGCCTTCTTTAACTAGTTCTTCACCTTGAAGAATTATTGCAGGAGCGCTATCTGCTAAAATAACAGGAGTTTTACATTGTTCTAAATCTTCCAAGGCGTCAGGGTGAGTGATGAGATAATTCTTTAACCAAGCACATCCCTGCTTTTGTAAATCATCAAAATCGAAATTCCATAAAATTACCTTTTTATCCCAACCCCCTGTGGCGAGGATTTTACCATCGGGACTAAATTTTGCACTTGTGACAAAATCACTATGTCCGGTAAGTGTTTTTAGCAGTTGACCTTCCCGGTTCCATAATTTGACTGTTCCATCATGACTAGCGCTAGCCAAGATTTGACCGAAACCCTCTTGGGTCGTCATCCTAATGGGACTGAAACTAAGACCTTGGACATGGTTGCGATGTCCAGTAAGAGTTTTAAGAAATTTGCCTGATCGATTCCATAGTTTGATATTGTTGTCTAAACTACTAGTGGCGATGGTTTTACCGTCGGGGCTAAATGCAACTCTTCGAGTCCAAGAGTGATGTCCAATAAGAGTGTTTAGTAACTGACCTTGGCGATTCCACAATTTAACTGTCAGGTCATTACTGGTAGTAGCAAGGATTTTGCCGTCAGTGCTAAATGTAACGCTATTTACCCGATCCTGATGTTGAGCAGTAAAGGTGTTTACTAAGTGACCCTTGAGATTCCATAATTTTATGGTTTTATCATCACTGGCTGTGGCAAATATTTGACCGTTGGGGCTGAATGTAACGCTATTTATCCGATCGCCATGGGCGTTGTGAAGAGTTTTTAGTAGTTGACCCTTTATATTCCATAATTTAACTGTTTTATCATCACTGACTGTGACAATAATTCTTTGACCAATTCCTTGGCTCGTAGAGCCTTTGTTTGGTGCAAACCCAACGCCATTTACCCGGTCGCTATGTCCTGTCAAGGTTTGTAATAGTTCACCTTTGCGGTTCCACAGTTTAGCTGTTTTGTCATTACTAGCAGTGGCGAGGATTTGACTGTCAGGACTAAATGTAACGCTATTAACCCAGTCCTTATGTTTGGTGAGAGTTGGAAATAGTTTGTTATCTAAGTTCCAGAGGATTACAGTGTGATCGGTACTAGCACTAGCAAGGATCTTACCGTCCGGGCTAAAATTAGCACTATTAACTAACGCATTATGACCAATAAGGGTTTTGAGGAGTTTACCCTCTCGGCTCCAAATTTTAACTTTCTTATCGTTACCAGCGGTAGCTAAAGTTTGACCGTTGGGGCTAAATTTAACACTATTTACCCGAGTGCTATCTCCAAGGAAGCTGTTGAGGAGTTCACCTTCTTTGTTCCATAATTTCACTATCTTTTCACCAACAGTGGCAAGGGTTTTACCGTCAGGGCTAAAACTGACGCTATTTTCCCGCTCGCTATGTTCAATTTTCCCATCGGGTTCCGTGGAAGCAAGGGTTTTTAGGATCTGTCCCTCCCGGTTCCACAGTTTGACTGTCCGGTCTTTGCTCGCACTAGCAAGGATTTTACCATCAGGGCTAAAGGTAACGCTATGAACCCAATCCCTATGTCCCCGAAAAGTTTTTAACAGTTGACCTTCCCGGTTCCATAATTTCACCGTCCGGTCGTCGCTAGCAGTGGCAAAGATTTTCCCATCAGGGCTAAATGCAACACTATTAACATCATGATTTGTATCTTCTCTAAGAGTTTTGAGAAGTTTGCCCTCCCTATTCCATAGCTTGGCTGTATCATCCTGACTAGTAGTAACAAAAATTTGACCATCAGGGCTGAAACTAATACTTTCTAGGATACGATCGTGTGCATCAAAAGTTTTTAGCATCTGACCCTTGCGATTCCAGAATTTAACTGTCCTGTCATGACTAGTAGTGACAATGGTTTGACCATCAGGGCTAAATATGGCATTCTCTACATAACTGGTATGTCTCTCCAAACGATTAAATTGCTTTACTCCATGCAACGCTTGTCCCAATACAGCAGTAACTTGAAGTTTAAGATCGGCTTTGTCCTGATGTATCTGCGTTAATTTGTCCGCAGCTTTGAGACTATTTTTTAAAGCATCAAACTCTTGTCCTGAAGCAAGAAGTTCTTCTGTAGCATTAATCAAAGATATTATTTCATTCTTTGCTGAGTTTTGTGATTGCCACCAAGCCACTCCAGCCAAGCTCAAGGCTATAATCAAACCGCTTGAGAGACCTAAAATAGTAAATTGTTGCCTTCGTCTTTGCTTTTTACTATTATGCGATCGCAATTCCAAGCTCAGTTTAATAAAATTCCTCTCTGCCAAACTCAGTTCCACTAAGCGTTTTTCATGCCAATATAATGCATCTGTCAAAGGCTTCCCTCGCAATAAGCCGCCCTCATCTTTGCCACTACTCTCCCAAGTACGCATAGCTGACCGTAACTGCTCTTGCCAAAAACGAAAGTCCCGGTCTTGTTGCATCCACTCTTGTAGTTGTCCCCAATTGCGAATCAGAGCTTCATGGACAATTTCTACAGTTTCTAAGCCAGTTTTTTCATCATATCCGGTAACAACTAAGCGAGCATCTGCCAAGCGACTTACCAAATCCCAGTTTTCTTCACCAACCTCAGTACGGATAGCTACACGACGGGTATCTTCTGCTCCCTGTCCTGGATGGACAAGTTGAATAAAAATTCGTTGTGCCCTTTCTTTCTCCTTGGATTTGAGCTGATTATATGCATCTTGTGCATAACAAGCTAACGCTGCTTCTACTCCGCCAATTTTATCGTAAGCAATATGTGTCAATTGAGCATCTTGCTGTTTTCCCCACAACTGAGTTAGAGCAAACTCCAATAAAGGTAAATCCCCAGGTTCAGCACTCACATTGGAAAGAATGCGTTCGATAAGTCCCTCCTCAATTGTTACTCCCAGTAACGCTGCGGGTTTTTCTACTGCTGCTTGCAACTCTTCCTCTGTCATAGGACCAAGCTTTAAATCTGCGTACTGTAAAGCATCAGCGAAGGGACGATAAGATAATGCTTGTCCCAGAAAATCTGCTCGTAGAGTGATAACAAAAGTGAAATTTCGAGAGTTATTAATTGCTTCTAACAATCTATCTAAGAAGGCTTTGCGCTCTTCTGGATCTTTGCAGAGAGTGTAAAGTTCTTCAAACTGATCGGCAATTAATAATAAACGTTTGCTTGGATCTTCCCTGAGGATATCATCAATTACGTCGAGCAACCCATTCTCATATTGTTTCAGATCGCTCGCAAGATTTCTCGTAGAACGGAGGCGTTCAGTGCGGTTGAGATGACTTTCTTCTTGAGAAACTAATCCAGCAGCGAGGGAAAATAAGGGTCTAGAACCTGGTCTGAAGTCGATAAAATGCCAGTTATTCGTATCTCGCAAATGTTTTACCAAACCAGCAAAAACCACACTAGATTTACCACTACCACTAGAACCGATAACAGCAACTAGAGGCTGATGATATACAGCCTCTAACAACATATCGGTAAAATTTTCCCGTCCAAAAAAGAACTGCGAGTCTTCTTCCCGAAAAGCAAATAAACCGCGATAGGGGCTGATTTTACTCGGACGGCGACCTAAGTCTAGCCAAGTTGGTGGGACCGCAGAGGAATTTTGACAAATCACTGGTAATAAAGAAGCACAAGGATAGTCATTTTCCAAACCATGCAATTTCAACCTTGCTTCTTTCACCGCTTGATACAAAGGTTTGCGTTCGGCAGCAAAAGCTGTGAGAAAATACTTTAAAAATACCTGCGCGACTTTATCTGCTACTTGTTCTCGCATCACAACCATTTGAGGAATGTGTAGTGCTTCTAAGTCACAAGCTAATCCCAAACCATCACAGGAATTGAAAATCACCAAACCTAAACCGTTAGCGATAGCTTTTTTTAAACCGTACTTGAGGTCATCAGTTGTTAAACTTTCTTTATTTTCATTAATATATATGCGACCACTATCTCCCACTGTCTGACTGTGACCGGCAAAAAACAGGATATCCCAAGGTTCTTCCCATAAAGAATCGTTGATTTGGTGACGTTGGGGTTGCACTAAGAACGTGACATTGGCATCTGGTAAACTATTGAGTAATCTTCGATCTGCTTCGACATCAATACCAGTACTATTGCCTAGAATTGCCAGAATTTTGACTTTATCTCTGTAAGTAGGCGTTGTTGGTGTTATGGGTTTGTGATAATAATCTGGCGCACTTAAAGCCGGTTCGATATTAGGGTATCCTTCTAATAAATCCCAAAAATGCCATGGTATTTGTCGTAATTGCTGACAAGATGTACGAATGAGTATCCGCGCTGACTCATCTTCTTTTAATTCTTTCAACCAAGTCTCGCGTATGGGGCGAAAGGACTCCGAACGCATCCAGTTATTTAGTTGTTGTTGTAACTCACTAATGGATTTTTGGCAGCTTTCTCGCTTTTCGGCTATTGAACCATCATAAGTAACTTTTATTGCTTTAATTGCACGATTAGATTTTCCCAAACTACGATAATATGACCGCCACTGGTCGATTTTTGTCAGTAATTCTGGAATTGGTGGTAAATTAGCATTAAGTTCTTTATGGGGGCTGTAACCTTCTAGAGCAATTGAAAGTGTTACTTGCATGCCCATCTGAAGATCCCCATCTAGTTTTAGGACAAGCAATTTCGCCATTGGTACTATCAAGAGGATTTATAAGACTAACCTTACTATAAGTGACATTACTTCCAAGTTATGCAGCCAGCTTCACTTACATCGATCAATAAACTTGAGTTTAGATCGCAAAATTCTCGATTGCGCTGACATCCCCTAAAACTATCTTGATGCTGAAGAGATCTCCACGAGAAGCACTAAACTCTAATTCAATTTTTCTGTTATCGTTTTTGGTTTTAGCTTCCATCACAGCAGTTCCTTCGTCATCTAAAATCATGACATGAAGCAAAGGTGGTAAGTACTCGTTTTCATGTCCTGGATATAAGCTGACAATAATATTTAAATCATCAAAGTTGTTTTTATCACGACTGATATTAACAACTATTCCTACTGATTCTCTATTGGCTTTGATGCCAAAATCAATTAATTTAGCCCTTTCAACAGAACCGCTTAAATCTTCTTCACCACTTCTAAATTGCCAACCTGGTTTAGCTAAAAGAATACTTTCAATAGTTTGCCAATCTACTTCAAAAATATTCTCAAACCATTTTGTTAAATTTACCTGTCTCTTTTCAGATGATATGGTATTTTTTAACCTTGTAGATTCTAAAGATTCGAGATATTCTAGTAATTTTTCTAAAGGTTGTAGTTGATTAATAGGTAGATTATCAATTGATGTCTCTTTAAAAAATCCCAATAATTCGGCTGATTGTAAAGATTTATTTATTGCCACTGCGACATAACCAATACGGTTTGATTGGACTTCCGGTGGGATATAAACAAAATTTTCATCTTTTTGAACCGGACGACATTCTAATTTTCCTAAATTTTCGAGCAATAAATCAGCTATATCCGTAAGGGTTTGTTGTACTGGATCCCAACTTTCACTAGCTTCAATATGGGTTTTAAAACCCATACATTTAAGGTAAAAGTCAACAAAAGATACAGATAAAGTGTTAAGTAAAACCTGCTGACTTTTTTCTGGTGTAACTTGCTGCTTAGACCATTTTTCTGCTCGCATTCTAGCAATAGTTGATATTGGACCGCAAAATGTAGAAAAAGTTGCTGTATCACTCATTAATTTGACCCTAGCTAATATCTTGACATCCAAATAAATCTCTAAATTTGCCGCTAAATTTTTCTAAAGTTCGTTGATAGAAGTTACTTAAAGTTGGGATTGGAATATTCAATTCATCTGAAATATCTTTCCAAGATATACCCGACCATCTTTTTATCGCAATAAATTGGAAATTTACTTGGGGATATTTTTTAATATATGCTTCCTTAAAAATTCCCTGTGGGTCTGTTTCTATATATTTTCTGATATTGTGAAAAATTGATACATAATTATCTTCGTTTTCTCCGTTTTCAAACATCAGATTCTCTTGATTATCTAAAAAAGAATTATCAATATTAATTTCATTCGTCTGACCAATTATTTTCGGAATTGCCTCTGTAAAAAAACGTCGACTTAATAACATATTGATCCAAGTTATGAATTTGCCACGTTCAGGGTTATATTTATCAATATTTGTGCATATATATAGAAATAAGTCTTGCAGTGCTTCTTGATAAATATATTCATAAATTCCTTGGAACTGACCTTTATACGGATGTATCAGTTTTTGCGAACGGTAGATAGCATCAATTAATTTCGATAAGGCTATTCGCCTCCCTGTTGTACCTAAAGGTTGTTTTTGTGCTTGCAGAGCTAGCTCTTGAAGCTGTTGCTCATTCATGTTTCATATTTTCATGAGAATTTTATTTCTCTCAAAACTATCAGGTTTTTAGGAAGAGTTTTATTCAAATTATTTGATTTTTGTCATAAAAATTTAGAAAATATAGCGCCACCCGCAGGTCAAAATAGCTTTGCTAACAAAACATCTACAATACGCTAGAGGCTTATAGCTACGATACCTACAGCGTCGGCAAAGCCTAAGCATGTGTCCGTAGGAAAAACAGAATTTACCAATATCCTAACCTTATTACGTAGTGCTATATTTTTTACTGTTAGGGACTTCCAAAAAAAAAGAATATACTATTAGCGCACATTGGTCATTGGTGCGCTCCTGCAAAGGAAGAATATAGTATAAATTATTTTCTGGAAATCCCCATATCAAAATCAGTTTTGATTATATTATGAGCCTGAAACTCTTCCCACAACTTCATTAGAACTTATTGCTGCTTTTAACTGCTGACAAAGTTCTCCAACAGCTTGTAATCCTTCTACTGAGTTTTCATTTGCCAATTTTTTCACAAAAGCACTACCAACAATTACCGCATCTGCTCCCCAATCTTTGACTTGACGTGCTTGCTCGGGACCAGAAATTCCAAAACCAACACCGATGGGTTTATCAGTTATATCTCGCATGCTGACAAGCAAATCTTCTACTCTACTTTCCATTTGCGATCGCATTCCTGTTACCCCAGTCACGCTGACTAAGTAAATAAAACCTTGGGATTGACGGGTAATAGCCTCTATTCTTTCTGTAGAGCTAGTAGGAGCGACTAATAAAGTTACCTCAATCCCAAAATTTGCAGCATTTTGAATCAAGTCCTCTGCTTCTTCTAAAGGTAAATCCGGTATTACCAATCCTCGTACCCCAACTTTAGCAACCCGGGCTAAAAATTCCTTCACTCCCCGGTTCAAAATCGGATTGTAATAAGTAAATAAAATTATTGGTGCTTGTAACTCAGGGCTAACCCGTGCAATCATTTCTAAAACTTGCTCTAACTTCGTACCTTTTTCTAAAGCCCGAGTTGCAGCAGCTTGAATTACAGGACCATCTGCTAATGGATCGGAGTAGGGAACACCCAACTCAATAAAGTCCGCACCGTTGCGGTCTAAGACTTGCAAAGCTTTCTCTGTGGTGTCTAAATCGGGATCGCCCGCAGTAATGAAAGGGATTAAAGCACAAGATTTGGAAGCCCTTAAGGATTGGAAGGAATTGGAAATAGAAGTCATGCGATCGATTCAAAAATTCAAAAATTCAAAATCTATTAACTTATTTTGCCCACAAGATTATATTTTCTGAGCAAGAAAATAGAGAGTAACTTCATTTTCGCCTCTCAACTCAAGTCCTCAACAAAAATATGCAAATTTGCTAGTAATTTTGGTAATTGGTAATTATTTTTATATCTGCATTCAATAAATTGCTTGACCTAGAACAGTTTAATTTTGCTCACGGCTAACATTTAAGAAAAAATTAAAGGGAGAGAAAAATTATTTCTCTTTCCCTTTGATTAATTCCATCTTTTGGAATAGCCGATCCAAGCAATATGAAATCTATCAGTAATGCTAGTTTTTTGTTTCATCCTTTGCAGCACAAGGATTAGCACTATCTTTAGCCGCACAAGGATTAGCATTATCTTTTGCAGCACAGGGATTCGCGACATCTTTCGCAGCGCAAGGATTAGCACCCTCTTGTGTTGTCTCAGGATCACCAGTGGTTTTACCCGCACATGGGTTTGCACAAGCTCCAATAAATCCCAAGCTCAGCATAGAAACGGTAACGAGTGTAGCCAAATATTTAGCTCTCATACAATCTCCCTTCAGCAAAAATTTCATTTCATGGTTTATACGAAGCTGAAGTGAAAATGGATTCACTTATTATTTTTTGTTGTCAACTGTGGATCTACCGTTATCAATTCAATCTAAGTCAGCAAACGAAATTACTCGTTAGTTAAAATTTTCTTAACTAATTCGGGTATCTGAGAAGGACGTTCTGCAACAGGAACTTTTGCTTTAGACAAAGCAGCTAGTTTATTTTTAGCAGTACCAAAGTCGGGATCGCGCCCTATGACTGCTGCTAAAGTTCCTGTTTGACGCCAATGCTTTGCTGGTGGAACTTGAGTTCCTGCGATGTAAGCAACTACTGGTTTATCAATAGCTTCTTTAATATACTGAGCTGCAGCTTCTTCACTACCTCCACCAGGTTGACCAACTAATACAATAGCTTCAGTTGAGTCATCTTCATCAAGAATCTGTAGCCATTGATTAAAAGATGAACCAACCACTGCATCGCTACCAATACTGACGCTGATTGACTGTCCAATACCTGCTGTTGTTAATTCCCGCGCAACTTCATAGGTTAAAGTTGTACTGCGACTGATAATTCCAACCACACCTGGAGTATAAAATTCTGCTGGTTGAGTTCCCAAAAGAATTTTACTTGGTACGATGATCCCCGGACTATTAGGACCCACGATTAAGGTTTCATTTGCCTCGGCTTTACGCACTAACTTCACCATATCCAGAGGTGGAACTCCAGGTGAAATAATAATAATTTGGCGGATACCTGAGGCGATCGCCTCTAATGCAGCGTCCAGTACTTGGTAAGAGTGTACGCAGATAATTGTTGTATCAACTACTCCAAATTCATCTACAACTTCTTCCACTAAATCAAACATTGGCAGATCGTATATTTCTTGTCCACCATATCCAGGATTCACTCCTGCTAATAGATTTGTGCCATATGCTTTCATTTGAGCAATATGAGATGCACATATGAATTCACTAAAACCCTGGATTAAAACTTTACTGTTTGGCGTTAAATTCATAAGAGTTCGAATAAATTGGGCTACCCACTACCCCAGCCATTGGGAAAAGAAAATAAAATCAGCAAGCATGAATATAAAGTAGCAAATGAGGATCAATAATGTTCGTTTTTTCTACGATCTAAGATAAAGGGTTAAATATTAATGTTAACTAAAAATCAAACTAAAAATCAAACTAAAAATCAAGGAAAAATTTCATACCTTATCAAATCAGAGGAATTAATTATCTCCGAAATTTTTATTCGTCGCGTTCGTGAAAAATAGAGATGTAATATATTACATCTCCAGAAATATTAGATTTCTAAAAAATTATCTTTGCTTTTACATTACACCAAATTCTTTTCCAATAAATAGAGATTGGCTTAATTAATACCAAAGAGAAAAAGCTTAATAATAACCATGAATATAGAGAATAAAAATCCTACTTTACCTTTTGTTTTGTACCCAAAACTTATAATTCTCTTCGGTTAGATTTTATCTGAATTATTATTAAGTAATCATGGATATTCAGATGTCATGAGTACAACCTTATAAACTTACAGAACTAGTTAATCTAACAGTTCTTTCCACTGCTTCATCTAAATTTTCTACTACTGTTAAAGCTAAATTACGAGGAGTTTCTAATTCGGTTAAATATTTTCGGTCTGTCTTGTACTCAGAACCAGCGAGACGAACAACTAAATGTGGTAAATTTCGAGAAGAAAGACCTTTATTCCCATTTAAACGCGTCATTGGTGGTTTAATTTGACTTTCAAAGTTTTGAATAAATTTCTCGATTGCATGACTTACTCCTCCAGATGCAGGTATACTGCCCAGAAAATTAATTAAAATAACATGAGTCTTTTTGTCATTAGCCATCATATGCAGAGCAGTTTCAAGGCGCTCGCTAAAAGTAACCTTTGAGGTATCAATCGAAGAAGAATGGCGTAAATTTAAACAGGTTCCAGGTTTACCTCCTGCATTGCTAACCGAATCTAAAGTAGTCATTAACGAACCTACACCATTACCAACGATCCCAACATTACCCGTCAAATACAGACCATTCCAAGTATTGAAATTAACATTTGCTTGGCGTGAATAAGACCGCTTAGTCATTTTCGCAGCCATGGTAACGATTTCCGGATGGCGAGCAATAGCTCGGTCGTTTACTCGCACATTACCATTAAGAGCCATAACCTGAGAGGAGCTACTCACGGCTAATGGGTTAATTTCTACTAGCTCTAAATCTTTTTCTGTAAATAATCGGTACATCTTTTCCAGGATTGCACTTACCGATTGCATGATTTTGCCCCGTAAACCCATTTTTAAGGCTAATCTTCGGGCATAAAATGGGGAAAAATCTTGATCCACCACCACATGTTGCATCTTATTTTCTGAGTGCTCCCAATCTACATCGGGTTCGTTACATCCCAAAAGTACTGGTCTACACAAAGCAGTATCCAGAACTACAGCCAAATAAAACTCTTTATGTACCTCGAATTTTGCTTCCGCAAGCAAGACATCCGGTAGTTCACCCAAAATTGGTAAATTAAAAATATTGTGTGCTGCTGCGATTGCATCAATAGTTGTCTCTACGAATCTGACTCCACCAGCTTTAGTACGTCTATCTCCATGAACTTGAGACTTTAAAACTATGGGATAGCGGATTTTCAATCTTTTTAAATCTGTAGGATGATCTATTCGTTGAGAAGGCAATACAGGTATGCCGATCATCCTAAACCATTCTTTAACTTGGAATTCCAACAAATCCATTGATATACACCCTAATTTGCCGTTGACAAAGCTATTCTGCAGCTATCGGTAGTAATAGAAATGTTGCACCTTTAATTGCAGAATCTAGCTTTAGTTTGGCTATAAAAATAAGACTTCTACTTATTAATTCTATCTAATGTAGTAGTAATAGTAAATTAATTTTTATAGCCAACTATCTTTGTCCTATTACTAATATGTAATTTTTACATCGGTAGTTTTGCGACAGTTTTATCTCCAGCTTTGCGCGGAAAATGAAATATCATCTATTAATAAATAGAATTTTCATCATACAACATAAATGAATCACAAAAGATAAAATTTAAGTTGAATTTTAGATACTGAAGTACACAGCTACAAAAATAAGAAATACTGAAAAATCATGATTTTTTCGAATTTAAATCATTTACTCAATGTATTTAAGTTTATTTTGGAATTAGTTTAAAAAAACTTGATTTGTTCTTTTGAATTTAAAATTCTAGATTGGAATAACAATTTACTAAACAAATATTTGTATTTAGTCTAAATATAAAACTCTAAGACATGGTTAAGGTTAAAGCATCTTAGCAGGGATAATGTTCTATCCCATAAAGTTGATAAATGTAAGTGTGGCTTTTTACTCCTAGCTATCTGTCCACAATAGTTATGATTTAGAAAATTAAGATTAATTAAAAACTGTGTGTGATGAAAAATTTGACTTTGGGATTACTTTTATAGTTATTTACAATTTTTTGTTGCACCTCTCATATTCATTCTAAAAATCAGTATCAACTTGGATTCATCATTTTTCAGGTAGCTATAGCTAGTTTGTAAAGCATATGTTTTGGCTCAAATTAGGCTCAAAGCATCTCTCAGAAGATTTTTTGGTTGATGTATGAAATTTATGAAGGTTGCCTTCATAAGTTTAAATACTGAGTTTATAGTGAAAAATAACTTACAAACTGTATAAATTGTGTTAGAAAATTGGTCGTTTGTGTTTTATGGCTGTGGTGGGTTCAACCGTGTATCTGCATTCAACCAATACAGAAAGTTCATATTCTAAGTTCGAGGAAGAACAAAACCAGCAAAATCACTGTCTGGGATCGACCTCTGAAAAAGATTTGCAATTCCTGGCTCAGCTTTTGCAAGAATATTTACGCGCAGAAATTCCCTCTGGAGAATTTTTTCTAGTGAGATGTGCTTTTGAAAAGAAGCAAACAATGGTTTTAGTTGAACATCCGTCAGGAGTTAAGGTTGATGCTAAAGCAATTTTTACAGTAATAGAAGAAGCTTTAGAATCAGAGTTGAATTTGTCTCAACAGTATCTAGAACTGTTTATCAGGGTTGTGGGTGCAAAACTTCCCTATGCAAAATGTTCTTTAAAGTTTGAAATGAAAGAACCCGCAACTTTAAGTCGACAGAATTCCGGAGAAGATAACGAAGAAGCGATTTCCAGTAGTTCCTCTACTGCGGCTTTATCTTTCCCATCGATTGCTCCCTCATCTTCTGAATCAATTGAAGAACCAGAACCTGTTTTGAGAGATACGAGTGAAAATGAAATCGAAGTAGAAATATTAACATCTTCTCCATCTTCAAAGACTAAATTACCCCATAGAGGAACTTTAATTTGTGGAATTATGGGAATCGTCGGAATATTTGGAACTGCGGGCTATTTATTTAGTAGCCCTTGCGTTGTGTCAAAATGTTCTCAAATTCATACCGCAGAAATGTTGACACAAAAATCGCCACTATTAGTAAGAGGTGCTGCTTCCGATTCTGATTTGGTGGTTCGACATAAAAAACTTAATCTTGCAATTAATTCGCTAAAAAAAATTCCCGGAATTTCCCCTCAGTACAACCAAGCAAATGAATTAATTATTAATTTATCTCAAAAATCAGAACAAATTGAACAAGTATTGCAAGCCTTCCAAACAGCTAGGCAAGCAACCGAGGCAAACTGGGGTAAAATTAGTAATTTATCAGAACTCCAGAACAGACAGCAATTGTGGCGTAATGCGATCGCTCCATTAGAAACCATCAACCTCAAGAGCGAACTATATAACGTTGTACAGCCAAAGCTAGCTGTGTATCGTAAAAACTTGAAAGTTGTAAATGAGCTATTATTCAGTGAGGAGAGATGGTTGAAAAAAATTAGAGATGCTTCATCTGTAGCAAAAGTAGCAAGTGTGCGACAAACACAAGCGAGTTCTTTAAAAGATTTACAAAAAGCTCAATCTACTTGGCAAATTGTTGTTAATGCCTTGAAACCAATACCCAAAACTAGTGTTGCATATTTTCAAGCGCAACAGAAGCTAGCAAAATATCAACCCAAACTTGTTGTAGCTCGTCAACGTACCAACAAAGAGTTAGCTGCTGCAAAATCCTACGAACAGATTCTCAGCGCCACAAATCAAGCTGAAAGCTATGAACGAAGTCATCAATTGGAATTAGCTGTTGTGCAATGGAAACAGGCTTTAAATACCGCACAAAACATTGCAAGCAATACATCTTATTCACAAAAAACACAGTCTTTAGTAGAACCTTTAACCGCAGCTCTTACCAAAGCACAACGAAGATTAAAAATTTATACCGAGCAGGAAAAAACTCTTAACGACTTAGAAAGAACTTGTTCTGGTGAAGTTATAGTTTGCGAATACACTTTTAATAACAAACAAATTGTGGTTAGGGTTACCAGTGAGTACGAGCAAGCATTAGAGCAACGCTTAATCGACGCTAGTCTTCAGGGAGATTCTGAACCGATCGCCAGTGTCAACGGTCATCTGCAAATGTTACAGCAAGCTTTAGAAGCAATCAGTATCAATGCTAAATCCTCACTTCTTGTTTATGATGCTCAAGGTAATGTGATTCAAGAATCAAAAATTCACTAAAGGAGTCAGAAGTCAGGAGTCAGGAGTCAGGAGTCAGAAGTCAGAATAGTGAGCAATAGCGCACCGCTTTGCTAACAGAAGTCAGGAGTCAGGAGTCGTAGAGACGTAGCATGCTACGTCTCTACAGGAGTCAGGAGTCAGTAGAGAAAAACTACCAATTACCATATGGCTAATGTCACGCTAGAGCCTACGGCGTCGGCAAAGCCTCTGACTAACGTCACGCTTCGCTTTCGCTAATGCTAACGCCGTTAGGCGCGGGCGTATACCAATTACCCATTACCAATTACCAATTACCAATTACCTAACAACCAACTGTGCTGCCGAATTAAAAGACTGACGACAAATTCCCCAAGTTACCAACAAAGAGGTCAGTAAATTAGTAAAAGCGATCGCAAACACGATTAAAATTTGGTAAGATGCTGCCTCACGGGGATTGACTCCACTAAGTAATTGTCCGGAGAAGAATGTTGGTATTGCAATCATCGCAATAATTGTCATCTGATTAATACTAGGAATTAACCCAGCACGAATTGCTTCTTGACGATATTGTCGAATTGCTTGTTGAGGAGATGCACCCAAACTCAAATGGGTTTCAATTTCTTGCTGGCTAGAATTAATCGTTTTTACAAGTCTTTCTCCTGCTATTGCTGCTGCATTCATTGCACTGGCTAAAATCATCCCAGCAATAGGAATCAAGTATTGGGGCTCAAACCATACCTTTGGTTGAATTATCAGTAAATTAATATACATAATAGCCACAGTGCTACTAAAAAGCATTGAAACCCATACCAAAGGAAGCATAAAGGGATTTTTTTGTTCGATGCGATTGCGTGCGATAATTGCCGCAATTGAAAGCATTACTGCTAACATCGCCAAAACAGCCCACATACTATGCAAAGTGAATACAATATCCAAAATGTATCCCAGCACCACTACCTGGAGAAGAGTTCTACCAGTTGCGATCGCAAATTTTAGTTCTAACCCTAATTTTTCCCAAGCAGATAGGGCTATAACTATCCCCATTAATGCTAATGCGCTAACTAAGTCCGCAAAAGTGAGTTGAATAATATTCATTATTTGACTCGAATCAGTAATAACCAAAGATAGTGATGGGTAATGATGCAAAAAATCCCACCTAATCTATTCGACCAATTTTTAAACTCCTTGCTTTCAAAAAGCTTAATGGCCTAATATTGGCAAATATTTTCAGCTTAAAGTAGCAATCATATCAATTGCGTTTACAATAACATACCATGCAAAAGCAAGTAAAAATGCTTGGGCAAATAGTATTAAAGACGACAGCTTTTTACTCCTTCTATGATGAAAAATGCCATTATTCCAAATTGATTGGCCTAAATTAAATATTGGTAAATACTGGTATCTATCTTTCTAAACACACATAAAAATTTATGATTCAAACTGTAAAATCTATCCCTGCTTTTGACATTAAACAACAGTATGCTGCTATGGAAGCAGAAATAAGTGCAGCTGTCCTCGAGGTTTTAGCTTCCGGTCGCTATATTGGCGGTCCGCTCGTTGAAGGTTTTGAGGAACAGTTTGCTACTTATCATGGTGTCTCTGAATGTATCGCTTGCAACTCTGGTACTGATGCTCTTTATCTAGCCTTACGTGCATTCGATATTGGTGCAGGTGACGAAGTAATTACAGTTCCTTTTACCTTTATTGCTACATCCGAAACTATTAGTAGTGCGGGGGCGCAACCAGTTTTCGTTGATATAGATCCTGCCACATTTAACCTCGATCTACAGCAAGTTGAAGCTGCAATTACACCTAAAACAAAAGCTATTATCCCGGTTCATTTGTTTGGACAACCGGTTGATATGACTAAATTAATGGATTTAGCTACTAAGCATAATTTAGTTGTAATTGAAGACTGCGCTCAATCTACAGGAGCAACTTGGGGCGAACAAAAAGTCGGAAGTATCGGACAAGTAGGTTGCTTTAGCTTTTATCCCACCAAAAATCTTGGTGCTTGTGGTGATGGAGGTGCAATAACTACTAGCGATCACGAAATTTCGAAAAAGCTAAGAGTACTCAAGGACCACGGTCAAAAATCCAAATATCACTATGAGTATATAGGTGTTAATAGTCGCTTAGATACAATTCAAGCAGCTATTTTGCAAATTAAACTGCGTTATTTAGATATTTGGAACAAACAGAGACAAAGAATAGCATATCGTTACCATCAGCAACTTTCACAGGTCCCCGGTATTATTACTCCACAACAATTGGCAGGAGGACAAGGAGTATGGAACCAATACACAATTCGAGTACTCGATAATAAACGCGACTTAGTAAGGGAAAAATTACAAGAACGAGGTGTAAATACAATGATTTACTATCCTCGTCCTTTGCATTTACAAGAAGTTTATGCACACTTGGGTTATCAAATCTCTTCATTACCAGTTTCTGAAGAAGTTTGCAATCAAGTTGTATCTTTACCTATGTTTCCAGAGCTTTCTGAAGAACAACAAGATCGAGTGATTCGCAGCTTAAAAGAAATTATGGGTTAGAAGTGACCCGTCTGAGAAAACCGCCCGCCTAATGCAGCAAGCTGTAGAGCTTAAGGTGGCGCAAGCTGCTCGCTCATAGGAGCGGATTGGGGTTTGGGATAAGGAATAAGGTAGTTAAAGAAAAGAAAATATTTACCAATGATAATCATCCATTAACAATTACCTAATCCCTACTCCCCAATCGAGATGGTAAAGATTGAATTTCATTGAGCCAAATTGATTGCTGGGGTACAGGGATAGAAATTCCTGCTTCGTCAAAGGCAATTTTGACGCGACGCCTGTATTCTCTGGCGACCTCCCACTGCTTTAAAGGTTGGGTTTTGATCCACACCCGAATGGTTACACCTCTGTCACCAAAATTCTCTATTCCTAAAACTTCGGGAGTATCAAGAATGCGTTAACTCCATTCTTGGTCTTTTGCCATATTTAAACCAAAAGCTAGAGTTTTCTTGAAATTTAAAGAAACTCAAACTGAATGAGTAAAACTTATATTAGTTGTAAATATCAGGTTAATATTCAACAATATTTTGCGGTCTGTATTTATAATACTATAGGACTTACGCATTGACATAATGAGAAAAATATGAAGCATGTATTTTAGGCATTAAACATCAATTTTCCGATACCTTTTACGCAATTACTTTAATCATGGAGTTATTGAAAATAGTCTGAAACAACGTATTCTCGTTACTTTAAATTAGTATTTTTGTACTATACGTAAGTCCTATACTAGGAGAAAGATAGATCGAACTGGTGCATCTAAGACAGAAATAATATATAGGCGAAAAAAATATTTGCTGTTATTGCCTTTGCAGACCGTAGGTAATGAATATCTGTAATTTATTCTGACCTATATTTATTGGTGCTTTAGTTCAGTAACTAAAAGTGAGTTAAAGCCATAGCAGTTCAAATCATATACATAAATCCTATGTCATCAGAAAATTCTTCCCCAGACAAAATTTGGATCATTACTGAAGAAATATCGGAAACATCACCCACCGATGAAAAATCTACCTATAGAGGTGCTAGAGGAAGTGATGATACAGGAGGATACCTTGGTGCGGAAACCAATGAGAAAAAAATAGTTTTTGATACACCGACAGGGAAAAAATTAGCTATTACCAGACGCCCTGTAGAAGTAAGTAAACTTAAAGAAGAAATGAGAGGGTTTCTGCAAGCAATGAGGGAAATGCTGGATGAAGCAGAAACATCAAATTCCAAAATACAACTTGATGAAGTAGAGTTATCTGTGGAAATTAATGGGGAAGGAAAAATCAACTTGTTTGGAATTGGTGGGGGAAAAGCTGGAGGTAAAGGAGGAATGACCTTTAAGTTTAAGCGGAAATAATCGACGAAACAGATGGGTAAGAATTGGGCGATCGCGATCGGCATCAATCACTACGATAACTTGCAACCGTTGAAGTATGCTCAACGGGATGCTGAAGCGATGCAAACTTGGTTTCAGCAGGAAGCTAAGTTTGATCGGGTATTTCTGTTTACGGAAAATTCTCCGCCAATTCCTGCTAGTAGACCCATACCAACTCAACCTACACATGGGCGTTTTCTAAGATTTTTAAATTTCCAGTTTCAAAAACCTTTGCTGCAACCAGAAGATAATCTGTGGTTTTTCTTTGCTGGACATGGTAGAAGATACCAAGACCAAGATTATTTAATGTTCTTGGATAGCGACCCCCAAGCAGTGGATAGAACAGCTATTTCTGTTGATTATGTAACTCAGCGATTGCGTCGCAGTGGTGCTGATAATGTTGTTTTATTTATCGATGCTTGTCGAGATGAAGGTGGTAGGGGAGGATTGGGAATTGGTGAGGAGGAACATCAAGGAGTAATTACATTTTATTCCTGTAATGCAAATGAACAATCTTGGGAAATCGATGAGTTACAACATGGTGCGTTTACCCATGCTTTGTTGGAAGGATTAAAGTTACAGGGAGGGGGTAATTGTGCAACGGTTGAGCGTCTGGCGCGACATTTGTATAACAGGGTTCCACAGTTAAATACTCAACATAGAAGACTGGTACAGTATCCCTACTTTAAGGCCGATCCGCCTTACAAAATGTATTTTATTCTATTAAAGCAGTTTGCTAATTTTCGAGATGTACAACCTTTAATTGATCGAGCACAGCAAGCAGAACTGGAAGGAGATTTTTTATTAGCGGAAAGTCTGTGGAAAAGACTTTGGGGAGTTACTGGTGTTGAGGGACGTGCATTTCAAGCTATTAAAAGAATTGCTCAGAAACAGACAGATTTTTCAAATTCTCAATTTCCTAATTCTTCTGAGGGAGGAAGGGGAGGAACTGTTGAGAGTAATATTGTTGAGATTAATACTCAAAGGGAAGAGCAACATCAGCAGAATTTAGCACAGTATCGGCAAAGATTCTCTCAAGCAGTAGAACAAGAATTTCCCCTAACTGAAGCTAGTCGTAAACAGTTAAGGAACCTACGACAATCTTTACAGCTTAGTGATGAAGAAGTATTGCAGATAGAACAACTAATTGTTGATCGAAAGGAAACAGAGAGGAAAAGACAACAGCAGGAAGCACAGAGATTACGCGAGCAACAAGAAACTGAAAGACGCAAGAAGCAAGAACAAGAGAGAATAAAGCAACAGCAAGAAGCTGAAAGACGAAAGCAACAGGAACAAGAGAAAATAAAGCAGCAACAAGAAGCTGAAAGACGGAAACAGCAGGAACAAGAGAGAATAAGACAGCAACAAGAGGCTGAAAAGCGAAAGCAGCAGGAACAAGAGAGAATAAAGCAGCAACAAGAAGCAGGGAGACGCCAAACACAAACTACAACTACTATATCCCCAACGCCAATCAACCGCAGGCAGTTTTTGAAGTGGGCTGGATTAGGAAGTGGAGGTTTGGTGATCGCAGTAATAGTTGTTAATGTGTTTTTTAATACCAGTGATTTACCGGAGACACTTCCTAGTTCTCCTTCTTCAAAGCCATCAAATCCTGCAAGTTCTTCACCGATAATGACTGAACTACCAAAAAGTAATAATCCACAGAGAAACTCAACGTCACTTTCTAAGGTATTTGCAAACTTACCAAGATTAGAAGGCAAAGCAACTGTAGTAATGACTGTTGGAGGTTCGCCAATCACCATCGAATTAGATGGTGACAACGCTCCCATTACTGCTGGAAATTTTGTAGATTTAGTGCAACGCGGTGTTTACAATGGGCTAGTGTTTCATAG
>NZ_LMTZ01000163.1 GCF_001456025.1 Mastigocoleus testarum BC008
ACAACATGGAGAACCACTATTAAGTACTACTACTTATCACGAAATTGCACCCCACATCGTATTAATGGCTTTCTTGCATCGTGTTGTCAACGGTGGTGGTTCCTTGGAACGGGAATATGCTATTGGCAGCGACAGGATGGATCTATGCTTAAAATATAAAACCGTCACCCTGGGAATCGAACTCAAGGTATGGCGCGAAAAGAAACGTGACCCCCAAGCAGAAGGAATAGAACAATTAGAATCATATTTGGCCCGTTTGGATGTAAATGAAGGTTGGTTGTTTGTCTTTGATAGACGCAAAAGTGCCCCACCAATTGAAGAACGTTTATCTACACAAGTTCTTMMCACMYMWWAWMMSYGWKATWWYMSYKWTWYKYGYKYKWSMMMAMMMMRMKCTYKWGMRSAGAGMKYKKGRGMRCMSMGARWRGGAAAAGAAGCAATTGAGTTTGGCGGCATTAAACGTAAGCATAATCAATCAATAATCCGTCGTCCTCCTGCACCCTGCTCCCTGCTCGGTGCCTTCTTCACATTATGGACATAGTTACAGCTAAAACCCTTATATTACAGGACTTTAGACACTCCATTCCACGAATTCCGATTTCCGGAGATGTTGCAAATATGTTGATATTGATTTAAATTAAGATTCCGAATTCATATCGGTTAATAAATAATCCAATTACAATATCGTGCATGAGAGTAGATTTAGAAAAGCAAATTGTTTTCCGAGCTAATCTTTTAATTCGAGTTCTTAAATTTAAGTGTTTGTTTTCTATTCTCTGCATATTATACTTACTGACAACATGGATTTCTGGAGCCAAGCAACGTTTATATGTGCCTAAAGCGTCCGTATAAAATCGAGTGATACCAAACGGTGAGAGTAAAGATTTGAGTTCGAGGAACACTTCATCTTTACGTAATCCAAACGTATAAGCTAAAACTTTACCAGTTCTATGATCAATTGCATGCCACAGCCAGCGTTCCTGAGACTTATTCCCTACATAACTCCACATTTCATCTATCTGGGATTCTTGTAGTTCCTGCTTTTCTTCTGGTTGAACCAATTGAATCTCGACTGTAACTTGTTCTGGTTTTAGTTGCTTTAGCAATGGTAAATTTACTTGCTGTATTTGGTTTTTCTTTTTTTAATTCTTTGAGTACAGTATTGGTGCTAATCTTTAAAACTCTTGCAGTATCTCTAACTCCACTGCCATTGACAGCCATATCTATGATTTTCTTTTTTACTTCTTTCGACTGACCTGCGTAAGAGTAATCTAAAATGAATGTTCTACCGTCACAAGGTTCTTCTCTGCATAAAAATCGTTGCTTACCTTGTCGGGTTTTACCATTTCTTACAATATCAGTGCCTTGACAATGAGGACAGTGAAGTATTTGTGTAATCACTTGTATTAACAATATTTTTTCTTCCTATACAGATTAGCACATCAACACCTTTAGAACACCTCCGAAACAGGAGAGGTGAAACTTAAAATTGCTGAAGCAGAACTGATTTCGACGAGTTCTCTAACCAGTAATGAATGGTATTACCTTGCTTGGCGTTACGATCGCACCACCAATATACATACGCTGTTTATCAAAAATGAAACCGTTTCCACTAGCGAAACTCTCGACACTTCGGGAATTTCTGAGGGTATACCGTTGAATTTAGGTGTATCGGGAGAAGAAATTGCCGAACTGCGAATTTGGAAAAATGCCCGAACTGATGAAGATATTGAGCAAAATTGGAATCAGATCATTTCAGAAACTAGCGATCTGACGGCACATTGGCAATTCGATCACGATCCGCGAACTCAGCTGGTTGATAGAACAGCAAATGCCTATTCTGCCTTAATTGAAACCAACGCCGAGATTGATGCGAAATGGGTTGAAGTTGAGGCTACCCCAGCCTGGACTCGTCAATCTCATGCTCTGCTTCTCAACGCCAACTCCGGTGTTACTCCAGACTTTATCGAACTGTCAACCTATTCAATTGCAGAAACCGGAACGATTGAACTTTGGGTACAGTTTGCATCCATGGGAAATGCCGTGTTACTCGATGCTTCCAATGAAACATCGCCGTTCCTGTTGGAAGTTCTCGACGGATTTGTGCAGTTCAAAGTGGCAGATACCTCAGATCTTGAATCGAGTGTTCGCCTTATGCTGCCAGATACAACGTCGTTCCACCATATCACCATCGCTTGGCAGTTCGACAGCACCGAAGGAGTAACGCAAATTCGACTTACTCTCAACGAACTCGAAGTTAGTTCTCAACAAACTGGTAATGGCGTTAAACCCGGCTTTGTCATCCCCTATCTCGGATTGAACCAGGGTGAAGATCTCAATGCAGTACAACCGTTTTACGGTGCGATCGCGCAGTTGCGAGGTTGGGATAGGATACAATCTCCTCAGGATTTACAACGATTGCAAGATGCTGACCTAGAAGGAAACGAAGACGGTTTGGTGACCTATTTACCCTTCGACGAAGGGACTGGAACGACAATTAGTGATATCGTTTCTGGGCATAACCTCAAACTCAAAGCTTTATCCGTTCTTCATCCCAACCCACAATGGAGAGTCATCGATTACGCCTTACAATTCGACGGCGTTGACGACTACATTGAAGTTGATAACTACACCCCAACAAAAGCTGGATCAATCGAACTTTGGGTGAAATTCTCTCCCAAACGCGATCAAGTTTTATTCGATGCCTCCATTGAGGTGAATAACAACAACAGAGATAGTAAGTACTTCATTCTCGATGTTGAAGATCAAAAACTGCGGTTCAACTTAGAAGATAGAAGTGATGATAACTTTAGAGCAGAAATAGATCTTAGGAATGTTTCACTGTCTGAATTCGACGTGCAATGGCATCACATCGTTGCCGTTTGGGAATATAAGCACGACCAAGAACTCAACGCCATATTATATTTAGACAATTTCGAACCGGAAGCGAGTGAACGCAACGACAGATCCAGACAAGGCGATAAAGATAAACCGAATTTCAACACCCTCTATATCGGCCAAAACCGCAGCAATTATGAGGTAGTGGAAAATGATCCACTAGAAGGACAAGTGCGCCAGGTGCGTATTTGGGATCGGATGCTTTCAGAAGAAGAAATTCAACAACTTCAACAATTGCCTTGGCAAGGAATTTCCTCTGGTTTACTTGTCAATCTTCCCATTGATGAAGGAACGGGAACGATACTTCGCAACCTCACCGGAGGTAGTCCAGCAAGCTTACATACAGGTCAAAATACCGACAACCCCAATTCAAAATGGCTGATTGTTGATCGCGCCTTAGAATTAGTTGGTTCGGAAACCTTTATTGATAGTGCGACGGTTCCAACAACTACTGGCTCGATCGAACTTTGGGCGCAATTCTCCCCCACAGGGTCTAAAATTCTCTTCGATGCTTCTAGTGAAAATACCGTTTTTCGCCTTGATGTCGCTAACGGACAACTCCGATTTTACGTGGGAAGTGAAAATGGCGCACAACTCGATCTCACCTCAGCTTCGGTCAACTTCGAGCTAGGATGGCATCATATTGCTGTAACTTGGGATTGGGATTCTCAAGTACAAAGCCTCAAGACACAGCTTTATCTGGACGATGGGGTTAACATCATCCACGAAATAACCTTATCTGAACTAACTTTACAAAATTTCTACCTGGGAATTTCTCGCCTTGAAGCGCCAACCTTAGAAGAATATCGCGCTTTCGACGGCAGCATTAGCCAACTTCGCCTATGGAACTATGTGCGATCGCCTGAGGAATTGAGACAATTCCGCTATGCCGAACTTATGGGAATGGAAATGGGACTGTTAGTATATCTCCCCATCGAGGAAGGTCAGGGTAATCAGTTGGAAAATCTAGCCGGAGGCGGTAACGCCAGCTTGAAATTGGGAGTTTTCGCGCAGCCGGACTGGATACAGCGACGCTTTAATCTGTTCCAATTCAATGGCGATACTGTTGTATTACCACCAGCGGCAAGCCTGGGTCTTGTCAGTGATGACTTCACCATTGAAGCTTGGGTGAACTTACCCGATGTGACAGGTTCCCATCCGATTTTGAGTTCCGTTACCAGTAAACTCGACCCCATCTCAGAAGCATGGAGTTTGAGTGTTGAGAACGGTCAACTTCGCCTTACCCTAGAGGGACAAGAACTCCTCACCAGCGATCTTTCCCTTTCTGCCAACACTTGGTATCACATCGTCTGTCGCTACAACCAAGGTACATTTACCCTTTCCCTTGGCGAAAAAACTAGCACAGGACAAACCAGCACACAAACTCTTACGGTCGACCCAGTTGCGATTGACCGAACCTTCTACATCGGCGTTTCTCGTCAGTGGGATGCTAACGCGGGAACTTGGAATGATAGCTTTTTCCAAGGATTCATCGACGAAATTCGCATCTGGGACACTGTTCGCACTGACGAAGATTTGCAACAACACCGCGATCGCAGGTTGCGAGGAGACGAAGATGGCTTAGTAACTTACTGGATTTTCTCAGATACTCAACACCGTACCCTATTTGATATTTCTGGTAATTATAAACTTGCATATTTGTCAACAGTTGCCGACGATAATTCATTTACCTCCGCACGTCCACCAATCTACACCCCGCGCCAATCCCCGATTCTCGATGGCTACAACGACTATCTCGCCTTGGGAAATACGACTGTTGATTTAACCCAACCCCACACCATTGAATTCTGGTTTGCCGAAGACGACGAACCGAACCAATGGCAATATATCGCGGCAGTTTATGGGGATAACGGAGCAATTTCGCAGATTTTCCACAGGGATAAAGGTGTTTCAGGGTCTCAACCCCCATTAGAATCTCAGCCGTCTTCAGTCTTAACTGACAAATTCAACGCTTTTCTTGCTAATGTCAGCGCAACTGAACATCCCGATCGCGTCACCTCCGGACAAATCGCAGAATTCCGGCTTTGGAATACGGCACGCACAGCCGAGGAAATCCAAACTAACTTTAATCGCTATCTTACTGGACGAGAACCAAATCTTTGTGGTTACTGGCATTTAGATGATGGCGAAGGCAGCCAATTACGGGAGACAACCGAATATTTACCCCCCGCCACCCTAGTTATCGGTTTAGAAAATACCGCCGAAAAATGGCAACCGTTTCCCCCAACCCTCAACGGTTCTGTCCTCAACGGTTCTGTTTCGGCGTTGTATTTAGATGGCAAAGATGACCGCGTGATTTTGTCCGACGTTGCCGAACTCAACTTGTCGGGAGATTTCACCGTTGAAGCTTGGGTGAAATTAGGAGAAACCAGCGATCAATCGATGCCGATTTTAGGCAGTGCCACCAACGCCAACACGGACAATCCGCCAATATTGAATTTGGGAATAGAAGCCGGAAAACCCAGCTTTAGCTTCGGCGCGGACACCACCTTCCAATCTGATCTTGCCTTGGATAGCGAATGGCATCACCTCACCTGGCGCTACGATGCTACCACCCAAACCGCAACCATTCTCGTCGATGGTAAACAGGTGGCACAGCGGGAAAACACCAGCGCCTTTGCAGGAGTAGGAGAAGCTTCCATCGGCTATGCACAACAATGGGATTCTGTCAATTCTACCCTCAGGGATAACCCCAAGGGGGTTCACCGAAGGTATCACTACTTCCACGGTTGGATTGGCGAAGTGCGAATTTGGCAAACGGTGCGAACCCCAGAGGAAATTAGTCAAAATTGGAATCGTCCCCTTCTGGTGAGTCAAGCCGTTCTCGCTAACCTAACCGCCTACTGGATTTTTGACGATCGCGCCGACACCCTCATTCTTAGTCAAGTTACCCAAGAGGAGAATTCCTATCAACTATTCTGGATGAGTGACCCAGAACGGGAACAACCGATTTGGAATGAAATCAACGACCACCCGATTCTGCTCAACCCGCTATCTCAAAACGCCTTATCCTTCAATGGAACGCGACAGTACCTTGCCACCGCTGATTTTGCCTTTCCTGAGTCTGACTTCACCCTGGAAGCTTGGATTCGCGTTGATAGTTTGACTCAAAATCGATCCATTCTTTGGTGGGGAGATATTCCTGATACAGGTGCCATTTCAACCCAATTCGAGTTACGACTTTTGACGACAGGAAAACTCGAATTTGAAGCGTTGGGAACAGTTGTTGAAACTCAAGATGCCGTTCAATTGGAAACCTTAACTCACGTGGCGGTAACATTGAGTGGCAATAGCGTCACATTATATATAGACGGAAAAACCCAACCTAACATCACCCCCAGCGCTACAATCCAACGCAACAACTTAATCTTAGAAATAGGTCACGGTTTTAGCGGCTTGTTACAAGAAGTGAGGGTTTGGGATATTGCTAAAACAGCAGAAACATTAGCACAAACAACTTACCATCCCGTCAGTGCAAGCGAGGAACATTTAGTCGCCGTTTGGTCGTTAAGCGTTGTCGAAACCGTCAATTCTCGACAAGTAACACCAAATCTTTTCGCCAACGGTGTTCCCCTGGAACTCGGTGGACTTCTCCATAGTCGCAAACCCTCTGGGGGAGAACCAACGGCGTTTCTCGATGCGCGTCGTTCTGTTCTTACCCTCCCGGTATCGGCAGAAATTACCATTCCTGCGGTCAAAGCGCAAGATTACGAACATCGCGCCCAGCGAACGATTGAGGTTTGGTTCTTATGCAAAAATCCCACCTTGTCAACGCGACAAACGATTTACGAAGAAGGGGATCAAACACGAGGTTTAAGTATATATGTTCAAAGTGGAAAACTCTACTTTGAAGGGGTTAACAACGTTGATAGTGAAAGCGGTTGGCAAGGCAGTATTATCGCCACAGAAAGGATTCAGTCTCGCCACTGGCACCACGCCGCAATTGTATTAGATGGTCGATCTGAATTGCGAGACGATGCGTTTTGTGCCTTACTCGACGGTCACGTTATCGACAAACAACCAGGTTCCCAACTTTGGGGAACCGCAGAGCAACTTCACATCGGGTTTACACCGTCAACAGATAAAAAACCGATCGCTGATTCTCTCAACGGTCAAATTGCCGAAGTTCGAATTTGGCAAACCGTTCGTTCTCAAGCACAAATCCGCGACAATCTGTACGGTCTTGACGATACCACAGTGCCAGAATTGCTCTTTTATTGGAATACTGCGACGGAATTACCCCTCAGTGTGGTTGCGCCAATGATTCTCCCAGAACTCACCGATTCAGGAAGCAGCAATCCGACAATTCCCTTAGTCGAACTCGCCTATCTCCATCAACTACAAAGTGAGTACAATATCGCGATCGACCGTCTTTGTGCGCTGTGGTCTAACCTCAAACATACGGGAGTCGGCGACAGTGAAACCCCCTACGACGACATCTTTAATCCTTCCACCACTTCGACAACTTGGTCTTACGCACAACGTCTGTATTGGCAGGTGAACAGTACTGAATCCGACCAACGGGAAATCCGAACTCGTTTGATGGGTTCGTTGCGCATTTCCTCTCAAGATGACTTGTTAGTCATGGTGTCGGCAATTAGTGGCGAAGATGCGGGAACTGTTATCTTAGACGGTCCTTATTTGACGCAATTGTATCGGATTAAGTTACTTTCAAGTATTTTGGCTCTTTCGATCGAAGAAGTGATACGACTGATCGATCTCCTGAAACTTGAAACGGTACGTACCGAGATACCGGTAGATACCGAGATACCCCTCAATAACCTAACCGAATTTAACATCCAAGACGTACTTACATTGAAAGAACGTAGCGATTGGATGCAGGAAACAGGAATCGATTTATCTGAATACGAATTTCTCGTCTACGATCGCCAAGATAACCGTGTGTCTAAACCGTTCACCGATGCCGACGTTATTGACGGTTCCACCACACTGCTAGATCAATCCCGTGGATTTCTCCTTACTCCCACCAGTTTCGTATCCGAGGAAGTTAGCGAAGCTGCTTCTCGTGCCATTTACGACTACCTCAAACAGCAAAGCAAAATCAACGGACTGACATTATATCTGCCATCTGCCGATGGCAGTACCGGGAATGAAGTAACCGTAAGTGTTGTACTTGATACCAGTTTCACCAAAGGCGAAATCGCTTTAGTCACCACCAAAGACGACGAAGACAAGATAATCCCCTTAACCACCCAATTGAACTGGTTGAGTACATTCCAAGGTCTTGCGATCGACGAAGGCACACTGCAAAATGCTGGACTTATCGACGATAGCGGTATGGTATTAACCGATAATCCCCTCGATTACAGCGTCGAAGCCTTGCGAACAATTGCCGGTTCAGACGACATCGAAACCGAAAAATTTGCTGCGATTCGAGATTTACTCGAGCGCCGCCGTCAAACTCAAAATACGCTACCGACGACAATTACCACCCAACTGGAAACTCTGCAACAAGGGTTGAACGTCACCATATCAGTTGCACTGGCGGATTTACTCGGCACCGATGTCGATCGCCTATCGATGCTACTCAAACTTACCACAGGCAAAACCTACGATCGGGGCACAATTAATGTGGTAGCGGTTTTAACTCAAACCAGTGCGATCGTGGAAAATCAAGCTGTTGACTCCGATTCTGACTTCGCCACCGATCTCGGTCGACTCAACAAAACCCTGTTCCTCCTGCAACAGTTCGACTTCAGTGACGACGAAATCGAACTGTTGCTCAGTCAACCGGAACTATTCGGATTATCCGCCCAGAGTCTTGTGAATCCCTCTTACAGCAATCTCGATCAATTGCACACCTTCGTCGAACTCAAAACCAAGCTCAACGATCCGGGGAACCAACTCGCCAAGGGCTTACAAGACAAAACCTACATCCTCAACTTAACCGAATGGTCTCAACTCGACATCGAAACCCTAACCCCACACTTGGCGAGCGAAGGCGATTACAACACTATTCCCAATCTCGATAAACTCACCGAAGCCTTCCAAATCGTCCAAACCTTAGGTGCAGATGTCAATTATCTCATCGACTTAGCACAAATCAGCGACCTCAGCTTTAGCTTCTACCAACGTCACGCCACAGCACTGTTCGATTTAGTCCGAGCCAAATATGATGAAACCCAGTGGTCGAACGTCTACAAACCCCTTCACGATCTCTTAGCTATTCAAAAACGAGATAGCCTCACTGCTGTTGCTTTAGAAAACCTATCCGCAGAACTCGTTACCAACCAAACTGCCGATATTCTTTACGAATATCTCCTTATCGACGTCCAGATGAGTAGCGAAGTTGAAACCTCTCGCATAGTGCAAGCTACCGCCAGTTTACAGCTTTACGTCCAACGCTGCTTAATGAATCTGGAATTAGGCGTTAATCCCGAACAAATTCCCATCGATGAATGGGAATGGATGAAAAACTATCGGGTTTGGGAGGCAAATCGAAAAGTTTTCCTATATCCGGAAAACTATATCGAACCCGAACTGCGAGACACCAAAACTGAACTGTTTAAAGCCTTAGAAGATGAACTTCAACAAAGCGAAGCCACAGAAGAAAACGTCGCCAATGCCTACACCCGCTATCTAGATAAATTTGCGGAAGTTAGTAACTTAACAATTGTCGGAAGTTACATCGACACCGACAATCTTCCCAAAAATTACGCACTCAAATTCGACGGTACCAGCCACTTTAGCATTCACCCAACACTTGCGACTATCAGCAACCAAATTACCAAACAGTTCACCCTAGAACTGTGGGTTAAACCTGATAGTCAACTTGTCGATGGTGGATTGATGAGTGCATACAATTGGACAAGCAGCGAACAGAAAGGATGGATGTTACGAGCGAATCAGAATAGTTTCTATATCTACCTTTCGACAGCAGACAGAAATCCCCCCGACTCCAGCTTGCTATCAAAAGTTTCGGCTTCCTACACCCCCAATCGTTGGTATCACCTTGCCGCCACCTACAATGGCTCAAAAGTCATACTTTATGTCAATGGAATTGAAAAAGATTCGGTAGAACGAACAGGCGATATCTTCTATCCCAACATCGACAATCCTAACATCCCATTCGTACTCGGGGGTCTAATAGATGAAGATACCAGCAACCTAGAATTCATCGGTGAAATGCGGGATGTTCGAATTTGGAATACTGCCCGTAGTGCTGAAGAAATCAAAGATAGCATGGCGTTTGGTGTACAAAACCCAGCCAACGAAACCAATCTTCTCTACTATTGGAAGATGAACGAAGGTGAGGGAGATACGGTCGAAGATTTCAGGGGAGTTATACAAGGTGTCAAGGAATCTCCTAAAGATTTACAAGTTCAATCAGGTATAACTTGGACATCAGCGCCTAACCGGGATTTAACAACAGTTTCTAACTCCGAAGTTACGAATACCCTCTATCTTGTTGGTCGCAACGAAAACACCCAAGAATACTATTTCCGGGAATGGGTGAACAGCCAACATTGGGAACCCTGGGAAAAAATCGATTTGACCATTAATGCTGAATATGTTTCGCCTGTCTTTGCCTTTAATAAATTATTCCTATTTTGGGCAGAAATTCCCGACAGCATCCGAGCTGAGGACCGCAAGTGGGTTGAAAACAAGTTCATAGATAACGTTAGCAGACCCGTAGACCAAAACGGAAAGGAAATCTTCTTAGGAGAGAAGGCTCAGCAGAAACATTCTCAAGAAGTTCCTGGAGGTCGAACTATTGAAATAGATGACTCCGCCGATGGTAGCGAAATCAACATAGCAAAACCCAGCATCAACTCAGATGATGGTGGAACTCTCAATCCTCAAACGTTAGTTTACAGCGACAAAAACAGCGTTATCGAACAAGTCAACGTCACCATCAAAACTCCCGTTATCAAATATTCCTACTACAACTTCAGCAAAACCTGGGTGCAACCGCAAACTTTGCAGGTGGACGAACTCAAAAGCGTCGAACTTGAAGACTGGCAACAACGCCAACCAAAATGGCAGCGGGTTTATGCTCAACGCTGGCGAACATCGGACGTGGCGTCTCCGGTACAGCGATCTGCCGAACCGTTGATGAGTTTAAAAGTGGCGCAACTTGGACCTAACTCTTACGCAGAAGAGACGTTACCTTCGTTTTTGATGGAGAAACTGAGTTTTTCGTTCTGGTTGCGGGCGAATAATCTCACCGAGACGACGTCGACGACGGAAATCCCGGTTCACACCTTTACTTTATTCAGTTACGAAGCCGACAGCAACAATCCTAATCCTCTGCAAGCTACGCTGACGCATACGCCGTCCGCCATTGGTCAAAAACCGGAAATTATGACGGCGGTGAACGAGTCGCAAACGGCATTTACACAGATCGAAGCTGCTATTCAAGCGATTCAGAGTTTCCGAGCCAGTTTGTCAACTTCACTCGACAATACCAAGTCAACTTTAATCGCACAACGTAGCACTACGAACAACGCGGCTAACGCGATTTCAAATAACTCTGAAAATGCCAAACAACTCGCCAGCGCTACCGTCACAACCATCGACAACACAACAACGGCAATTGACGATGCAGAAACCGCTTCCAATTCAAGCAATGCTCAAGATATTGCCGATTTAGCCAGCAGCGTCGCCACTGTTGCCAATCAAGCAGTGACAGCGGCAGAATACGCTCTCCCCGTTGCCAATTCTTCCAGTAGTGTATCAACAGCACTAACAAACGCCAAGGTACACCTAGGGAATGCTCAACAGGAAGCGAGCAATGCCGAAACCGAAGCAGCATTGAATACACCGGATACATCCAAAATCAACGGACATACAGACTCAGCTATCCAACACACGATTAACTGTTTGAGCGAACTGCTCAAAGTCCTTGCAGAAGCACAATCAGCAGAAGCCACCGTTCACAAGTACCAACGCGGCAATCTCGAACTCAAATTACAGGTTAAAACAACGACAAAAACGGTACTTGAATCTGTCAATTATAATACCTGGCAACAAATTGTATTTGTGTTGGAATACAACTCAACTGAATACCAACTCACCTCCTATATCTATGACAATGTTAGTGATAACTATGTCGCCGAGGGCACCAAACTAACCTTTCAAGTAACACCTCCCTTGGCTAGTGCCGGAATTCTTCAGATTGGGGATGCTGAAAATCCCCCCAGTACCGTTGAAAACGATGGTCAATATCAACCGTTAATGAGTGAGTTTCGCGTCTGGAACTATGTCCGTGAAAAGGCAGATATCGAAGCTGAGCGATTCCAACGCAAATACGGTAGGGAATTTGGTTTAGAATTGCACTTACCTCTCGATAGTCAACCTCAACTCACTCGCGCCACTCAAGACGAGTTAAGTCTGGAAAACCAGTTAAGTCTTGAACAAGTATTTGCATCGTCGGTTCCCGAAAGTACCCGCGAACGGATCGTTTTGATTTACGGTGACGTGATTCAAACCTTGCGGAACAATTTGAAAGATGTCGGATATCAATACACGTTGATTAAAAATTCCGACGCTGGCAATAGCTACAGTCTTTCCCTGGCTGAACCGCAATCGGGTGCGATTGTCGGTATTGAGGAGGAGGCAAAAATCGCGCTCGAGGACTACGTTCAAAATGAAATTTATCCGTTAGATCGCTTCGATCCCCAAGATCGCATTACTGTCCTCGACGAGAATACCAACGAACTCAGTAGTGCGATTACGGAATGGAATAACAACGCCAGCAATACCGTACTCCTAAACAATCGCGATAGTGGAGTGCAACTCAACATCACCGAATCCTATATCCTCGACGTTCACAATCAACCGGGTTGGTTCATTTTAGATATCGGTGACGAAATCTTTTTGGTGCAAATCTCGATCGATGACTGGCGCTTGCAAACGTCGGAAGAACGGTTGCGCTCAAATTCTTCTGCCAATGCAGGAGGTGGCGGGACACAAAAGCAGTTTGATCTGTATTTTGACCGCGATTTTGCCTTAGAAGTGGACAATGGTTCGGTGATTAAATTCAATTTCTTTCGTCTGAATACTTTCGCCGTTCAAACCTTAAGCGAAAAACTTTTCGGTGACGGAATTGACGGTTTGCTCAGTCTTGAGTCTCAAAACACCGAAGAACCAGATTTCTCAAATTTAGCCTTATTAGGATCCGATCTCGATGATCCCAATCTCGACATTCGCATCATCCCACCTAACGGCAACGAAACGACAACTAAACAGACATTAGACAACCGCATCGATTTCAAAGGTGCTTACGGACTGTACTACGAAGAAATATTCTTCCACATTCCCTTTCTAATTGCCAACCAACTCAACGCCAATCAGAAGTTTGCTGAAGCGCAAAAATGGTACCATTATATTTTTAATCCCACTGCCCAGGAAACAAACGTAAGCAGCACCGACTCGTCGAAAGATCGCTACTGGCGTTATCGTCCCTTCCGCAGCCTTTCCTTAGAAACTCTTTCGGAAATGCTGTCTGACGAAGACGCCCTCAATGCCTATCGTAACGATCCCTTTGATCCCCATGCGATCGCACGGCTTCGCATCAACACCTATCAGAAAACGGTGGTAATGAAATATATCGACAACCTGATTGATTGGGGCGATTACCTGTTCCGTCAAGATACACGGGAATCGATTACTGAAGCCACACAACTTTACGTGTTAGCTTTCGCGCTATTGGGACCAACTCCGCAGTCAAAACCTGCCCGTCAGTTAGAAGAGGTGGGAACTTACGAAGATGTTAAAGCAGATTTAGAGCGCAATCAAATTAATACCTTACCAGATTTCCTGATTGAAAATGGAAACAACGCTGCCCCAACGCCAGCCATTCCCTTTAACCCCCACCGCAGTGTGATTACTCGCTTCTGTGTTCCGGAAAACTCTCAATTCCTCGGATATTGGGATGTTGTCGAAGATCGACTCTACAAAATTCGCCACAGTCTCAACATTGATGGTGTTTTCCGCAGTTTGTCTCTGTTCCAACCGCCAATAAACCCAGCAGCACTAGTTCAAGCAGCCGCCAGTGGTTTAGCTGGCGGAATCGGAAGTGCACTAGCTGCCACGAATATCTCCGTTCCCCACTATCGCTATTCCTTTATGCTGGAAAAAGCTAAAGAAATGGTAGAGTATGTCATCGAATTCGGCGGTGCACTTCTGGAAGCCTTAGACAACAAAAGCGATGAAGAACTGACGCTACTGCAACATACTCACGAACTCGATATTTTAGAGCGGACAACTGAAGTGAAACAGTTTCAGCAAGCAGAACTCAATGCTAATCTCACCGCTTTAGAAAAAAGTCTCGAAAGTGCAAAGGAACGGTATCTTTACTACGATGAAACAGTGCGAGGAAATGGCAATCTCGGTCTGATCACTTTGGAACACTTACAATCAGGTGCTAGCATCACGGCTAACGTCCTTCAAAGTAGTGCTGCCATTTCCAAATCTATTGCCGGAGTGTTGGGGGGTACAGTTGATATTGAAGTGGGTGGATCGGGTTTTGGCGGAAGTCCCGTCGCGACAGTGAAATCTGGTGGTAGTAAGTTTGCCAAACCTGTCGATAAGCTAGGCGACGTTCTTGAAATTGCGGCGGGAATTTTCGATCGCACGGCTACCAATTTTGGGACACAGGCCGAATACGTACGTCGAAAACAGGAATGGGATCATAATAAAACATTAGCGCAGTTAGACATTGATGAAATTGAAAAACAAATTGAAGCCACTGTTGCCCAGATTAATGCTGCGAGTCGAGACTTGTTAATTCACCAAACAAGCATCGATCAGAATAAGGAGGTAGGAAACTTCTATCGCACCAAGTTCCTGAATAAAGAGCTTTACAACTGGATGGCAAATCGCCTGTCTTCGCTGTATTTCCAAACCTACAAACTCGCATTTGACGTGGCGAAACAAGCCGAACGCGCCTTCCAGTTCGAGTTCGGAACTGACGAAACCTATATTAGTTTCGGCTATTGGGACAGTCGCCGCAAAGGTTTGCTTGCTGGGGAAGCATTACGGTTAGATCTGGCACGTCTAGAAAAATCAGCCCTCGACCAAGACAGCCGCTATTTAGAAATTACCAAAACCATATCCTTGGCACGTCTCGATGCGATCGCCTTCTTACAATTACGAGATACCGGTCGCTGTCAGTTTACTTTAGGTGAATTACTGTTCGACCGCGATTTTCCTGGTCACTATTTCCGCATTATCAAATCCGTCTCACTCTCAATTCCAGCAGTGGTTGGTCCCTACGAAACAGTAAACGCTACCCTAACGCAAACGGGACACAAAACCCTGATGTCGCCTGATATTACTGGGGTAAAGTATTTACTCGGAGAAGAACAAAATATGCCCGATTCCATTAGAGTTGATTGGCGAGCGAATCAACAAATCGCCATTTCCACAGGTGTGGAAGATAGTGGCGTGTTCGAGTTAGATTTCAACGACGATCGCTATCTTCCCTTTGAAGGAACGGGAGCAGTTTCGACATGGTTGTTAGAACTTCCCAAACAAACCAACCGCTTTGATTTTGACACGATTACTGATGTGGTGATTCACCTGCGGTATATGTGCAAAATTGATAGCGGCTCCTTCAAACAGTCGGTGATGGATTTAGACGCGTTCAAGCAATATCGTGGCGTGCGTTTGTTTAGTTTAGCCCACGAATTCGCCACGAATTGGTATGCTTTCAAGAATCAAACCAACGTACAATCGATAACTCTCTCATTACCGAAAAATACGGTTCCCGCCAACGTCACTCCAACTGAAATCTCGGTTCGGCAGATTTACGACTTCTCCAATGGCGTTTTAACGGAAGTGGGCGATCAATTCGATATTAAGATTTCTGATGTCACAGCCGAACCAATGACAGTCGAGTTAACCGCGAAAAGTAACTTTAAGAAGGAGGAGTCGGAGAACTTGCTGGTGTTGTTAGCTTATACAGGAGATATTTAAAAAATGGGGGTGATTTTGTAGATGAGTTAATGGTATCCCCTCAATAATTCGGGGTAGGGAGTTATTCAAATTGCCACGACCAACCAAAAGGATTAGAAGAAGACTTCTCCTAAATAAGATTTACCAAAGGTGGGATATCTCCAATTTGAGAAATGCGGTCACGCATATATTCAAAAAAACTGATACCCAACTTATGAGTAGTAGCAACAAGAAACATAAAAATATCCCAAGAAGACGGTACCTTGTTGAGTTTGAGTTGCATAACTGATGTTACGTCGTTGCACCATAGTTCTGGCAGCTAACTCTGCCGGAACTATGGTGTAATGGTGTCGAGTACTACGCTTTTCGGAGTCTTGGCAACTTTTGGTGAATCAGTTTTTGTAATCTCAGATATGTTTGCGATGCGATAATGCAGTTGCGTTGGCTAACGTCATAAGCGGCAGACGTATGCGAATTTTGCAAGTTGTGCATAGCATCATCACATGCTTCTTCCACGTAATTCATCGGAATTATACTTTTGTGGAATAGAGTACTCAAAATCTTGTCACACAAGCATTCGAGGTAATTGCTGTTAACTATGTCCATAATGTTAAGAAGGTAGGGAGAAGGGGAGTATCGTCCGGGAATAATCTTGAATATTTTTGTTTGAACACACTGTGTGAACGGAAAGAACGGGACAGAAAATGATTGATGTATATTTATTATCCTTGAGTAGGAATAAAAGCACGGTTCTTCCTTAGTGTAAATGCTTGAATTATCAGATACTGGGATATTTTTGGAAGTTTTGAGATTGTTGTAATGTTCGTAGCTTGATTAATTTTGAGAGGGGTGAGAGAAGGTGTAGGGTAAGATATTGGTAGGTAGTGTAATATATAAAACATGGGGTTATCTGGTTCACAGCGTCAGCAATTGCAAGATGCTTTAATAGATGCTTTCCCTAAAAAGTCATCATTAGAGCAAATGTTATCTTTTCAATTGAATAAAAGCTTAGGTGTTGTTGCTCCAGTAGAAGGTAATTTAAGGGATATAGTTTTTGAATTAATAAAAAAGGCAGAAGCAGAGAATTGGGTCGGAGATTTAGTTGGTGCTGCGAGAGAGGAAAATCCTGGTAACCAAAGCTTAAGAACCAGTGCTGAAAGCTTGAGAGTTTTATTTGAATCAATGTCAACGCCAAAGTTCTCTGAAGCAGTTACTAAACCGCTTGTTAGAGATAGTTTCCAGTTACCTCGCAAATTGAGTATTCAAGAACTAAAACGATTATGCGATCTTTTCTTGCAATGTCAGTCAATGCAAAATCCACTAAGTCGCAAGGATATTATTTTAAATCCAATACCCGTGAATGAAATGCTCAAGCTGCCTTTGGAACAATAATTTCTAAATCTTTTTTCAAATCTCTAATTTCCGATTTATGAGTGGGATTTTTACGTTTAAATTTGGACATTTTGATTTTGACAACACGGGGATTTACACGATTTCTTCGGGGCCGGTCAATTTCTGATTGGGAAATTAAAAATAATAAATATTCGCTTTGGAGGTCTTTTAATTCAGGATTTATATAATTGACAAATTGGATAATATCTATTATTAATTGTAGAGAATTAAGAAAGCTTAATAATAGAGGGTCTTTTTCATATTGATTTGCAGATTGGTACATCAAGTCCCTAACTAAGGAGGCTCGCAAAAATAACTTCCTAAATTGGTTTGATTGAATAGTTCCATTCACCGTGGAAGTTGTCTTTGTGTAAGTTAAGTTGTTTCATTTCTCGGTCAGAGACTTTGATGCCGGTTTTGTAAATGCGTTCGTCAAGTTTGGCTTTTATTTTTAGACCTGTTGAAGTGGTGGTATTACTGATTAAACTTACAACAGTAGCGGTATCGAGCAGGGGTCTAGCACGCCAGTTGGAAGAGATAAAGCAAAACATCCGGTGTTCGATTTTATTCCATTTACTAGTGCCGGGGGGAAAGTGAGAGATATGTATCTCTTTACCAATTTCATTGGCGAATTTTTGTAACTCTTTCTTCCACAAACGATTTCTTGTGCCATTGCTACCACCACCATCGGCGTTGATATATATAGCTTTGGCATTTTGGTAGGTGTGTTGCCCCATCTCATACCACCAACTGCGAATGCTGTTAGTAGCAAATTCTGCTGTGTCACTGCTTATACCAACACTGACCCAGCCTTTATTTTTGGCTAAATCGTAGACACCATAGGGAGCAACTTTTCCTTTTTCTTTATCAAGAAAATCATAAACCTTAACTTCTGGAGACTGACCTTTCTTATGATGTTCACGTCCCCAATTTTTATAGTTACCAATCAACTCTTTTTTCTTGGTATCCACAGAAATCACCGGATGATTTTCTTGTATAAATGACTTTACTTTATTGTTTATGAAACGAAACTGTGCGTCTCTATCAGGATGATCACCACCTTCCTTGGTCTTACGATTGCTTTGCAGAGAATAACCCATCTTTTCCAACAGGGTATGCACACTGCGTTCTGAAATCTGGTAACCCTTTTTCCACAGAGATGAAGCGATATTTAAAGCGCTTTTACAGGTCCACTTGAGTGGATTAGAAGGGTCACCACAGGTGGAATCCTCCAGCATCGCTTCTAAATCTTTCTCAAGATTTGGATAATTGACTGTTAATAATTTCCGTCCACCTCCTGAGGTCCGAATCCTTCCTGACTCCAATCCATCACCATTTTCTATCTCTTTTATACCGCGATTGATGGTTTTGTAATCCAGCCCTGTCGCTCGGTGTACGATTCCTTTGCCTCCATGACCAAGCTTAATGGCTTGGAAGCCAGCCCACTTACGACGGCCCTTTTCGCTCAGTTCAAAAGAAAGAAGCTCATATTCTTTCTTTATATTTGTTTCTAGAATCAGTTTACTCTTCATATGAAGAGTGTACGGGAAATTATTTTTATTAGGAAGTTATTTTTGCGAGTGCCCTTACGGTTCGGACGGGTCCGGTACGCTAGAGCCTATGGCGTTGGCGGAGGGAGCCTCTGACTAACGTCACGCAGGGCGCGCTTACACGAGCCGCTAACCGCTAGATTGCTAACGCGTTGCAAAAAGAGTCAGGAGTCAGGACAAACCCCACCAAAAGCTAGCACACCTGGTTTCTAGGGTTTTAGGTGTATCTCACTTATTTACAATCCACGACAGGTTAGGACATTCGCTTGTCCATAGTGCTATATGTTATGTAATTCGTTATCAAAAAAGTAGGGGAATCTAATTCCCCGTTTATTGTTATTTGAGAGCGACAAAATCACAAATTAACAAAATCACAAATTAACAAAATTACAAAATCACAAATCAACGAAACAATAAAATTGGAATATGACATCTGCGCAGCATTTGAGCTGTTGTACTACCAATCACCAAATGGCGAATTCGATTATGTCCGTAAGCACCCATAATTAAAAAATCAATGTTATGTCTGTCCACATATTCGCCCATGATTTTTTCAGTTTCTCCATCAAACATTTGACAGATAGGCTTAAAATTACCCTGAATTGCTTTTAATTCTGCGGCTTTGAGATATTTTTCTGCAGAGTCCGTATCGTGATTTTTCGCAATTGTAATTATATGTAATTCTAGATCTTTAAATGTAGGAGAACCAACCAAAAACTTGAGGGCTTTATCACAGCTCTTACCACCATCATAAGCAAATAAAACCCGTTTTATTGGACTATAATCTCTAGGAGTGACTAAACAAGGTTTATTAGAAGTACGAATAATTCTCTCTAAGTTTGCCCCTAAATGTTCTGTCGCAAATCCTGCAGTTTCGCCACGTTTTCCTAAAACAATTAAATCTGCTTTTGCTTCAAATTCTTGGAAGCAATCTACTAAGAAGCCTGTACGATGGATTGAGTTAACTTGATTTACTCCATTTTCAATTAAAAATATTTTTGCTTCTTCAAGGATAATTTTTGCCCTTTGATGATTAACTTTTGCTGTTTGACTTTCTAATTCAACTAGTTGTTCGAGAAGCTTTTGATAAGCACCGACACCAATACTACCGCTAAAGTTTTCCGTCTGAGTAGCTTTTTGTTTGCGCAAATCTGTAACATATAGTACTTCAATCGAAGCATTCATACGTTTTGCGATCCATGCAGCATACCCATAACCAATTTGGGAAAAATTGGAACCATCAGTACAAAGGAGTATATTTTTCATCATTGGTTGTTTAGTAATAAAAATTATGTTGAGAAATATATTGAGAAGATATCTTCCAACTTACAAGTTTCAACAAAATATCTCTAGTAATATTTTTTCAACAAGGCGAAAAATTCCCCACTTTGGCTAACCAGAGGAACTGAGGGTGCTGAGGAGAAATTCAGAAAAGATAAACTTTTCCCCTGATATTATGATATCTAATCGGTTTCTTTGCTTCCTCTGCTTCCCCTGCTCTCTGTGCTTTATCTAACTCCTTACCCCTGACTCCTTAGTTGCTAATTTTTGTACTCTAAGGTCTTCCAAGTCTTGTACTTTGTCATGAACAGCTAGCCTATCAATTAGGGTAGAACTTGCTTCATTTAAACCAAATAACTCTACTTCAGTACCTTGACGCCGGAATTTAAGCACAATTTTATCAATTGCAGCAATAGCTGATTGGTCCCATAGATGAGCGTTAGTTAAGTTGATTTTGACATGCTCAATATCTTCACGAAAATCGAAAGCGTTTAAAAAGTCATTCACAGAGACAAAAAATATTTGTCCAGCTACGCTATAGGTTCTGCTAGTACCGTCAGGATTGAGATAACTATCAACAAACACTAATTGGGCAATTTTACGAGAAAAGAAGATTGTACTTAGGGCACTTCCTACTAATACACCCATAGCCAAATTCTTAGTCATAACAGTGATAAATACGGTTGTTAACATTACCGCAGTCTCACTTTTAGGAAAAATCCGAATATTTTTCAAAGAAGCCCAATTAAATGTACCGATGGAAACCATGATCATCACTGCGACTAAAGCAGCCATCGGAATTTTCTCTACCCAGTCTCCTAACACTAACATAAAAAAGAGTAATAATATCCCTGCACTGAAGGTAGACAGACGTTTTCGACCGCCCGACTGGATATTAATTACAGACTGACCAATCATGGCACAACCAGCCATTCCACCAAAAAATCCCGTAATAATATTTGCAATTCCCTGACCGCGAGCTTCCCTATTTTTGTTGCTGGGTGTATCGGTCAGATCGTCTACTACATTGGCTGTTAAAAATGAAGCTAATAGGCCCACCATTGATAGAGCCACTGCATAGGGAAGAATAATCTGCAAACTTTCTAGATTGAAAGGAATATTGGGAATGCTAAAAACCGGTAGTTGTCTAGGTAGTTCTCCCATGTCACCGACGGTAGGGACATCGATCCCCAAACCATTAGAGATGATCGTCAGAACAACAATTGCAACTAAGGGAGAGGGTAATACTTTGGTGACCCGAGGTAATAGATAGATAATTGCTAGACCTCCCGCGACCATCGGATATACTTGCCAAGGGACATTCTGCAGCTGCGGTAATTGAGCGTTAAAAATCAGAATTGCCAGAGCATTGCTAAAACCCACCATCACAGCGCGGGAGACATATTTCATTTGGCGATCAATTTTAATTGCAGCCCAAAGAATTTGGAAAATACCTGCAAGAATGGTGGCTGCAAATAGGTATTGCAAGCCATACTCGGGATAGTCTTTTACTAAGTTAGTAACAAGTAGCGACATACTACCTGTAGCAGCAGAAATCATGGCAATTCTACCGCCAAGAAAAGCAATAACTACAGCCATCGTAAAAGAGGCATACAGACCTACTTTCGGGTCGACTCCTGCAATAATGGAAAAGGCGATCGCTTCTGGAATTAGCGCCAACCCCACTAGTACACCCGCGAGTAAATCTCCCCTGACATTGGAAAACCACTCATGCTTAACAAAAATATTCTTCAAGGGTTCCTCTTTAATTCGGTCACACTAGATCTATAATTCTAAATCATGATTGTAACCATTTAAACTATCAATAATGACTGCAAAACGAAGTGATTTGTGGTAATAGTCAACAAATAGAGAAAAATGTTGTGATTTGATTATAAACTGACATTTTGACTGTTCAAAAACAAACAATAATTCACTAAATTCAAACTTCCCAATTTATCGTTTACTGCCTATTATTGACTACTCTCTATGGCTTCTCCTTACTACTACGTAAAGTTCTGGTTTGGTAGAAGCAAGATAACAGAGGCAAAAACAAGGATGAAAAATATTAGGCTACTTATTGTTATTTAGCTTATACTTTTTACGTATTTTTTTTTGTTTCTTATTTATTTTTTTGGCTTATATTTCAGACCTCCATTATAAATTAATAGATGCACACCTTCAAAGTTATATTGAAACTATATTTAATTCATATGTATCCGTTATTTTATTAATAACGAATTATTATAAAACCTCCTATTTAGTGAGTATAGTTTATCCAAATAGAGAGCTGATTAACTAATTCTGGTTAATAAATTCTAATTTATCGTCTATGGGAATATACCTTGGCTGGGATTTTACGCGCTCCAACCAAGCCTGAATTGATGGAAATTCACCCAAATCAAAGTCACCCTCATCAGCAACATGGGTGTAAGCAAACAAGGCAATATCAGCAATTGTATAACGCTCTCCGACGAAAAAAGAATGGGAACGTAAATGATCCTCCATTACTTGCAGAGCTGCATAACCTTTTTCCTGCTTAGATTTTAGTTCTTCTTGATATTCTTTTCCCCTTTTGAGAATAGAAATCCAAAATCTTGATGTAGCAATAAATGGTTCGTGACTATATTGCTCAAAAAACAACCATTGAAACACCTGTGCGCGTAAAAAACGGTCGTAAGGAAGAAATTCTGTTCCCTCAGCTAAATGAATCAATATGGCATTAGATTCTGCCAAATATCTATTCGGCTCAATTTCTAAAACTGGAATCTTTCCATTAGGACTTTTGTTCAGAAACTCTGATGTTCGGGATTCTCCTGCCAAGATATTTATATCTATTCTTTCAAATGGTACTCCTAACTGTATTAATAAAAGACGTATCTTATATCCATTGCCAGAAGGTAAGAAATCGTACAAACGTAGCCGGTTCATCATCATAAATAGGGTAAACAAGTTATTGAATAATGATCAAACAAAATACAACAATTTATCAATTAAAAAAATATATATACAATAAACTTTATTGAGAATATTATGATGGAAATTAAAAACATTATTTCATAAAATTAATGTAATTAAATCATAAGAGCATAATTTAATTTTTATGACTTAAACTCTAAATATTAAATTGCTATTAGAGGAAATAAAATATGTGTGGAAGATTTACTCTGAGTGCGAATCCAGAAACTATAGCGGAAGAATTTAATATTAAAAATTTTCCCGATTTCAAACCAACATATAATGTCGCGCCGACACAAAATGTACTAGCTGTACTAAATGAAGAGAAAACTCTCCAGCGTCAATTTAAAAAATTACGTTGGGGATTAATTCCTTCATGGGCTAAAGATTTTAGCATCGGTGCTAGGCTAATTAATGCAAGGTCAGAAACGGTCGCAGAAAAACCCGCTTTTCGCTCTGCTTACAAGCGCCGACGTTGTTTAGTGGTCGCTGATGGTTTTTTTGAGTGGAAAAAGCAAAAAGATAAAAAACAACCGTTTTATTTTCTACTTCAAAATCAACGTTTATTTGCTTTTGCTGGATTATGGGAAAAATGGACTTCTCCCCAAGGAGAGGAAGTGCACAGTTGTACGATTTTGACAACTACAGCTAACAGATTATTGCAACCTATTCATCATCGAATGCCATTACTCCTGAAGCAACAAGACTACGAATTATGGCTAGACCCACAAGTACAATCCCCCGTTTTATTACAGGATTTATTATCCCCCTATCCTTCTGAGGATATGAAAAGCTATGAAGTTAGCTCGTTTGTAAATAATCCTAAACATAATAGTCATCAATGTGTTGAAGCCGTTGCTTAAACAGCTGCATCTAACATTTCGCAATCCTTAAAAGGGCGAATTACCAGCAATTTTTTTAGTTAGAGTTAGTAAAAATTTTAGTTAGCAAAAAATTTACTTGAAATCAGCCAACTAGATTACGATCCATGTCCATTTTAAAAACTGGACTTAGATCAGTTACATTAACAATTAAGCAATCTCAGCCACTGATTCAAACATCAATTAAGCAGTTATCCGAAGCTCATAGAGGCGAATATGCCAAGAACCCAGAAAAACGATAATTTTATCGATAAATCCTTTACTGTGATGGCAGACTTGATTTTAAAGCTACTGCCAACTAATAACAAAGCCAAAAAAGCTTTCGTTTACTACCGCGATGGAATGTCGGCACAGTCTGAAGGTGAGTATGCTGAAGCCCTAGAAAATTATGAAGAAGCTTTGTTATTAGAAGAAGATTCTCAAGATCGGGGCTTCATATATTACAATATGGCATTAATTTACGCAAGTAATGGAGAACATGATAAGGCTTTGGAGTTATATCACCAAGCCCTTGAAAATAATCCTCGCTTACCTCAAGCTTTAAACAATATTGCCGTCATCTATCACTATCAAGGCGAAAAAGCCAAAGAAGCTGGCGATGAAGATGGTGGAGAAGCACTGTTTGACCAAGCTGCAGATTATTGGATTCGAGCCATACGCATGGCACCGAATAACTATATTGAAGCCCAAAATTGGTTGAAAACCACTGGTAGAATGCAAGTTGACGTATTCTTTTAATCATTGTCGTTAATCTTATTGGTCATTAGTCCCTAACTTTATTTATTAATTAAGTAATGACTAACGACCATATTCTTTTTGCTGAAATACTAACAGTAAAGATAACGCTAATAATAACATGTGTTTGTTGCAAAAACCCATGTCAATAAAGCAAGAATAAGCAATTAGTCGCTAACACTTACAAATTACCAAACTATGATAGACCGCGAACAAGTACGTAAAGTCGCACATCTAGCTCGTTTAGAATTAACTTCACAAGAAGAAGAACTGTTTACTACCCAGCTGGGAAGTATTCTTGATTATTTTGAGCAATTAAACGAATTGGATGTAGAAAATGTGAAACCAACAACACGAGCAATTGATGTTAGTAACGTTACCCGTCAAGATAAACTCCAGCCTTACCCAGATCGGGAAGAAATTCTCCAAGGTGCGCCAGAACAAGAAGGGGAATATTTTAAAGTTCCAAAAATTATCAATCAGGAATAATTATTTAACAGTTTACAGTTAACGGTTTATAGCTAATGACACCGTTCTACGGGCTTTAGCTATTAGAGATTTTTTAAGAACTTATCCAAATTTCCACGTGCAAGCTAACGCTTACGTGGAAGCAATTGGTGATGTGGTCCCAATTTAAGGACAATGGCAAATATTTTGATTACGTGATCCCCAAATATTGGTGAATATTAGAGAATATTGGGGAATATAAAATTTTAAATACTCTCCGATGGAAAATAGGCAAGTGAATGTAAGTATTGGGTATTATTTGATAACTAGTGTACGCATTAGCATTTTTAAGTCGTTTTTGGAGAGATAAAATATTTCCTAAGATGTAGGAAAATTGTTCGTAGTAATGTAATGTCGGCTACACCTTACAAATCTTGATAATTCTAGTCAAGTATTTCCAGTATTAATTTGTTGCAGAAATCTTCTTACTTGATGATAATATCTGTGATTTTTATAGTGAAAAATCCTGATTATAGTGAAAAATACAAAAATTAATTATTGATGTAAAAAAAATAGTTATACTAATGTCACAAAAATAATTTTAAATCAAAATGCTTTCGGTTTTATAGTATCGAGGACAATATACAAGTGAATACAATTACAACCAATAAAGTAAGATTCAAGAAAACTTTAGCATGTATCGCACTTGGGGTTGGTTTGCTCATGAGTGCTTGTTCTACAGGAGGAGAAGAACAAACAACTGGAGATACATTAGAGAATATTAAGCAGCGTGAAAAAATAGTCGTAGGTGTTAAGACTGATTATACTCCTTACGGATTTATAGATAAAAATGGTAAAAATGCAGGACTAGAAATTGATATAGCAAAATATATTACTAATGAATTACTGGGTTCTCAAGAAAAAGTAGAGTTTGTACCTGTTGTTGCTTCTAACAGGATTGAATTTCTCAAACAAGGGAAAATAGACTTAGTGATTGCAACAATGACTAAAACCCCAGAACGTGAAAAAGTTATTGATTTTTCTGAAGAATACTACTCTGCTGGTACTGGGCTTTTAACTCGCAAGGATAGTGGGATCGAGGAGTGGGACGATCTAAAAGGGAAGAAAGTCTGCGGTATCCAAGGTTCTTTTTACAACAAGGAACTAACACAAAGAGGTATCCAAATGGTAAATTTCCCCGGTACAGCTGAAGCGTACAAAGCACTTCAGGAAGGACGTTGCATTGGCTTTGCTTATGATAACTCGGCTTTTGTTGGGAAATTGTTAGAGCCATCATGGATAAAAAATTGGCATCAACCTTTACCTGTTATTCTTGAAAAGCCTTGGGGTATGGGGATACGTAAAAACGATCAAGCATTTCTAGATGCTGTAAATGCAGCCATTACTAAAATGGAAGCGGAAGGATTTATTGTTGATGGTGAGAAGAAGTGGAAAATTCCGCCAACAGAACATGCTGATAAACGTATGAAAAAAGCACAGAGTAATAAGTAATAAGTAATAAGTAATAAGTAATAAGTAATAAGTAGTAAATTATCAATTACCAATTACCAATTACCAGTTACCAATTAACAATTACCAGCTAAATTTACTTGTACGTCACTATCCAATCATCAAAAATGTTTCTCAACCTTGACTTCTCTTGGTTAAGTGACCCCACTTACCAAAATTGGCTTAGAGAAGGTATTGTTACTACTATTTTGCTATCTATTGTTTGTGTTTTTTCTTCCTTAGTAATTGGTTTCATCGGGGTTTGGCTGCAAGATTTACCTATTAAATGGGTGCGTGGAGCGATCCAAATCTATATCCAGATTTTTCGTAACACTCCCCCTTTAGTACAGTTATTTTTTTTGTTTTTTGTTTTAGCAGCTCTTCTACCAAAGGTTTACGATCCCACAACGGGAGGAGAAAGACCGATTCTTAATTCTTTTAGCAGTGCAGCGATCGCACTTTCACTATTTGCTGGTGCGTTTAATATTGAAATTTTCCGCTCTGGAATTGAAGCCGTACCGAAAACAATGGTAGAAGCATGTGAAAGTTTGGGTTTTTCTCGAAGTCAAAGTTTTTTCTTAGTAATCTTACCTCTAGCTTTTCGAATATCTCTTCCGGCATTAAACAACAATTTAGTTAATCTGATTAAAACTACTACTCTTGCTTCTGCGATCGCAACTCCGGAATTACTTTATTTTGCAGGACAAATATATGCCGATAATTTTGCAACTTTAGAGGTTATGTTATTTATTTGGGTGATATACGTTACTTTAGTCGGAATATTACTTGCCCTGATGCATTGGTTAGAATTAAAACTGCACATACCGGGCTATGGAAATTAAAGATAAAAATACCAATACAACTAAAAACATTAAGCTGACTTGGAAATTAATTTTGGGTTTGATTCTAGTAACTATTTTATTAGTAATTACTATTAATACCTTAATGGTAAATTTATTAACTATGGAGGAATGGCAAACTCTCCTCCGTCGTTTGCCTTATATATTAATTGGTAATCAAGAAAACTGGACTGTTAAAGGTGGTTTTGCACTAAATATCATCATTAGTTTTGCTTGTATGATAATTAGCACTATCTTAGGTGTAATCCTAGGATTAAGTCAGATATCTTCACAGCGAGTAGTTCGATGGTTTGCTTGGTTTCTGACCCAGTTTTTTCGTAATTCTCCTTGGCTAGTCATCCTTTATGTTGTGCTTTATTTGTTCCCATTTCAAATAAATCTAGGTTTTGCTAGGGTTGAGTTTTCCCCGGTTGCAAAATCAATTGTTGGTTTATCTTTAGTGGTCGCAGCCAATATTTCAGAAATTGTCCGGGGTGCTATTCAATCAATCCCTTCAGGACAATGGGAAGCAGCAAAAGCCATGGGTTACACAAATAATCAAATTTTACTATTAGTAATTTTTCCCCAAGCTTTCAAGCGTATGATTCCTCCTTGGATGAATTGGTATGCAATTTTAACAATGGGTACTACCCTTACAAACTTAGTTGGCGTACCGGAAGGATTGACAAGTGTGCGTCAAGTTTTAGAACTTGAAGGGGAACGTTTTGCCATACCACTTTACACTATTCTGATGTTGCTATTTTTCCTATACTGTTACCCAATTGCTTGGTGGACAAGAAAACTGGAACAACGACTTGTGAGTAAATGAGAAGTCACTATTCAAAATTCAAAATTCAAAAGTAATAAGTAATAAGTAATTATCCATTAGCAACTAATCCACAATCCCCAGTCGCTATATATCCCTAATCCCTAGTCCCCAATCCCCAATCGCCAACCCATGACAGAAACACTAGTATCTCTCCGTGATGTACACAAATCCTTTGGCAAAGTTGAGGTCTTAAAAGGAATTTCCTTTGACGTAAACCAGGGAGAAATTATCTGTATTATCGGACCTTCTGGTTCCGGCAAATCAACAATTCTTCGCTGCATTAATGGTTTAGTTGAGATTAATGATGGTTTTATTCGCGTTGGAGATTTTTTCGTTCACCAATTGAAGTCTGACAGGGAAAAAATCCGTCTGCGGCGTATTGTCTCAATGGTATTTCAACAATATAATTTATTTCCCCATCGTACAGCTTTAGAGAATGTGATGATGGCACCAATTCATGTTCTTAAACAAAATTCTAAAGAAGTAGAAGAACACGCCTATCAGTTGCTCAAAAAAGTTAGACTCCAAGGTAAAGAAAAAAATTACCCCGCAGAACTTTCCGGAGGACAACAACAACGAGTTGCGATCGCGCGTTCCCTAGCTATGAAACCTCAAGTTATGCTATTCGATGAAGTAACAGCAGCTCTTGACCCTGAAACTGTCAAAGAGGTTTTAGTTACTATCCGAGAATTATCTGAAGAAGGAATGACTTGTTTGCTAGTAACTCATGAAATGGGTTTTGCTAGAGAAGTCGCCGATAAAATTCATTTTATGGATCGTGGTGTAATTCTTGAAAGTGAAGCACCTGTTGAGTTTTTTAGCAACCCCAAACATGAAAGGACAAAGGAATTTTTGAGTCAGGTTTTATGATTTACATATATATTATCTGATTGCTGTTGAATTCCATAAGCAGCAAAATTTGGAGATTCTCTTTGTTCATCAAAACATAACTAGGGTAAAAGAATCTATCTCCCCAAGTGCTTATTGTCTTTATAGTTTCCCATCTTTATTAAAGATATTGGAACTCTTGATTAACGCTTATGGTTTTTATCAGAAAAGTATTTATTTCTATTAATATTAATTACCTGTCCAACAATAATAAATTACTCACTAAATCCTGACCTTCAAGAACATAAACGCCACTGATAACATTGCAGGGAATATCTATATCACCTCTGGTAAAACAAAGTATCGGAGTCACCCAGCGTACCCGTTTTAGATTTCTCACTTCTTTTGCTTGACCTTTGACTTTACGAAGTAGATCGCCTTCCTGAAAATCATAAGTATTTCTACCGTAGCGCTTTCTTAAACGTCCACCTTCATAAACCTTGGTTCCATCATGGGACTTAACATCGATGACATACCAATTATCTTGGGGAGAATGCAGCACTACATCTGCATCACCGCATTTTTCAATGGGTAAGTTATGCTCTATTTCCCAGCCCTTATATTTCAAACTATCTAATAATTCAGCAATCTCAGCTTCTGCTCTTGCACCACGCTGAGCATCCCTAGACCGTTTCATCAAGTAACGCCCATTTTGGTACAGATAGTAGGAAGCTACGAAACCTCCACATGCAAGTAAAATTCCCAACAAAGAAATCCTGAGTGTACTTATTAACAGGATTGTCCCAATGAGAACAGCCACGGAATAAATGTAACGGGAAATAGCAGACCGATGTCTTGTCTGACTCAACTTGAGTATATACTCCCCTAGTCCTCTTTTTGTCTGTGACAATTTTCTTGGTAGATGGTGTAAACTGACATATTTGAAGCTTACATCTTTTATGAGAATAAAAATCAAGTAATCTAGTACACAATTGGGGATAGCACTGCGTGCCACCTTGCGGTATAGAGCCTGCGGATCTGCCGACGCCGCAGGTGACGGCTCCGGATCCGTAGGTAGCGCAGCTATAGTCAGAGCTTCGGCGTCGGCTAGCCTCTAGCTTCTGGGGACTAGGGGTTAGGGATTGGGAAAGTTTTTAAGCCTGGGAGGAAAAACGACACGGGGTAATTTATTACCCGTTGCATCAATGATTAGTCTTTGGTAGCTACTAAAAATTCTTGAGGAATTTTAGATTGTACGCCTGCAAATTCTGAGGTTGGTTGACCATTTTCATCTAAAATTTTTCTCAGTGTATATCCAAAGTTATCGAAAAGCCCTCCAAACCAAGAATTTTTTCGATCCCAAGTTTTCTCGTCAATTTGAACTAATGAGAACTCAAAAAGCCATTTGGGTACGCGCAATCCTAATATTATGGGAATAATTTGAGCACTTTTCAAACTATCATCGAAATGGATCTCGTAAATTGTATTCGTCAATTTAGCTGAATAAAACAATAGACGTCCGCTATTTGAATTAGCAAATGTCCACTGAAGGGGAGCAAAGACAGGTAACTTTAAGACTTTACTAGTCTCATCCCATGCTGCACCATCAAATTTTATAAAATCATCTGGTAAAGGATTTCCATCCATAAAGAAAATACCCCGCAAAATTTCTGGCAAATTATTTGTTTTCTCTCCTGAAAGCAAATTTGCCAGATTCTCAACTTGCCAAACTTCTGTTTTAAACATAACTTTTCCGTTATTTTTATGGTAATTAAATCTATTTTTGAGAAAAATTATCCAATACCAAGTTCTCAGGCGTAAATGCGCCGAACCGCTTCATATCCCATTCAACTTCAGATGAACAATTCCACTGATATTTCTTGAAAGCATAAAGACAAAATAGCTTAATTAAAGCAATAGATAAGGATTGACCGGGACATTTACGCTCGATATTTTCACCGTTCCATGACAAAATATCACTATAATCCCGTTCAATATCGAAATCATCCGGGTTTTTATACTTTTGCGAATCACGATTAGCTGTAAAAATTGAAGCAACCAGACGGGTTCCTGTTTGAAAAGGGCATTTTTTCCCCGCAAATTCAATTTCCTGTGGGGATTGAGAAAATTGACTAACGAAGCGGACTGGTGGATAAAGACGTGCAGTTTCTAAAATAATCTTTTCAGTTATTTTTAATTCGTCGACCGAACGCGTGTTAGGTGTTTCATTACCATCCCAAACCAAATCTAACTCGGATATTACGTTAGCTTTTAATTGTTCATCTAGACACAAAACCCCAAAAACCGATCCCAGCAAAGCGCTCGTACCTGCAGTCCCTGCAATATGGATGGTATCAAATATATTATTTAATACCTCTTGTTCGCTTAACTGATAATTTGCTCCAATAGTTAAATATTCTTGGTAGCGAGGAGATTTTTTATAAGTTGCAATTAAATTTTTGCGATGCTGAATATGCGATCGCGTCTGACTGTTCAAAACCGTAGTATGAATTGGATTGGGAACAGTAGCCAAACCCAGATTATCAATATAAGCTACCGAAGCATTTATTTCTTCTTCAGATAATTTAATTTCAAATATCAGTTCGTGTAAAAGTGCTACCATCAATTTCGGTATATCGTCTTTTACATGTAACTTTCCCCAACCAACTGCACGAGCTAGGGCTAGATCTACAAGATGGGCTAATATTTCTGTTGTTTGCGATGGGTCCGGTAAAGCTTGCAATATTAAAGCCCTAATACCATCATGTTTTTCACCATTAGTTCCCAAACTCAAGGGGTTACCTAAAAAATAACTGCGAGCATCTATTCTTAAGGGACCAAGATAATTACCTCGTTTTTGGGGAACCGTCTCGACTAATTTCTTCACCCCTGCATAGGAAGTATAAATAATAGCCCGATCCAAACCAAGAAATTTGTCTGAAATATGTTCTTTGCGTTGGTAAAGATAATCTCGCCAATTCTGAATCAATAGTGGTAGATCCGTGAAATAAGCTGATAGGGTTAGAAGTTGACCTAGGGGACTACTAGAACCAACTTTGGCGATCGCTCGTGCAAACCAAAGTTGACGTTCGTGTGCTTTAAGAATTTTGCGTTCGTTCATTTATAAGACTCGGGTAAGGTGGAATTGATACAGATTAATATTTCTAAAATAATATTTCTCAAGCTATAAAGTAATTTTTAGAAAATAATGTTTAAAGAATAATGTTTCAGAGAATAACGATTTATAACCACCAATATAATAGAAACGACCCGTTCCCCCGGAGAAGTTAAGAGGGATTTAGGTCGTCTCTGAAAATATTTATTTTTTACAAATAATTTAGGATTGCTACTTTATGTTGAGGAGATTACCAACTGTATTTAACAATTTGCGCTGAAATCTCTTTACTCTAGATGTCTGTACTTTAGCTATCTCTACGTTAGATTTTTCTATTTCAGGTTTTTTTACTTCAGATTTCTCAGCTTCAGATTTATTTAACAAATTCTTTTCAGTTTGATAAAGAGTAGCATTGTTAGCTATCTCTAAATCCTTTTCGAGGATTGAATAATCATCATGACTTAAAAGAATAGCAATCCCAACATCGCTCATGCTCTGTGATGCTTTGGTTGCTCCTCCCACATAAATATGCCAAGATATTTCCACATCACTCTCAAAAATTGGTTGCTCAATTGCTGTAACAACTCCATCTCGCTTCGGATGAATTGAGTAAGCACTGTATTTCCAATCTTTTTTATCCTTGACTTGAATATTAGAAGAATCACCAATTTGTAATTGCAAATGCAATTCATTTAATTTTATCCCCTGATATTTCTCAAACATTTTTGACGCACAGGTACCAGGACTACCTAAATTTATTTCCATGAGAAGCGGTTCTTCACCATCTTCTGTTAAAAATAAATTGATGTTAACTACACCATTTTTAGGATAACCATGCTCTAAATTTTGTAATGCTGCAATTGAAAATTGTTTGAGTTTCTGGAATTCTGGCTCTTCTTCCCTGATAATAATACTGCTGATTGAATGACCGTAAAGAAAATTGTCATTAAATCTATTGTATTTACAAGCAGCAAAATATTTAGCCTCACCATCTTCGATTGCAACGGTTGTAGTATATGGCTGACCTCTAACTAATTCGTTAAACTCAAATTCTCGATCCGAGTTTATATTATTTTCACACCAAGCTTTGAGTTCATCAACTGTGTGAATTCTTCTGACTTGTTCGCCTTCATTTCTATTAACTGATTTGATAAATATATTATCACCCAGTTCTTGAACAACAAAATTGAGATAGGAAAGTGGTTCTTTACTATGTTGATTGCGATCAAAAATCAGATGTTTTGGTAGTTTAATTGAAGAATTTTTCAGGGCTGATTTGAGAGAACTCTTATTCGTAAACTGGCTGACAACAGTTTGGCGATCGCCATGAGTTAGGTTTAAAGTCTCACGCAACTGTGCTGTTAACAGCATTAAATGCCCGTCATTGGTTACAAACTGACAGTTACTATCTTTGAGCCCATAATCAGCTTTAATCTGCTGATAAGTTTGGAGTATATTTTCCAAATTAAATGGCTCAATCATTCTTACCAGTTCGAAATGTTGATACTGAGAAGGTACAACTTTACTCAACCCTCTTCTACTACAAAGTAAAACTAAGTTTCTCCTGTCAAACTTAATGCTACTAAAGTCAGTTTTCGCAGAAAGCGTATCATGCAGTACAAATACAGTTTTCTGATTGACATCAATCCGATTATTTAAAGAGATAGATTTATCTACTTCCTCACAAAGGGCTGTTTGTACTAATTCGACAATTTCCTCCGAGCATCCCCATGACAGAGTGACTCCAGAACCACCATGACCATAGTTGTAGAAAATTTTGGTGTTTGGAACTCTTTCTAAACAAACATTCTTCTTCGTACATGGTCGCAAACCAGTCCTGACAGGCTCTTGTTCATCTAATGGGAGGTCTCTCAATTCCTCTAAAAACTGCAAACAGCCATCATACATCTGGCGAATAATTGGTATGTCAAGGGACAGTTCTGTACTCCATTTATCTGGCTGTGCCAATCCTCCCAAAACAACCAAATCATCACCTCTAGGAACAATGAAAATGATATCTTGTTCGTTTGTAGAAGAGCGTTCGTGAGAAATACAGTGGGCGTCCTTTACCACACCTCCTTTATTCTTCACCCTGACAAGGGCACCCCTTAAAGGATGCATTGAAGAATCCCCTGTCGTCACAATCGATCCAAGACCTGCACAGTTAACAATTGCCGATACATTGAAACGACGAAGCAATTCTTGTTCGTTTTCAACCACGTTAACAGTGATTTTTTCTTTTAATATTTCACATCCAATTTCAATAGCATGTTTCAGTAACCACTTCATGTAAACATCTGTGTTTACCATTGGAGACATATGTTTATAAGCATCTTTTATGCCTCCTTGGAAATTTAAATCAATACTGTCTTTGACAATCTGCAAGCCTCTTTCAAAGCCATCAACCTTATCCTTCAATTCATTCATTTTGTTGAGGTCGAAGGGTTGATTTTCCAAGACATCCTTGAAGTAGAAATACACATCTCTTAGATAAATACCTGTTTCTTCTGAGCCGAAATCTGCGTGCATTTCCTTGAACTTCTCGTAGGAAGTCATACACCATTCTTTAGAGCGCTCCAAAGATCTGGGGGCACCATGATGACCACAAACTGCTGGTGGCCATTCCCACAAAGCACCTGCGACTACAGAAGTTAAATCAGGAGCAAAGCTATCAGCTGCGATGGTAACATTAAAGCCTGCTTTTTTCAGAGATATAGCAGTTGTTAAACCACTGACCCCTGCTCCAATAACCAAAATGTTTGCGTCCTGAATAAGGGTTAACTTTTCTTTCATATCTAACCCTATATTTTCATTCGATCGCATAATATTAATAACCTCACCAAGGAAAATTCATATTGTTGAATGGCATTAATCTTAAGAACTCTGCAGGGTCAAGTAGGGAACACACATCTGGCAAACCTTTATCTTTAACAATTATCAATTTCACAGGCCTTGTAGAACAAGACTTGCTAATGATGCTTGTCTCTTTCACTTTTAGCCAATACTTCAACACTAAATAAGTAAAACACTAACAAATGTTTGCTAATCCCAGGTTTTATCTTTATGATTAGCTTTTAAAGAAACATGAAGAAACAGTTAAGTTAATACATCTGAAGCTAAATCTTTTTGCCGCATAAGTTTTACCTAGAATTACTATCTGAGACTTTAATTCTGAAATTTAATAAGAACTTGCTAAACATTTTCAATTTTAGAAAATGATTAGAGTTTTTTGAATTTAAAATGGAAACGATTGGATTGATTAAAAGTTACTCCTTTATTTGTGACTTTTTTGACAAATTACCTTAATAATTCCAAAGGCAATAAATGTGTTCGCTAATCATATATTTAGGATTGATTCACTGAGTTTGAAAGAAAACCCGGTTACTTTGAAAGCCTAATCAATTGGCACAGCACATTTTTTACCAATTAGTTACTCCTTGATTTTGTCCAAAGTCTAAATGATATTTTTCAAGTTTATGTTTGATTGAAATGACTTCTTAAGTAATTATCGTACTTTAGATAGATCCAACTTCAGAGATTCTGTTTTAGATATATAAAAGGTACTATAAATTCTTAAAATGTCACTGCCTACTATAACAAGAAGAAAGCTTTATTACAATCCAAATTATGAGATAGTCAAACATGATTTCTCAATCATGCATTCCTTTTTGGTGTAATATTAGACTCTTGATTATGGCATAAATATCAATTAAAATCGCAAATCATTTTAAATGAAAGTGTATTATTTAACTTTTAGTTATCAAAATAATATTCGAATATTCAATCAAAAATAAAATCAATTTAATAATGGCATATATCTTGAAAGCCGATATTAGTTGTATTTTTAAGAGATTAATTAGAATAAAGGTAACGCACCATGGGGTAAATGGTGCGTTATTCTCATTCTTATATACTGATACTATTAAGAACTAAAGAAGGCTTGAGGAAGTTATATTCAACCAAGCGATTTTTGTTACGTAACTCAATTTTACGTTCCACCTGATTTAAATCTTGTTGAAATAGTCTGACAACTTCTTCAGCATGAGGATCGCTAAATTCTCGGTCGTAGTAACCCAAGCGGTCATAACGATAAGCTGATAATCCGTAAATAATTTGTAGTTGATCTGCAGTTTGATTGGGTGGGGGGAGAAACGCCATTAAACTTTTCAGATCCATGTTGGGATTAGAATCCACAGCTTGGTAACCTGCGAGGGGCATATTCGGAACAAATGCCATATATTCATATTGGGGATAATTTACAGCAGAGTGCTGAGGTCCGCATGTAAAAATAATGCCAGTTACAACGTCGATTAATTGTTGCAGATTTTCAAATTGTGAGGGTACCCCTTTTACTCGTCCACCATCAGCAGCAACTAATTCTGCAGCCCAAGCTTGCAGTTCGCGATCATCTTTAATGTCCCCTGGATTTGGATAATATATACTCAAATAATTCGATACAAATTTCTCGATCGCATTCCACAGTAACATTCCATCATCTCTGTAGGGGTAGTGGGGTAAGCGATCAGTATCATCTAAGCCACGATTTGCGATTTCTTTAGGTAAAGCAAATTCGTCTAAGCTCCAAAATTCTTCAGCATTTTTAAAGTAAGCATCCCGGACAATTTGTAGGGATTCTCTTAAGGTTCCCCCAAGGAGATTATCAACGTACCCACCTTGATTAATTAAATTTTTACGGGCTAATTCATTGTTGTGGAGCATGAACCGGAAGTGGGGACGCAGCAACAAACCCAACGGATGATTTTCAGCTAGCTGTCGAGCTGTTACAACTGCGAAAGGTTCCATCACTAGGTGAGTATGACATAAATGGCTACTCATTTCATGATGATTTGCATCTGCAATCTGCATACAAATTTTGGCATATAACCAGTTAAGGTGAGAATCAAAAGGAGTTAAAATTCTACTTCCCGTACCAAGTTCCGGTACTAGTTGAATAGCGATTGGGGTTAATTCTCCGCGATCGCAATAACCAGAATTACGCCAGCAAAATAAGGCTATGGGTGCAGGTAAAGACTTTCGACCCCTAAGATAGCTTCCTCCCCGAACAAATGAAAGACTGGTATAGTCTGCGATATATAGATTTCCGTTGTTCAGTTCTTGCTCTAAATTTAGGGATGTACCAAATTCAGCCTGTAAATCTCGGATGGAAAATGCAAAGTGAGGGGGTAGTTCCTTAATACTGCGTATTACCATAGGATTTACTCCACTTAGCCTTTGTTCGGCAAAGTATTCGTCATTTTGGTAGGTCTTGAGTAATTCCGGTGTTGGTAAAACAGGGAAAAAGTCCTCATAATCTTGGAATTCATCAAAAGGATCCCAAAAAGAGCGAAGTCTAATTCCCAAGGTATTAGCAGATAATTTACCGAAAGTTAAAGGTAAGCGTTCTGCAAGGTATTTAGGGGAAAAAGCCTCATTATTAGGAACATCATCAATTAATGGGAGGGGAGAAAGATAATTGAAGTTAAATTGGTACTCTTCACGATTTTTATTAAGCCAATCTTTCCGCTTCTCAGGGTTAGGGTCATTTTGAGGAAGATAGGGTTTCATTTATTAAGAGCTATAAAGTTTACATTAGACAACAATAGATTACGAGTTATCGAAACTTACTTATCTTATCTTTGAAGAACAGGATAGAGTTCAGATAATTAAAGTTTTCAGGGTATAACCAAGAAAGCGCAACAGCAAAGCTCCGCGCAAAATTGACCTTGAGCCAGAACGGTACCAGTACTTTGTCCTATAAAGTCTTATACCAATTTGGAAAATAATGAGACAGATAGATTTCTTAGGAGACGTTGCAGAGGCTAACGCCGACGCCCTTACTGCTCTGCAACATCTCTACCGGAGAATCTGTTGCAATGATTTATCGAATTGGTATTATATCTGCCCAAATTTAGGGGTTTGGGCTTATCTATCAGTTCAAAGAACTTGGATGAATCCTGATGATGTTACTTAGGTTTAGCATCTACAGAAAATGCACCGGATACTTTAATATAGGTAAATTTTTACTCGTACCTTCAGTAAGGATAAACTTATCTTATTCTAGCTACCGTTCTTGCTGCTCAAGGTATAACAAAAATTTAATACAATATTTGCTGTTTTATTAAGATTAATTTAAATGTAATAAAAATTACTAACGATATTGATATATAAGAATGCATAATGCACTGAAGTCTAATCAATGGTGCGTTACGCTGTCGCTACGTGTTTTTTAAGGGCGAAGCGCAGGCTGACGCCAACAAAAATCAAATATGATTCCTATATGTGGGTTTCGATTACAACTAAAACCCTACCGATCTATCGGGGTTGCGCCAATTTTGGGACGATTTTACCCCTCGCCGATTTATCGTGATGATATTAACCTATGGAATAAATATGATAAAAGTTTAAACAATACCCACTGAACTTTAACACCAATTAACCATTACCCATTACCTATTACCTATTACCTATTACCTATTACCCATTACCCATTACCCATTACCATTACCACATGAAATTTATCGGTATCGACCTGGGCTGGAAATCGCAACCGAGCGGTTTATGCTATCTAGAGTTAATGGATAATAAACTAGAAATCCTAGATCTAGATCGCAAAGAAAGTATTGCAGATATCCTTGATTGGATAGATAATTGCGTTCAAAAAAGTGAAAGTGCTTTAATAGCAGTCGATGCACCCACCCTAATCCCTAATGTAACTGGGAGTCGTATATGTGATAAGCTAACCCACAAGTATTTTGGTAAATATCATGCCGGATGCTATCCTGCTAATCTTGGTTTACCCTTTGCCGAGCGTACCGTGAACTTTGGTTTACAACTCGAATCTCGGGGTTACAGTCACGCACCAAAGATTGAAGCCCAAAAACCTGGAAAATATCAGATAGAAGTTTTCCCCCATCCTGCTATAGTTCATTTATTTGGTTTAGAGCGCATTCTTAAATATAAAAAAGGACGCCTTCACGAACGTCGTTTAGAACTTCTCAAACTTTATAATTATATTCTAGAAATTTTACCTTCCCATTCTCCTCAGCTATCTACTGCAAATCTTGGCAATTTTATTTCTTCTATTCCTACTAAGGGAAGAGAACTCAAGGCTGTTGAAGATAAGCTTGATAGCATTATTTGTGCTTATGTTGCAGTTCACTGGTGGTATTGGGGAGAACAACGCAACCTTGTTCTTGGTGATGAAACTACAGGTTATATTGTTGTCCCCTCACAACTCAAAACTGCTTCTTGTTTGGCGTAATGAACTTGAATTTGAGCTTTAGCTTTAATATCATTTCCGATAAACCACTTGTGATAAGGTTCTTAGTAGCACTTTCGCACCAAGATTTGTCTATGGCGCTAAAGCGCTACTACGAACAAACATATTTTTCAACAAGCAATTAAGCAGACATAATATAATTGGAATTATTCTGCCCAAACAATTAATCTTGGTTCATAAGGATTAGAAAGATGTTTATGTTTTGGTAATACCCGCAGGGATAAACCTTGTAAACCAGAGGTCTTATAGGTTATGTCGGCGGTGTAAATACTCAAGTTACTTGGATCTTCACCTTGGTAATCCATCACGACAGGAACCCCATTAACAATATCACCATCAGCATTAATCGCACCCTGATATAACTCAACTCGTACATCATTGTTTGTCAAGCTTGTTAAATCAATTTTGGCTTTCACTGCTACGGTTTGATTTACTTGGATATCTGGGCTGGAAGATACATCAATGTCTTTGATTTTGATGTTATACCAGTTTTCTTTGAGGTTTTCTTCCCAAGCGGCGACTTCTTTAGCTGGCGTATAGTTATTGGAACTCAGGCTGTAGTAGCGATCGCTAGCAGGAAAATATCCTCTTTGGGCATATTCTGCTAACATCCGCGCTGTATTAAAAAACGGACAGTTCAAGCGAATTGCATCTTTCATTTTAGCAATCCAGCCTCGGGGCAAACCATCGCCATCGCGGTTATAAAATAAAGGCATTACTTCTTTTTCTATGATGTCGTAAAGAGCATTTGCCTCAATTTCATCTTGGTAGTTAGGATCTTCATAGGTTTCCCCATGTCCGATCGCCCAACCAGTAAGAACATAATTGGCTTCATCCCACCAACCATCAAGCACGCTTAAATTTGGTAGTCCGTTCATAGCTGCTTTCATCCCACTGGTACCGGAAGCTTCGCGGGGACGACGGGGTGTATTTAACCAGACGTCGCAACCTGAAACCATCAATCTAGCAATGTGAATATCGTAGTTGGGAACAAATACAACTTGTTTTTCCAAGCCTTGCTCACGAATAAAGCGATTAATATCGCGAATTAGTTCTTTTCCGGGAATATCTTTTGGGTGGGCTTTACCAGCGATTACAAATTGTAACTTACGATTTTTATCACCCAGCAAAATCTTTTTAATTCGCTCTAAATCCCGCATCCAGAGAGTAGCACGTTTATAAGTTGCAAAACGACGAGCAAAACCAATAGTTAAGACTTTGGGGTCGAGAACTTCTTGAGCTTGAGCAATTTCTCGGGGGGATGCTCCCCGATCACGTAAATGTTTTACTAACCGTTGCCGTACATATAAGGTCATATCTAAGCGGCAACGTTCGTGGTTTCGCCACAATTCCTCGTCGGGAATGACTTCCATTTTACCCCACATGGGGCGATCTGCTGGGGTTGAAGACCAATTTGGTCCCAGGTAGCGATCATATAATTCTTGAGTTGATTTAGCAACGCAACTTCTAGCATGGACGCCATTGGTAATAGCCGCGATCGGTACTTCGTTAACGGGTAGATTGCGCCACAAACCTTTAAACATCTGCCGCGATACTTTACCATGTAGCTGTGCTACACCATTTGAGAATACAGCCATTTTTAACGCTAATACCGCCATACTAAAAGGCGATGACAAATCTCCTGTATTTTCTCTTCCTAAAGCTAAAAATTGGTCTTTGGATAAACCAAATATATCCCCATAGTATCCCAGATAGTAAAGTACCTTATCAGGAGGGAATAAGTCGATTCCTGCTGGTACTGGGGTATGGGTAGTAAAAATATTACTTGCAGCGACTACCTGTTTTGCTTGAGCGTAATTTAGCCCTTGTTCTTGAATTAATATCCGGATGCGTTCTAAAGCAGAAAATGCTGCATGACCTTCGTTCATGTGGTAGGCTGTGACGTCATAACCTAAGGCTTTCAACATTTGTACGCCACCAATACCCAACATAATTTCTTGGTGGATGCGCATATCAATATCACCACCATAAAGTTGGTCGGTAATATCGTGGTCGTAGGTTTTGTTAGGTTCAATGTTGGTATCCAACATATAAAGGGGAACCTTTCCTACCTGTACCCGCCAAACTCTAGCATATACCTCACGTCCGGGATAGTTTACTGCAATTCGCAGTTCCGAACCATCTGCATTCCGTTCCAAATGCAACGGCATATTATAAAAATCATTGATGGGGTAGCGTTCTTGCTGCCAACCATCAGCATTGAGGTATTGGGCAAAATAACCCTGCTGATAGAGTAAACCAACACCTACTAATGGTAAACCAAGATCGCTGGCAGATTTTAGGTGATCGCCAGCTAAAACACCCAAACCCCCAGAATAAATCGGTAAACAGTCCGTAAGACCAAATTCAGCCGAAAAATAGGCATAACATTCTTTTGGTTTATCAGAACGCTGTTTTTGGTACCAAGTGTGCTCTTTGAGATAATCTGCTAACTGTTGCGCGGCTCGATCCATTTGAGCCAGAAAACCATCATCTTCAACAACTTCCATCAACCTTTTTTGGCTGATAGTACCGAGCATTAAAACCGGATTATGGCGACTAGATTCCCATAATTCAGGATCCAAGCGATTAAATAAATCCTTAGATTCAGCGTTCCAGTCCCAGTGGAGATTATATGCTAATTGCCGCAACGGCTCTAACCTTTGTGGCAAGGAAGGAGAAACATTAAAAGTGCGAATGGGCTGCATAGATCGGCTAAACTCCAACTACCGCTATGGATATTGTTGACCTTATTCACCTAAACTTGCCAATTCTTACTTATATCTTTGTAAAGAATAGATATTTTTGACCCTATTCACTCAAACTTGCCAATTCGTACTTATATCTATGTAAAGAGATGATAACTTGGTATAGTATCACAAATATTCTTTACAATTAGATTGTATTATTTAACATAAATCAACAGTCATTATACTGTATCGTAAAAAACCTAGCGGCTTCTAGCTAAGTCCACAAGCGAGGATAGGTTAAATAAGTGAGCAAAATTACTTATATATTTACTATTGAGTTAGATTCCTTGTTAAGAGTTTCCTGTTACCTACACTGACAAAATGTTAAATTAATTCTGCTCTGATACTTGTATCTATTTATCCTCTCCTACTTTCTCCAAATAACTTAGAAAGGAATTAGCAAAAATTGCTGCTTGGGTGCGATCGCGCAAATTTAATCGACTTAAAATATTTGTGACGTGATTTTTGACCGTACCTTCAGAAATATAGAGTTTTTCAGCTATTTCTTTATTGCTAGCACCAGATGTGATTAACTTGAGTACCTCTTTTTCTCTGGGTGTAAGTTCAGTTAAACCTAAGGGTGGTTCAGTTTGATTTGAACGATTTTTAATTTCAGAAGAAAACTGATTGAGAAGTTTTTTGGCAATACCTGGTCCTAATTGGGTGTATCCTTTATGAACAGCACGAATTGCAACTGCAACCTCGCCGGAAGGTGTATCTTTAAGAAGATAGCCCGTTGCACCATTCTGTAGTGCCTTAGTTACATACTCATCATCATCAAAAGTTGTGAGAACGAGAACTTTTATATTGCTAAAATTTTGCTGAATTTCCTTTGTTGCTGCAACTCCATCCATTACTGGCATTCTAATATCCATCATCACCACATCAGGTTCGAGTTGGGGAATGACTCTAATAGCTTCTTTTCCGTTTTCTGCTTCTCCAACAATTTGTAAGTCAGTTTCTAATTCTAATAATGCTTTTAAACCCTGACGAATTAAATGTTGGTCGTCTACCAATAATACTTTAATCATATTTCATCACTTTATTGATAATTTCCCACATACAACTTATTATCAGTTATCAGTTACCAGTTACCAGTTAACAGCTACCAGTTAACAATTTATGGCTAACGCCACGCCCTTACGGGCTACAGTTATCAGTTACCCACTACTCATTACTTATTACTTATTACTTATTACTCATTACTTATTACTCATTACTTATTACTCATTACTTATTACTTATTACTTATTACTCATTACCAATTACCAATTACCCATTACCCATTACCAATTTACTAAATTAAAGGAATCTCAACTATTATTTTGCACCCCGAGTTTGGAGCAGTTTTTATATTTAAATTTCCTCCTAATGCTAAAGTGCGATCGCGTATACTTTGAAGACCAAATCCACTAGTATTTTGCTTTACATCAAATCCTTTACCGTTATCTTTAAGAACTAACCGTAAGTTATTTATTGTTGTAGTTATTTTGAATGTAACTGCCGTCGCTTGAGAATGTTTAGAAATATTTGTTAACGACTCTTGAATAATACGATAAATAGCAGTATTAATTTCTATAGATAAAGGATGCTCAATTTTGATTTGATACTTTGGTAAAATATTGTTAGTTTTTTGAAAATCTTCTATAAGTACAGCAATAGCTTCCTCCAGTGATTTATACTGTAAGGTATTAGAGCGTAGTGTGGAAACAGAATTACGGACATCCTGTAAAGCTTGAGAACCTAATTCCTTGGCTCTAGCTAAAAAATATTCTGCTTTTTTAGGATTTAACTCCCATAGTTTAATAGCAGTTTCTAATTGTAAATTTAAAGCTGTAAGAGAATGTCCCAAAGAATCATGAATTTCTCTGGCAATTCGGCTGCGCTCTTCTAAGGTTGCTTGATTTTCTATTTTTAAAGCATACTGACGTAGTTTTTCATTAGCAATTAGTAGTTTGTCTCGACTTTGACGTTCAGATATAATTGCATTCATAAATAAAAGAATAAATAAGAAAGTCAAACCAAATGGGAATATAATATTTATCGGTAAAAATCTAAGTTTTACTTGGGCACAATTCATATATTCTTTACCATGCAAAATATTAATAAAGGTAAAAGAAAAAAGAGCAAATGATATTAAGCTGACTGCAATACGACCAAGCCATTGAAACATTAAACAACTACGAATAACCATAATTATGTAGAGAGGAGCAAATAATCTGATACTTTTGCTCGAAAATATGGCGAGGAAAATTAATAATACTTCCGCTACTATATAAATTATTTTGGTACTTTGATTAGCTTTTGGTAATTTCAAACCTATTACGGCAAAAATTACCAAACAAATCAAGTTTAATATTGGCGATTCGATAGCACCTTGGAATGGTTTATATGTAGAGACTAATGGTGTTTTTATGGGAATAAACTCAATTAAAATTGCAATTGTTAGTAAAGTCCACTCTAAATAAAGTAAAAATTTAAATGGGTGATTTTTAAACGTAATTGAATCATTCATTCTGAAACTTCTCCAATTTAGAGCTTTTACTTTACATTTATTTACTTGTAATCTTTAAATACTTTATTAGTCTGAATCATTACAAGTCCTATTAGTCCTCAAATATCCATTACTAAGGTCATATATGCAGACATGACTTTATCTATAGGTATCTATCGACTATTGGTGACCTTATTCTCATGCGTATATCGGGGTTGAATTTTTATGATGATGACATCAACACAAAATAATCAGCAACCCAATCGATGGAATTCAAAAAAATATCCCTCATTATTACCGCAATTACTCTTAGTGTTGCAACTACACCTTTGGTTGCGAAAGCACAAAGTGAGATAGAAGTACCACAGGTAGCACCAATTCAAGTAGCCCAAATCCCCACAGAAGTACCTCCTAAATTCCAAAAATTAAACTTAACTGATAATCAAAAGTCTCAAATTATTGAAGTTGTTCAACAAGGACGTCAGGAAATACAAGACATTCTTACTCCAAAACAACAACAAAAATTCAAACGTGCGATCGCCAACGGTCGGGAAAAACGTCAAGCTCTTCGCTCTTTGAATCTCAGCAATAACCAAAAACGAGAACTTAAAGCGGTTATGCAATCTCAAAGAAGTGAAATTGAATCTATTCTCACTGACGAACAGAAAGAAGATTTACAGGAACTGAAATCGAATTTTCCCAGACGGGGTGCTGGACTCTTTAACCGTTAATTGAACTAAATTGCACTGGTGCATATTGTCTCTTGACACGCTCACCCTTTTTGGCAAAATTACCTTCCCTTGCTCCTTTTGCATCTTCATTTTTATTCACTTTAAATTTTGACTCGGAGTATAAATTATGTTGACTTTCAAAAGAATATTCTCGATCGCATTCACATCTGTTACCCTCGGTTCCATGATTTTTGCAACTGCTGCAAATGCAAAACCTTCAGTTAGACGGGAAGTTCGCCAAGAAATTCGTGAAGAAATCAGAGACGATCGTCAAGACCGATTTCGAGATCGACGGGATCTTCGTGAAGAAGTTCGTGAAGAAATTAGGGACAATCGTAAGGACCGGTTCCGCGATCGACGCGATATTCGTAAAGAAACTCGTGAAGAAATTCGCGACAAAATAGAGGACTTACGCGATTAGTATCTAATTAATTCCTTCTAGAACCATACGCGGTATCAATAAGTTATCCTTTGATTCGCCAATCCCTAAAAATCGTCCATCTTCATGGTAAATCCTTAAATTTCCCAGTATTTCTGTATCGGTGTTCATCCTTTGACCTTGACACCATCTCTTAGCAGATATTTCTTCTAAAGTTACTTTTGGAAGATGTTCTAAAACGCCATCGGGGGGGATAAGTTGAAAGGTTCCCCCTTTTAACTGAGCTTCTAATTCTTCGATGGTAATACTATTTGCTAAAGTAAATCCGCTACTTTTAGTCCGTTGTAAAGCTGCTAAAGTTCCACCTGTTCCTAAAATTTCTCCTAAATCACGAGCGATCGCCCGAATATAGGTTCCCCCACCGCAGGCGATCGCAAGATCTACTTCGGGAAATTCTCCTGATCGCCAGTCTAAGATCTCAATGCTAAAAATTTCCACAATTCGAGATGGAACTTCCACAGCTTTCCCTTGACGGGCTAAGTCATATAATCGTTTTCCTTCTACCTGAATCGCACTGTATTTGGGTGGAATTTGTTCTATTTTCCCCTCAAATTGTGGAATAGCAGTTTTTACTGTTTCTAAGGCTAGATCCTTTACAGCTGCTTTGTTGATGATTTCCCCTTGTAAATCATCTGTTGTTGTTCTGATACCAAACCTGACGGTTGCTTTATAAGCTTTTCCTGAAGGTAGGTATTGTAAAAGTCTGGTTGCTCTCCCAACTGCGATGGGTAATATTCCAGTTGCAGCTGGGTCTAAAGTTCCAGCATGTCCGACTTTTTTGGTACGCAGAAGTTTACGGGTTTTGGCGACGCAGTCGTGGGAAGTCCAATTGTATGGTTTATTCAGGTTGAGGAAACCGAGCACTTTAAATATTAAGAGTTAAGATGACAGGTAATTCAGAGTATATATCGAACTGAAAATTAAATAACCTGAGTTTATTAGTGCTGGTTAATTTGTGTTTAACGGCTGATGACGATCAGAGGTAAAACCGAAGAGCATTATAGACAAAACCCGCAATCGCCAAAGACAAGCCGAAGATTTTATTTATTGGAAGGCCCAGCCCCTAGTGTGGCAATTTTAGAAATAGCATCAAGAGCAAAATCAATATCAGGGCGGGAAATATCTAAATGAGTGACAGCTCTAATAGAGTGACCAACAGCTCCCATTTTTACACCATGTTCTTGTAAAATAGTAAGAAACATACCTGTGTCAAGTCCGAGTTTGGAAACATCAAAGAAAACAATGTTTGTCTCGGGATTTGTGTCTCGAACTGTAATTCCTTCGATTTGACTCAGTTGTTGAGCAAGGTAATTTGCGTTGTCATGGTCTTCTTGTAAACGTTCCACATGATGGTCAAGTGCATGAAGACAACCTGCTGCGACAATGCCAGCTTGGCGCATAGCGCCACCAAAAATGTGTTTATATCGACGTGCTTCAGATATGAACTCCCGTGTACCAGCAAGAACAGCACCAATTGGTGCCCCTAATCCTTTAGTAAAATCAATCCAGACAGAATCAACACAGGCTGCAAAATCTTTGGCTGTAGTTTGAGTTGCAACAACTGCGTTCAAAAGTCTTGCCCCGTCCATGTGAGTGGCTAAACCTTTTTGACGGGAGAAATCGCAAACCTCACGTAGTTGATCGAACTGCCAAACCGAACCCCCTGCAAAATTGTGGGTTTGCTCAACGCATAATAAGCGTGGAATTGCACGGTAAAGATAAGGAGCAGTAGAGACTCTTTCAAGTGCTTGCTCGAAAGCATTGACTGTAAAAATTCCTCGTTTGCTAGCAATAGGTTCCATTAATACACCAGAACTGAGTGCAGCACCCCCCGATTCAGCTCGAATAATGTGTGACATCTGCTCTGCTAACACCACATCAGCAGGGCGAGTATGGGTTTTGATTGCCACAAAGTTGCAAATGGTTCCACAGGCAAAAAAAAGAGCATCTTCTTTTCCTAGCAAATCTGCAACCCGTTCTAATAATAGGTTAACGGTAGGATCTTCTCCTTTTTGCTCATCTCCAACAGGTGCATGGGCGATCGCCTGCCGCATGGCTTGTGTTGGCTTTGTTTCAGTATCACTTGTCAATAAAATCATAATTCCTCCTAAAGCATGTATATAGTCGTTTTCAGTTAGATTTATCTAAAGGCGCTCATTTGCCCATGAGACAATTTGTGAGCCTTTTTGGCTAGTAGTAAGTTTTTAGTTAGTTGTTTTAGAGGAAATTCTGCTGTTTGGTAACCAATACTTCCTGATTTGGGGTTAATTAATTGACTCAATATAATGGTTAGATATTTATCCTTGACTAAGCAAGAACCTCAGGCAAAATTTTGTGTAGTTAATTGAGTCTAACTACTTAGAGTCTAAATACTTATAATTGAGGCACTCTTTATCCGGGTGAGAAATAATTCGACCAGGTATACCAACTACTGTAGAGTTTGGCGGTACATCTTTTAGGACTACGGTAATAGCACCAATACGGACGTGATTGCCAATATTAATATTGCCGAGAATTTTTGCTCCCGCACCGACAGTAACATTACAGCCCAAAGTGGGATGACGTTTACCAGTTTCTTTACCAGTTCCACCGAGGGTTACACCCTGATAAAGCAAACAATAATCTCCTACCACTGCGGTTTCGCCAATAACTACTCCCATACCGTGGTCGATAAATACACCTTTACCAATAACCGCGCCTGGGTGAATTTCAATTCCTGTTAGGAAGCGAGCGAGATGGGAAATAAAACGGGGCAAAAATAAAACGTCTAAATTATGAAGCAAATGGGCTATGCGATAGAGGATTATCGCTTGAGGACCTGGGTAAAGAAACAATACTTCTAGCCAGTTGCTTGCAGCCGGATCTCGCCTCATAGCAATCCCATAATCTTCAACTAAAGTTTCAACTAAAGTTTCCCAACCTTTCTTGAGGACAAACCAACTTTTTTGGTAAGAATAAACACTAGTCATATTTAACAAGTTCTTTATTGTGGTTTTTTCGAACTGATGATGAAAAGGGTGCAGTTCTTTTGGGAAGACACTTACCTATGTTTGTATTACACACAACGGATCTACTCTGCATATAATTTTCTATTTTTGGTCTTAAAATGGATAACATTAAGCAATCGCACCCAAATGAAACGCAAAGCACTCATATTAATGTGTAATACGATACTACGCAAAAGATATGATTTCATTTTAGAAATTTGAGTAAGCCTATTTTTAGAATAATTAAAGTTTGTAATGCCTTGTCTGTAGTGATTGTAAGCTTTGTACCACAAATGAAAGCATCTTTCTAAAAAGAACTGCGCCCATGTGAAAATTGCAGTTAGTAATACAAGATTGCCTTCATAGTATCTTCATGAAAAGGAAATCCTGGCTTACTTGTTATTTTGTTCTAATAACATCCAGGACTTTGGCTGACTTTTTCCCAACGAAAGTATTGTTGAGCATGGTATGGGAATCATCAGTTGGACCAACATCAGAATCAGGATGATAGATAATAATTCTCAAGGAGTCATCAATTGCAGAGAAGCTATGTAACTTGTTTTCAGGAAGACAGAAGACCGTTCCAGGTTCCATTTTGAAAGTTCCTTCATCCACCTGACAAGTTCCACTACCCGAAGCAACAAGTCCAATCCGCAATGAGGGATGGGTATGGGGAGTTTGTGATATACCAGGAGGAACGTAAAGAAAATTTAAGCAGGGTTCTGTGCGTCTTAAAGGATTAATCAAAACTGTTGAAGAGCAACCATCAATATATTTCAGCCGCCCAAAAGATTCAATCGGTCCTCCAATTGTGAAGAGTCCAGTGTAGTTGAGGAGGGTTGCAACTAAAACTTGTCCTGAACCATCTAAAGAAAAATTCCCTGGAACCATAGCAAAGCTTTTTTCTGCCAGTAAGAACTCTCCGTTACTGCTTTTAAGCATAACTTCACCCTCAGAAACAAATAAGAAATGGGTGTCGTTTTCACTTTGATCGACTTTGATAGAATTGATTACCCAACGAGCAATCGATGGATGACTCGCCATCGTGTAGTCTAGCTTCATGGTATTTAGGAAGCGCTGGCAATAAAACTTTTGTGTTTCTGTAGTTGTCATAATAAATCTCACTTCAATCAAATAGATAGATTTTTCTTTCTAATTTTGAATAGAGTGAGCAAATTTAATTTATGCACGATTAAAAAAAATTGGGTGAGGAAAAAATATGGGAAGGATAGATGGTTTGACTAAATTTTATTATCTTCCCTTTTTCTTCCCGATTACTTTTTAAATTGAAATTAATGTACTTCCAATTAATAAGATATCCAATCCTTGGGTTTCCCTTTTCTTTGATTTTCTTACATCTAACAAGGGAAATCAATATAAATTTGGCTTATTGTCTACATTATTATAATAAATATATCCCAATTGAAAGAAATTGAGATGTATTAGAAAATCATTGGAATGGTAGTATTTTATGTAAGATGTATACGGTAATAAATTTTACCTGTACTATGAAATTTAAGGCTGAGAATCAAGTTGTTAAATTACTAATTAAAACTAATAAAAGTAGAGTTAAGCTTAGTAAAAAGCTATGTGGAAAATTTAAAGATACATCCACATTCTGACTGACTCTAAATATGAAGAATTTACAAATTTAGGAAAATGGTTTATCGATATCTGTTGTGGAATAACTGGTTAAGATAGCCACACCCAGAACGTCAAGTAGAAGCAGCTTTTGAGTTGATTTGGTCGGAATGAAGTGAGTTCACTCAAGAGTTAGGTTATTTTTTAAGTTTATTTGCTTTGACACTCATTCATTGTTCATTAGTGGAAGCTGTACTCATATTTGCCTTCAAAAATAAAGCTTCGCCTAATTAGATACAGCAGATTGCAGGTAAATGAGGTACACTAGCTCTGGTGCGTCAACGGGTAAAATGAAAGCTTACTCCATAGACTTACGAGA
>NZ_LMTZ01000164.1 GCF_001456025.1 Mastigocoleus testarum BC008
TCTGACTTCTGACTTCTGACTCCTGCTCGCTGTAAGCGCGGTCTGTCCTGACTTCTGACTCCTGACTTCTGACTTCTGACTCCTGACTTCTGACTTCTGACTCCTGACTCCTGACTTCTGACTCCTGACTTCTGACTCCTGACTTCTGACTTCTGTCTTCTGACAATTCTGCTATATATATTTGTCAATAGGTCTAAAATGCCTAATGGTAAGCGAAAAAGTTGACTAATAATTATGACAAGTAAAACTCCGATTCCTGTTGTTGTGATTGGTGCTGCAGGCAAAATGGGTCTTGAGGTGGTTAAAGCTGTAGCACAAGCCGAAGATATGAATTTGGTTGGTGCGATTGATAGGAACCCCGAACATCAAGATAAAGATATTGGAGAACTAGCAGGCTTGAGCGAACCTTTAGAAGTACCTGTTACCAATCAAATGGAATCGATGCTGGCTTTTGCATGCCAAGAAAAGGAGCCAGGTGTAATGGTAGACTTTACTCATCCTGATTCGGTTTATGATAATGTTCGCAGCGCGATCGCCTATGGTATTCGTCCTGTTATTGGTACAACTGGCTTAAGCACAACACAAATTCAAGAATTAGCAGATTTTGCGGAAAAAGCCAGTACTGGATGTCTGATTATTCCTAATTTTTCCATTGGCATGGTTCTACTGCAACAAGCTGCTGTTGCCGCTTCCCAGTATTTTGACCATGTAGAAATAATTGAATTGCATCATAATCAGAAAGCAGATGCTCCCAGTGGTACAGCAATTGAAACAGCCCAAAAGTTAGGGGAAATGGGTAAAACTTTTAATCCTGCAATTGTTGAAGAAACGGAAAAGCTAACTGGTGCAAGGGGAAGTCAAGCCGAGGAAGGCATTAGAATTCATAGCGTACGCTTACCAGGACTCATTGCCCATCAAGAAGTAATTTTTGGTGCTCCTGGTCAAATTTATACTTTACGTCATGACACCAGCGATCGAGCTTGCTATATGCCGGGAGTATTACTAGCAATTCGTAAGGTGCTTCAGCTAAAGTCGTTAGTATATGGATTAGAAAAGATACTTTAGAATCAGTACTTAGCCAAAATGTTAGTCCCCCTGACTCGCGAAAAATTCCATCAACTCATACCTCTAATTGCTACTGGTCCCCAGTATAAATATTACTGGGGTAAATTTCCTGATTTTTTGCAGCGATTATTAATATCAGTTGTTGCTGCTGCCATAGTTTTATTACTTAAAGTAGTTTTACAGCTTGACTTTGGACCAATTGTATTTTTTCTGGGTTTAGTGGGCGCACTGTATTGGTTGTGGGGACCAGTTTTGTGGGCTAGTCTACAGAATTCTAAATGCCGACGGTATAAATATGTCGGCTTTTTTCGAGGTCGGGTGTTGGATTATTGGATAACCGAACAGTTAATTGGCACGCAAGAAACTGTTAATAATAGGGGCGATTTAGTAATTGTTGAAAATCGAGAAAAAACAATTAACTTGGAAATTGGTGACCAAAGCGGCTTTATTGCGGAATTCAGTGCTCCGTTACGCGTTACTCATAAAATTATTAATACTGGTCAAATTGCGGAAATGTTAGTTTTTTCCAATCGCCCCGATCTGAGCCGGATTGATGAAATTAGCGATGTTTATATACCCAGTCGCGAAATTTGGGTGAGTGACTATCCGTGGATCAGGAGAGATTTTTTTACTGGAGTTAGTCGTCGTATTGGTAAAGAAGGAAGAAGAAATAACAGAAGACCGAATTATAAATATTCAGATGACAGATATTCAGAAGACAGATATTCAGAAGACAGATATTCTGATGAAAGGTATTCTGATGAAAGGTATCCTGATGAAAGATATCCTGACGATAGGTATTTAGACGATAGATATTCTTCTAATGATAGATACTTAGAAGATCGCTACCCTGATGAGAGAAATTCAGATGACCGCTACTCAGATGACAAATACAGAGAACCTCGCCGTCGTCGCCCAGCTAGGGATTATGATGATGATTGGTAATTGGTAATTGGTAATTGGTAATTGGTAATCGGTAATTGGTAATTAATTATTTGTTTTTTATATTTTTTTGGTCCATTCCCCAATCTCCCCAGTCGCCAGAGGCATGACTATAGCTGCGCTACCTACGGAGGAGCCGTCACCTGCGGATCTGCCGACGCCGTGAGACGCGCCAGAGGCGTTAGTACGCATCCTACGGATGAACAGCTTGCTGCGTCAAAACACCGCAGATGCCCCTCAAGCTCTATGCCGCTATGAGCGCGCTTACACGTTAGCATTAGCGAAAGCGAAACGTGACGTTAGTCAGAGGCTTTGCCGACGCCGTAGACTCTAGCGGTGCGTTAGCACGGGCGGCGGGCGGCACACAGTGCTATCCCAAGCCCTCTCCATCACCCATTTTTCCCATAAGCTTGCCAAGCTAAATCTACAAGTCCATCAACGATTGCTGCAGCAACAACAGCATTACCTTTGTCACTTTCAAGAGTAATGTGAGGAATCACAGAATTTTTCAAACTTTCTTTTGCTGCTGCTAAATTCAAAAATCCAGCAGGAGTAGCAATCACCAAAGCAGGTTTAATTTCTTCCGCTTCAATTAAATCAATAATGGTGTTGAGGGCTGTTTGAGCTTGACCGATAACAAAAATTCCTTCTAAATGTCGTTTGGCTAAGTTTTCCATTCCCCAAGCTGCAACAGTTTTAGATTTTTGAGGTCTGGTAAAGGTTTCCACACCACAATAAACCGGATTAGCAAAGGTTTCTTGAATCGTCTGGGAAATTCCTACCCGTACCATTGGAGAATCTACAACAATTGCAGTACGTGCGGCTAAAGCTGCAGCTCCTGCGTGCAAAGCATGTTCGGAAAAGCGAATTAAAGATTTATACTCAAAGTCAGCTGTGGCGTAAATCACTCTTCGCACAATCTCATATTCTGCAGGGGAAAAAACATGAGCGCCGATTTCGCGGTCAATTATTGTCAAACTTTGAGCATCACTTGAATGCCATTCCATCGCCTATATGTACCAATTACTCATTTTGATTGAAATTCAATCATATCCGCAGGATTCCAAAAGCCCACCATATTTTTAAGTTTTCTAGTTAAATTTTTTAGCTCAATCCGATTGAATTTGATGTAGAGACGTAGCATGCTACGTCTTCGTTAAAATCTCCTAATTTTAATAATGTAATGTACAGGGCTTTTCGTTAATTAATAACCCTTATACCTGTTCCCTGATTTATATTTGATTTTGATCGGAAACGATTGTAATTGTCTCCTGTTTTCTATTAATTATTTTCCGTACCAGGAGATTGGTTGAAAATCGGAGATAAGTAAGCAACTAAAACGCCAATAAGAAAACCAGAAATATTACGAACTACTGGTAACCAGTCATTTGTTCGGGTAACCACCGGACCAATACCGAAAGCAACAAATAATATCCCCCACAAAGGAGAAAATATCAAAGCCCATTGCCAAGCAAAAACTTGTCCTTCTTTACGGGGTTGAGCAGCAAAACCACATATAACTCCACCAATTACCGAGCTAATCAATGTTAATATCCACTGTTCTCTTGGTAGCCCCGGTACTACATTACAACCCCCTTGACTCAAACAATTCTCAACTGTTCTTACAGCTGTGAGAACTGCTTGGTCTTCCCCTTCTTCACGGACAAAGTATAAATTTCCAAAGCGGGTTTGTAATTCAATCCAAAAAGTACGTGGTAATAATTCATATACTGCATCGCCAACGCTAAAACTTAAAATGTTACCACCACGTGCATCAGAAACAAAAAGAATACTTCTATCATCCAAACCCCAAAAATTAATTACTGCCCTACCAGGAGTACGATCGTATTGGGTTAATACCCGTAATTTCCAACCCGTATCGGCTTCAAATTTTTCTAATTCTTGGACTAAATTATTTTCTTGAACGCTATTAAGAGTTTTTGCTAAGTCTACGACTGGAGTGGGATTATCGGGTAATAATTCGGGATTATCATAGGCATATGCACCCTCTGACTGGGTAATCCATACCGAAGCGGCTATAAATATTACTGCTACAAATTTGAAAGTTTGCTGAAAAATTCGCTGCCAAAAACAGTGCTGCATGATTTTTTATACAGATGCCAATACTAGAAGTAAAGAAGGTTTTTTTATGAAAATACGAAAAAAGTAATTCTTCTTTACAGTTTGTTACTTGAATCTAATTTATTTTACCCGAGTACAGTATCGCCTTTGTTCCTTAATTTATTTTGTCAGATAGAGGAACAAAGGCGATGAATACTGATATTCGGTTTTACAGACAGGCTTAAAATCTAGATTAATTTTAATCTAATTGCACAATTGTCAGGAAACCTTAACGTGAAACATCCTTATGATTGTCTTTAATACGGTATGTCTGATCTGTTTCACGGTTATCTTGCCTAATTGTTTCTCTTTCGCGTTCGCGCTCGCGTAACTTGAGCATATGGAGTGATGATGGTGGCATACGTTCGCTCATTCGTCGAGGAGATCTGTAGCGTGTAAAACTTTTAAATGCAGTTTTGACACCAACGAAAAAGCTACGAGTGCTAATTTGAACCGTTTGAGCTTGTTTCCTGGCACCATCAATACTTCGATCTACTTGTCGGATAATACGATCTGCACTCTTGACACCTTCACTGACATCGTCAGCTAAATCATTGATTTCCAAGTTAGTCATGCGAATCGCATCGAGAGTCGGTGGTAGTTCTCTGGAAAGAGTGTCGAATAGTTTTTCTGCGCTTCTAGCTGCTCGTGCAAGTTCTTGCAACGCTGGCATAGCCGCAACCAAAACAGCTATCAAACTGGTAGCGACTAAAATAAGGGATAGTGCGAGCCAAAATAAAGGTTCAATCACGCTTATATTATTTATCAGCTATCCATCCTGTGTCCAAGTGAATTTGTTTCCTCTCCAACTGTAGAAGAAGAAACGGTCTGTTTCTCTAAAATATCTTGTTCTGTCAATATTTGACTTTCTCGTTGGCTAGCATCAATACCAGCTGCAATCGCAAGGCGTAATCTATCCAAAGTATCATCCCAGTTAGAACGAGCGTTGTGGGAAAATTTATCTGCCTGAAGCTGCACGCTAGTAGATAGATCTTCTGCTATTTCCGGTAAGGCATTGGCAGATTTTTTCAATAGTTTGCGTGTTTCCCGTCCCGTACGGGGAGCAGTTAGTAATCCAGCCAAGGTACCAATAGCAGTTCCCAGCATTAAACCGCCAATAAATACTCCAGAACGGTTTTTTGACATATTACATCGACCTCCTTCCACCCATTTTATTAGGGTTATCCAGCTTTATAAGAACCACGAAATATTACGTACCATTATAAACGTGAAAATTTAACTGCTCTCATCTTTTCTTGGTAATTGGTCATCGGTAATTGGTCATCGGTAATTATTAATAGCACTGCGTGCCGCCGCAAGCGGCATATGGTAATTGGTCATTGCTTGGGCTTATTAAACTTGAGTGTTATTCCACCACCTTCCTTGTATTTGGGTGTGTTACTGAAAAATAAGTAACGTGTGGATGTGATGTTTTCAAGATAAAATAATCGAGCCTTTTATCATGAAGTATATTCAAAGTTTCCTTATACTGTCTCCTGAAGCGATAATTTTTTATATATGAACGCTACACAAGAACAACTTAAAATTAAATTTCAACAGGCTTTAGCTGCGGCTTTTGGTGAGGATTATGCCGAAGCCGATCCAATCTTAGTTCCTGCATCAAATCCTAAGTTTGGTGACTATCAAGCCAATATATCTTTACCATTAGCAAAAAAGTTAAAGCAACAGCCAAGGGCGATCGCACAACAAATAGTCGAAAATTTAGATGTGTTGGATATTTGTGAACCCCCAGAGATTGCTGGACCGGGTTTTATTAATATTAGATTGAAAACGGTATACCTGGAAGCTCAATTACACTCGATTCAAACTGACCGCAGATTGGGAGTACCAGAAACAAACAATCCTCAACGGGTGGTTGTCGATTTTTCTAGCCCCAATATTGCAAAAGAAATGCATGTTGGGCACTTACGTTCGACAATTATTGGAGACTCCATCGCCCGAATTTTGGAATTTAGGGGACATGATGTCCTACGGTTAAATCATGTTGGTGATTGGGGTACCCAGTTTGGGATGCTAATTACCTATCTGCGGGAAGCTTATCCTGATGCTTTGACAACTGCAAATGCTTTAGATATTGGCGACTTGGTTACTTTTTATAAAAAAGCTAAACAACGGTTTGATGAAGATGAAGTATTTCAAGAAACAGCACGTCAAGAAGTTGTCAGATTGCAAGCAGGTGCAGAAGATACCATCCATGCTTGGAAATTATTATGCGAGCAGTCCCGACGAGAGTTTCAAATTATTTACGATCTATTAGATATAAATATCAAAGAAAGGGGTGAATCTTTTTATAATCCCTTCCTCGCTGGAGTTATCACAGACCTAGCCGAATCGGGTTTACTGGTGGAAGACCAAGGAGCAAAGGTTGTTTTCTTGGAAGGTTTTACCAATAGAGAAGGTCAACCTTTACCTTTAATTGTTCAAAAAACTAATGGCGGTTACAACTACGCGACGACAGATTTAGCAGCTTTACGCTATCGAATTGAAGAAGATAAAGCTACCCGTTTAATTTATGTTACAGACTCTGGACAAGCAAATCATTTTGCTGGAGTCTTTCAAGTTGCACGTCGTGCTGGTTGGATTCCCAAAGAAGTAGAACTAGTCCATGTTCCTTTTGGTTTGGTATTGGGTGAAGATGGCAAAAAATTCAAAACTCGTTCCGGCGATACTGTAAGATTACGGGATTTATTAGATGAAGCTGTTGTTCGTTTTCGCAATACTTTAGAAGAGAAAATTAAGGAAGAAGGTAGGCAAGAAACAGAAGAATTTAAAGCAAATGTCGCCGGTGTTGCAGGTATAAGTGCAGTAAAATACGCTGACCTCAGTCAAAACCGCACCAGCAATTATATTTTCAGTTACGATAAAATGCTTTCCGATAAAGGTAATACAGCACCTTACATGCTTTATGCCTATGCCAGAATTAAAAGTATTGGTCGTAAAGGTAACATTGATTTTGAAAAATTGGGAAGCGAACAGAAAATTCAGTTACGAGAAGAAGCAGAATTAGCTTTAGCCAAGCATGTTTTGCAATTAAGTGAAGCGATCGCGGATGTAGAAAAAGATTTATTTCCCAATCGTTTGTGTGAATATCTATATCAACTTAGCGATAAATTCAATAAGTTTTATGAACAGTGCCCGGTATTAAAAGTTGAAGAACCACAGAGAACGTCACGTTTAGCTTTGTGTGACTTGACAGCGAGGACATTGTATTTGGGTTTGTCTTTGTTGGGTATTCGGGTCGTAGACAGAATGTAGCGCTAATTATCTCCAATAATATGACTGCGATTCTACGTGCAGCACAAGAATGCTTATGGTACAAAACAAAAAATCCTAAGCCAAAAGCCCAGTCATAAGACCGGGCTTTGATTTTGGGATATATTCCCGATGGCTATTTATAGAGGTCATTTATAATTGTTTTGTTCTGAATATGACTACAAACTGGTTCAGAACGATTTCGGAAAATTACTTCTAACATTTCTAATTTGCCCAAATCAAAAGCCCAGTCACAAGACCGGGCTTTGATTTTGGGGTATATCCCCATGGTTACTTATAGAAGTCATTTATAATCGTTTTGTTCTGAATATGACTACAAACTGGTTCAGATAGATTTCGGAAAATTACTTCTAACATTTCTAATTTTCTCAAATCAAAAGCCCAGTCATAAGACCAGGCTTTGATTTTGGGGTATATCCCCATGGTTACTTATAGGAGTCATTTATAATCGTTTTGTTCTGAATATGACTACAAACTGGTTCAGATCGATTTCGGAAAATTACTTCTAACATTTCTAATTTTCTCAAATTAAAAGCCCAGTCATAAGACTAGGCTTTAATTTTGGGGTATATCCCCATGGTTACTTATAGGAGTCATTTATAGTCGTTTTGTTCTGAACATAACTACCAACTCCTTTGGAATGATTTCGGAAAATTAGGTTTATTTCTTATAAATAATTTTCTCAGCTTTATTCTCAATCTCCAAAATCCTGAATCACCGGGTATTTTCAGAACCTCATGTAATAAAATACAATTTCACACCACGACACATTCAGCTTGCATTTCTGCTCCAGATTCCTCATAACGTGCTAAATCTTCGATCGCTTGATCAATAAGATCTAAACCTTGCTGTACAGTTTCAACTACACTTAGTTTTCCACGCAAATCCGCAGCATTGAGAAAACCTTTTGCATACCAAGTCATATGTTTGCGCGCCTGACGTACGCCGCGATCGCCTTTATATTCGTACAAAGCTTGTAAATGTTCTCGAGCACATTCAAGGCGTTGAATTGGTGTAGGTGGTGCTAATTTTTCGCCAGTTTTGAGAAAATAATCAATTTCACCTACCAAAAAGGGATAACCTAAGGTTCCACGAGAACACATCACCCCGTCAGCACCAGTTTCCTCCAAACATTTTACTGCTGCTTCCACAGAAAAAATATCGCCGTTACCAATTACTGGAATCTCAAGTATTTCCTTAACACGAGCAATCCATTCCCAACGAGCATTCCCGTTATAACCTTGGGAGCGGGTACGTCCATGTACCGTAATCATTTTTGCTCCTGCATCTTGCATCCGTTTGGCAAAATCGAGAATATTTATTTCTTTATCATTCCAACCAATACGGGTTTTAACTGTTACTGGAACTTCTACAGCCTTAACTACTTCCCGTACAATAGCTTCAGCGACTTCTGGCTGTCTAAGCAGAGAAGAACCACCACCATTCTTAGTGATTTTGTTAACCGGGCAACCCATATTAATATCAACTGTATCGGCACCCTCATCAACTGCTTTCACTGCTGCTTCCGCCAAAAAATCTGGACGACAATCAAACAGTTGGATACTAATTGGTCTTTCTCCTGGATCCACCTCCATAATTTTGGGTAATTCTTTAACGTAATGTAAGCCCGTAGCGTTCACCATTTCGGTGTACATCATGGATTGTGGCGCATAGCGACGTACCAAACGGCGAAACACCAAATCAGTTACACCTGATAAAGGCGATTGCAAAACTCGACTTTTGACTTCAAATGAGTCAATTTTTAAAGGTTGGGAAAGTCTAGCTTTTAATTCGGGAGATAGGGCTAACATACGAAGAATGAAAATTAGAATTCAGGAGTCAGGAGTCAGGAGTCAGGAGTCAGGAGTCAGGAGTCAGGAGTCAGGAGTCAGGAGTCAGGAGTAATAAGTAATAAGTAATAAGTAATAAGTAATAAGTAATAAGTAAGGAGTAAGAATAAAGTTGGGAGGTGTGACTTTTATATTTTAGAAGTTCCTACGGATTAGTAAAGTCTAATCTTAAAACTAAAATTGAACGGATTCAGATGACTGTCCGCGTGAGTCAGGCTATTAGCCAAGCAGGAGCTTGGATTACTGACTTTCATTTGTACTCGGATATCTTGATTTACATCAACTCTGAGATACAAACTACTAATTTGGATAGATTTGCTGAAACTCTTCAAGGAAAAGGCTTGAATTTGAGTCAAAATAGCATAGGTCAGCTCATTCTCGCTGGTGATAAAACACTGAAAGAGAAGAAGCTAATAGGGACATTGCAAATTATATTTTTACATGACTAACCCGATCTGCCCTCAGAAATACCTGCGGCTCCGGGATAATAGCCATACTCATTACTGATTGATGTCTTTTTTGAAATTTGCTTTGAGCAGACATTTTATTCCTTGAAGTTTTTTTAATTTTCCTCCCAGGAAACTTTATCCGCATCTAAAAACAAATTTTCACTTATTGAATTAGTTTTGAAGACAGAAACACTCGCGTATATCTCTGTCTCTTAATGGTTTATACAAGAGCAGAAACTTCGATGCTTAACTATGAAGAAGACTTATTCTGAGCTTTCTTTCTTGCTCTCATCGCCACAACAAGTAATCCTGCAAATAAAACAGATCCTAAAACGTTTTCTGGTTCAGGAACTTCGACATTAGATTTTGTATTTTTGAAAGCTAATAAAGTAATATTGCTATCTTTCTTGAACGATCTGCTCACAGAACCTTCCACAGAAGAACTTTTATATGCTTCGCTTCCATTTCCACCATCAATTGGACCAAAACTAGAAAGACCAGAATTGCTATTAAAAGTAATATTGCCACTACTGGTATTATTAATAAAATTATTTTGACCTGTAGCGTCAATGCTTGCTGCCAACATAAATGAATCTAGTACATTATTCTGACCAATCTGGGTTGGATCGAATTGCGGTGAGTTGAGGAAGTTTAACCGTTGATCTGCAGAGGTACCGGTTGTATCCAAGAGATAGAAGGAAATATCTCCAGCAGCGCTAGCATACTCAACTCCTGGTTGATCTACAGAAGCATTTAAATCTAAGAAAGCAGTAAAGTTAAAAGATAAAGTGTCGTTACGACTGACGTCAAAATTAGCAAAGTATCTCGGTGATGTTGTCGCTGAAGCTGTATAACTAGGACCATTACCAAATACCAAACTTTCCGCGACATTAGATACATTTAAAGGAGAAGGTTCGGCAATGGTACTAGAAAAGTTATCAAAGTCTGCTACACTATCATCCGTTCTGGATTCAGCGAAACCATCAGCATCATTTACAGCTTCCAGTGCTGATGTTTCTTGTTGACTGAAATCTGTAAAAAATAGTTCCCCATAGGAACCAGCTAAAGTTGCGGCTAAACCAGGAGCACTTGCTAGCACCCAAGTAGTCACGAATGGGGTTACTCGTAAAGCAATTCTTTTGACTAAGACTGAATATGACTTCATCTAAAACCTCTGTGATGATGTTACCAATAACTTGGTTAAGTAGTTTTTATTTAAAAGGACTTATGTAAGACCTTTCCCTGGATAAGTTTGAAGAGAATAAAATCTTTCCACTTAAACATTTATCTACAATATTTAGGAAATATAGAAAATATTCAGATTAAAAGAGGTTAATATTCTACTCCAGCTTTTTTAAGTCTTTAATTTGATTTAGTAGTCGATATTAAGCCACTATAAATTTTTCATAAACTTACAAACTCATTTAAATAAATTTTCTTTATTAACTACAAAGAACAAATTTCCTGATTGAAGTATTCACAAAATGAAAAATTCTACATGTAGTTTTGTCCTAAATACTAGTAAGAAAACAATTGCCGTTAATTATAAGATTTCACTGGTAATAGAAATAAATTGAGAAAAACTTCAAAAATATTCTCCTCACAAAAATATATTTTTATACTAGCTTAAGCCATCAAAAAGCTATAAAATAGCTTGTTTGCGAACATCCGAAAAGAAATGCATCAGTTATTCAGAGTCGATTACACATAACTTTATTAAGCACCCTAGAGGAGGAAAATAACAGTGAATTTATTTATCTCCTTGGTTAAATATCTACCTCAGTCAAAATACTAAAACATTAACATTAAAGTATGTATGAATTTTTGATGAATTTATTGAAGTTAATGCTTTATTTACCAGACTGAATTAATATGTATCAAGTAATTTGTTGAAAATCAAATAAATATTTTGTTTTGCAAACATAAGTCAATAAATAATATTGAATGCTAATTTTGTATAGATTTATTCTTAAAACGGAGCAGAAGCGCAGTTAATATGTTGCTCGCAAACGACTTAACAGGTAATCTCCAGCAAGAATGGGGGGATATATGGGAGGATGCTCTTTTTTACAGCTTTCCAAACAAGTAACTGTTGTATCGTCGTTGGGATGACAGAAAAAAGCCAAAGAGTACCGTGATTGCGTTACTCTGTTGTCGTCAGGGATTATGACTCGATGCTTTGTGGAGCAAAATACATGATTTGTCCAACGTTGGATTAAATCTCCTGTATTGACTATAACTGTATTGGGGATGCTTGGAGCACAAATCCATTTACCGAAATCACCATTAGAACCAGAAGAACTAGTTTTGACTTCCAAACCACCAAGGGAATCTTGAAACAATAAGGTAATGCTTCCATAGTCTGAATGTTCGCCAGCACGTATTTGTCCAATTTGTGGTTTTTGTTCCAAGGGTGGATAGTGCAGAAGTCTGAGGGTATGCTTGCGATTACTATGGTTGTCAACAAAAAAGTTTTCCGGCAATTCTAGGGCTAATGCTAAAGCTTGCAGAACTTTGTTTGCAAGTTGGTTACAAGCTTCATAGAAATTAAGAATGTAACCATTGTGGATTGGAGTATTTTGTGATTCGGGAATAGAAGATTCATTTACCCGATTCCTGCTCTCAACAAGGTTAAAAGCTTCTTTTAGATCTCCGGGTCTATTTGGGTTAAGGCGCTCTCGTTCAATACCAACATAACCTTGATTACTAAACTCATCACTCCAAGCAAATTGTTGCTTAGTTTTTAAGGGTAAATCAAAAAAACTTTTACTTTGTATAAATACTTTTTCAATCAAGTCCTCACTCATACCATGATTTTGCAAATAAATAAAGCCAACTTGACTACAAGCATCATGAATTTCCTTAACTACCATTTGTTTAGCTTGTTTATTTCCATGGCTGAAGAGAAAAAAATCAATAACTGGTATTTCATCTATAGGTAATTTAACTGACATGATGATATAATAAGTATATTTGATGTTACATTATCATCATTTACCTTTCTTCGCTCCCCCATATAAATGTGCCAAAAAGCAAACTCTACCTCATAAATTTTGGGGTAGAGTTTGCTTTTTAAATTCACGGAATAATTGAACTCTAAATATTGCTAATAATTAAAAATATTAACTTTATTGTTAACTAGTCCAACCCGCTATCCAGAGCCGTAGGCGTCGGCGCAGCCTCTCCCCAACCTTGAGAGGATGGGGAATTGTGCTAATTGACGTTAACGGTTCATGTAGTTACATTTGTTAGCTAAATATGAAATTCCTGTTGCTATATTTTCTACATCTTCCCGATATCTTCCCTTTTCTGTCCTAGCATTAAATTTGTTTTAACAGCAGAATTACTATATTCAAGTATTTAGTTGCAAGATTATTGAGGAATAAGCCTGTACGGCAGTGTAGATTAAGTTCTCCGACTTCAAGTAGCGCGACATACATCATAAAATTTTATATATGACTTATTCCTAAACTCGCGGCGTATGAGTTGGACTTGCTCCCAGCATTTACTCAGGAGCAACTTAGGAGAAATTAAGAAGTAATTTAATTTTTTGAGATCTAGCAAATGTTTTGATTGTATTATTCGTAATAATTTTTAATTATGATTAATTTCAATTTAGAAGAAGCAATTAAAATTGCGAATCAATCTGTATACTTAAAATTCAACCGTAACTTAACAGATGTTGAAACTATGATCCTCAAAGGAGCATGGTTGAGAGAAGAATATGATGTTATAGCTGCAAAGAATCAGTACGCTACTAGTTATATCAGTCAAGATGTTGCCCCGAAGCTGTGGAAAATTTTGACAGAATCATTGGGTGAGCGGGTTCGGAAAAGTAATTTTAAAGAAGCACTGAAACGACGTTGGGAATATTTATCCCATGACCAATATATGTCTGCAAGTTCAAATTATTTAGGGATTAATAGTAGTAATAAAAACTCCGGAAAAACAAGTATAAACGAAAAAAAAATTAACTCTAGATTGTGTCAAACAGAAGTTAAAGATAAATATTTAAACATTGAAAATGAGGACGATAAACTTATCCCTGATATTTATGTAGAACGTCCTCCAATTGAATTAATTTGTCATCAAACAATACAGCAACCAGGTTCTCTGATTAGGGTTAAGGCTCCTAGTCTAATGGGGAAAACTTATCTTGTTGGTAAAGTTCTTTCTGAAATTGCACAATGTGACTATCGCACTGTTAATTTAAGCTTCGAGTTAGCTGATAGTAGTACTCATTTTACGAACTTAAATAAATTTTTACGCTGGTTTTGTATCAACATCAGCCGTGAATTAGGATTACCCACTAATCTAGATGAATATTGGGACGAGGAAGGTATGGGAGCAAAAGTTAGTTGCACTACCTACTTTGAAGAATATCTTTTAGACCTGGCAAATTCTCCCTTAGTTATATGTTTGGATGATGTGGATTTACTCTTCCCTTATCCCCAGATATATGAAGATTTTTTTGGTTTGCTACGCTCTTGGTATGAAAAAGCAAGAAGTCGTAAACTTTGGAAAAAATTAAGACTAATCATCGTTCACGCCACAGATGTTTATATCCGACTCAATATTAATCAATCTCCGTTTAATGTTGGGTTACCAATTGAATTATCAGAATTCACTCATGAACAAGTACTAGAATTGGTTCACCAACATCAGTTACAAATAGATAACAACACTATTGAATTATTGATGAAACTTGTGGGAGGTCACCCTTACTTATTAGAACAAGCTTTTGTTTATCTCAAAATACATCCAAAAATGGCGGTTGATAAGTTGTTGAGGGAAGCAACTACAGATGCAGGTATTTACAGTCATCATTTACTAGAACACTGGTTAAATCTCCAACAACATCCTGAATTAGCTGAAGCTTTTAAAAGAGCAATCACATCCGTTAGTCCAATACAAATAGAACCTGTATTAGCTTATAAATTGCAAAGTATGGGATTGATAAAAATTTTGGGTAATACAGTTGAACCTCGTTGCAATTTGTATCGGAAATATTTTATAGACCGTTTATGTCATAGCCATAATTGGGAATTATCGGAATCTAATTTGATTTCTAATTCTAGTCATTTACAATATGTTTTTAAGGCTTCTTAATTTGAGGTTTTTTGTGAATATATCCAGCTAAATCAAGATGACATAAATTTATTATTTTTCATCTTTTACTCGGTAATTATTTGATTTAGGATATTCCCTTCAGTTTATTTAAATTGTAGGGAATTTCTAGTATCAATTTTTAATATAAATTTTTAGTATCAATTCATTGTAAAATAATTTACGGTAACGTACCGCTTTGCAAACAGAAGTTACAGCGTTACGCGCAAGTCAATTAATCCCTATCCATAAAACCAATTAAATCTTCTGCTCTAATCAGAGATATGGAAGAATCATTTATTTCTTTAAAATCATATAAAATAATACGATTTGCTTGTTGCTCAACGCTGTACTCAAATACTTTTCGAACATAACGACCGTTATCAAACATTTTTCCTTGCTTTGCATAAGCGTTTTCAAAGATTTCTGAAAGTGCAGACTTTGCTGATTCTTCCAGGGTATAGTCACGATCGCGGCAAAATTGCTGGAAAATTAAAATTAATTCCTTTGGTGTGAAACGCTCGAAGTAAAAAAAGCGACTAAAACGAGAACTAAGACCGGGACTCGATTTAAAAAGGAACTCCATTTCTTCAGTATAGCCTGCCATAATTACAGCTAATCGATCACGACGATCTTCCATTCGTTTGAGTAGTATTTGAACTACTTCATGACCGTAATCATTTGAAGACCCACCTTCTGTAATCAGGCTATAAGCTTCATCAATAAAAAGAACTCCATCTAATGCTTGCTGAACTGCATCGTCTACGCGATATGCTGTTTGTCCCAAATACGCACCAACAAGTCCCGCACGATCTACTTCGACTACATGTCCCTTTTCAAGATAGCCCAGTTGTTTGTATAAACGACCAACTAATCTTGCGATGGTAGTTTTTCCTGTTCCAGGTGGACCTAACAAAACAATATGCAGTGAAAGATCTAAATTTTTAAGTCCCCGTTTGCTACGCTCAGATTTCACCTGAAGAAAATTAGCAAATGATAAGAATTGTTGTTTAATCAGATCGTGTCCAACTAATAGATTTAAATCTGCAAATACTTGCTCGAAGCTATCATTTTCGGGCGATACATGTTCAAAAAAAGATGCCTTTAAATTTGTGTTATTTTCGAATTCGTCTGTATTTCGCTTTTCTGCACTATCTTTATCATCAATACCAGAAGTCTTGATTATTAAGCTATGTATCTTAATTGTATTTTCACCACAGACTAGGAATCCGATATTTTTCCCCAGAATTTTCATCGCTATCTGTGTTGAAATTTCTTTTACCAGTACACTATTAATGTAGAACTTAACTATATCTTTTTTCCTACGAATCTCAAGGATATTTAAGCTGTTACCTCTGTGGATATTATCATTTTCCTGAAGCTCACTGTATTCTTCCCAATTACCATTTTCACATTTACATATTTGATAATTCCCATTACTAGTAATAAGGAAAGATAAGTGATTTACTGCATCTAATGCTCCCCAAATAAAACCATATTGTTCTTGTTGATAATTTGGATTTTTAAAATTTGGTACTTGCTCAAGGACAACGTGAATATGAAATTCGTCATACTCATAAAAATCTTCATTTAGCTTTTTCCATATTGCCCAGTAACCATAGGAACGTTTATGTTGAAATACGTGACAGTTATGTTCTCTAAATATTTCTACATCTTTGGTATTACACAAAGTCCATCTGTGACGTTCGTCTAAAAAATATTCTTCGAAAATAAACATAATATATTTAATTTATAGAATAAATACAAAAAACATATAAAAAAGAATAAGTAAGTAGGTAAGAAAAAATTAAATTATATAAATAAATATAAAATGTCCGTATTTGGCTCATAGTAGCACTATTACAAACAAGTTATGATTTTTCTTACTAACCTACTTAATTGTGAGGTTAAAAGTTGAAATCTTTCGCGATATTGATTTTAATACCGCTTTTTTCAAATCACTAAGATACATGTATGTTTCCTATTGCCGAAGTTTTGTAGCTCACTTAATTGAGTGAGAACTATAACATAATTTTATTGTACTAATTTTATAAAAATAGTCATTTTGTTGCACATTAAGGATTTTTGATTTTAACTAAGAAAATAGAAAATGGGAAATGGGAATTTGTTTATTTCCATCAATAATCAGATTCATTAAATAAAACTATAAAAACTTTGCCTAACCGTAACTAGTAACAAAATAGGCAAAGTATATTCAACACACACTATTAAAGGTTTATAAATACTTCAGATAAATTCTTGTAACTGATATTTATTTAATATTTTTTAACTTTTCCCTGTGAAGGTTTTATTTGACAAAAACTCAAAAACCGCGCATCTAATGAAAATCTCGCAAATATTACTTAATATGAGATCTTAGCTAAATATTATTCTTCCTCAAAATTATATATCTGTTATTAATCTTGCTTTTCTTAAAAAGAATCGTAGTACAGTCTCTTCTTTGGTTACAATATCAGCTCGACCATTCATTCCCAACTGAATATAGCATTTTTTTTGGGTATGACCCAAAACGAGTTTTTCTGGTTCGACAGTGACTTCATAGAAAGAAGCTCTAGAATTTGCTTTTGGGGTACTGTTTTCAGTCAATGGACTATTGTTTCTTTGAGGGGAAATTGCATCAGGAGAAATTGCTGTGACTTTACCATTAAGGGTTCCGTAATCTGGGTAAGGACAAGCTCCAACGCGCATTTGCACTTTTTGACCAACTTTGATTTTACCTTTATCCTCAGAGTCTATGGATGTTTTAATGATTCTGGGAGCATTAATAGGAACAATTCGGACAACTTCTTCACCAGTACGTACGGTTTGACCGGAGTTTCTCAAGTTTAATTTGGAGATAATACCATCCTCAGTTGACGTAATAGTGGTTTGTTTTAAGTCATTTTCTACTTGTTTGAGTTCTCTTAAGTCGCGTTCTAATTGTTTTTGGGTTTCAACGTGTTGTTTGAGTAGAGCTTGACGTTCTTTTTCTAGGGTAGCTTTATTTGCTTCCCCAGAAGCTTTCTCTTGAGCAATGCGTTCAGTTGCAACTGCGACTTGTGCATTACTTGGGTTGAGAACTGCTTGAGCGCGTTCTCGTCGAGCGATCGCACCCCTAACTGCTTGTTTTAGACGCTCAATAGTTTGTTTTTGAGCTTCTACTAATGCTTGTTGTCTTATGACTGCTTGTTCTTGTTGCTTAACAGCGAGTTGTGCTTCTTCCATTTGGTCTTTAGATAATGCTCCTTCTTTCGCTACACTTGCGTAGCGATTGCGCTTTGATTTTGCTGCTCCCAACGCAGCTTCTGTAGACCGGAAATTAGCTTGTGTTGATGTTAAGCGAGCTTCACTTTCTTGTAATTCTTTTTGGGCGATTTTGACATTAGCATGGGCTTCTTTTAATTCAGAAACAGTAGTAATTTTTTTATCTAGGAAAGTACGATTGTGTCCTCTTAATTCTGCTTGAGCAGAAGCAATAGTACGTTGTATGCGCTCAGTTTCGGCTTTAATTTGAGTATTAAAAGCATTAATTTGGGCGTTGATTTGAATCAGCTGTAATTTGGCTTGCTGAATATTGGTTTGTAGTTTGCTTTTTTTTGTTTGGAGACGGGAATCATCAATCCTAGCGATCGCCGCACCTTTTGTAACTGTTTGATTTACTTTGACGTAAATTTGCATTATTTGTCCTTCTGTTGCTGCTTGGACGATTCTCAACTCACCAGCAGGACGGACAACTGCTTGTCCTTGTACCGTTACCTTATATTTAGTTACAGCAGCGATTGGAACAGCTAGACCCAGTACAAACAGAATAAATAATCCGCCAAAAGTAGTCCAACGACTGATAGGTGGGAGAAATTCATCTGTTCGTGCTGGAGGTAAAAACTTTGGTTGAAAATTGGTAAGCATGGAATTGGGGATTGAGAATTAGTGATTTACTTGAGGAATTACTAAAGTGACTAATGACCGATCGCGAAAGAAGACTTGAAACCATTACTATTTCGAGGAGGAAGAAAATCATCAAGAAAATCTAAATGTTCTCCAGGAAGATGATTTAGTTCTTCCGGTGTACCCTGGATATTCAAACGTCCTTCATCCAAAAGAACAATCGAATTAGCACGTTGAATAACTTTCGGACGGTGGCTAATCATGATTGTGGTTTTACCTTGACGATAGTGAAGTAATCTATCCAATACTTGTGTTTCGCTAACGGGGTCAAGCGCACCTGTAGATTCGTCTAAAATTAGTATTGGTGGGTTAGTTGCGATCGCTCTTGCAATAGCTAATCTCTGTTTTTGTCCGCCAGAAAGGTTGGCTCCAAACTCTCCTAAAACAGTTTGATATTTATCAGGTAGTTTACTAATAAATTCATCTGCACCAGCAATCTGACAAGCTGTTACTATATCTTCAAAACTAATATAGGGATAACTAAAATTAAAATTATCAATAATTGAACGACTCCAGAAGTGAGCTTCTTGAGGAACTAATACTACTTGTTGTCGCAGACATTCTAAAGATAAATCTTGCTGATTGTATATACCATAACGGATGTTACCCGACTGAACTTTATATAAGCCAGCAATTAGTTTCGCAAGGGTGCTTTTACCGCAACCGGATTTACCAATTAAAGCAGTTACTTGACCTCCAGGAATATTTACAGAAAAATCTGACAATAAATTGACTCTACCGGAGTGGTGAAAGTTGAGATTGTTACAGATAATGTCTTCATTTTCTGAAATTTCAGCCCAAGGCTTTTTGAAATCATTCTCATCTTCTGGAGTTGCATCAATGACTTCTGTTAGGCGTTGAATTACTATCTGAGCAGTGACAAACTCATCGAGCAATTCGATACACGAACTGAGAAAGCCAAGAAAATTACTGCTCATGCCCTGAAATGCCAGTAATTGACCGATACTTAAAGTATTATTAATGACTAAATAACTACCCAACCAAAGTAAAGCAATACTATTGAAAGTTGAAAATAAGCCCGTAATCGTGTTGCTATATAACCCTAACTTCATGGTCTTCCAACTGATATTAGCCAGACGACCATAATTTCCCTGATACTCCTGCCAAGCCTGGGGTGTAGCATGTGTAGTTTTTAATACCTGAACCCCACGAAATGTCTCCACTAGAAAACCTTGGTTTTCTGTACCTTCAACAATCATCTTGCGAGTTTTTTGTCGCATTGCAGGTAGGAAAAGCAGATTAATACATGCAACAACAATAAAAGCAAGAATAGAAGCTAGAGTCAGAGTCCAGGTGTAGAAGAGCATAAAGCCCAAAGACACCACAGCAATAAAAAATTGACTGGGTAAACCAAGAACAATTCCGGAAACAAGTTCGTTAACTGCATTAACATCAGCAATACGACTAACAACTTCTCCACTGCGTCGCCCTTCAAAATAGGAAAGAGGTAAGTGTAGAAGCTTTCGTCCATAGTCTAAAATTAAGCCTAATTGTAATCTTTGACCAAAATGACCAATTAAGTGAGATTGAACTAAAGAAATCGCACTTTGAATCAGGCTCATTACAACCACCCCTATTGCTACAGTAGTTAGCATTTGGGTATCTCCCCGCACTAAAACATCATCTGTGAGTAGTTGCATCATTAAGGGAGAAGCGAGAGATAGCAATCCTATGGCAAAGTTAATAGCAATTGCTTGTAGCAGAAGAAAACGATACGGCCAAACACGTTGGATGTAACGTCCTATACCACCTATTTTGTCGGATTCTTGTTGGTAAAAACGGCTATCATCTGGTGTCAGCAAAAGCATTACGCCGTTACCCCAAGATGTCATTAATTCTTGGCGATTGAGATAACGGATACCAACACCTGGATCGGCAACTACATATTTTTTACCCTTTTTACCGTACAATACTGCCCAATGGTAACCTTTCCAATGAATAATAGCTGGTAAAGGTGCTTGGTGTAATTGATCAAGTACTTGAGGATTAGCTTTTACTTGACGGGTATTAAAGCCTAATGCTTCTGCACCACGACTTAATCCCAATAGAGTAGTTCCTCGAGAACCTGTACCTACTGCTTCTCGAGTACGCTTAAGAGTAAAGGTACGCCCGTAGTGTTTTGCAATAGTTGCAAGACAAGCAGCACCACAGTCTTCTTCCGAGTGTTGTTGGACAATATGGTATTTCATTTTTTAAAGGGAGTCATTTTATCAAATACTTTTCTCTACTCAGAAATAATTTATGGTTATAAAATTTAAACTTAAGATCTAGATTTAAAACTAAGATTTAAAATTAAGATTTGAAATTAAGATTTAAAATTCAAACTTAAACTTAAAGACAAAGCTGATTCCCAAATAATTGTTTCTTGTGAAATCAGCTTTGAGATAGAAAGTTCCTAACACGAGCGATGGTTTAAAATTTGAGGATGGCGAGCGCAATCCTGCTATTTGTCCAAAGGAGTAAAGCCAAGCCGCATTCAAAGATAAGTTTTATTTTTACCTTGTTTAGTTTTTGAACAAGAAAATAGGAAACTGGGTACTATTTTTATCTTTGAATGCAACTTTTTATCGTTCGGACTATACAAGCTCAGAGGTTCCAAACAACAAATCTACTTGTAATATCTTTCAATCTACAATTTATAAGCTTTATAGAGATTGATATTATATCGTTAAGCAGAATTACTGTTTATTTGGAATTCATTTCTTAGGTCCATGCACCGATATCATAGAGTTCAATGTCGTATTTATAAGCAGTACGGGTATTAAGTCGGAACGCATACTTACGTCCGTTTTGTAAATTGTATTGCTTCAATTGAACACCTGGTTTACCAGCATCATAGTCAAATTTAATTAGTCCACCACGATCAGTAACCCAGAATGAATTAGTACTTGGGTATTTTGTTCTTTTACCATCAACGGTATAAGGAATTTTGTAGCGACCAGTTTGGTTGTAAACTTTGAATACTTCGTATTTACCGCCACCATTCTCAAACCGACCACCACTGATTGTTTCAGCTGATTTTTCGTTTAAATCTGCAAACAATTCTTGGTTAATAGAAGTAATTTCTGTGTTAGTTTTAAGGTTGGACATATTTTTTCTCCTTTATTTAGATTAACTCATTTTATAGAGTTTTATTTGTGTTTGAGAAAGCTTGTTTTTTGCTTTCTGTAATTATTATCTCTAACTAAATAAATCAATAATTCAGTTAATTTGAGTAACATTAAACTGAGTTTTAATTGTGATAATTCAGATTTATTAAGGTAAGGAATTTCTATTTCATATTGGAGGCTCAATACAAAGGATACAAATAGAAAAAGGAGTAGTGACGTAAATTCACTACTCTTTAGGAGAATATATGCATGAGGATCGGGAATTCAAACTTTAGTTAAATTTAAATTTTTCATTGCCAGGATTTACCTGTGGACAAAATAATTACATTAATTACAATATAATATTAGTGCATATAGGATTCCCATAATGAAATGATGTTCTCAAATAATTTGTGGTTGATAAAGATTACGGAATACCTAATTACACATCGTAGATTATATTTGCTAAAATATGATCAATTTATGTCTTGTATCTTAAATTATTTATGATAAGAATCATATTATAATTAGTTTTTATTCAGGTTAGGTTTAGCTTCATTTTTTTATTCTTAGATTTTACAGTTGAAAAAAATATCTTACTAATGAATTAGGTTATATAGGTCAGCCAATAAAGCTTTATTTAGTTTATATAAATAGTATGTTTGATATTTTTCCTAAATAGTTGAGTCGAATTGAGTAACATCAAACTGAATATCCATGGGTAAATTTTAGCTAAACTCAGGTAAATTGAGTTTAAGTAATAAAATTTTATATTGACTTGAATTTAGTTTAATTTATAAATAAAAGCTTATGTAAAGCAATATAATTTTCTTTGTTCGCATTACTTTAATATATTTTATAGAATATTCGCGAGATTTGATTTTTCGAGAAATATTTGAAAACTAGTATTTGTATAAACCTTGATCAATCAAGGTTCTATAACCTAAAAACAATATACTTTTGAGGTAAATAATGATTTGCCCAAAGACTAATAATGTATTTATTCCATTAATAAATTTCCGCATAAAAATAATTGTATTTATAAAATTGATTTTGAATAAGTTTTTGCAAAATAACTGATCGAATGGTATATCAAAAAAATAAGAGCGATCTAAGTAAACAAAGAAAAATAATATTCAAAGATTCCCTCAAAGAAAAAATAATACTGTAGAAAATTAATTATGAACCTTCCACTCAACTCCCACTATCACTACCAAGCTGGGGGAAGTTTACCTCCTGATGCTTCTAGTTATGTTGTTCGTGAAGCAGACTGCGAACTTTATAATGCTTTATTAGCGGGAGAATACTGTTATGTCCTCAATTCTCGACAGATGGGAAAATCCAGTTTGCGGATAAGGACAATGAACAAGCTGGAAACTCAAGATATTGCTTGTGTCGAAATTGAGTTGAGTGGAATTGGATCCCAAGAAATAACGCCGCAACAATGGTATGGTGGTATTATTCAAGAATTAATTAGTGGTTTTGAGTTAAAAATATCTCGACGTAATTGGTTGCGCGAACAGGAGGATTTATCTCCGATACAGCGTTTGGGAGAATTTATTGATACAGTATTATTAGCACAAATTAGTAAAAATATAGTTATTTTCATTGATGAGATAGACAGTGTTCTTAGCTTAAGTTTTGCCACGGATGAATTTTTTGCACTGATTCGCAACTGTTATGATCGAAGGGCAAGTAGACCAAAATATAGAAGACTGACATTTGCATTGTTAGGTGTCGCAACTCCTGCAGATTTAATTCAAAATGAGAAGTCTACTCCTTTTAATATTGGTCGAGCGATTGAGCTTCGGGGTTTTAATTTACGCGAAAGCCACGCTCTACTTCAGGGATTAACTCAAAGAGTTAATAATCCTAACGCAGTATTAGAAGAAGTACTCTATTGGTCAGGAGGACAACCATTTCTAACTCAGAAAATATGTTCGCTGATTTCTCAAGACTCAGAAATTCACACACCTAAATCCATCGACCAATTAGTACAAAAGCGAATAATTGAAAATTGGGAAGCTCAGGATCAACCAGAACATCTTAGAACAGTTCGCGATCGCATTCTTAGAAATGCCCGTTGCACTCAAACATTATTACAAATATATCAAACAATACTTCGTAAGGGAAAAATCAAAGCTGAAAATAGTCGCGAACATTTAGAATTGCGCCTTTCTGGATTGGTAAGCCAACAGGGAAGTCATTTAGTTGTTAAAAATCGAATTTATGCAACGGTATTTAATAGCTATTGGGTTGAGCAATATTTAGATACATCAGAGCTTGCGACAGAGTCTGCGATCGCTCCAATCTCCATTTGGAGTCCCATTTTAGTCAGCACGCTGACAGCTATCCTGATTATAGGAATTCGTTCCCTTGGTTTATTGCAAACATGGGAATTAGTCGCTTTCGATAGTTTGATGCAACAGCGACCAAAAGAAGAACAAGATCGAAGAATTCTATTAGTAACTATTACAGAAGATGATGTTCGATCCCAAGCAGTTGCAGAACGAGGAGCGTCATCTCTATCAAATCGTTCCTTGGACAGATTAATCAAAAAATTGCAGGAGAATCAAGCCAGAGTTATTGGTTTGGACATCTATAGAGAAATACCTGTAGAAATAAAATATCAAGACTTAATTACAACTATGCAAAAGAGCGATCGCTTCTTTGCAATTTGTCTGTATGGTCAAGCCGATGGAAAATCAGGTATTCGAGCTCCTCAAGAAGTTCCTCCCCGAAGTCAGGGATTTAATAATGTACTCTTTGACAAAGATAGAGTTATTCGCCGTCATTTGTTAGCTGTAAGCAATGATGCATTTCCCTGCGAAAATCAGTATGCGTTTAATTGGCACTTAGCAACCCGTTATTTAGAGGATAAGGGAATTCAAACCGAATTTACTCAGGATAATTATTTAAAGTTAAGAAATATTGTATTTAGGACCGTAAAGCATAATAGTGGTGGTTATCATAATATTGATGCTGATAGTCATCAGATTTTACTTAATTACCGTGCAAATGATGAAATAGCACCGAAGATTTCTCTGCAAGAGATTCTTAGCGAACGATTTAATGCAGAGTTAGTTAAAAATCGGATTATCCTAATTGGTACGACCGCTCCAAGCTTTAAAGATCATCTTTGGCGTACTCCCTACAGTAACAATCCTGGATCAGTAGAAACAATGTCTGGAGTGGAAATTCAAGCTCATATGGTTAGTCAAATCCTCAGTGCAGTTTTAGATAACCGACCTTTGATTTGGACTTTACCTGAATTTGGTGAAATCATCTGGATTAGTTTTTTTTCTTGTACGGGAAGTCTCCTTACTTGGAGTCTGCGTTCATCTCACCTTAAAACTATAGTTGCAACGGGTGCTAGTTTGGGTGTTTTATACGGTATTTGTTGGAGTGCGCTAGTCGTAAGTGCAGCCTGGTTACCTTTAATACCCAGTTTTTTTGCATTTGTTGGTAGTACGGGAAGTTTGATGATTTATGTTAATAATTACAACCGATGAAATCGTGTTTGCCTAATTACTTTTCATTAAATGCGGAAGGAGAAGAGAGAATGGTGCAGAGGGAGAAAGGGTTTCCGGTTTTTCGCACAGGTATGGAAATCATATTATGTTACACCTCCGGATAATCGGTTACGATAAAAGTTGAGGGTGCAAGGATGAGCGATGCCGAAACGAATTAGCATAGCAAAGGTGGATGAACCAATTGCAATATACAGCAAAGCGGCACAAAGTGCTATCGGTCATTTGAAAAACTTGATGATTTGGAAGAAGTCTTATTTTATCGGTGCTAATCTTTACTTCAACAGCAAGATTTGATTCAAGGTTTAACAAGTTTTTATTGGTGAACTCAAATCGGCGTTTAATCGTAAGTCATTAACCGGACATGATATCATAACGAATTTACCGAATATGATATGAGACTTAATCGTACAAAGATACAAAGCAGTCTAATTATTTAGTATATATAGGGTTAACATATATAGGAATCCGGTTTTATCCATATTACCTACAGTTTTTCGTATTATACGAATCATTATTATAAATTAACCTCAATTGAACTCAATTATTCAGAATTAGATTAATTTTTACAATCCTCAATTAACCTCAATCATTGAGGTTAAAATTTCAATATAATTAAATTTATTGAGTAAATCATACAGAAATATTGACATATAATTTTTGGATTTTCTACTTTCCTACATATTGTCATACTGAAATTTTATAAATTAATTTTGTCTTAATACTAATCATGCTTAATCTCTTTAATTTCCTCTCTTTAAGGAAGAAAAGTATTTTGCATTATGACAATATTCGCTAAGGAATAGTAGTAAAAAGCTCTATTTTAGTAGTAAAAAACTCTATTTTTTTACAAATATGTTGCATGAAACACACAAGATAAATTCACAAGAGTCAAGTATTAACACTAAAAAGATATTAACATCATTCCAACGCAAATTACTACAAAAAAGTTTGCAAGATGAGTTGTCCGATCAGTACCGCCAGCGAATTCAGATTATGCTTTTAGCTGATGAGGGAAAGACTCAAGCACAAATTTGTCGTGTTTTGGGGTGTTGTCCAGCGACAGTGCGACATTGGATGCATATAGCTCGTACAGGAATGGCACATCAATGGCAAGATTGTCCCATTGGCCGTCCTAAAGCCGTTAATGAAGAATACTTGGAACGTTTAAAGGAACTATTGAGTGATAGTCCTCGTGATTATGGTTATTCCTTTCGCCGATGGACAATAAACTGGCTGAAAAAACATATGACGAAAGAATTTGGGATTGAAATCAGTGATCGCCATCTCAAACGAATACTCAAACAGATGGGATTATCTACTAAACCGAAACCAGTAAAGATTCAAGAAACTAGCGTTCAAGGGAAAGAAGGTCAAAGTATCTTAATTCACGATCTGAAATCCGCTAATGGTTCCGATTCTAATGGTTTTTGGTTATTCAATCCCAGCAACATGGAATGATATTATGGTTCGAGATATATCTAATCTATTGATTTCCCCTCAGAATTTTACCAATACTCTAGGGCATCGTCTTTCAGAACCAGAATTATCATCCTGCCTCAAACAAATAAAATGCCTAGAGCCTCCTGTTGGTAAGTTTTGGCAGAAAGTTGATGCTGAGGCAGGGGTCTATATTGTAATTTCTGGAAAGGTCAGACTAATTAATAGTGCAGGCAAGTTAATTACCAACCTAGAAGCCGGAGCCTCATTTGGAGAGTGTACTTTCTTTCCAGAAGAATCCTTTGAGTCTTACTCAGCTAGAGCTTCACTAAAAACAAAGCTCTGTTATCTTACTCCTGAACTGTTATTTCCCCTGATTAGCAAATATCCTCAAATTCGTGAGCATTTTTATCGTCAGGCACAAGTCCAAGATTCGCAGATGATTCCGGCAGAAAATTTTTTGGGAGAAGGGGGGATAAAAAGAGTAGGTAAATCGGGTAAAAATAAAGAAATCCCTATATTAGAAGAGTTAAAGCCAGGAAAAAAGCTTAACAAAGTCTACTTTCCTAGACCCACTCAAAAAGTTGGTCATTTTTGGCAGCGAGTTATCCGGCGCTATCCGTTTTTTGCCCAACAGAGTTATTCTGACTGTGGTGCTGCCTGTCTGGTGATGGTAGCTCGCTATTGGGGAAAAAGATTTAGTGCTAACCGGTTGCGAGATATTTCCAATGCTGATCGTAACGGAGCTTCATTGCGGGGACTATCAGCTGCAGCCGAAAGTATTGGTTTTTCTACTCGACCTGTAAAAGCTAGTCTGGATCGACTGGCACAACAAAATCTTCCTGCTATTATCCACTGGGAAGGAAAACATTTTATTGTTGTTTATGAAATCACTCATAAGCATGTGGTAATTGCTGATCCTGCCATTGGTCAGAAAACTCTTAGCTGCAAAGAATTCAAAGCAAATTGGACTGGTTATGCACTCTTACTACAACCTACAGTACTGCTAAAGGATGCTAAGGAGAATATAAATTCCTTCTGGCAATTTTTTGAGTTGGTAAAACCTCATGCTTTAGTACTACTAGAAATCTTTATTGCTTCTGTGCTGATTCAAGTATTTGGTCTAATTACACCTATATTTACGCAGATAATTTTAGACCGAGTGGTAGTACAAAGCAGCGCCCTAACCCTGACAGCAGTCGGGTTAGGCTTGTTGATGTTTAGCCTGTTCCGGGTTGCTATTACAGGTTTGCGGCAATATTTACTTGACCACACGGCAAATAAGGTAGACTTAGCGTTAATTGTTGGCTTTATTCGCCATACTTTGCAATTGCCTTTGAGTTTTTTTGAATCTCGTTATGTTGGTGATCTTACCTCTCGTATCCAGGAAAACCGTAAGATTCAGCAATTTTTGACTGGTGAGGCTTTATCGATTCTGCTAGATTTATTGACAGTTTTTATCTATGTGGGATTGATGTTTTGGTACAGTTGGAAGATGGCACTACTAATGTTAGTAATTGTACCGCCCTTTTTCCTGTTGGCATGGATTTCTACACCTTTTTTAAAACGAATTTCTCGGGAAGTCTTTAGTGCAATTGCAGCTGAGAGCAGTTACCTCATTGAAGCTCTTTCTGGTATTCGTACTATCAAGTCTACAGCAGTTGAACAGACTGTGCGTTGGCATTGGGAAGAACTATTAAATAAAGAGGTTAAAACTAACTTTTCTGGGGAAGTTATTGGCAATCGACTGCAGATTTTTAGCAACACTATCGAGTCACTAGCTACTGTTTCAATGCTCTGGTTTGGAGCATGGTTAGTAATTCAAAATCAGCTCACGATTGGGCAATTAGTAGCTTTTAATATGTTGTTGGGTAATGTTATTAACCCTTTTCAAAGACTGACGGTGTTGTGGAATGAGTTACAGGAAGTGGTGATTGCAATAGAGCGCATTAATGATGTGCTGGACTACGAGCCAGAAGAAGATTTGCAGCATCAAGCGCGGCAATCATTACCTGACTTGCATGGTCACATTTGCTTTGATAATGTTACCTTCCGTTATCATCCAGAAAGTGATATTAACGTTCTGGAAAATCTTAGTTTTGAGGTTAAAGCAGGACAAATGGTAGCGCTAGTGGGGCGTAGTGGTTCAGGTAAAACTACTATTTCCAAGCTCATGTTGGGGTTATATACCTCAACAGATGGGAAAGTGTTAGTTGACGGACAAGATATCACCAACCTTTCGTTAGCCTCATTGCGGCAGCAAATTGGTGTAGTGGATCAAGATACATTTCTCTTTGGAGGAACAATTCGAGAAAATATTGGTCTTGCTTATCCTTCTGCTACTTTAGAAGAAATTATCGCGGCGGCACGACTAGCAGGTGCACATGAATTTATTCAAAAACTGCCCATGGGGTATGAAACCCAAATAGGGGAGGGAGGCGGTACGTTGTCTGGGGGACAGCGCCAGCGTCTAGCCATTGCTCGTGCTTTATTAGGAAATCCCCGCCTATTAATTTTAGATGAAGCAACCTCCCACCTCGATGCAGAATCGGAGCAAATTATTCAGAAGAATCTCAATACCATTCTCCAAAACCGCACTACTCTAGTTATTGCTCATCGTCTTTCTACTGTACGCAAGGCTGACCTAATTTTAGTCTTAGATAGGGGTGTGTTGATTGAAAGCGGTACTCACGAAGAATTAATGGTGAAGAGAGGACATTATTTCTATCTCAATCAACAGCAGTTAGATGTTGCAGAATGAACTAGCTTGTAATTATGCTACCTCTACAGAAAGACGCTTTGGATCTATAGCGCAACTACAAACCTGGGTTAACCTAGGGTGATTCTTTCGTATCATCTAGTCAACAATCCAAAACTCAAAACACTACTATGTCTGAAAATCATACGTTGAATGGACATGCTCCTACTGAAACGATCCCAGATGAGCGTCATTATGACAACTTAATTACTCAACAATATATTTCTAAATCTAACAATAATAAATCACCTCAAAGTCATGACTGGTCTTATGCCACCAAAGAGCTTTTAGATAGTTTGCCACAGGTTTGGACAAGGGGATTACTCTATTTTGTGGTGGTGTTTATAGGTATTGCTTTACCTTGGGCAATGTTTTCTCAGGTTGACGAAACAGGGACAGCAAAGGGACGACTAGAACCAAAAGGGAAAACAGTTAGACTTGATGCCCCTGTTGAAGGAACTGTAGCAGCAATTAAGGTAAAGGAAGGTGAATCTGTAAAAGCTGGGCAGAAGTTATTAGAACTGAAATCAGAGTTAGTTAGTGCTGAACTTCAGCAACAAAGACAGAAATTAGAAGGTCAAGAAAATCGTCTACACCAGCAAAATTTGTTGAAAAACCAGTTGATACTCGCACTGCGTACCCAGCAGCAACAAAGTCAAGCTCAACAGCTAGAAAAACAGGCGCAAGTAGAGCAAGCACAGCAGAATCTTGAAACTCTTAGATCCGCCTACAGTTTACAAAAAGAAGAATTATTTGCACAAATAGAGCAGGTACGACAGGCTATTGAATCTAGTAAAGTTGCTTATGATTTAGAACAAATTCGTTTAAAAACTGCCCAAGAAAAAATTCCTCGTTACAAAAAAGCTTATGAAGAGGGTGCGTTATCCCAAGAGCGCTTCTTAGAAACYCAACAGTTAGCAAAAGAAGCTCAAAAAAATATGATGAAAGCTGCATCAGAAACAAGAAAAGCTCGGTCTCGTTTGAGAGAAAAACAAAGTAGTTATGAAAATAAGATTCATAAAGCATCTTCGGATATTAAACAAGCTCAACTCCGTTGGCAAGAACAAAAACGTAGTTATAAAAGTTTGGTTCATTCTGGGAAATTAGCTGTACTTAAAAGTGAGGAACAGTTAAAGAATTTAGATGGAGAAATAACGACCCTTGAAGCAGAAGTTGCCCAAACAAAAAGTCAGATTCAATCTTTGGAATTTAAGTTAAGCCAAAGGGTGTTAAAAGCACCTATAGATGGCATTGTATTTCAGTTACCAATTAAAGGTGAAGGCAGCGTAGTACAACCAGGAAAAATGATAATGGAAATAGCACCACAAGGAACATCATTAGTACTTCGAGCACAGATGGCGACCACTGAAAGTGGTTATTTAGAAAAAGGAATGCCTGTGAAAATTAAGCTAGATGCTTATCCATTTCAGGATTATGGAGTTCTAAAAGGGAAATTAATTAATATTTCTCCTACTACCTCAGAATTAGACACACCTAAAGGCAAGGTAGCAGTTTATAATTTGGAAATTTTCCCAAATCAAAACTGTATTGCCACAACTGACAAGTGTATTCCTTTACGTCCTGGGGATACAGTAACTGCTGAGGTAATTGTGCGGCAACGTCGGATTATTGATTACGTTATCGATCCATTTAAAAAGTTGCAGCAGGGAGGTTAGAATCCCCGGGGCATGATTCTAGTTATCAATATTTACTAATCGCTGTTCACTAATATTTTTTAATCAGTAATTACCACTAAATAAATAGGATTAATATGATACCACAATCTATTACTATTACTAACGAAGATATTCTACGCTGTGTTAAGCTATACTGCGAAATTCCTACGTTAAACAAAAAAATTATCACCCGTAAAGTTATTGAGAATACAGCAAATGAGGTTGGTGTCAAAGTAGATACTGAGGAACTTCAGCAAGCAGCAGATAAATTTCGATTTATGAATAAACTTAATAGTGCTGAAGATACTTGGACATGGCTGAAAAAACATAACCTTTCTCTAGAAGATTTTGAAGAATTTATTCGCATCGATTTACTTAGTAATAAATTATTACAGCATTTATTTTTAGATAAGATTGAACCCTATTTTTTTGAATATCAATTAGATTATGTGGGAGTAGTTATGTATGAGGTTGTATTGGAGGATGAAGAATTGGCGATAGAACTTTTCTATGCGATCAAAGAAGGTGAAATGAGTTTCTATGATATTGCTCACCAATATATACAGGATACTGAATTACGTCGAAAATGCGGATATCGGGGGATAGTACACCGCAAAGATATGAAGCCAGAAATTTCTGCTGCTGTTTTTGCTGCTAAATCGCCTCAGTTTCTTAAACCAGTTGTCACTTCTGACGGAGTACACTTGATTTTAATAGAAGAAATTATTCAACCACAATTGGATGAAACGCTGCGCCAGAAAATTAGTTCAGATTTATTTTCTGAATGGATCAACGAAGAAAGTGCAAAATTTGAGATTATCAATGACTTGGAAGACCATTGCTTAACCAATAACACTGAAACCTACCTACTTAGTAAATAGTTAGATTTAGTATTTTGATATTTATTTCCACACCATTGGCTTAATCTAATGGTGTGTAGATATCTTCAGAGTTTGGATTAAGGTAGGGATGCTCTAAACTAATCCCTAAGCCCTCGAAGTGTTGAATAATATATTTAACCCGATCTTCTAGAGATTCATGACCATTCTGATAAGCTTCCACCAATGCATTAGCAACAATCTGGCAGCGATTTATACCAAACTCTTCTCTAAAATAAAACTCGTATTCAGGTTCAGGATTTTCTGCTAAAGCTAACCCTGGTGCTAGCATTTTTGTGAATATGGGAATTTTAGTATTAAAGTCGGATGCGTTTTCTTCATAAACATTCTGTAGAACTGGTCGAACCACTGGATAGCTATCCCGATCTATTCGGAGACATCCTGAGTCGTATTGCCCATAGTTTGAGGGATTGTGCAAGACTTTAAAGCAGAAAGGAATCTGAAGATAATTAAATTTTTGCGTCAAATTTCTCATAACTGCAGCTGCACCTTCACTATTGAAGTTGAAGTAGATAAATGCAGGTGAATTTTCATAAAAACTAGCTACATCTCCAAATGCCATATAATATTTATGTAAAATTCTACCTGGTGGCGTATAGACTGAAAACATGTCACCAACTGTCGTAGATTGTTTTTCTAAACGAAGATAGCTATCTGATTGGATATAGAAGATAATACCTTTCTTTTCTACTGCAATCTTACCATCTGTTTCCTGTCTGAGGAGCGAGAAACCTGGGTTCCACCAACCTTTACCTTGATTATTGTGGTGTAATTGTTCATAAAATTCCCAATCTACTTCAGCAATAGTATTCTCTGATTCAATTTCGGAATATTTATGTGTGCTAACTGCTTTTCTTTTTTTTACTAATAACATTTCTCCACTGAAGTAAATATCAAATATTAAAGTACAGAGGAGCGATGCAAGGTGATCATATTGAAATTTTCGAGACAGTGTTTTGAAGATTGCGACAATATCTGTAGATTTTTTGTCTCGTTGATAATTAATATGACTACATGATAAATCAGAATAATTAATTTGAATTTTTTTGGCAATTTCTTGGATTATTTGTATTGTTTGCATAACAAAATATCATTTACTATTTGCTAATTTATTGGCTAAATATTTTTTAATTGTTCAACCAATTCTAACTGCGTTATTCCAAAAACAGATTGAAATGATTCTTCAGGTCTACACAGGAGTCTTTTTGCCAATTGAAGTATGCACACACAGCGATCATCAAAACTTTTGAAAGACTGGAGTTTTGATATGATTTCGTATATCAGGGCAAGACCAGTAAAGCGGATAATTTGAGACAAGAAATTCAGATTTGTTTCCAGGATTTTCGGGAAGATACTAATATATGCTCTAGTTAAAGCAAGAATTGAAGGTTGAATAACTTCTAGAGGTACTGTCGCTAACTGGAGGGATTGATTCAATTCAATAGCAGGATGAATAATGAAGCTATTCAGCCACAATAGCAAATAACTGGCAACAATTTTACCTAAGTCAAAGGCGGGATCGCCCCAACTACAATTCTCCCAATTAATTATTCTCAAGCTCTTCTCATTATGTACCTCAGCTTGAGATAACAATTCTTCCCAATGTATAGGAATTAGAATATTGTCTAATTGAGAATTATTGTGTGTCAGACAATAGTGCTGACGATTGGCTACTAACTCTGTAATTGCTGTTCTTAAGTTTGCAAAGCGTTGATAAAGAGCCATAAATGGAAAGCCTGGTGGAGGTAAATCCCGGATTGAAGCCTCAAAGTTAAGTTTATCTAGTAGGTGACTAGGATAAGGAAACTGATACCTTAGCTTGCCCTCAATAACTTCATTCATAAAATCACAGCAATTACGAGAAGCAAAAGTTTCACTATGTAGAGTTCCTAAACTAATACCAACTAATTTGGCTATTGCTATTGGGAAAAAATTATTTTTTTGGTAATAATTTGCTAAACTCATATAGTTTGAACATTTATACACCAAAATCGAATTTTGTAGATCGACATGGAGTATTTCTAGATTCAATGAAGAAGTGAATTCTAAATTTGAAGAAGAATTCAAAAAGCTATGAATCTTCAACTCTCGCTTTATCCGATTAGCAATGTCATTATTTAGATGATAATACTCTTGCTTAATAATTAGCTGGCTACCACTTGGTAAATCAATAATTATAAAAATAAAATTATTATTCGGTTTGGGATGAATTTGACACAATCCCATATCCTGTTCCTTGCATATATTAGAGTTAATTAAGTACTGTAATACATTATTAGAGCTTAATTTTATTATCATTATTAAGATTGATTTCTAGGATTTATTCATGATGATAAATGGGACTAATAACAATATTTAAGTATTAAAATCCCATTCTCCGTTCAATTTTTAACAAGGATAATTTATAAAATTAATGAATTATTAGATTTCCTTGTTACGATGTTTAAGCAATTACTTAGTTTTTGCGCAAGTCCTTGCACCCGTACAGGTATATGCATGAGTGTTAGTCCTACCACCTATTACGTTATTAAGCTCGTTACCGCTCAATTCATTCATAAAACTTTCAGAATCGCCAAACAATTCAATTCCAGCAGGTTGAATTTCTTTTACTTTGATATTAGCCATGTTATTTTTTCTCCAATTGATGTGTAATGAATGGGATGAATAGTATAATTAAAATATTAAAATCCCATTCTCAATTCAATTTTTAACAAGGATAATTTATAAAATTAATGAATTATTAGATTTCCTTGTTACGATGTTTAAGCAATTACTTAGTTTTTGCGCAAGTCCTTGCACCCGTACAGGTATATGCATGAGTGTTAGTCCTACCACCTATTACGTTATTAAGCTCGTTACCGCTCAATTCATTCATAAAACTTTCAGAATCGCCAAACAATTCAATTCCAGCAGGTTGAATTTCTTTTACTTTGATATTAGCCATGTTATTTTTTCTCCAATTGATGTGTAATGAATGGGATGAATAGTATAATTAAAATATTAAAATCCCATTCTCAATTCAATTTTTAACAAGGATAATTTATAAAATTAATGAATTATTAGATTTCCTTGTTACGATGTTTAAGCAATTACTTAGTTTTTGCGCAAGTCCTTGCACCCGTACAGGTATATGCATGAGTGTTAGTCCTACCACCTATTACGTTATTAAGCTCGTTACCGCTCAATTCATTCATAAAACTTTCAGAATCGCCAAACAATTCAATTCCAGCAGGTTGAATTTCTTTTACTTTGATATTAGCCATGTTATTTTTTCTCCAAGTTATGTGTGTTTTGAATAGAATTAATTACTAATTTTTAATTCCTGATTTAATCATAATAATTTTTATTGGAGATGTCTATACTTTTGTTAGTAATATAAATGTCAAATTATCAATATTTTTGTCACTATTAAATCCCCTCCAAAAGCTTTTCAATACATAGTTTATTTCCATCTTATTATTAGATAATAAAAAATCAATTAAAAGCATGCCAATGACTTGTATACTTTAAAGTTTAGGGAATAAAGTAAAATAATTATGTCCACATAAAGTCTTGAGTATTAAATCGAAACAAAAATCATAATAAAATAGCCCAAGAATATTATTGGGCTAAAAAACAAAAACTATTAAATCATTTTACGGTTGATTAAATCTCCTGATGCGAACTCTTTTCCCCTTAAACTTTCCTTTCATTTAAGGTCTTACTACTACTGATATCTAAACACTTATAAATATCTTTAGATTTGGCATTGAGATGAACGCACTGCACATCAATCCCTAGGGTAGAAAATTGCTGAAGTATAGTTTTCATTCGCCCCTGTGATGAGTTATCTCCTTGATACCAAGCTTCTAATAACCCATTTGCGATGATTTGACACCGATTAGTGCCAAAACTTTCCTGCTCTGCAAATTGGAAGTTTGGTTCTTCTGCTAATCCCACACCTGGTGCTAGTTGCTTGGTAAATAGAGGAGTTTCTGTCTGAAAATGGAATCGGTGTTCTGCATAAATAGTCTTTAAAACTTCCTCGACAACTTCATAATCACTCTTGTCAAAGTACAGCACCCCCGAATCTTGCCGTTCGTAGTCTTTGGGATTATATAAAACCTTAAAGCTAAAAGGAATTTCAATTTCGTTCAGTCGCCGGGTTAGACTCCCCATTACTACAACTGCACCTTCAGGAGTCAAATTGAAGTAGACTCGCACAAGTACTGAAGAGTCTGAATAGTCGAGTCGATGAAATCCTAGATTGCCAACAGCTCGATAAAAGCCGTTTTGCACCTGATTCTTAGGCATGCGGATAGCGACCAAATTTCCCACCACGGGAGATTTTTCAGATATTGGGAGATGCTTGTTGTGCTCAATATACAACTTCAGCCCTCCCTTAGTCACAACCAAACTACCGTCACTCTCCTCTCTCAAAATAGACCAACCAGGATCGAAGTAGCCTTCTCCAGTATTGTTTTTGTGTAATCGCTGATAAAACTCTACGTCTATTCCCAAGATGGTATTATTTTCTAGGTCTAATGGAGGAGCATTGCGATCTTTTTCTGGTGCGAGGGCAGTTCGCATTGAACCATTGTAGTAAATACCATATAAAAAACTTTGCAGGTTTAGACTCAGATATTTTTGCTGTATATCTTCAGGCAGTTTATGAAAGCGTTCAACAACCTCAGTCGGAATTTCTAATGGTTTGTAATCTGGATGGCGAATAGAGAAGTCGGAGTGGATTTTAACCTTGTTAACAATATCTTGTAAAACTTCTAGTAATTGCTTAGTTACGACATCCGACGGTTGATCATGTGTATAATTAATTACTTGTATCATAACTTTTGTCTCGACTAAATATCTCAAGCAGCAGAAAGACTCAGGTGAATTAGTTCATTAGCAGTAATGCCAAAAATTGTCAGTATGGATTGTTCTGGACGACACAACAATGTCTTGGCAACCTGAAGCATTACTATTCCGCTATTCCCAAAAGATTTTTGGTAATCGATTGTTGCTTCAATCCGTTGAATCAAGGCAAAACCTGCAAATTGTGTCACTCGCCATAAATAATCAGGACGATGTTCTAAAATTTCTGGAAAAGTGTGAAAATAAGCTTTGGCTAGCGCAGCAATGGAAGGCTGAATCTGTTCCAAAGGAGTCATGGCTAAACGCAGAGATTCTTCAATACTCAGAGACTTACTGATAACCAAGCTATTTAGCCAGATTTGCACATAGCTGCTGATAACTGTTCCTAAATCAAAAGCAGGGTCTCCCCAAGTACAGCGCTCCCAATCAATTAGCCTGACAATGCTGTTACTTTCATGCTCCCAATCTTTGTGCAGAAGAATATTATTTAGTTTTAGGTCATTGTGGGTTAGAGAACAGGGAGTAAAAGCATTACCTAATTGAGCGATCGCCTGCCCTAAACTATTGTATCGTTGATAAAGGGCAAAGAATTTCAGACCGTCAGCAGATACCAAACCAAAAATTTCTGGACCTATGCGTTCTAAATTATTAATCCACTGAGGTATTCGGTTACTGCTTAGAGGTTCAGATCCCGTACAAAAGAAATCTTGATACTCTTGGCGATTAAATGTATGACGGTGAATGCTTCCTAGGAGAGTACCAATTGCAGCAGCGACTTCTGTAGGGTAAGTATTTTCCTTAGTGTAGAAATCCATTAAATCTCGATAATCATCTAGATATCTGAAAATAATGATGGAATTTTCTGCGTCAAAATGAAGGATTTCCGATACTAAAGGACGAAGATTACCAAGTTCTGGAAATTCCTGTAAGAATTCTTGAATTCTCCACTCACTCAAAAACTCACCAGCTGTTTTCCCTTCTTGATCGTGTCTCTCTTGTTTTACTAGCAGTTTATAACCATCTGAGAAAGTCAGCAACAAGTTAAAGTTTTTGGCTTCAAGTGGCTCAATCTTACTAAGAGCTTGCTCTGATGGATTGCATAAATCACGAGCAACTAAATAATCAAAAACATTATGAGAGTTTAATCGAAATATCATAATTTATCAAAGTAGAAATATATGTATCAATACAAAATCTTGAAGATGTAATAATGAAAATTTAATAATACAGACAACTACAAACAGTATAAGTAATAGTAATGCTCATAATTTAAATTGATGAATGGCTTTTGTACAGACTATATTAATAGGTAGTGAAATGATATATCCATGATTTAATAATATATGTGCAAGATATTTTTAACTGCAAATCATCGAATTATTAACAGTCAAATATAAAACTTTTATGTCCCAAAACTTTTGACTGGTAAAAGATCAGAGCTAAAGAAACATGTGTAGTACTTATATGAACTAACTGTAGGATAGCTATTGGATATAAATTAGTTAATGGTTTCCAGTAGAGTTATGATTTATCTCTTCAATGATATAAGCAGAATAATTTTAAATTCAAATTACCCGATTATTTATATTTGAAAATAAAACTTTTATGTCCCACAAAATTAGTTAAAACTATAAATATCACGGTATATCTAGTTTATGCTGTTATTTATTAATGGCTATTATATGAAGCAAAATTGAAAATCCTAGAATCTAACACTATTCAAATTACTTTTATTTTAGACATCAACTTTTGGTTACTACTGTTTGGTATTAGTTGTTATTCCAGCAAGCCTTAATCTTGATACTGACACCTTAAATTAGGTCATATGATAAGGTATCCTGAATTAACCTGAATTAATCTGAATTAACCTGAATTCCCTACCTGAAATAATTCTGATAGTTCCTAAATATCCTCAACTACTGAGGATAAAGCTTGAGTACACTTAATTCATCTGTTATTGCGAAAGCAAAAAGAACCTTTACTTTCCAAAAAAAATTATTTGCTTTATCTCCACCTATCTACTGATAATATGTCTGCTTAATTACTTCAGGAATTACGCAAGTAATTTTTTGAAAACAATGTAGGTAGATCAAAATCTTGAATTCTATTTATTGCTGAAAGATGCAAATCTAAAAACCAATAGTGGAAGTAAGACATGCAGGAGACAGGGAGAAAAAATCAAGTATCAGTGGAGTATGATTTTTATGTCTCAAGTTTTACCATTAAAAACAGAAATTCTATCAGGAACCGTCATTGATAATCGCTACATCATCCAATCTCTTTTGGGACAAGGAGGATTGGGAAGAACTTATTTAGCTTTAGATACTCGTCGATTTAATGAAGCTTGTGTTTTAAAAGAGTTTGCACCTACAGGAACGGGATACAATGAATTGGAAAAATGCCGTAGTCTTTTCAAAAGGGAAGCAAAAATCCTTTACCAATTTGAACATATACAAATTCCCCGTTTTCTTGCTTGTTTTGAAGCAGATGATCGATTATTCTTAGTACAAGAATTTGTTAACGGCAAAGCTTATTCCACATTATTACAAGAACGTCAAAAACAAGGAAAAACTTTTACAGAGCAAGAAGTTATTCAGTGGTTAAATAATCTTCTACCTGTTTTACAATACGTTCATAAAAACAATATTATTCATCGAGATATATCTCCTGATAATATCATGTTACCACAGGGTAAAAATTTACCTGTTTTGATTGATTTTGGAGTTGGTAAGCAAATAGCTAATATTAAAAATCTAGAGAGTTATCAACCCACAAATTTTGTCGGAAAGATGTCTCTTGTTGGTAAGTTGGGATATGCACCTCGGGAGCAAATTAGTTTAGGTTTATGTTTCCCTTGCAGTGATATTTATGCATTGGGGGTGACAGCAATTGTTTTACTTACAGGAAAAGATCCATCTTTACTTATGGACAGATACACTTTTGAGTGGAAGTGGCATTTATATACTAATGTTAGTAAAGGTTTTGCTAGTATATTAGAGCGGATGTTGGCTGATGTATATACAAATAGATATCAAACATGTGAACAATTACTTGTGGATTTAGAAAGTTTTGTAGTTACCCTACCTAATTCAGATTTCAAAAAATTGAATAATTGTCAAGCATTAGAAACAAGCTATGATTGTACATATTCTAAAACAAAGGAAGAATTATCTAGACCTGATTTATGTTCTGGAGAAACATTAAAATATTCAAGCGAATTAGCACCAACAATTATTGAAACATTTTCTATATCTCCTTTAACATCTCAAGTTAGAGGTAGAGAAAATTCTAGTTATACTTCTAATTATAATTTTAGAGAAAACAACTCTCAATCTCAAAAATCTAATGTTCCTAAAAAACTACATTCTTCATCCTCTCAACCAAAAAATGTCAATCGCCTAAAACATATTTTGTTAAACCCAAAATTTATTCAATCTTGTCAAGAAAAATTAGCTCATTACATAGGACCGATTTCAAGTTTGATTGTAGAAGATGTATTGCATGAAAATACTAATTTAAAACCATATCAATTTGTAGAAATTATTTCTAGAGAAATACCTGATTTTAAAAGTGCAAATAAATTTATAAGAGATTTAATAACCGTAGTCAATTAATTCAAATTAAATTACTTGAAATATCTTTGTCAACAAAAGATAGGTTTATCGAATAACCGAAATATATTTCTTACGATTTTTTCTACAAAATAATCATATAAAAATCAGTAATATAGATTATCCAATTTGTAGTTATTCCAAAATTATAGAGTGTCAAATTATTCTCTATTGCCAAAGTATGTAAATGCAATAAGAATAATTTGTAGGAGGTGGAATAAATGCAACAAGATACGGAAAATTTTCTATTATTTAAACTTAAGACTACATTCTTTGTAACCATAGTAATAATGACTCTAGTTAGCTGTTCTAGAGAAGTTTTCGCGGAGTCTCACAATTTAGTTCTGAGTAATTCCCAAGAAACAAAAATTCGATTTATTCCTGCACAGAAAAAGCCTCCACCAAAGAGAGGAGGTAATCCTTCTGCACCGGAAGGAACGGGAAGTAGAGGTAAATGCTTTGAGAGTCAAGATCGCCCACCATTAACTATTATGGTAGGTAGTCGCAATTTACAACTAACTATAGATAAGCGTCCTACATTTTGGATGTACACACCCTATGATCGTAAAGAACCACTTTCAGGTGAATTTTCTTTGCAAAATGGAGATAATGAAGTATTCAGAACTAGTTTTAAATTACCAACTAAATCGGGTGTTTTTAGTATCAGCTTACCACCTATAGCCCCAGGATTAGAAATTGGTAGTAAATATCGTTGGTACATTGATATTAATTGTCCGATGACGGAAGTATCAATTGAAGCACCAACTACTGTTTCATTAACTGGAGTTGTGAAAAGGGTTAATCCATCCTCTGAAATGACTATGGATTTAAGTAATGCAAAAACTCCTGTAGAAAAAATTAAAGTTTATGCGAAATATGGTGTTTGGTTTAATACTTTAACGGAGATTGCACAGCAGAGAATCAAAAAATCCCAGGATGCGAATTTAAAGAAAATTTGGATTCAATTGTTAAGTCAACCAGAAGTTGGGTTAGAAGAAATTTCCCAAGAATCGATCATAGAAAACTAAAATTTATCTTTGATAATAGGTAATAGGTAATAGGTAATAGGTAATGGGTAATGAGTAATGTTAGCGGAGCGGGGCGCGACAGCGCACAGTAATGGGTAATGAATGACTGATAACTGATAACTGATAACTGAAATCAAAGCCAATTACCTACTAAAATAAATGGTGCCCAATGATAAGGACGGTTATAATCTGTGTCGGGGTAATTTTTTAAAAAAGCAAGTTGAGCATTTCGTAGAGCTTCTGCTTTAGTAATCTTTGAATTATTAAATTTTTTGTAAAACTGGATCATAAATTCTGCCGTTGAAGCATCATTAACTTGCCAAAGAGTAGCCAAAGTACTTCTAGCACCTGCACGAATAGCAACCCCAGCTAAACCTAAAGCAGCACGTTTATCTCCTGTAGCTGTTTCACAAGCACTAAGTACTAATAATTCTACAGGAGTTTCTGTTTTAAAGTCTTTAAGTTGTAATAGTTGATCCCAATCTTTAATATTAATACGTTTGTTCCAATCTAAAACAAAAGTTTGTTCTGGATTAGAACTAAATTGTCCGTGGGTGGCGATATGAACAACATTGAAAGGAGTTGAATTAATTTGTTTTTGAATTTCTTCTTTGAGAAAATTTTTATTTTCTAACTTGTGACTTTTGCTTACTTGTTTGCTAAGCTCCGATAACTCAAGCTTGACATTTTCTAAAGGTCTTAATTTCTCTTTTTCAAAACTTGGAGCGTTATTTGCTCCAGCAATTAAAGCGTTAATTTTTTCCCTTAATAAAGGTTTTGGTGATAGTAGTTGTAAACCAGGAGTGACAGCAACTGCATATCTTTCTATAAGATATTTTTCTCCATCATGGAGGATAGATATAGGAATATTTTGTAAGGAACCATCAAGGATAAATACTAAAGTCTTGATTTGACTCTTATCCCTATCTCTACCTTTTTCTAATTCTGCCTCAAATGGTTTTATTAACCAGTCGTAGAGTTGTTTGGATGACACTTTTATTTTCCCTGTACTCGTACTCCTTCTCCTGAGTAACTGTTGTAATTTTTTTACAACTTCATCGACTTGAGAAGTAGAAACATTTTGATTTGTAAAGTGAACTAGGTTGTCATTACCTGGTAATTTTACTATTACTTCCAAGCGATTTTGTAAAATAATTGGATAAATAACTGCTGCATTAACATCTAAGTTATCAATATTTACTGCAACAGGTTTAGCACAGGCGTCTCTAAAAAAGTTATCCAATTCTGCTAATTGTAAGTTTTCAATAACATTGCGTGCTTTCATTAAATTATCTTTACTAGGTTGAGGTGAAAGCAATAACAAATCAACTAATTGTCTATATACAGGTTCTACACTATCCCGGAAAGAAAATTGAACTTCCGGACTCATCGCAACCAAATCGCTACGTAATGCATTAAGATGTTCTAAAGCTTGACTATAGTAATTAATTGCCTCAGCCTGATTTTGAGTATTTTGATTTTGAGTATTTTGATTTTGAGTATTTTGATTTCTTAGAATTCTCCCTATTTGCCATTCCCATTGGTATGCAATATCCGCTGCATTAACTCCTTGAGCAATTAGTAAGGCTGATTGAGTACTTGCTATTGCATTTGACCAATCTTTACCATTTTCATATAACTTACCAATAGTACCCAAAGCATAGGACTCTGCCCGTGAATCGTTTAATGATTTGGCTTGAGTAACAGCAGTATTTAAGATTCTAATAATATCTTTATTGTGATATATATTTTTACTTAAATTATTTAATTTAATCAAACTTTCTGCAAAATTTACGCGGGCGTAGATAGATGTTCTACTAGGAGATAATTTACTGATATCTTCAGATATTGATGATACTAAAGATTGAACTTTTTTTAATTGTCCGCTATCGATTAATAAACTTAACTGATTCAATTGTGCTTGAATTTTTGTAATTGGAGACCTTGTAGTTGTAGCTACTTGTTGATATAAATTTAAAGCATATCGATTATATCTTTCAGCATTTTGTTCATCTTTTATATCTTGTGCTCTCCTCCCTAAAGCTAAATTAGTATTTCCCAAGTTTAATAATATTTGACTTTCTTGTTGGGAAAGTTCTTTTGTTGGGCCTAATTTTTTTATTACTCCTAAACATTCTTCTAGAAGCATTTGAGAACGTTCTAAATTACCTCTTTGTCTGAGAATATTACTAATATTATTCAAACCTACTAACTTTAGGCGAGAATCTGCTTGCGCCTGGATTTGTTGTTCTGTTTCAGCTAGAATGTTGTATGCTTGCCGGTAAAGACCTAAGCTTTGTAAAGCTTGAACTTGATTAATTTTGCTCCCAATTATACCTGCTTCATACCCAGATTTTCTATATAAGACTTCTCCATCTTGCCAACTTTTTACAGCTGCTGTAGCGTTACCTTTTGCTAACTGTAAATGTCCTTTAGCATTCAATACTTGAGCCCAAACCTTGTTTATTCTTGTCTCTGGTGGTAAATTTTCTAGTAATGACAAACTAGTCTTGATCGCAGCTTCAGCTTGTTCATAATTACCCAACTTTTGCTCAGATAAGGAAATAAAACTTAATACCTGAGCCTGTTTTACTGAATCGCCATTTAATTGATAAATTTGTGCAGCTTGCTGCAACACTTCAATTGCTGCTGTAAACTGCCCATTATCATAATATCTCTTACCCATTTCTATTGATGATGAGGGTATTACCTTATCTTCAATACGAATGGGTTGTTGTGCAATAGGTGCATATCTCCACCGGGAAGCGATCGCAGGAAACACTGTTAGGATATTAAGACTAAATATTAAGCTTAAAATTGCGATCGATATAAATTTGATCGAACCTTTCATGAACTTACTACTGTTGATTATTAATTGATCCTTAAACGCTGACAATCCTCTTGACGTAACCAAGTACCTTCTTGAGTAACCTTAACTGGTTGAGAAGTTAAAACTACATTACCATTTCCATCCAATACCCAATCTTGAGCTTCCACTATTGGATTAGGTGATTCATATTTGTTCTGTTCAATTGGCTTAGATAACTGATTTTTTGTTTGTATTGGTTTAGTTTTAGGTTTGGGTTTAGATATATTTGTTTCTTGCGTAATACTCCAATCTTCCCAAGTTGAATTGGGAGAAAAAATATTATAAGGAGAAGGAGGTAAACCACCCTTCCCAGTAATGACAAATTCACTCCCTTGACGCGCAGCAATGCAAATATTTCGATTAATTAATCCCGTTGCATCAATCACATCTGTGGGAAATTCTTCCGTTCCCTGTGAAGGTTCAACAATATTATTAATAGATATTTGACCACTTAAGGAAGGGTTTTGTTGGGAAATGGCGGTAATATCACTGCTAGATAAGTTATTAGGATCTAAGTTTGCGGGATTATTTGTGTTTAATAAATTCTCTAACTCTTCTCTACTGCGTGGAGATAAACCAAAAATTCCTTGAGTAGTCACATTAATTTTCCCACCTCTACCACTAAAAGCATTAGCAGTAATGTCGTTATTCTCTTGGGGAGATGCAACAATGAAGGGAGTATCAATATTTATGTTACCGCCATCACCACCAAACTGTTGGTTTCCTGCTGTAGTGGAAATCTTACTATTATTGCGCAGTAACAACAAATCTTTGATTTTTAGAGTAATACTACCACCCGTACTACTACGAGTTTCTGCGGAGATTATGCCCTTGTCTAGAGTAAGAAAATCTGCCCCTAACTGAATATCACCACCAATACCTTCTCCTTGGCTATCAACAGCAACTGTTGCATTATCTCGGATTGTTGTAGTTCCTGAATCAATTATAATGCCGCCACCTCCGCCAATGGAATTCGGAGTTGTGTTCGCAAATATTCCAGTTTGAGAACCAGAAAGGATAATGCTATCTCTCGCTGTGATGGCGATATTGCCTGCTGTAAATTTATTTGTTGTAAAATTGGCAATTTGACTAGAATTAGTAGCTTTAAAAGTGTTTGCAGAAATTATTATAGTCCCCGAATTTCCTAATCCCAAAGTACTAGTAGAAATTGCGGCGTTGTTATCCATCTCAAAAGCATTAGTGTTAATAAATACACTGCCTGCATTAGCAATTGCCCCAGGAGCAACTTGGCTGAATACCCCACTCAAAAAATCTCCTCCGCCATCAAATTTAACCCGACCGGTGGCATTTATTCTGACGCTACCTGCGTTTCCTGATCCAAAAGTACTGGTAGAAATTTGGCCATTTTTGTCAACCTCAAGAACTGGAGTTGTTATAGATATACCACCCCCATTACCTCTTGCTAGGGGATTAACTTGACTGAATGCTCCAGTCAATAAATCTCCTTCTCCACCAAATTTGACAAAATTAGTGGCGTTAATAGTTATATCACCAGCATCACCAGTACCTTTAGTAGTAGAAGTGATTAAAGCACCATTGCTAACTTCCAGAGAAGCAGTGTTGATAATCAAGTTACCCCCTTTACCTGCAGCATCAGTTTGGGTATTCAATGAAGATTTAAAAAAACCTCTAGGGGTAGTACCAGTCAATTTCACAGACTCAGTTGCATTTACAATCAAATTTCCTGCATTTCCAGTGTCTCTAGTTAGTGTTGATATATTTGCCCCTTCTCGCACTATCAATTGTCTGACATCAATGTTGATATCTGCACCTGGCGCATCAGTACCATTATTAGCTCTAATAACAGAGGTTCTACCTATATCTAATTTTGCGGCTCGGAACGAAATGGCAGTATCTTCGTTTGGATTATTAAGCCTATTCTCCTTTACTGCAGCAATGTCTACCAAGCTTCTCGAAATATTAATATTGCCAAAATTTTGAAAATTATCATAATCTAAAATCCAATTTCGATTGATGGGTTTTAAATTGACTTGACCAATTCCAGCAACGCTACCCAATTCAATTTGTCCTTCTGGTGCATTTAAAAAAACACCTTCTATATTTATATTCCCACCAATCAGAGCCAGAGTATTGCCTGGAGATACTCTTAATCCCAAACCTTGTATGCTACTACGCCCACCGCTAATACCATCAACACGAATATCTTGGGAATTTTTCCCAAATTGTAACCCTGTGGGAACATTTATCTTTAATAAAGGTGGAGTCTGTGGATTGGTTGCACTAAATTTAAACTTATCATCAAAGACAAAACTATTTGCAGTACTCCCAACAAAAGAACCTCCTAGATCCAAACTGGAATTTTGACCAAATACGATTCCACCAGGATTAATAAAAAATAAATTAGCTCTACCATCTACACCCAAGGTTCCTAAAATATTAGATACTTTTCCCCCTGTGACTCTGGTTAAAATATTCTCAATACCTGCAGGATTATTAAAATAAACTCTTTGGGATTCTCCAACATTAAATTCGGAAAAACTATGAAATAGGTTTATTCCCCTAGTTGCACCACCATCAATTCTTTCAGCAGGTGAACCTTTAATTTCAACATTGGGAGTAACTTTTGAAGCTTCAGTTCCTAAACTTGCATCTGGGGTAATTTGAGCATTTGCCGAGCCTTGCCAAAATCCATCCAAAAAAAACAGCAAAAACTGAAGTGAAACTATTGCTGATAAACGAATCACTTTGTAAAAGATGGAATAATTCACCACAACCAAAGGTTGTCCCAACATTTTTCTGAATTACAAGATTTAGGACAGGACTAAGATTTTTATTACTATAGTTTTAACCGTCAGTAAACATTCTGTTAGGAATTTTATTCTACAAAATATAGATAGATTTGGATTTTGGGATCTCAAGGAAAAACAATAAGGAAGGGAAATGCGATCGCATATTTTATGATTTCTTCTTTCCTAAACGGAGACAATCTTCTTGATGTAACCAAGTACCTTGTTGAGTAACCTTAACTGGCTTGGAAGTTAGAACTACATTACCATTACCATCCAATACCCAATCTTGAGCTTGTACTATTGGATTAAGTTGTTCATTTTTGTTCTGTTCAATTGGCTTCGATAACTGATTTTTTGTTTGCGTTGGTTTAGTTTTAGGTTTTGGTTTAGATATTTCTCTTTCTTTCGTAACGCTCCAATCTTCCCAAGTCGAATTGGGATCGAAAAGATTATAAGGAGAAGGAGGTAAACCACCCTTTCCAGTAATAAAAAACTGACTTCTTTGACCTGAAGCAATACAAATATTTCGATTAATTAAACTTGCTGCATCAACCACATCTGTAGGTAATTCTTCTGTTCCCCGTGAGGATTCAAAAAGATTATTGATAGATATCTGACCGCTTAAGGAGGGGTTTTGTTGAGAAATAGCGGTAACGTCACTGCTAGGTAAGTTCCCGGGATCTAAATCTGCAGGATTATTCGTGTTTAATAAACTTTGTAACTCTTCTCTGCTCCGTGGAGATAAACCGAAAATTCCTTGAGTCGCTATATTAATATTTCCACCTCTACCACTGAAAGCATTAGCAGTAATATCATTATTTCCTTGGGGAGATGCAACTATAAAGGGAGTATCAATATTTATATTACCACCGTCACCACCAAACTGTTGATTTCCTGCGGTACTTGATATTTGACTACTATTACGTAGTAATAATAAGTCTTTAAGTTTAAGTGTAATATTGCCACCTGTGTTACTGCGAGTCTCAGCAGATATTGTGCCTTTATCTAAAGTGAGTAAACCTGCAACGAGTTGGATATCACCACTAATACCTTCTCCTTGACTATCTACAGAGATTTTAGCACCATCTCGGATGGTTACGTTTTGGGGATCGATGATAATACTTCCGCCTTTGCCGTTAGAGTTGATAGTAGTGTTAGCGAATATACCAGACTCAGTCCCTGATACATTAATTTTCTCTTTAACGTTGAGTGTGATGTCACCTGCGTCAAAATTACTTGATGTGGTGGTGCGAAGTCGTCCATTATTTTTGACTTCCAAGGTTTTAGAATTAACAGTAATACTACCTGCTTTACCCTCTCCTGCAGTACTCGCGTTAAGCACAGCACCATTAGTAACAGAAAGGATGTTGGTGTTGATGTTGATACCACTACCGTGTCCCGTCGCACTTTCTCCCACTGCGCTGAATGCTCCACTGGAAAATCCATCGCTCCCAATACCATCAAAAACGGCGGTATCGCGAGAGTTTATATTCACTCTTCCTGCATCTCCTTGTCCTCTCGTTGCTGCAATCAGTTGAGCACCATCTGTGACGAAAAGCGACCCACTTGTGATATTTATATCTCCCCCTTGACCTTTAGCACCCTGTTCTACATCGCTGAAAATACTACCAGCATTCAAGGAAACCGTATCGCGAGCCTTTATATTTACGTTACCTGCATCTCCCTTTCCCTCTGTATTTGTGCTTAGCAGAGCGCCATTTTTTAAAAAAAGCGATCCCGTGATAATGTTGATATCTGCACCCCGTCCCTCAGATTTTTCCTCCATAATATCGCTGAACGCACCACTTCTTCTTCCACTGGGACCCACTCCATCAAAGGAAACTCTATTTTGGGCATTAATGTTGATATTACCTGCATTTCCTAACCCAAAAATATTGGTAAATATTCCAGCACCATTGGTAAAACTAACCGATTTAGCTGTAATATTTACTTCTCCACTATTACCTTGGGCTCTACGTTGGACATTACTATATATGCCACTGCTAGTAAATAATCTTTCAGGACCACTCACACCATCAAATAAAACTAAATTACGGACATTAATACTGATATTTCCTGCATTTCCCTGTTCAAAAGTGTTGCTGGCTAGAAAAGAACCACCTCTTACAGAAACTGTATTATCAGCAGTAACTATTAAATTACCAGCATTCCCATTACCTCGACGATTACTACTAGCAATGAAAGAGTTATTATCCAGAAAGAGGGAGTGAGTTTTTATATTTATATCACCAGCATCACCAGTACCACCATTGATAGAGTTAGAAATAAAACTTATATTTTTTAGACTTATTATTCCTGTGGTATCGATCTGAATATCTCCCGCTTTACTATCGAAAGAACTTGATTTTGAAGATATTCCAGTTACTATTACACTTCCTTGAGTAAGATTCAAATTACGGGTATTAACGGCAATACTTCCGCCTGCTCCAGCTCGTGCATTTATATCAGTGCGATTGTCCAGGTAGATATCAGTTCGCGCAATATCATCGGGAAAACTTAAACTCAAATTATTACCATCTACACTCAGCCCTACCTTTGCATCACTTCCGACTGCTGCTAATTCCAGTCGTCCCCCTCGAGCGTGTAAACCTGCTCTGAATCTTTCTCCACCACCATTAATCGCAATATCTCCACCCACCAGTAGCAAACTCTTACCATCAGGTACTCGTAAACCAAAAACAGGTCTTCCCAATAAATTC
>NZ_LMTZ01000165.1 GCF_001456025.1 Mastigocoleus testarum BC008
AATTCGGGATAAGTCCTCTTCTAATCCTTTTGGTTGGTCATGGATACCTGAGTAACTCCTTACCCCGGAATTTTGAGGGGATACTATAAAACTTTGTGTTTAAAAACGTTTAGAAAATTTTTTTTCGCGCAAATATAGCCAAATAAATTTAGAAAACAGGAGCTACTTCTATCATTTTGCACTAGTTGACTGGGCAGTAATAACTTGCAGTAAATTTTGGAGTTTGAAATCATTCCAACTCAAAGTTTCAGAAGTTTCAATTCTTAAATCTCCCTGCTTAAGATGAGTTATTAACGCAGAATCATTTTTAAGGGTGTGAAAAAGAGCATCTGCAAGCTGTAATTGATTTCGGGGAAAAGTGTAGTAAACTCTATCTTTCTCAATCCTAACTTCTTTTGGTAAGGCTCCATTAGGAATTTTTCCTCCCAAAAATACTTTCCAACCTGCAATTAAAGAACGATAAATAATTGATTCAGTTTCAAACTGAGGAGATTTTGATAAGCGAATTTCACCTTCAAGGGAATCTTGGTTAAGAGTTATTTTTTCTGGAGTGAAATGTAATTGAACTAGAACTTTCTGATGTTCGATTGTTGCAGTTAATCCTTCTTCTGGGTGTGTTTGTAAACTTTTTAGTTGCTCAACTCTAGATTCGGCTTGTTGACACAGAAGTAAAACTGTTTTCTCCCTTAAAATCAATTGCTTAGCTTCTAAGCTAAATTTAATATATTCTTCAAGAGTTTTCTGTAATAATTTTCTGGACTCTTGAAATGTCGCTTTAAGTTTGTTAAATACGCTCATATTTAAGTTAATTGAAAAAAATAAAGCTCTTGAGTTTAGGGAAAGAATTTATTTAAAGTATAACTGTCTTGATTCATTAAATTGATAGCACTTCGGACTTACGCAACTGACATATTTTTATATTCCTAGTAAGCGATTTATCGCTTCTTCTTGTTACTAAAGTGCCAACTATAAACTGACTTATTAGATAAATCGGGGATCTTGTTCTTCACAACTTCCAAGTGAGAGACTCTAAAAAACTTGCCGCACTCCATCCTTGACCTGCTACTGCCACTGGAAAATGCCCTAATGGTGCATTGAGGGTGAAGTTTAGGTAAGAAGATAGCAGACAGCCATTGATTACACGCCAGCCTACAGCCTCGCAGAAACGTGCATAAATTTTATTATTATCAAATTCACCTAATTTGTCAGACTCTTCAGACTCTTCTTGCCAAATACGCTTTTGAACACTAAAACCAAAGCGCCCCTTACTATATTTAAGCCAAAATTTGTCAATAATGCGGAAGTCATCAGCAGAAACGTTGTTGGCATATTCTGAACTCATTTTATATTCTTGTTTAGATAGTTGAAATATTATTTCTGCTGTTTCATTGTCAGCTTCTTGCCAATTCTCAGTTGCAAGTAAATCACATAGTTTTGTATATATTCCTAACTCTTCTTCCTCTGAATTATCTATGATTTCCGATTCATCCCGAATTTTGAAGTAGTAATAGAGATTTGCTATCGCTAAATCGGAAGCTTGCTGTAAATTCTTTGGAACTAATGTTTTGTAACCAGCAAGAGCACCTTGTTCATTAATGTGGGCTTTATAATCTTCGCGCAGTTCTGGCTGAAACATAAATCTTAACTGGTCGCGGAGGGAGTAGAAGTGAGATTTTTCGCTTAGGTTTTCGTATGCAAGTTGTTCGGGTGGTACTGCTAATGCGATTGTGCTTTGATCGGTTTGTGGGGTGTCTTTATACTCTGAAGAATTGAATTCTGAAGTATTGAAATCAGCACTGCTTAAAAGTTTAAGTCCTGAAGGGGAGAGCGATCGCACCCAATTAACTTGGTTTTTCCATGTTTCCACAACTGCTAAATCATGGTTGCGAATGCGGCTAAGTTCTGGAAATAGAAAATCGAGTTCATCATATGATTCACACTTAGCGACCGTCATACAGGCGCGATCGCGAATATCCTCTTCTAAATGACCGAGTCTGTCGCTAACTGCTGATACTTCGTTTTGCACTTGGTAAGTAACAACAATTGTCTGTTCTATAGCCCAAGCACATTCTAATCGACGCAGTTGTCCTGCGATACAATTTTCTTCCAATAATTGAGGGTTTGTATAACCTGCTAATGCTTCAAATAACATTCCTCGTACTGCATCGATTTCAGCATTTCTACGATCATCATCTTTGATTTGCATCGCTGACCGAAAACGTTGCAAAGCTTGGGAAAACAGCCCATATGCTTGTACTAAAATTACCCGATGTTGTTCAAATTTAATATCTTGAGCTACTTCTTCAATAATTTGTCTAATTTCGGCTCCTTGCTTTTTAAGAGCTTGTTTTAAATCAATAAAACCATTTTTAACCTCCAAACGCATTTGCTCAACTTCTTTACGGAGTTTGAGGGTTTGCTGTAAATTAACTGCACCCAGCGCCACACTAGCTACAGTACCTACACCAATTAATGCGGTGGTAGCTTGCAGTACTCCCACGCTATTTTGTAAAGTTTGTAACCCAGATTGTAAAGCACCAATTTGTTGGTAGGTCTCTTGAAAACCCATGTGAGTTTGAATTATATTTGCTCCCTTCGTGACGAACTGGAGCGGAGAAATTAGAGGTGACAAGGGATTACCATCAACTGTAGCTGCAACAGCATGAGCAACAAATTTACCTGTTACAGCGTCTCGCGCCATACCAATAGGTATTCCATTGCTAAAAACTTGTGCATATTTTCCTGCTTCGATACCAGCTTCAATTGCAGGTGAGAAGTTAAACAACATATTAAATATTCTTTGCTTGTTAAAAAATTAATAATTTGTTTAAACCTAGCTGCTACTGATAAATAAAAGTAACCGTATTTACTCAGTACATAGATAAATATTCCTTAAAGACTGGGAATACTAAGCACGAGAAATTTGAATTTTGGTTTGGTAGATAAACATCATGGATATGTCACTAGTTAGCACTGAACAACAGTTTGCTATATCTTACGAAGAGTTGAAAAAATTTCGAGAAAATCGAATGACCAAATTAAAAGAAAAATTGTGGAGGAAGGACTCAAAAAGTTTTATGAGTCTCCAGAAAAAGTTGACGAGAAATTGAAGGTATTTATTAATACAGTATTTAATAGTAAAATTAAGTCAGTGAGCCACGTCATTGATCAAGCGATTTCACTCTACGAAAACCTCCTAGAACAACAAGAAAAAGCTCATCAAGGAACTTTAGAAGAACGTGAAGCTGATAAGACGTGGATTTCTCAAAAGCGTCAGGAACTTGAACAGGTGCATAAAGATATTCAATCAGTTACCAAACTTTAAATATTCTCCTTAATTACCGAGAAAAATTCTGTTCAACAAGCCTTGAAAAACTCTCAAAATTTCGCCTAACCCAATCCATTCCAACTTCATTATTAAGTTTGATATGTTGGGGCACATTAGGATAAAGTTTTCCCAAAATATCAGCATCCTGTTCTAAAACTATTTCTACAAGTCGTAGAAGACTTTTTTTAATGAAATGAGGAATGGGAATATGCGCCTTCATAAACATCAAAATAAATACACGAGAGTATTTTGATGATTCTGGAACATAAAAATGACACTCTTTGAGACTAAAAATTGGACTTTCACCGTGCATCACCGCCATACAAGGAAAAAAGTTTTCTAAATGAGCCTCAAGCACTTTTGGCATAATTAGCAGGGCTGGGTTTTTAATAATCTCACCAAATTTGGGATTTTTTCTCGGTTGTTCGACGTAAGCATGGGAATGAAAACCTTCGTCAATGAACTGCTTCAAATGTACTTCTTCAATCTCAAACAACTGGCGATGAGTACCATTTTGATGGTTATAGTCGTGCATGTTCAGCAGCAGAGTTAGGAAGTCGGTCCTAATACTGCGATCGCAAAAACCAATAAACTCATGTTCTGCTGCAATCTCATTCATAATGGTTGGAATCGGAATCTTAGGTTCACAACTACCATAGGACCAGATAAATTCCCCTTGAACGATTAACTCTAGTGGTTTTATCAAAGATTTAGTTGGTTTGTTGGAACCGGGTATAGTCGTGCAACCTGCAGCATCAAATTCCAATGCATGAAATGGACAAACCACCACACTATTTCTATCCCGATTAGTTGCGCACCATCCCTCCGATAGCATTGCTCCCATATGTGGACAAGCATTTGGTAAACAATTAATGTTACCCATGCGATCTAGCCAAAGGACATAATCTTTATCTTGAAGTGAAACTTTCACTGGTTGATTAGGCTTAAGCATGGCGCGATGTGCTAACAACCACGGTGCTCCTTGCAACATATTCATAACCTAGTACATATAAAATGTAAGTCTGTAGAGACGCGACAGAGACTAACGCCGACTTAGCAGGCTTCGTCGCGTCTTTAGATATCATGTTTCTACAATAAAATTAAATTTATTAGCGCCAATAATTAATTAGTTTAGCGTTGCAAATATAACCTTGTATCGCGCAATATTCCGAAAATTAGCGTAATCTTCCAACTAAATAAAATTTAGAGCGCCTTCTTAAATTCTCGAGGAGTAACGCCAACGTATTTCCGAAAAACCTTTGCAAAATGACTTTGACTTTGGAAACCAACCAACTGGGAAACTTGTATTACTGAAAATTCTTCGTCACAAGCAAGTAAATGCTTTGCTCTCTCAACTCGACATTTGGTCACATATTGATGAGGCGCTATTCCCATAGATTGCTTAAACAAAGTGGCAAAATAATGGGGACTCATGTGCACAACGTGACTCATTTGGGCTAATGATAAATTTTGGTCTAAATTATCGTTGATATAGGCAATAGCTTGTTGTAATTTCTGCTTCGATAGTCCACTCGCGTATTCTCTAATGATAATTTTTTGCGTCGAATAACGTTTCAACAAATGTATCGCCAGCATATTTGCTGCAGACTCTACATAAAGGCGACTATCAAACACACTAATTTCTAATTCTCTTTTAACTGAAAGTCCAATTTGTTGAATCAGTGGATCGTGAGTTTGTAGTTGCTTTAAAATTTCAACCTCATCAAAGCTAACCGATTCACAAGCAGCACGGAGGATAAATTCTGGTTCAAAGCAAAGAACAATAAATCCTAACTCCTCCTCGAACTCTACCGCAGGTGTAATTTGATTAGCTGGAAAAATGCCTACATCACCAGATTCATAGTATTTACGTTGCCATTGTCCATTGATATTAAATTTTGCCTGAAAATTATTAGTACCAATACCAATAACATGTTGGGGAGCACAAGTTTGAGAAACCTGCAAATTCAATTGGCGATGATAGGCGAAATAAAAACCATTCCACAAAAGTGATGGGCTATAAATAATCAGGGGTTTGGGTAGGATTTGCTTTATACTCTCTGGTTCGGCTGCATTAATTTTCAGAGGCTGCTTTCCCATTACTATTTACACTTCTGATTTTTATGTTTTTGGATTTTTATTTTTTTATTTAATTATCTCATTAATATAAATAGTGATTATTTGCGATCGCAACTGAAATTTTCCTGATTTCCCAAATTTTGCATCAATTCTCGAGGAAGATTTAAGTCAAAGATTAAACACATATTAACTTTTTTGTCGTAAATGTTACTTTTTTTAATATTGGAATGTATAAAATTTCAAAATACGTGTTGTATATAACACTAATGCATCAATAAAAGCCTAATTACATGTAGTGTATATCTACAAATGCAAATCAAGTTTTTGAAATATTTATTAATATAAGTATATGTATCTTTTTGTCTTATTCAGTTAATCAAGGTGCAGGAGTATTTGAAATCAGTCAGTTAGCCGCTCGATTTAATTATTCAGCAACGGAATAAATGGTCATGGAAAACCAGCAAAAACAAGATTCTAAGGATTTTGTAGGTAATCTCAAAAATGGAATTTGGTTATTTGGTGTCTCTAGTTGGTTGTTTGGGATTACAGACAGAAGTATTGCTTCTTTTTCCGATGGTTACCTATCTGCGTTAGATTTGACACAACTATTTACAGCAGCAACTTTCTTTGTTGCTTGGTTGTTTTTAAAACCAATGTCTAAGGTTTAGGGTCAGTTGTCAGTTAACAGTTAACAGTTAACAGTTATGAGATATCAAATATCAATTAACTGTTGGTGATTCACAATTCCCAATTCCAAGTCGCATATGCCGCAAGGCGTATCTCCAAAAAACTAGGGTAGTTCTCAGCTCAAATCAAAATTGAGATGTGAGAACTACCCTGAATTTTTAAAGTTAGGAATTTAGAGTTAGGAATTTTCCTAACTCTTATTTGATTTTGGTTAATTAAGCAAATGCTGCAGTTTTGACATCATTATTTGCGAGGATATCCTGCAATTCTTCCGCGTCAACGGTTTCTTTTTCAACTAACATATCAGCTAGTTGATCGAGAATGTGGCGGTTACCTTCTAAGACATCTTTAGCACGCTTGTAAGCTGAATCAACTAATTTGCGAACTTCTTCGTCAATTGAAGCTGCTGTTTCTTCAGAAAAATCACGTTCTGACATGATGTCGCGACCGAGGAACATGTTACCTTGCTGGCGACCCAGAGCAACTGGTCCTAAGCGATCGCTCATACCAAAACGAGTAATCATCTGACGTGCAACGCGAGCTACTTGTTGTAAGTCGTTGGAAGCACCGGTAGTAACTTCTTCTTCACCGAAGATGATTTCTTCAGCAATTCGACCACCTAAAGCCACAGCCATTTGATTTTCTAAATAGGAACGGCTGTATAAACCAGTATCCATTCTGTCTTCGCTAGGGGTGAACCAAGTTAAACCACCAGCACGACCGCGAGGAATAATACTGATTTTTTGTACGGGGTCATAATCAGGCATTAAAGCACCAACTAAAGCGTGACCAGCTTCGTGGTAAGCAACCAAAGTTTTGCGCTTCTCGCTCATTACCCGATCTTTCTTCTCTGGTCCAGCTAAGACGCGATCGATGGCATCATTGATTTCGTCCATCGAAATTTCAGTTAAATTGCGTCTTGCAGCCAAAATAGCAGCTTCGTTGAGTAGGTTAGATAAATCCGCACCTGTGAAACCAGGGGTCCGACGAGCAATTTTATCCAAGTCCACATCTTTCCCTAAGGTTTTACCACGGGCATGAACTTTAAGAATTTCGCTACGTCCGGAGTAGTCGGGGCGATCTACAACTACTTGACGGTCAAAACGACCGGGACGCAATAAAGCAGCGTCTAATACATCTGGACGGTTGGTTGCAGCAATAATGATGATACCGGTGTTACCTTCAAAACCATCCATTTCTGTCAGTAACTGGTTGAGTGTTTGTTCTCTTTCGTCGTTACCACCACCTAAACCAGCACCACGTTGACGACCTACAGCGTCAATTTCATCGATGAATACGATACAAGGAGCATTAGCTTTCGCTTGTTCGAACAAGTCACGGACGCGAGATGCACCCACACCCACAAACATTTCTACAAACTCGGAACCAGAGATGGAGAAGAAGGGAACACCTGCTTCGCCCGCAACAGCACGAGCCAATAAAGTTTTACCAGTTCCAGGAGGTCCAACGAGTAGAACGCCTTTGGGAATTTTTGCTCCTACAGCAGTGAAGCGATCTGCATTTTTTAGGAAGTCAACAACCTCGTTGAGTTCCAACTTGGCTTGATCGATACCAGCAACATCACCGAAAGTAACCTGGGTTTGTGGCTCCATTTGTACTCTGGCTTTGGACTTACCAAAGTTCATTGCTTGGCTACCAGGACCATTTTGGGCACGACGTAGCAAGAAGAACAAACCAACCAAAAGCAAAATTGGGAAGAAGAGGCTGCTGAGTACTCTAAACCAAACTCCTTCATCAGATGGCGGTAAAACAGAAATATCTACACCCTTTGCACTCAAGGTATTGATAAGTTGCGGATCGTTAACTAAATTAACAATTCTCTTTTCTGTATCATCACTTGGAGTAACTACGGCTGTAGTCCTATCCGAGCTAATGCTAACTTTTTCTACCTTACCTTCTTCGACTTTTTGAATAAATTGACTGTATCGCCATGTCTCTTTACCTTGGGGTTGCTTTTCAAAAAATGCTGTCCCTAAAGCAATGACAACAATAAAAAGCAGCACGTACAGCCCCGCATTTCTCCATCTTTTATTCACCGAGGTCGATCCTCCTATTAATTTGCGTATGAGGGCGTTTATAAGAAATATGTTAACTTATCTTAAGGTATACCAGAATGCCTACACATTATGATATTAAAAATCTCCGTAATTGTGGGAAGCAACAATGGTAAGGATTATATTTTAACGATCCTGCTCCTTGAATGACTTCACACAAGGGGATAATTTCTACTACGCAATTGCTGTATGCTAGTGCCTCCAAGCTTCTCACGAATTCTGGAGTAAATGCTTCTTCTTTCACCGATTGTCCTGAAACTTTAAGGCACTCGAACAAGTGCGATCGCATAATACCTGGTAAAATTCCAGCACTCAGTGGAGGAGTCCACCAAGTATTTTTTCCCCAACCCCAAAGATTCCCAGTACTCGTTTCCAGCCAATATCCCCGATAATCGGCGAAAATTGCTTCTTGAGCATTATATTTGTCGGCGCTCAATTTGGATAGCCAAGGAACTAAGTAATTTCCTGTTTTATGAATTGGTAAACTACGATGGAATTTGCTATTTGCCACGTAAGCTTTTACACCATTATTTTGTGATTCTTTTAAGTTGGATGGTAGTAATTTGCCAAATATCAATTCTCTACCATCAGGAAATATAGTAATTCTGAGAATAGGAAAGTGTTCTGCAATCGATTGTGCACCTTGACGTAATTGTTTCCAATCGGGTGAAGACCAACCAAAATCTTGTAAGCTCGAATTGAGGCGATCGCAATGTGCCTGCCAATTAGTTAATGGGAAATCGAGGGAATTATTATATACCCGCAAGGTTGTAAATACTGTTGCGCCATAAAGCAAACCTGGGTCGTAGATGCTTAATTCCAGAGTTTCAGACTCAATTAATTTTCCCCTGTACCAGTAAATAATAAAAACCTCAATTTGATATTGTTTTATTTCCTATACGACTAGCGCCATAAAAAACTTACATTACGCTTATGCGTTTGCATTGACGCTAATCTAATACCCAATCTCTAGTCCTGCTGAGAAAGCTTAATTTTATAGGTACCATCTGGAGTTTTTATTACCTTTCCTCCTAAAGCTTCTATTTCCATTATTGCTCTTTTGTGGGTCTTCTCATCAACACCTTGATTTAAGACCATTGACCAAGCAGCAATTTGAGCGTTTTTACTGTTAGGTTTACGACTAATGTAATTAGCCGTACGTTCTGATATGTATGCTGTTTGTCGACTCTCTGCATCAGAATGATTACTAGCCCAGTCTGCTGCTTTTGCAAAAGATTGCTGGGCTGCTTTAGAATCGCCTAAAAATAATAATTCATCTATACCCTTGTAACGCCAGACAAAATATGACCGTTTTGGAATCCAAGGAGATAGAGATTTTAATCCTTTATTAGTCAATACTACAGACCTTTCTGGCATTCCTGCATACATCGATGTACTGGTAGAAAGGGCAAGATAAGCTTGAATAAATCGCGGGTCGCGCTTAAGAATAACTTCAAAATACTCAGGACTAAGACTGTAACCTGTTTCAGCCCGGGTTTCATCATCACCAAAATACTGTAAAAAACCAAGATAAACCCAATTAGCAATGACATTATCAAAACCAAAACTAGGCAACTGTTTGAGGAGTTGCAAACGTAGTTTTTCTGACTGAACTTCTTGCTCCATCTCAAATACAGAGTATTTATTTTTACTTTTTGTTAATACTTGCATTCGTGGAAATTGCAGAGATACAATTCCGAAAATACTCAACAAAAATGCTAGGAAAGCACCTATAGCTTGACGAGAGAAAAATACCATTCCCGCTTAGTCGCAATTTATTATCCAATTACGAACTCATAGTTCCCGTATGTCATGGAAAACTAACAAATATAGCGCTTAAGCTTTTCGGATTTTGACTTTTACCCATGCATTGCGGAACTATGCGGAACTAGGCTTAGGCTAGTAATTGCCAACATTCCTGAGCTATAGCCCAATCTTCTTGTGTGTGAATAACTAATACCCGTATGGCTGAATCATCAGTTGCGATATCTTCATCTACTGGTTTTTGGGCATTTTTCTCAAAATCTAACTTCAATCCTAAAAATTTAAATCCTTCGCAAGCAGCTTGACGCACTTTAGCAGCATTCTCACCTACGCCAGCTGTAAATATTAATGCATCTAAACCTTGGAGGCTAGCAAGCATCGCACCAATCTCAGAACGTAAACGATGTATATAAATATCAAAAGCCAATTGCGCGCGTTTATTACCTTGGGAACTAGCTTCTAGTACTCCTCTTAAATCGCTGGATATACCTGATATTCCCTTCAATCCAGAAGATTTATTTAATATACGATCTAATTCATCTGCAGAGTAGTTTAATTCTCGCAACAGATGAATTAAAATTCCTGGATCGACTGAACCGGAACGACTACCCATCATTAATCCATCTAGGGGTGTAAAACCCATTGTTGTATCAATGCTCTGACCATTTTTAACAGCACTTAAAGAACAACCATTACCTAAATGACAGGTTATTAAGCGCAAAGATTCTAAGTCTCGACCCAAAATATCAGCAGCACGACGAGCACAATACTGATGGCTGATACCATGAAAGCCATAGCGACGAATTCCTCGTTCTACCCATTCATAAGGTCCGGGATAGATAGCAGCAGCATCAGGTAAATGAGAATGAAAAGCTGTATCAAATACTGCAACTTGTTTGATATTTCCCAAACATTTCTCGATTGATTCTATACCCAATAAATTCCCTGGGTTGTGGCTAGGAGCTAAAGCTTTGAGTCGAGCGATCGCCTGCTTCACCTCTTCAGTAATTACCACGCTTTGACGGTAATCTATACCTCCATGAACTACCCGGTGCCCGACGACATCAATTTCTGATAATTCATTAATTACCTGAGTGGGAGCGCTAGTTAAGGTAGCAAGTAAATAGGAAATAACTTCAGACTGAGAATCTGTAGAAATTTCTTCGCATAAAGTACTTTCAGAAGTTTTAATTTCAATTTCTGCAACACCTGAGCGATGAGTCCAGTCTACATTTGCTTTCCACAAAGGTTGGGGCGCTTTTGTGGGAAGAGACTCGCGACTAACTTCGTACAGACAACTCTTTTGGCTACTTGAACCCACATTTAATACTAGTATCTTCATTTTAGTTGTCACTGATAAATATATCTATATAAGGACTGTGGAGAAAACTTGAGGTGAACAATAAAAGTTTTACAAACCTCAATAATTTATTTTTTTCTCACTCTTGAAGTCTTTTTTAGAACTCTAATCACTGTGGTAAATATTTACTTTATCCTTTTCTCCTCTTTGAGATGCTACAGAAACACCCTTGAATTAGCCTTTTTCCACTGACTACATATTGACGGAGACGTGTTACGGTTCCATGATTTTCCGAATTAAATTTCCTTTTTTTATCTGTATCTCCTTGTATATATTCTAAAATTCGCTTCCAAATTAGAGTTTTGTGCCACCCAGAACCGTATTACAACGCTTCGCGACTCACTACAGCTTTCTAGCAAGTCTTACTATGGCGCTCCTGTCATCAATATCCATAGTACACATGTGAAAACTGTGGGGTGGTCATTACTTAGTTTAGCTGGATAAGATTTGTGTATAAGTAGTCACACATCTAAATTTATGCTGCTTATTATTTGATTCTCCTCAATTCACAATTTCAGGATTTTGAAGTTTCAGGATTTTGAAGTTTCAGAATTTTGAAGTTTTAGATTTTTAAAATTTCAAACTCTTGAAGTTTCAGACTCTTGAAGTTTCAGGCTCTTGAAATTTTAGATTATTTGAACCTCCCAATCTTTCTCCAGCACGGTCAGAAGCGACATGAAAAAAAATATTCATCAAGGTGAAAAGTTGAATGCGCATACTACACATATTGAACGAACTTCGCATTATTGGTAACGGTATTGTTAATGTTGCTGTGGACCTGTCGTGCTTACAAGCAAACACCGGTCATGACGTTGCTGTAGTTTCTGGTGGTGGAGAATACGAAACTTTGTTAGCACAATATGGTGTGAAACATTTTCACCTAGACCAGAGTCGAAAACCTATTCAAATAATGAAAGCAGCTTTAGGTTATCGCAAAATTATTCAAGAATTTCAACCAGAAATAGTCCATGCTCATATGATGACTGGGATAACACTGGCTAAACTTTTAAAATGTTCGTCTGGTTACGGTCTTGTCTCTACGGTACATAACGAATTTCAACGCAGTGCTATTGCTATGGGTTTAGCGAACCGCGTTATTGCTGTCAGCAAAGCAGTTGCTGATTCAATGGCGAAACGTGGCGTACCCAAACAAAATTTACGCGTAATATCTAATGGAACTTTGGGTAGCGTTCGCACACCCAAAATTTCAGAATATCAACCAATCAAACTGAAACATCCAGCAATTGTTACCGTTGCAGGTATGTATAAACGTAAAGGTATCAGTGAATTAATTGAAGCTTTCGCAGAAATTGCTAATGATTTCCCCCAAGCTCACCTCTACTTAGTGGGGAATGGTCCCGATAAGGAAATATTTGAAACCCAAGCTCAAAGTACTTCTGCTTGCGATCGCATACATTTTGAAGGCTTCCAAGCAGAAGCCCAACGCTACATGCTTGGTTGTGACATTTTTGTCCTTGCTTCCCACAAAGATCCTTCTCCCCTGGTCATACCAGAAGCTCGTGAAGCCGGTTGTGCCATTATTGCAACAAACGTTGATGGTATTCCAGAAGGTCTAGATAACGGAGAAGCAGGTATTTTAGTACCACCAAAAAATCCTGAAGCTTTAGCAAATGCTTTAAGAAAATTACTTGGTAGTGTGGAGAATTTGAGTAATTGGCGATTTAAAGCTAAACAAAATCTTGAAAGACTTACTTTGACGCGAGTGAACGAAGAAACAATAAAGGTGTATAGTGAATTAACAAATTAATTTTCAATATTTACACTAGTTTAAAATTGTTAGCTTAAATTTATTTAATTCAATTTATCTAATCCAATTTACCTAACAATTTTGATCTCACAATTTTAAGTTATGTATTCCAAATTCGAAGAATGGTAAATCCACAATTCTTCGAGTTTTTTTTGCGTTAGTTGGGATAGTTGATTTTTTTATATTGTCATATAGTGATAGGATTAATACAATCACAAAAGCAGTAAATACCGATCTGTAAAAAGTTACAAAAAGTAAATAAACACTAAAATTTGTACTATATACAACGGATGCTTTTCTATAACCTTGATGACTTTAGATGCTTCCTGATTCAATCCTGTTTCATTTCCACAAGATTGATGTAATTATTGCAGTATCTAAGATAGCGATTTATTACTTGTATAGCAGTTAATATTATTTCAGAAACTGCTATGTATTTTTAGTTGCACGTTCACAATGTTTAGCTACATGACTTTGAGTTCAAAAGACACAAAAATGTAAGAAAAAAGGGTAAGAGTTAGATTTTGCAAGAAGTTACATATTTTTCAACTAGAGCCAAAGAGAAATCTGTAAACCTGGAAAAATTTGAAATCTAGAAAGTCCGAAATCTAGAAAGTCCGAAATCTATAAATTTGAAATCTATAAATTTCAAAATCACGTCTAATGTGAATTCGATTTAACCTTTTAATATCAAGTGTTTCAAGGACCGGCGTAAATCATATTGATTATTTCCATGAATTTACGTTATTTCTGCTTCTAATTCACATAAGGTGTAAATCTAGAAATTTCCAAAACCATAAGTTTCAGACTTAATTAGTTTTCAGTTCCAAATTCCATAAGTTTTAGGTAGTAGCGGAAAAGGGAATAAATTAGTTCGGAATGAAACCAGACTATTTTATTTACCTTTGATTGTAGTGTTTACACGTAAGAGGAAGGGTGGTAAATCATGCGTAAACTGTTCAAAAGAATCCGGGAATCTGGCAGAGATGAAAACTTTTTATCTATGGTTGAAAACATAGAAGTACTTGCATCTAAAGCACTTTCTTTAGCAATGATTTTAGTGATACTCATTGCAATAATTGATTTATTTTTCTACCTTCTCTTCTTTCTAGAAAATCATTTATTTATTTCGAGTATAGGTAAGTTTAACAAAACATTGTTTACGACTTTTGGGTTATTTCTGAATATATTGATTGCCTTAGAAATATTAGAGAATATTACAGCTTACCTAAGAAAACATGTTGTCCAAGTAGAATTAGTAATTGTAACTTCATTGATTGCTGTAGCTCGAAAAATCATTCTTCTAAATTTGAAAACCACCACAGGTACTCATGTAATTGGCTTGGGGGTAAGTATTCTCGCTTTATCCATTAGTTATTGGATTGTTCGTAAAAGTAACAGCAGAAAAAGTTAATTCACAATATCCTAGCTCTACATAATTATTTATGTATTGAGAAGTAAGTAGATATAGATAGTGGCTAAAACTCATCCAAGAAACATGTTTAATATAAAATATAGTTTGTTCTTGGTTGAATAACTTATAAACTAATTATATTTACTTACTATACCTAAATAAAATATTTTAACAGCTACAATATTAAGATTTCAGATTAAATTAACCCACAATAAGTTATTAAATACGAAGCAAATTTAGGCATGACAGGAATATATCTAAGTTGGGCTACATTAAGAATATTTTGACGTTTGTAAGTTGTTTAGATATAAAAAATAAATTTTACTGATATTTTATTGCTTTTTTATTTCTGGAACCAAAATATTCAAATTAATCAATTAAAAGTTTTATTTATTGTTTTCTTGTTTCGTAGTTTTGATTTATAAATTAATCTGGATTTTTCTAACTAAAATTAGAACAATTTAAGCTCTCTGACTTAACATAAAATATATTATTTTAAATAAATAATATATCTTTAATAAAGGCTTTAGCTTATACTTTCAAATAAAATTCGTACTATTCCAATAATATATAGCAAATCAACACATCAATCCTATATTGCCCCAAGGTACTGTACGAGAGGAAGATTTGCAGGTAAATTATTAAAAATTACGATATCTCCATCAAATTAAGGAATATAAAGAAAATGACAGCCAAAAAAATCTTGATGCTTGTCGGAGATTATGTAGAAGACTATGAAATAATGGTACCTTTCCAGGCGTTACAAATGGTCGGACACTCGGTCGATGCTGTTTGCCCCGATAAGAAAGCTGGTGAGAAGATAAGAACTGCTGCTGTTCATGACTTCGAAGGTGACCAAACCTACAGCGAAAAACCAGGTCACAACTTCATATTAAATGCAACCTTTGCTGAATTAGAAATACAAACTTACGACGCATTAGTTATACCTGGAGGTAGAGCTCCAGAATATATTCGCTGTAAATCAAAAGTAATTGAAATTACCCGCGTATTCGCCCAAGCGGATAAACCAATTGCTGCTATTTGTCATGGATTACAACTACTAGCTGCCGCAGATTTACTCCAAAATAAAAAATGTACTGGATATCCTGCTTGCGCTCCCGAAATCAATATTGCAGGTGGTACATATATTGATGTGCCTGTTGACCAAGCTGTAGTTGATGGAAACCTAGTCACAGCGCCTGCCTGGTCTGCTCATCCCCAATGGCTGGCAGAGTTTCTAAAGCTACTAGGTACTCGAGTCGAGCATCACTAAAAACCTAGAATTAATTATTTTTCATAAATAGATATTTGATTAATTGGCAATTAATTATTGTCACTCTTACTGAAGAATTTAGATTGGATAAATAACTTGAAATTTTTTCCAATTAGTACTACCTATTGTCAATAAAGTTAAAGCTGATAATATTTATAGGTCGATTATTGGTTAAGTCACAATCAAAAACAACAAAGACTTTTTATTTTTATTTAGAATTTTTAATTTGTAAGCAATGAGTGAAGTTATAGTGTAGTAAGTAATGCTGCCATAAATCTGGTCGGTGCTAAATCCCAGTACCAAATAATTTTCAGTAATTGTTTAGAAATGCCCTCTAACTCAATGACAGGCAAAAACGCAAGACAGAATGCATTTCTGCGGCTAGTGTCTGGGAATGGAGTGACTGTTGAATCAGAATCTCATTATTCGCTACTTAATCATGAAGAGGTGGTAATTGGAAGAGACCCAAGCTGCCAGTTTGTATTGGATGCCCTTAAGTATCGCACCGTCTCCCGCCGTCATGCAATTATTCGCCCCCTCCCTTTGTCGCCCGATGGTCAATGTGATTGGGTCATTTGTGACTTAAATAGCGCGAATGGTACTTATTTGAATAGAAGACAACTTCAAGGCTCTCAACAATTACAACCTGGCGATCGTATTACTTTAGGTCATGATGGACCACAATTAATTTTTGATTACGAATTTCCAGAAGAGCAACCAGGGGTAACAATTCAAGAAGCAGTTACACCTTCCTATTTCTCAACAAGTTATCAAACTTCTACCAAAAATAATGATTCGGTTAGCTTTACCCAGCTTTTCCCTATTATTTCCACAGGTAAAGATTTAACTCGAAAAGCTTATTTGCTACCTGGAATTATCACAGTAATATTTGTTGTCTTAATGTTTGCGACTGTCGGTCAAGAACAGACAAATCAGATAATTGTTGCAATGTACATTGCATTTGCTGCTTATTACTTCATCTATCGTTTATGCGGCAAAGATAAACCTTGGTGGGAATTATTAATCTGCGTATTTCTAACGATGCTAATTTTACGCAGCCCTATTTTGCCTGGATTTATTCATATATTTAGAGAGCGTCTACCTGGTAGCTTACCTTCCAATCAAGAGTCAATCACTTTTACAGAATTGCTGATACGAATGTTTTTTGGTGCTGGCTTGATGGAAGAATTACTCAAAGCTTTACCACTTTTAGCTGCTTATTTAGTTGGTAGGGGATTACCATCTCCCTGGCGAGAACGAATTGGTGTGTGGGAACCCTTAGACGGCATACTACTAGGAACCGCTTCAGCCTTGGGTTTTACTCTTGTAGAAACTTTGGGTCAATACGTGCCACAAATAGCTCAATCTGTACAAGCAGAATTTGGTACAGAAGCTGGACAGTTAGCTGCTTTCCAGTTACTAATCGCCCGCATACTAGGTTCAGTTGCCGGACATATGGCCTATAGTGGATACCTAGGTTATTTTGTAGGCTTGGCTGTACTAAAACCGAGCAAAAGTTGGCAAATTTTATTAGTTGGGTATTTTACTGCATCTGGGCTCCATGCCTTGTGGAATACAACAGGAGCTTTATTTGGTTGGGTATTATTAGTAATTGTAGGAGTTTTATCCTATGCATTTTTAATGGCTGCAATCCTTAAAGCCCGGGCTCTTTCTCCAAATAGATCGAAAAATTTTGCCACCCGTTTTTTCAATCCCAAATAATTTAGTCATTTCATAGGTGTCGATGACTCAGCATTTACACCTATAAGAGACTAAAATTATTACTAAAATTATTTAATTTAACAGATTTAATTTTCATCCCCACATCGATCAAATAGGTATTTTACCCTGCTTGAACTCTGGCTATAAGATACAGCTAATAACACACTATTGCCAACTTATGCCTCAAAAGAAGATAAATGCCTCTTGCAGGCATTATTATCCTGTCGGATCAATTAGATAAATAAATATAAAAAGCTTAATCTTTTATTCTGGAGACTCAGAATCTTGTAGTTCTTGCAGCGCCTGATAAGCAACCATTAGACTTACTCTGGCTTGCTCAACTTCTGACAAAGCAGACCACTTGCGTTCGTTCAAAGATTTAAGTGCAGATTTTGTTGAAGGAGTTTCACCATCTCTCATCGCAAAAGCATAGGGACGTGCCATTACGTTTAAATCTTCTGCAGCCCATTCGGGTAATACAGCTTGGACGCACTTAACAAGTTGTTCTCCCAAAGATTCTCTCGACTTAAACGTATTTGTGGCTTCCAGGGCGATTTTCTCTAGCCATTCTTGGGGGACGTTTGCAGAGAAGGCTGAAAGTAAACTTTCTTTAAGATTAATCACAACCGAGGATTTTGTCTTACACTTGTAATACGAAGTATTGAAATTTTGTGACCAAAGATTATCTAATCGGTTGTAAAAACTACGGGAACGTTCAGTGATTTCCTCTTCTAGAACATCTTGCATGACAAACTGTTTTTCAACTTCGCAAAAATATTCTTCTGAATTTTCATCTGCTGGATTCCAAGGATATGAATTATCTTCAGCTTCTAACAAAGTGGAAAGTAATTCTAAATCTGTGGGCGAAGGAAGTGAATGCATGAAGGATTGAGAATTGTCATTGTTGTTAATCATCTGCGATCTCCTAGGTGGTTTAATTTGGGGTATTGACAGCTACAGCTTCGCGGACTTGATTTCCGTAAAGAGAAAAGAATTTTCTAATAAATAAGAATAATTTGAGGGATATGAAAATATAAAAACAATATCTAATCAATCAAGGGTGTTGTTACGAATCTTCGATTACAAATTCCCAAGGGTGAGAACGGGTACTACCAAATTTTAATTGTGTACCAGGTTCCAAGGTGACTTCTTGACGATGGATTTGTTGCCAACCATTGGAGCGTAATATCCAGGTTGTACCGTAGGTAGATTTTTCCTGTAAATAGTAAGTTCGCACAGATTGAGAACCATTAAAAATATTTCTGCATAAAATTTCAGCGTGATGTTTGGATACAGAAGGCGCTGGGATAACTATGTCATTTTCGATTGTACGACCTATGCGGGTAATAACAGGGCGCAATGTCCAAGTTTTACCATCGCCAGATGTTGGGCGTAAACAAGCTACATGAGATTGGGAAGCGAAACCAGGGAGCGAAGTTTCGGGAAGTTCTGTATTTCCTTCTTCAAATGTTTGAATTAGTTCGCCGTTAAAATCTGGATGCAAGTAAAGTACGGGTAAAGTCCAAGCGGGTTGATTAAATTTATAAATAGTCAGCAATTGTTTTCTTGCATCTGCAACTGCTTCATCAATAGGTTTGCGTGCCCGAATTGCTTGAGAAAATGCTTGGATAAAGGTGTGTGATTCGTGATCTGCAATTTTGTCTCGCATGCCTAGAACGGCAGGGACGCCCTGTCTAATCATCACCTCTGCCAGACTACTATAAGGCACTGCTTGGCGATCAATTGCTGCTGGTTGTGCACCCCAACAAGCATTGAATACAGCAAGTTTAACCCCCGTCCGGCTTAAAGCTTGAGCTAGTTCCATCCCATTGAAGGTGGAATCTGGTCCTAACAAGAGTAGACCTCCATCTGGGTCTGGTAATCCATGACCAGCATAGAAAAATACATTGTATACTCCGGTTTTTAGTTCAGAAATTAACTCTTGGGGTGTTGGCTGTACCAGTGACTTCACCATACAGGGAACATTAATATACGAAAGATTTCCACCTAATGTATTCCCTTCTGCAAGAGTTTGGCTGAGAATCTTAGCCTCTTCTTCTAACTGCAAATCATCATCTTCTCCCAAAACCAACAAAATATTTAACCCCGGATCTTTTCGCAAAATTGGTAGCGGTTCAACGTTGCATGTTGTGCGGCTGAATAATAAATTTTGGGACATCGACATTGGAGAACGACCTGCTTCTCGCTGCATAGTCTCCCAAGGAAGAGCAATCAAATCAGGGTCGCGAATTTCCAGACGAAAACGCAAACGGGTATTTTTACCGTTAGCGATACCACGACTGTGTTCTAGGCTAGCTAGAATATTCCCCTCAAATACCCAACGCCACAAACTGATACCTAAGTGCTGCATCAAGCGGCTGCTATAACTACCTCTTTGTCCGCGAGGAAGTATTGGCTCAGGATTGGCATCAGGATTTTGAGAAGATAAACCGCGTGGAAGATCTAGACGGCTGTGTCCAGAAAACATCTGACACCATTCTCCCCAAACCTCATTTAAACTTGCAGGCCATACACAGTCACGGAGAACGTTACCACTTGGATAAGGGGCATTTACCACCCAAATGGCAAAGTTATCTGTACCGGTATTTTGAAGACGGGAAATCGCCAAGATTAAGGATGGCATGGATTGGTCAAAACAAAAATGCTTCGGATAAATTCAAACAGATAAAATCAAAAAAAATAAGTTAAAACAAATAAATTTAACAGATAATCTTAAATAAAAACCTAAAAGGTAGAATTTTTCACCTTTAAGATTGACAATTAAAAATCTTACTCATATATTTTTAGGTTCCCATACCAGTTTATCTACTTTTTGGTGAAGTGAGGTTGTCATTTCCAATAACTGGTGCTCCTGTCTGAGATGGCGATTGCGTCTCAGATGGAATTATTAGCGGTTGAGTTGTTGTTGATTCCCCCGGTTTTGTTGGAGATGTTTCATTTTCCAGTAGTGATTTCCCTTCTGGGATATCTTTGTTGTTGAGTTTCAAACATGGACTGTTATTGGAATCTTTGAGATCTGACGGCTTTGAGATGCTAACAGATTTAAGATTAATTTTCCCAGACTTAATCCACACCTCTTCATCGAGTTTGATTGAAGATGAATCGTCAGTGAAACTAGGAGTGGTAGTTTCTGCTGGTGAAATCTCAGCTAGGGGAGTTTCCTTAGGAAAAGCTTCTCCAAGTGAAGTATCAGGAGACAGGGTTTCTTGAGGTACGGGAGCTACAATTGGACTCTCTGGAGAAAAGGTTTCTTCAGGCAAGGCAGCTACAATTGGACTCTCTGGAGAAAAGGTTTCTTCAGGTACGACAGCTACAGGTGGACCCTTGGAAGATGAAGTTGTATTCTCATCACTACCTGTATTTCCACCGATACTACAGACCCGTAATTTCAACCAATGTTCATCTAATACTGAATTTATAGATCCATTATTTTTTAAAGGTTCTTTGCTGACAACTTGCAAGACCGTTCCCTCAGGCAACATTACAGGTGAAAAATTATCTTCACTTATAGCACTATCAAGTGGTAGTTGTTTGCTAAACTCCAGTTTTTCTCTCGTTGTAAATTCCGAATTTACTTGTAACTCTAAATTCGGGGTTGGAAGGGTTTTAGCTGTACTTTGTTTAAGTTCCGGTTCTGGAGATCTTGTAGCAGCAGGTGCTGGGGATTTTCCCTTTTCCCAAGGCTCAGGTAGTTTAAATTGCATTATGAAATAACCTAACAATCCACCACCCAAGACAAGGATAGGTAATATCAATGTCAAAGGAATTTTAGCTTTCCTCAGAGGTATAGTATCGGGAAGAACTTTTGTTTTTTGGTTGGGACTGTTGGAAGGAGTGCTGGTATTTAATGTTGGTAAAGAATGGGCTGTGGAAACTGTTGTGAGGTCGGCTAATTCCGGCTGTAAAGCCGACTTGGGTTCGGAATAATTAACCTTGTAGTGTAGCAATGCGATGGTGACATTATCATGTCCGTTTTCTACATTGGCAATCTCGACTAATTTATTTGTTGCCGTCGCTAAATCTTGCTTGCCTGATAATACTGGTAGTATTTCTGTTTCCCAATGCTGTTCTACCCGGTCAAAATCGCTCAAACCATCGGAGCACAGTAAAAATATCCCATCTTCATCCAATACAAACCGCTGCACTGTTGGATGCAAAGACAAACTGGGACTCATACCCAGTGCTTGAACCAAGGAACCCGAAGCAACTTGTTTCAAAGCATCTCTATAAACGGCATATCCCAAACGTACTTCTCGCGACGCAACATCATCATCGAGAGTGACTTGATAACATCCATAGCGAGTTATCCAATATGCACGACTATCACCGACATGAGTCACATAAAGTTCATGACCTATAGGTAGCGCCATCACCAGGGTCGTACCCATGCGCTTTCGTCCTTGTCGGTTTTCGTTGTCGTTACGTTCGCTAATTTTATCGTTTGCAACGGCTACCGCTTTTTCTAAATCGCCCAGCAAAATTCCTGGTTCGATGTCTTCATCGGAAAATCTATTTAATTGTTGTAATTCTTGTTCTATGGTCTTTATTGCCAAATTAGATGCAACATTTCCACCTTCGTGCCCACCTATTCCATCACAAACTATACCCATAGCTTTAGATTCGGGGGGCTTACTCAATATTCCCTTACTTGAGGGATAACAAGCATCTTCATTACGTTGGCGACTAGGACCAGTATCCGTTTGAGTGGCGATTCTAATTTTTAATGATTGTGAATTTCCGACTTTTTTTAATCCGCGATCTAACAGTAAAATTAATTGTTCGCCAGATTTAACTTCTCCATCAATCAACAGATGGCATATTTCACCTAAAAATTCAGCGATCGCGTTTCTGGCAAATGGTAGTAGCCGGGAGCGCCAAAACTCACCAAGTTGTGCAAGGGTGACAATATCCTCATCTTGACGCAACTCCAACAGACGTAGGATTGGTCCTTCTACCCGCATTAAGTGAGTTTCCATCAGCGTGGAAGCAACCCCTTCACTCGCAAGTGGTTGCCAAATATTAGCTATTTGCCACAACCAATTGAGTTGGCGCATTGATGTTGCACCCCCCCAGGCTTTAGTTAATTCTTCTCGTAAACTTACTTCTAAATCAGAATCAATTTTCGGGAAAACTGGCGGATTTTCCAGAAGTAAGACATCTTGTGTGACACCCCCTCTCCTGAGGGGTAGTAACCCATATACCTGCGGAACCTGTAAGCGAAATGGAATTAATTTTAAATATGGTTTAATAAATTCTAGTTTTTCTACTGCTGGCGCTTGTACGGCTAAACTTGGTATTCGATCTAAAAGTACTGATTTAGCAACAACTAAATAGCGATCGGCTATGATATCACCAGGTTTACCCAGATTGACCTCATTTCCCACGACCCACAGGTAGCGTTTGCAAAGCGGTGTAGAGCATCGTTGGCAAAACTTGTGGCTTAGCGGGTTAGGTGCCTGACAAAGTTCATTGGGGCAATAAAGCGTTGCCGCGTCATTTTCCATAGTTTTCCCACCGATCGGCAATTAGCAATTCCTTCAAAAATATCATCTACGGCTTTCTCTACAGCCAAATTTTCCGTGTTTCGACCTGCTATGAGCAAAATATTAAATGAGGCTCATCTAACAATCTCGATTTCGAATGATAAGCAGTAATGAGCAAAATCAACCACCATATCTACCAACTCAAGACCTCCACTATTCATTTAAATATCTATTTACGTGCTTAATTGGCGAGCACCAGAGTAATTGAACAAAGCCTGTCGCCGAATCTTTAATTTAATATAAAGTGCATGTGACTTCAGAATAAGCCCACCCTAGCACAAAAATGCATATTGCCAGCTTCTATACTTATTTTATAAGTATCCGAGCAACAATAAGCTTAAATGAAAACAAAATCAAACTTATATAGGATTTTAATTATATAGAACAGATATCATTTGTTTTCAGCCATAGCCACGGAGATGGTACATAAATACACCCTCAAGTCTTAACAGCCAATCTAACACATATAATTACTAGTATTTGCAGGCAAGATAACAAAGAAAAAACAATTAATATTAACCTTATATATACAATCTGCTTTTACTTTCATAAATCTATTTGACTTCTATTTTTTTCAATTAAAACTATTTACCCATTGCTCTGAGGGAAGACTTATAATCCGCAGAATCTCATATTTCGACTCCTCTTGAGACATAATATGATTAAATCTAATTTTTTTAACAAAATTACCGGTTATTTACTTAAATCCACGATCCACGGGGAAATCAGTATTTATGAATGAAGGACTAAGCGGAATAATACTACTGTCAGAGGAAAGTATGCAACTATCAATCGGAAATGGCAACAACAAAATTTATTATCAGATATTTTGGTATTTACCATAAATATGATTATCTAACTCTAAATAATTGTGTTTTGTCAGCACTAAAAATTAATCATGTTTATATGGATAATTATCTATTATAAATATCAATTTAATCAAACAAATCTATTTGTTATTTAGAAAGATATAATCATCATTCTAAGCACTTATTATATAAAATATATTTTGCAATTTTAAATTCTTTCATTACTAAATGCCGAGATAGTTTCATCGGTAATCAAGGAAATGATTTAGTTAAAATAGAACATAAATTTTCTACTATCTAAATATTTGTGGTTTGATGGCCATAGCAATTTTAAATCATTCATCAAAACTAATATTGTAGAGGTATTTAATGTAAGTTCTCTGCAATATTTATCTATTTACAAATTAAATATGATTACTATAGTCTTAGTCTATTTAGATTCTTTAGTATAAATTAAGCAGCAATCACGTAACAGTAAATTTTATCTTAGGTATGCTTTGCAAATAGCATATTAACTGAATAGAATAGAGAATTAATTTCAAATTTTACGTCACAGACTAGAACCTGTGATGAAATGTTGAATGAAATATTCATTTTGATGCTTCAGATAAATTTTTAAAAAGTTCATAAGAGAAGCTTCAAATTGACTGTGAATACTATAAGGCAGGACAAACACAAGTATTAATTATTATGCGATTTTCCATTTTCCGATTTCTTCATCACTGGTCCATAAACTATGTTTCCATACAGCATATCTAGTTGAGATTGCCTTCAGCTTAAGTGAAAAACAAGGACTTAATCATACTTCATGCTATTATACGCAACAAAATAACCGAAAAATTAAATTAGTACTTAGTATCAAATATTGCAGACATGTGCGATATTGCATCTATCACAAACTTTAATAAAGGTGAACAACAAAGTATCAAGTCATATAAAAAATAATTAACAATTTTATAACTTATATCTTTAAATTAATTCTGCTAAATTAAATGTTTTTATTTAAATATTTTTGCTCTAATTTTGTAGAGATAATTAACTTATCCTCAGCTTAATTCGAACTTTCTGATATAAATAAGTACAACTTACCAACACTCCTTAAGAAGCGAGAAAAACATAAGACGTATAGATTAATAGTTATATAGCTTGCAAACGCCAAGATTAGTAATGAAGATTTAAAAATTCAGATCTTAGTGACTGAAAGCAAAACACTGGATATATAAAGCGTGCATAAATAAGACTATTTTTTTACTAGCGATCAAAATTATTATTGGTATTTATTACCGATAATGACCGCTTAGCGAACATTAATGCCGAACATTAATATAGAGGCTTATCTAACCTAATTAAAATAAATTCTGTATTATCTACCTGATTTGGAATACGACCTATACTATCGGCGTAGTTATTATCGTTAACAATCAGTAAATCTGTTGCGTTTATTGGTAGTACACTTTCGATTGTCACGAAGGGAAAGGCAAAAATACCATTGCGGGTGGCTTGACCGCCAACACCTTGAATGTCTTTAATCCTTAATAAATCTACTAATAACTCTTTTTTGACAAATCCTTGCGAATCTTTATTCTTAATATTTATTTTATAAATTCGTTTAAACTTAGCTGGCTCTCTAAATTTCCGATTATTAGGGTCGCCTTGTTCATGGTCTCGTTCGATAACAATAAATTCTTGATCACTGATGGCTGTTAGTTCCCCGATCGCGTGGCTACTGTCCTCTAATTTGTAAGCAAAAATCTCACTGGTATATTTTTTACTTGCAACATCAAATTCGTAAATTAGTAGACGTTGAGAGTTGGTATCTTCCTTGAGAGGACCTTCCAACATGGCATATAGTTTATCGCCACTGCGATTAAGAGCTAAGCCCTCAAATCCACGAGAACCACTAAGATTAGCTAAATTTTCTGCTTCCTTTCGCGGCAAGTCAACAAATTTTGGATTATCGGGAGACTTAATAAAATTTAATTTACCAACCCCCAATAGATTTGGTAAGGGAATGGGGATGTCCAAGAGTTCGCCATTTGGGTTCACGTGGAGCAAGAAGGGACCGAACTCATCTCCTAACCAATAAGTCCCATCATCTGCTTTTCGAAACGATTCAATATCAAAGTCCCCTCCAGTGAGCAAACGATTTTTACGGATAGCTGGACTAATGGGAATAGATTTATTGCTGGGATAAGTATTGCGATCAGCTACTATGGGAAATTGGAGTAAATTTTGCCTATCTTTGAGTTCTAAAAAACTTTTGCGGTTAAAAGATTTTAGTCGCGCTCCCGTTCGGAGATTGACAGGAAAAACTTTCCCTGTGACAAAATCTGCTTCCACTGCATAAATTCGCAGAACATAGTCAGGGGAATTACTTTTCCCTCCAAAACCATTATCTGAAACCAGCAAATAAGTATTTTTCTTCGGACCAGGGATTACAGCAGAAAAACCCTGAACTGGTTGAGCGTGGAGAAAAGGAACCGTACGTCTTGTTTTCTTGAACTGACCTGAGGTCGGTCCTGGAGCAAAAGTATCTGCAGCTAAAATTGCTCGACCAAGTAACTCAGCGCCCCAAGCACTATTCGTTGGCTGCAAGCAAAAAAATATTATCAAATACTGTACGAATCGTTCCCATGCCCAGAACCGAGAACTTTTTTGCCTCAGGAGTTCGCAGTCAAAACAGGTGAGAGCAAAGTTCAGGACGTTACAAAATTTAAATTGCAAAATTTAAACCCCAAAATTTAAATTACTAAACCTGTAACTCTGAACTTTTGTAGAAAAATTTTATATTCAAGATCTTTATACCTGAGATTCCTAGACTTAAGCAAGTAGAGGATATTCAAGCTTAAGGTCTTTAAGCTTTAACTTTCTGAGCTTTAACTCCTCAAGTTCTGAGCCTTTAAGACAAAACATTCTCAAGAATGAGATTCTCGAACTCAAAATTATTACTTATCTTCATCAACTGCTACTTGTGGTAGCCCCATACTGTAATTTGTAACGCGAGCAGTTAGATTATAACTAATTTCTCCTGATTGCAGTAGATTTCGGACATAATGCTCTAAATCAGAGCCAATACGACGTAAATTGTAATCTGTAAGGTCTGCGCCACTGTTAGCCTCTACTAGTTCATCAAACTTGTAATGAACCTTTTGCAGAGCATCTTCGTTCCAATTGAATTCATTGTCCGGGTCTATATCCAGAGTTAAAACTTGATTACTGGGTACGAGTTCTCCGTCTCGATCAATTTCCGCAGCGAAGATCCTGATATGTCTGGTCGTAGACTTAAGCAGCGTTGTGTTTTCCATCTTTGAGAACTGGGGTTTATGATTAATTAAACTGAAATTATTGTAGACCCTATCTTCAAGCTTGCCGACGTCTGATTCCTGGTAAATATAAATATTATCTATGGTTGTCGCTACCGAAATATGAAAAAACTTTTTGATTTACGTTCGAATAAAATTAAATTATTTACCTTGTGAAATTTTACTTTGAATCTGGTTTTTTGGGAAAATTACTCTTGATCTGGAAAATTATTTGTTGAGTTGTGAGCTAAATCAATTACCTTTCCCTCAATTTATTTTTTAATGGTCCTGAGATCGTTCAACTAGCTTCCGAAAACGTAAATAATTAATCGGTATCAATTAGTGAAACGAAGACTAAAGATAGACTGTTATCCTGTTGTCCAGTTTTTATTGAGGACGATCGCAACCAAGATTTTTCCTGCGATAATAATTGTCGTAAATAGTTTTGATTTTAAAAACAGGCCAATACACCTATACAATTTATCTGAGGAACTAGTTTCGTTAAGTGATTACTTTTTCTAGTTTTCGGCAAAAATTTTATTAAGAAGTGACTCAGCTCACATACATAAGGAGATTTATTTGTTCAGTGTATATATTGTCATTTCAAATAAAAGTAGTAACCAAATTCATTTATTTGTGAGTTGAATCTAGGTTATTAATAAATGCAAAAAATTAACATTGAGTAATTTTACGCAATCCTCTAACTACTAAGTTATAACTGAGTTTGATTAAAGATTATCAGCGTTTTCACTTACGTGCATTACCTAGCTTTTTAGTAAAAACTAAAACTGTTGTTGACGTTAAGAAAAACTTGATGTAAAAACCTTTAAAAAGCTCAAACAAGTTCACACAGAAACTTAAGCAGTATAGAATCTTAAAAATTGAATAATAGTTATGCTTTACTTAAGCAATAGATTCCATTTGTGTATCATGATCGGAATGCTGAAATTTTACTTAGGAGAAGACACTGGATAAAAAATGGGATACAAATATTCTTGAAGACAAGCGATCTTAAAATTGCACCTCTCTAAGATTGCAAGCAACATCAGAAAATTTTTGCTTTAATAAAGCTCCTTGCCTAAGTCACAACTCTTTACAGGAATCCTCAAAACTATGAACTCGAAAGCATTACCCCGTCAGATAAATAATATTGAGGTAGGTGTTTACGAATGTGAAGTACATCTCAAATTTAGGTTAATTGAGGAAAAAAGTCTGTTAAGCGATCGCGAGCAGCTGTTACAGGTATTACTTGATGCCTTAACTGAGGGTTCTGATGAATTTCTGGAAACATTACAAACTTATGTTAAAACTCGCGAAATCTCTGAACTAAAAGCATCTCCACAAATGCGACGTCAGTTAATGCGTCTACGTAATTCTGCTGACATTTGTCAATAGTTTTATCTTCAAGCCTACTAATATTAGCAAACACCTTGCTTGAGAATTGTGAATTTTTTTAAGCTTACTTGTTGCTTACTTATTTTCAAAATGATTAACTATGTTCAAATCAGAGTTAGCTTATTTCACCATTTCTCCTTTAATCTAGTGAGGATTTGCGATCGTTATCACCCTTAGCACTACGGATATATTTGGGTGTGCCTACTGACTAAGTCTTTTTCAGTTTCGTTTTCTATAGCCTTATCTTTTGCCTTGGGAAAGATCACGAATTACACAAAAGGAGGAAAAACTAATTCATCCATTTATTTAACGAGGAAGAGTTAGCAGTCGAAAAATAAAAGATAGACATTTTTATTCACGAAAATCTTAAATGAAGCTCTTAACGGACCCTGGAGTTATAATTAGCTCTAGTTTTGCCTAAGGATACTTTATTTGAGTTTTTGGTTTAAGCAATTATGGGAGTAATTTGACACTCAGGGAGTTGAAAATCTCTGAAAATGTCTGTTGCTCCCAAATCATTTAAATGTCAGGGATCCTTATCAAGCTATCGTCTTGTAGTCAGAGTCAGGGGGGCAGGGAACAAAAAAAATTGATTCAGTAATCATACGGGCAAAAGGTGAAATTATTTATTTTAATTTCCGTCTTTTTACTTGGGTCTTAGATTATATCATTTCTTATTAATTAATCTGAAGCAAAATTTTCTGTTCACCATTATCTTTTCTTATTGATTTTATCTATGCTAGTGTGAAGTAATTGATTAAATATTGATGAAACCTTTTTATTGCAAGCGATGTAGACTACAAGCAGGTGAGACTGGGTTATTTCTTGTATTTGAATTTAATATTTATTAAGTCCAAATAACCTTGTCCTTTGAATTGGATTAGGATTTACGCAAAATGAATGTATTTCCATCATTACTTATGACTAACGTCATGCAATAACTACATTACGCTTAGAAGACAGCAAATCTGTATGACTAAGGTCACGCTAAGACCGCTCAATAAGTAGAGCCTGCGGCGTCGTCGGTAAAGCCTCTGACTAACGTCACGCTGCACTAACCGCTAGGCGCGTTAAGCTTGCTGCGTTAAAACGCTAGCATCGCAGATGCTCATGTGGCTGAACACCATTATTTATTCTTATAATTATTTTTTCTTTAGGACTTTAGCTACAGGAAAATTCAAGTTCCAAGATTAAATATTCAAAATTTAAGCTTCAAGTCGCAAGTTTTAAAAGTAAAATTTCAAAGCTAAGGCTTCAAACTTAAAAAATTTTTATCTTAACCACTTTGTTAGGACTTCCCGAACAATTCTCAAAGCTTCATAATCTCAAAGCTTGATAAGTGAGTAGGTGAGAAAAAGTAAACTATGTAAAGAAACGTGAAATATTCGTATTTGGCTTGTAGTAGCGCTCGAGTGCTAAAGCGCTATTACAAACGAATTATGATTTTTCTTACTAACCTACTTAAACTAATGCTAAGTACTTTGATTTAAACTTGATAAATTCCAATACATAAGTTTTCTAGCTTCAAAATCCGCGCGATAGATCAATTCTTTAGGTGTTCTGAAGTCTTCTGCTAAATCCTAAAGTTCTGCAAAAAAGTTCTCCAAGAAAGTTTACAGCTAACGCTGCGCGAAACAAACAGCACTCCCTAATCAGCTAAACCATGTTCCAAAGCAAAGCGAACTAGCTCTGTACGACTATTGGTTCCTGTTTTGCTAAATAAGCGGCTGACATATTTTTCTACGTTGCGTACGCTGGTATCGAGACGACGTGCTATTTCTTTATTCATAAGTCCTTCTGCCACTAAGTTTAGGACACTTTGCTCTCTGGGAGTCAGGTCTATATTAAATGGAGGACTTGTCTGGGGAATAGCGTTTCTTTGTGTCAACAAAGCCTTAATTTGGGCAATTTGATTTGCTAATTCAGCAATATCTGGTGTTTCACTATCTTCATTTTTTGTTTGACTGGAACTTACGCGTCGCGTCAGTAAATTTTCAATAATTGCAACTAATTCATCTGGATCGAAAGGTTTGGGTAAATATCCATCAACACCTGCTTGATAACCTTGGATGCGATCGGAAGTCATTCCTTTTGCAGTTAGGAATATTACAGGTAATGAAGCAAAACGGGGGTCTTCTCTTAATTGTTTGAGAAATTGATAACCATCAACTTGTGGCATCATAATGTCGGAAATCACCAATTCTGGTGTATTTTGTTGCATCAACTCCCATCCTTCACGGGCGTTACTGGCTACTTGAACTTTGAAACCGCTTTCTTCTAAGTAATCTTTCACGGCTTCGCGCAGTCCCGGTTCATCATCTACCAGTAAAAGTTGTGCTGACATCTAGATTTTCCTTCACAGTATTTTTTCCAATTTAGCGAAATTTGATCGCCATTTGAATAATATATGCCTGGGATAGATATGATTTCCCAGATTTAATTATATTGATATTTGCATTTATCTTTGGCGTAGTTTGTGCATCAGTATTTAATAATTCTTAATTTTAATTTTTTTATCTATTAAAAAATTTTTTGGGTTAATAATTTTCTGGGTTAATAATTTTTGGGAAAATTATTCCTAAAAGTACTTGTAATTTACTAGGAATTATGAATCTAAGCACTGGATTATTTTCGCGTTTTCAGGAAGTTTAGCTTCTTTTTGACCGGAATAGCGAATCCTAGCAGTAAATAAACCGATAGGAGTGTTTAGTAAGTCTACGACCGAACTTTTAGTTGTAAGTATTTTAATGCTTTGTTGGGGTATTTCCTTTAATAACCAGCGTGTTAATCGATAGTAGTATTCTTTGTTTGGGATTTCTCGCATTAAATCTACACCGTGCAATTCGTGTAAATAGCGATTGGAACGTCCATATCTTCGCCATTGACTGGCTAATTCTCTAATTGAGGTGCGGTGACGATGTCGAACAATTGCATCAGAGACAAATTCCAAAGTGCCTAAATTTTGTTTGAGGATCCGCCAGCAAATATCAGCATCACCTCCGGTGGTTAAATAGGGACGAAATAAACCACTTTTTTCCAAAATTGTGCGTCTAATAGCTAAATTAGCAGTTTGACCGTATGCACAAAAAGGATGGGTAAGGGTATGTTTTTGAGATAATGTTTCTTGGCGATCAGCAAATTTTGCCAGTAAGTTTTTTTCTGGGAATGCGGTAATTTCTCCAGCGACGATCGCAACCTCCGATCTCATAAAAGGTTGGATCAATAATTCTAGCCACCGAGGTTGGGGACGACAGTCTGCATCGGTAAATACAATAAATTCTCCTCCTGCGGCTTGGATCCCTTTGTTACGAGCAGCGTAGGAACTTTGGATCTGATTTTCGCTTAATGGATGAATCTCTATCGGACAGTGTTCGGCTGCTGTTTCTAAAAAACTGAATGTGCGATCGCTACTATTGTTATCAACCAGCAGATATTCTACTAATTTTTTTGGGTAGGTTTGGGCTAACAAGCAACTGATTAATTCTGATAAGTCACTTTCTCCGTTATAAATAGGAATGACAACAGATATACGTGGGAAAAATTTAGTGCTTGTATTTGTCTGAGCAGAGTCACTAACATTCATAAATATAGGGATTGACATATGGACACTAATTTAGTATTCCCGTCGGAAAATTTAAAATCAGTAGCACACTCAGTTATCAGTTAATGCGCAATACTTACAGCACGCTTACGCTAGACCGCGCACTATTTTCTGTTCTTACTAAAAAATATCGCTACCAAGCATGTGGGAGAAATCACTTAAATCATCTCCTTTGCTGGTAACGTTACTTTCTCAACGCAATTAAAACGGAATTAAAGTTTTAGACTATTGAAAATTTCAGACCGCTCAAGTTTTAGACAATTAATTTTCCGGAAATAAACAACTGGAAATAAATAATTATATAGCGGATTACAACTAAGTGAGGGACGGTTCAAAAACTGAAAGTCAGTTATGAAGCGGATTCTACTCCTAGCTCCTGTCTCCTGCTGTGCTTACACTCCGCCCCGCTAACGTCCGTAAGGACGCGACCTAGCGTAAGCGTACTGTAAGTACTGCGCATAATTCTGCTATAAGTACTAATTAGTTAAATAGCTAAGTGTCTACAACTAAATGTCTATAAGTTAAATGTCTGAGCACCAATAGGTTGTTCCGAAGGCTTAGTTTCCAAAGGCTGAGCGAATTTATATTCTGATAAAGCTCTTAAAGCCCGGCTGTAATATGGGTCTTTCGTTGTTCCCAACAAATTCGGATTTGTATCGAGCTGACGTCTTTGTGAATCCGTCAATCTTAAATCAACATCCGGAGTAATTCCCTTGTGATTAATATCAGTTCCTTTAGGGGTGTAGTAATGAGCAATAGTAATTGCAACTCCAGAACCATCAACTAATTCATGGACTGATTGCACTAAAGCTTTACCAAAGGTTTTAGTTCCAATAACCACCGCTCGCTTATTGTCTTTAAGAGCTCCGGTAAGAATTTCGCTGGCGCTGGCTGACCTATCGTCTACTAAAATAGCTAAAGGTTTATTGGTAAGAGCGGTGCGATCGGCTTGAGTCTGCTTGCTTCCTCCTTTACGATCCACCGTGCGAACAATATCGCCATCATCTAACCACATTTTAGCTATCTCAATACTTGCTCCTAGTAATCCACCTGGATTACCGCGCAAATCTAATACAAATTCATCAACTTTTTTCGCTTCTAGCTCGCTAATCGCTTTTCGCATTTGCTCTGCAGCATGACCGCTAAACTCCCGCAAGCGAATATAACCTACACGACGCTTACCTTCTTCCCTTAAAGCATAATTCACAGTTGGTACTTCGATGGTTGTTCTAGTCAACTTCACGTTGAAATATCTTTGACCTTGACGTCCCACTTGCAAGGTAAGAATAGTACCGACCTTACCGCGAATTAATTTGGATGCTTCTTCCAAGTTCATCTGGCGGGTAGGTTTACCATTAATTGCTAAAATTTCATCCCCTGCTTTAATACCTGCTCGCATGGCTGGAGAATTATCCAAAGCTTCAACTATGGTTAATTGCCTAGTTGTATCATCAAATTCCATACGAACCCCAATCCCAGAAATTTCACCGGAAGTCTGGGTGGTTAAGGATTTATACTGGTTAGGATCCATAAATCGAGTGTAGGGGTCGTTTAGACCTTCCAACACTTTACGGATTGCTGTATAAGCTTCTTCTTGAGAAGTATAGTCTTTACTTAATAACCTACGTCTAACAGCTTGCCAATCTTGTTGATTAAAAGATGAATCTACATATTCACGATCTACCAGTTGCCACACCTGGTCAACAATCGCTTTTGGACTATCCTGTAGTGCAGCCTTAACAGAACGACACCAAGCTAGACCAAATGCAGAAAATGTAGCCGTGGTGGCTATAACTCCACCAAGAAAAGCTACTTGCAGCGATGAGTAGGGTTTCGCAGATTGGTTCATGTATATTTAGCTGGATTTATCGTATTGTTGACAGTTTAACAATCAAACTTCAGAAACATTTATAAGTGTTTGTGCTTAATAATTAAGTTTTTATATTTAATAATTAGATTTTTATCCATTTTATTATTCACTATTTTTTTTCTTAAACAGTGAAGAAATTGTTTTGGTTTAGCAAAATATGCTGCGTTTGCTGCAGCTAATGGGAAATATAAAAACTTTTTCATAAAACTACTCTACAAGTATATCCTGATTTAACAAGACATTGAATGTATTAAATAATACTTGTAAAGTATGTTATGACTTTAACGAGCACGAACTATTTTTGCAGCTAGGTCATATCCTTACTATCTTCAGCCTTAATAACAGCATCAGTCTGAAGGATGAAAGCCAGGAAGAAACATAGCTCGGTATTAGTGATACGGACATTATAGGTTAGAAATTTAGATGGTGAAGGTAAACACGCAAAATTTAAATTTTTTGTGTGGAAGTCGAATACTACTTCCGCATAAATCCTGCTAAAAAATGAGGCATAAATTGCTTAAGTCTAAATTTATTTGAATATAAATTTGGCGGTCAAATTTCCTTCCAACAACTTGAAAGTATTTTAGAGGATGTTTCAAAAGTCATATTATTTACCTAATACATCTTTGTTCCCCTTAAATCCCCCTTGGTAAGGCGGACTTTTGCCCACTTTTTAATGGGGTTGGGGAGAAAATCAGCAATAATCGTAGGTAACAAAATATGCTTAAAAAACTCTCTCTTAAGTATCAATATTTTAGCGATTAAGCTACTTTTTATAAGATTTTTTATGAGACGAAAAATTCGCGATCGTTACAAGACTTACCGAAAAAAAAAAGGCTGATAGCAAGAATAATATACATCGGAGTAATATTCAAAAGAATAATTCAAAAATACTGGCGTCAATTAACTTTTTTATTTTTTATTATTTTTGGAAGTTGCTTCATTGTTAGCTTCATGACCCTAATGTCCGCATCTTCTCAGCCCGTAGATGCAATTTTTGTTTTGGGTGGTAGTATTCAACGGGAGATTTATGTTGGAGTGCAAGCAACAGAACATCCCGAAACTCCTATTTTGATATCTAGCGGTTCTCAAGACCCTTGTATTAAACTAATTTTTCAAAAATATCTAGCAAGTATGCGGTCGCCAAGTTTACAGTCAACAATTATAAAAAATGTATGGCTGGAAAAGTGTGCTAAATCTACTTTTGGTAATTTTTACTATGGCATTCCAATACTGAAACGCTGGCGCGTAAAAAAGGTAAAACTAGTAACTTCTAGTACTCATTTACCTAGAGCAAAATGGATGGCTCAAATTTTATTGGGTTCCCATGGAATTTGGGTTGAGCCAGATATTATCAATGAAAAGGGCGTTCCGGGTAATCGGGAGTCTTGGTTAAAAACTTCTTTGGATGTAACCCGTAGTTTATTTTGGGCGATTGTTAGTCAATTTAGGGAACCGGAATGTGGAAAGGTGATAAGACTTGCAGATGTTGATATGGATGAGTGGGTGGAGCGCGGATTTAAGTGTGAGCGTCAGGTTCAGATTAAGATTCCTCAGCCTAAAAGCAAGTCTCAATAGCACGTATATACAAGACTCGAAAATGTATTACTTGGTAGTGAATATTACCATATTTTTTAGGTATACTCCTAATTAAAGGTTATTAACTGTAATTTAAACTATGGATTTGTTAGTAGCTTGGGGAGTAGCGCAGGCTGCAGGGTTTGTTTTTAAGCCAATTTTGCAAGAATTATCGAATATTGCTAAAGATGCGGCGAAAGATTGGACTAAGGATTTATTAAAGGGTATCCCCAGTAATGTACTAAAGCGTTTGCAAAAAGAAGAGATAGATATTGCTGTAGGTAAAGCTTTAAAGGAGTTTTTGCTACTGGTACAACAGGAATTAGAAGATACAGATCTTGAAGATGAAGAATTGAAGCAGTTTATCAAGCCGTTTAAAATATTTATTGGTAATAAAGAGATTAAAGAAATCTTAGGAAATGCTTTTACTTACGAATGCAAAGTTTTAGATACGAAGAAGTTAGAAACTAAGTGGTATGAATTAGATTTAAAAGTATTACCAGATGAGTTTAATTGGAAACGACTTGGTAAACGCTATCTGAAAAAAGTTAAAGCTATTATCAGAGAATCACCTGAACTCAGAAACGTTCTAGATTCTCAAAACCTAGAAGTTATTAAGGATAATACTCAAGAAGTAGCCGGAATTATCCCCGATTTTGATTTAAGTCAATATCAAGAAGGGATTAGAGAACGATACGGCAAACTACAATTAGATAGTTTAGATACTAGCGGTTATGCCTATAACGAACTAAAGTTATGGCGAATGTTTATTGTGCAAAATGTTCGGGAGGTACACTCAGTTTTACCGCAGGTTTATGAAATTCCGAAAGAGCATTTGAGACGACTAAGGGAAAGTCAGCAAGCATCATCAGAAATTGAAACAGAAGATTTAGAACGCTACAAGAAAATTTATTTTGAGCAGCCCATACGTTCTGTATTAGAAATAGTTAATAATAAACAAATTTATAAATATACAGTTCTATTAGGCGACCCTGGTTCTGGAAAATCTACTTTATTACAATATTTAGCATTAAATTGGGCAGAATCGCCTTTAAGTAATTTAATTGACCGGTCAATCCCGTTATTGATTGAACTACGTACCTATATACGACGACGGGATGAAAAAGAATGTAATGATTTTCTTGAGTTTTTTCATAAATGTAGTGGCGTAGTGCATCATTTAAACCAACATCAACTACAAACGTACCTCAAAAAAGGTAACGCCTTAGTGATGTTTGATGGGTTAGATGAAGTATTCGATCCTGCTAAGCGAGAAGACATTATTACTGATATTCATCGCTTCACAAATGAATATCCTCATGTGCGGGTAATTGTTACTTCTCGCATCATTGGCTACAAACCCCAAAGACTACGGGACGCTGAGTTTAAGCATTTCATGCTGCAAGATTTAGAATCAGAACAAATTCAAGATTTTATCCATCGTTGGCACGAATTAACTTTTAATGATGAAGCAGATAAAATTAGAAAAAAAGGACGATTGCAAAAAGCAATTGAGAATTCATCGGCGATTCAGGAATTAGCAGGAAATCCCTTACTGTTAACAATGATGGCAATTCTCAACCGCAACCAAGAATTACCAAGGGATAGAGCTGAACTTTACAATCAAGCATCGAGAGTACTACTGCATCAATGGGATGTAGAACGTACTTTAGTCGAAGATAAAAGATTAGATCCAACAAGTATAGATTGTAAAGATAAACAGGCAATGTTGCGTCGAGTTGCCTATTTTATGCAAACCAATGATAGAAGCTTAGCTGGTAACTTGATTAAAGAAAGCGATTTAGAAAAGATTCTTAAAAATTATTTAAAAGTTATAGAAGTTGATAAAGCTAGAGTTGCTGCAAAGTTAATGATAGACCAACTCAGAACACGTAATTTTATGCTGTGTTATCTGGGTGCAGATTACTATGCTTTTGTACATCGTACGTTTTTAGAATATTTCTGTGCTTGGGAATTTGTTTGGCAGTTTAAAGAAACTCAAACCCTGACAATTGAGAACCTAAAAGTAGAGGTTTTTGGCAAGCATTGGATGGATGAATCTTGGCATGAAGTTTTACGATTAATTGCTGGCATGATTGATGCCAAATTTGTGGGACAAATTATTCAGTATTTGATGAGAATATATGGAGAAGAAGAGAATTTTGTCAATCTGTTTTTAGCAGCTGAGTGTTTAGTAGAAGTCCGAAATAGAAAGGTTATTATGTCTGTTGGTCAGCAGCTATTATTGGATCTTAAAAGACTAATTAATTATGGTATATACAGAGAGTTAGTCAGCCCGTGTACTGAAGAAGATAAGAATAGAATTAGAAAGATTCGCACTCAAGCAATTAAAGCAGTTACTAATACTTGGAAAGAACGCCCTGAAATCTTCATATGGCTTGAAAATCTTACCACTACTCATGACTCTTCTGATATTCGACGTACAGCAGTACAAGAATTAGCTCGCGGTTGGAAAGATAGTCCCGAGACTTTAACGTGGCTTAAAGAACGCGCCAGCACTGATAATTATTCAGATGTGCGATGCGCAGCATTACAAGAATTAGCTTATGGATGGAAGGATCTCCCCGAAACTTTAACGTGGCTTAAACAGCGTGCGACCATTGATGATGATTCAGATGTGCGATGTGCAGCACTAAGAGAGTTAGCTCATGGTTGGAGCGATCGCCCCGAAATCTTAGATATGATCCAGCAGTGCGCTACAAATAATGATTCTGGAAGCGTAAGACGTGCAGCAGTACAGGAGTTAGCTGGTGTCTGGAAAGAACATCCCAAGACTTTAGCTATTATTAAGCAGTGCGTCACCACTGATGATAATTGGGGTGTACGGCGTGCAGCTATACAAGAATTAGCCCGTGGTTGGAAGGACTACCCTGAGACTTTAGCGATTCTTAAACAGTGCGCGATCGCTGATAATTCTAGTAGTGTGCGAGGTGCAGCAATGCAAGAATTGGCTCGTCGTTGGAATATTGTCCTGAAATTTTAGCTATTATTGAGCAGCACGCTACTACTGTCAAAGCGATAAATTGTAGCAATTGTAAAAATTTAAATATTTTTCCGCTCAGTAGTCAAATTCAAATTAACTAATTGCTGCGAATTTATTTAGCCCAACACGCCTTGGATTAAAATCCCAGGCTTATAGATAAAGTCTGATAAATCAGACTAGGTAAGGGTTTATGTCCTGCGGACACGCTATGCTAAGAGTGCGTTTTAAGGTACTTAGTATATGAGCCTGGAAATTTATGATGCTGTTGGCGAATTAAAAAGGGGTCTGACCCATCAGTTCTAAATTGTATTAATTTTCTGGATTTCAGTCCCTTGGAACTGACTTAGGATTTTAGCCCACAATTTATTACAGGACATAAAAACAACGCAATATTAATGTTTTGAGGGCGAGGGGTTTAACCCTGTGAGAATTGACCAACAGCATCATTTATTTCAAGGTAGAATTTTGGATTTAATGATAATTTATTTCAAAACGAGAATTCGAACTCAATGAGGTTGTTGCAAGTTGCTAGATTTAAGAAAAAAATATAGCTAATTCCCACTAATCCCTAATCGCCAATACCCTTTATCTCCGACGCAACAACTTGAATCGCTGACAAGGGAACCGCAGCAAAATACTGTTGCTGAAACTGTTCTTCCTTAATCGCAGCCAAAAACTGATTAATTGCTGTTTCCAAATCCTGGGATTTAGTAGATAATTTTTGCTCAAACTGCAAATTCCTGTCTTGTCTTTGAAGAGAAAAACCTAACAAACGTAAAGCTTTCAAACCTAACTGCAAAGAATAATCACCAATATCTAGTTTTTCCAAAAGTTGGATCCGAGTCACTGTTTCACGGGTACGACTGAGATATTTTGCAATTCCAACTAAGGTTAACCAAATTTGACTCGGCGATTGAAATTGAGGTTTTGACCATGCGATCGCTAGTGGTTGTCCTGCGTGGAGCGATCGCCGCAACCAAGCGCGTAGGTCATCCCAACTTCTGGGACATTTTTCTACTACTAGGGTTTTAGTAAGAATTTCATCTTCTTGCTTTTGAAGTTCTGCTATTTCAGGATTTCGCCAGTCAATTATCGATGTGCGCTGTTGAATATTAAAAGCAGAGTCAAGCGCAGGACGAACCGCAAGCAATCTGACTTCATAACGTCTCTTATAGGTGTTGTAATCAAGTTCGACTAAACAATCACAACGTCCCGGAGGAATTTCATCTTTATAATGTCCCCACCACACACCAGGGAAGGGTTTATTTGTGGATTCGTCTTTGAGATTAAATTCACTTTTGATGTATTGTACTTTCTTTCCCCGCGAATCTTGTTGATTGCGATGCCAAGTATTTTCAAACCAGCAGTTTTGAATTAGGAGTTTAGGGACGGGGTTTCCCATTCCGCAAGGTTCAATTAATTTCAACTCGAAAAATAATTCTTTACCTAAGTCTGCGACGTTAACTGTTAAATCTACTTCTATGGTAGGGGTGAGGACAGTACCCGCTAAAGTCTGACGCAACTGTTGGTTAATTGCTTCGGTAAATAAAGGAATATTTTCTACTGCTAAACTCAAACCTGCAGCAAAGGGATGTCCGCCAAAACGATGCAATAAGTGGGCTTGGTCTTTTACTAGTTTGTATAAATCTACCCCATTGATTGAGCGGGCAGAACCACGGGCGAAAACTTGTGAATCATCGTTTTCTTCTGAAGATGTTGGAGCTTCTGTACTCAACAAAATAGTCGGACGACCTGTTTCCTGTGCTACTTGTCCGGCGACTAAACCCAAGACACCCACAGCCCATTGGGGGTCGGACAAAACAATCACGCTGGTAGTTGATAAATCTAATTGATTTAGTTTTTGAGTTACTTGGTTCGCAACGTCTTTTTGCAGGGACTTACGGCGAGTATTAGCTAACTCTGTGAATTCGGCTAACTCTTGAACTCGATCGCGATCGCGACTTGTGAGTAATTCCACGCAAAAAGATGCATCGCCTTGAATTCTACTCACAGCATTAATTCGCGGACCCAAACCGAAAGAAATATCTGTGGGGCGATCGCCATTTCTTTGACAAAGTTCTAATAATCTTCCTACGCCCGGTCTGCGTCTGGTTTCTGGAGTCAGTTTAAAATCCTGCTGCAGCTTGTTAATTCCCACTTGAGCCAGATAGCGACAATCTCCACTCAACTGTACTAAGTCTGCGATTAAACCCACAGCAACTAAATCTAATAAGTCGGATAGTGGGTGTTGAGGCTCTTGAGGTAAGGTTTGGTAAAGTGCTTCTACCAGTTTGTAAGCTACTGCAACCCCGGAAAGATGGTAAAGTGGGTGTTCCTCAGGTAAATATCGGGGATTAATAATTGCTTTTACTGGAGGACGTTCCGGAGGTAAGGTGTGATGGTCAGTAACTATAACATCTATACCTAATTGATTTGCATAAGTAATTTCACTAATATTAGTGCTGCCAGTATCACAGGTAATAATTAACTGACAACCTTGCTCAAAAACTCGATCTATTCCCGCAATATTTAAACCGTGGGATTCCGTAAACCGATTGGGAATGTAGTAAATCAACTGGGTATGTTTGCAAAAAAACTCTCCCAAACCATCCCATAAAACAGCAGTGGAAGTAATACCGTCAGCGTCGAAATCTCCCCAAATACAAATTTTTTCCTTAACTTCCCATGCTTTTTTTAAGCGTTCCATCGCCAGTTCCATTTCCTGTGCAAAAGCAAATGGACTCGCAGGTTTATAATTTGGGATTTTAACGAAAGCTTCCAACTGAGCAAGTTCGCGAATTCCTCTTTGCCATAATAACTGGGCTGCAAACTTCCCATCACTAGCAGATAAATACTGTTTTACAGCTGTTTGGAACCACTCCGGTAATCTTTCTGTTGGTTTTAAAATCCACTGTTGCTGTTGTTCGAGCATGACAATAAAGAGAATTATTCCTCAATTGTAGGATTTTCATTTCCAATCACAGGAATCGAAACTTCACCAGTAATTGTATCCGCTTTGCGGCTACGAACAGGACGCGATCGCTTATAACCTGCACGTTCGGCTTTTTGATGTTCATATTCTATAAGTTTGCTGTAGAATTCATGCTTGCCTAAATTCATTGATAAGACAATATGTTGGCGAACATCACCAAAACCTTTACGCTTAAAAAACTTCACCGCAGGTGTATTCGCTGGGTCGGTATCTACCAACATAAATCTTGCCCCATCTTCAATCATCCGGGCAATAATTCGATCGACTAACTTGTCTGCAACTTTCCGACGTTGAAACTTGGGACTAACTCCCAACCACAAAATATATCCGTAAGTCCAGGAAGCCTTAGTAATAATCGTTCCTAAAACAAATCCTGCTAGTTGTTCGTCAATTTCAGCAACTAAACAATATTCTGGATCCGTATTGTAAAGTCCAATTACTTCCCACTCATCCCAAGTTCGATATAAATAAGGATATAGATCGCTAGTAAATAATTCTTCACCCAAATGAAAAACTGGGGCGATGTCATCAATACCTAACTCGCGCACATAAACCGCATTAATTTGCTCAAAACTCATAAAATGATTTAATAAAATATCTACCCCTCAGGTATTTTTACTCAAAAACCCTGAATTGGCAGTACTAAAAACCCAAGAATATTTGATTCAAAGAGATACTTCTTCAATTGTAGCGAGATTTGCTAAAGTCGTATCTGCGTGCTTTCAATTTTTCAGTTTCTGAAACAGAATTTCGCACGCAGCCATTAGTTAGAAACCTATCTCAGCAAGCCGAATCTATGAACGAAGAATGCTCACGCCTTTCAGACTGAGGAGTGTCAAAAAATTTGTGTCCCCAATTCTAGATAACCGGGGTTTTGGTCGCCTTCCTATAGTGGAGATGTACTAATTGAACCAAGCCGCAAACTGGAAAAACTGTCCTCGGAAAACCTGTAATAATCTTTGCCAAACACTCGCATCTGTTTGTTTGCCAAACTGTAAATAAGGAGCAGCAGCAGTTCCCTGCACCCACAATACTAAATCAAATTTACGGGGCTCAGTAAAAGCTTTATTTAAATTAACCCCACGAACTTCACGCTTTCTCCAGAATGGGATTAACTTTTTACCTGCAAGCAGATTGTCAGCTTCATCAAGAAAACTCAACCAGCTATCAATCATTGGTTGAGTAACTACAGCATTGGGAATAACTGCTTTCTGTTTGGGGTTGGGTAACCATTCGCGATCGTTATCAGTTTCAGCTAAAATCAATTTCCAGGATTGGCGACTTAAAGCTGTCACTGTTTGCAAGTTTCGTAAAGCAGCAGTCAAGCGCTCTGGTTCTACAACGGGAAAATTAATTAAGTGAATCAATGCGACGAAGTCACTGATATTAGCAATACTAAAGCCAAATGCTTGCCTTTCACTAGTCAAAAATGGGTAAGGAATTTGTGGTTTAGCAAACAATAAATGAGCAGTAGAGTCAAATAATTTACTTGTATCGTGAGCTAGAACAAACTGAACCATTGCAGACAGCAAATTACAATATCCTTTGAGCCAAACTACATCTCCTGCATCAAATGCGATCGCAAAATTTCGTGCAGTTGTTTCTGTTGCTCGTATTCCTGTAAGTAAACTAAAGGTTTTCCAAAAAGATTCATTTGCTTCCAACTTTCCATCAGCATTGAAATCCATTCGTGTTAGACCAATGCGTAACGGTAGTTTAACTTGATCGTCTTTAATTGGTTCCAGAGTATTTTTGACTTTATCTAGATCGTTGAGTAAGTTTTGCAGAATATTTCGAGTATCTTGGTAAGCAACTGGCTGTGGTTGAGGATTGGCAGGAACTGGAAGACGTAAAATTGGAAAGAATTGGGTGACAGCATTTTGTTGTAAACCATAACGGTACAGAGACTGCATTAATCTTTCAGTTCCACCCATCAGTTGTACTACTCCCAATCCAAAGCGTGTATTATCATCGTTTGGATTTTCAGAGAGCTTAGTAAGAAGAGCTGCTTCTCCCTGTTGAAATTTAGCCGTTGTTAAATATTGCTCAATGGAGGATAAGGAAGTTGGTGTTGCTGATTTAACTAATGGTACAAATGGAAATACAAAGGTAATTATCAGTAATAAAGAACATATAAACAGGCGTATAAATTTTTGTTTCATTAATTTTGGTAGCTAAAAGTAACTTTTACTGTAAGACCGGCGAATTAATTACTAACTGACCTGCTTCTAGTAACTTCGATACTAATTTTGCCCCCAAAATCAGGGATAGGTGCTGCTACCTTAGTTAAAGTGACTTCGACCTTTGTTAGGCGATCGCTCTGCTGGAGAATGGAATCAGCTATCGTTACTGCTAACTTTTCAACTAGAGCAAATTTGGATGTTTTAATCAGATGCTTTATTAAATCAATTACGCTTCGGTAATCTAGAGTATCTTTAATATCGTCAGTACTAGCAGCAGTTGAAATATCTAAATAAAGACTAGTGTTGACTTCAAACCATTGTCCCAATACCTGTTCTTCTGGTAAAAACCCAGTGTATCCATAAGCGCGGATTTCTTTTAAATGAATGCAGTCCATTTTAGTTTGTGAGTTGTTTTTAATTAATATAGGACTAAAAAACCAAGATTTTGAACTGAACAGCGTGGGGTCTGGAGTCTGAACACTATTAATATTTCCTTGCTCCCTTTTATGCCAAAATATAACCTTCCAATAACCTGTACGCTTCTACATAGATAATTTTTTGTTAAAAGTAACTTGATGACAATTAATTTTAGAAATGTAAACGAACTGTGGGCGTATGTTTTAGCGGAAACCACAAAGCGTTTGGGGCTATGCTGTGCTGTTATTTGTCCGGGTTCCCGTTCCACACCTTTAGCAGTTGCTTTTAGTCAACAAAAGCCCGACATTGAAGTTATACCAATTCTTGACGAACGTTCTGCTGCGTTTTTTGCTTTGGGAAGAGCAAAGGTCACCGGTAAACCAACTGTTCTAGTATGTACATCGGGAACTGCAGGAGCAAATTTTTACCCAGCCATAATTGAAGCAAAGGAAAGCCGCGTACCACTTTTAGTATTGACTGCTGACCGACCGCAAGAATTACGGGATTGTCATTCTGGACAAACTATAAATCAACTTCGACTTTACGGTAATTATCCTAACTGGCAAACTGAATTAGCTATACCCTCTCCTGACTGGAGAATGTTGGCTTACTTACGACAAACAATTATTCATGCTTGGGAACGTTCCTTATATCCAGTTCCAGGAGCGGTACATTTAAATCTTCCTTTCCGCGACCCTCTAGCACCTACACCCGATTTTTTTGACTTAAGTGAGTTCACTTCCAAACTAAAAACAAAAGAACTGCAAGCAGAAGAATTTTTTGCACATTTAGATCTTAATCTCGATTTACCAATTACTAGCGATCGGTTAGCTAGCAACAATCCAAATAAATTAAGTAATACTGGGCGAATAGCTATTAGTCAAAAAGTTTTACAAGCATTGGGTTTGCAAACATCACGAGTTCTAATAATTGCTGGTGTTTCACAAACACAAAACGCCAAAGAATATTGTGAGGCGATTTCTAGATTAGCTGTTTCTTTGAATTTCCCAGTACTTGCTGAAGGTCTTTCTCCAGTAAGAAACCACAGCAACCTCAATCCAAATATTATCTCTACCTATGACTTGATTTTAAGGAATCGCCAATTAGCACAGCAACTAGTACCGGAAGTAGTGATTCAAATCGGCGAAATGCCGACAAGTAAAATTTTACGTAATTGGTTAATATCTAATGGTGCCAAACGTTGGATAATAGATCCTTGCGATCAAAACATTGATTCATTACATGGAAGAACTACTCATATACGTACTGCAGTAGAAAATATTCAGGTTCCTGAACCTCAAGCAAAAGATCCAAGTACTAACCCATATCTACAAATGTGGCTTGCAGCAGAGATACAAGCGAGAAAAAATATCGATAAAACTTTGGCTCAAAAGTCAGATTTATTTGAAGGTAAAGTTGCTTGGCTGTTATCGCAAGTACTACCACCCCATACCCCACTCTTCATAGCTAACAGTATGCCGGTAAGGGATGTAGAATTTTTTTGGAAACCGAATTCATTGGGTATCAAACCATTTTTTAACCGTGGAGCCAATGGTATTGATGGTACATTATCCACCGCTCTGGGAATATCCCATGCTCAGCAAAGTAGCGTGATGTTAACGGGGGATTTGGCTTTACTCCACGATACTAACGGTTTTTTGTTCAGCAACAAGTTTATTGGACATCTGACAATTGTATTAATTAACAACAATGGTGGTGGTATTTTTGAAATGTTAGATATTGCTAAGTTTGAACCACCATTTGAAGAATTATTTGCAACCCCCCAAAACATTGATTTTACTAAGCTGTGTGCGACCTATGGTGTAGAACATGAGCTAATCAGTTCTTGGGAAGATTTACGTCAAAGATTAAATCCTTTACCAACTAAAGGAATTAGAATTTTGGAAGTACCAACAAATCGTAAGGCTGATGCTAAGTGGCGCAAGGAGAATTTAGAAAAATTTGCAGATCGAATTTCTGTTTTGAGTGATAATTCTTGATTTTCCGAAATCGATACAGAGCAGATGTAGTTATATTTAGAGCAAACACGAACATATTATAGATAACTTCTATCACTTGCCATAGAGGACATACCTCATTATCAACGCCCAGTTTCCATCACTGGGCTTTTGGCTTAGGAACAACACATAAGGAGAAGTCAAAAATCAGAATATGACCTACTCCGGTATGCTGTCGCGCTTACGCTCAAAAAGTATTAAATCTCTGTCTTGATAACTGATATCTCGAACTCTTCAAAAGAGTTAAATTTCTTTTTATTTCAGATCGACAGCATATCATTATACTTAACATAAATAAAAATCATGTATTAAATGTAAAAATTTAATTAGCTAAAGTTACAATTAATCCTCAAACAGGCATAAAAGGAAAAAATATTTTATTTAAGTATAGATTTGTAAATTTTTGTAAACTATTTATCTAAAAACTTTTATTTCCAGGAATCATAAGAAGTTAATTTATCCTTAAATGTTCAAATGGTTCATCAAGAACCTAAACTTTTTTGCCAGGTAGTTTAAGTTGCATAAATATGCATCAAAAATGCCCATGAAATGCTTTGTTATTTCCTGTTGATTACATGTTTTTGTAGTGTGTACCCTAAATTTATATATCTCGGCAAGACACCTATTTTTCTCGGAAAATTCCGTATTATCTATAGGTTTTCCACAGTTAAGTACAGCGATTGAGGTATTCTTGTACAAAGCTTGCTACTGGTTTCACGTGGCATTAATAAGACTAATACAACCGAATGCAAGTAAGTATAAAAAGCTTCAATATTTCTAGAAATTATACGAATTTTAGAAATTATATAAATTTTGGAAATTATGTGATTTCTGGGAAGTATGTGAAACACAAGAATTTGACCATGAATTAACCTGATTTTACCCTCTAGAAATTACCGAAGCACAAGTTTATAGGTCATGAATTATAGGTGATTAATTATAGGTCATGAATTATAAAGTCGTGAATTATAGATCGTGAATTATGAGTCATGAATTTTTAGGTTATAAACTTCAAGCCATGAATTATCAGGTCATAAATTTCTAAATTTTGAGTTCCAAAAATCGCGATCCTTAGCAAGGAATAACAAATGCAACAAAATATCAAGCAAACAGATGTACTACGCAGAATAACAAAATACATCCGCCAAAATTTAGAATTACAAGTTATTTTGACCGCAGCAGCAGCGGATTTACGTTCGTTTCTGGGAATGGATCGGGTAAAAGTTTGTAAGTTCAACCCAGATGGTAGTGGTCAAGTCATTGCAGAGTCTGTAGACGATAATTGTTTACCGGCTATGCTAGGGTTACATTTTCCGGGAGATGAGATTCCAGCAGAAACTCGTGAATTGTATGTCAAAGTAAGAGTACGTTCCATCGTAAATGTTGACACAAAAGAAATCGCTCAAAGTGCCGTTTATGATTTGGAAACAACAGAGATAGTCCCTGAAGAGATTCGCTATCGTCCTGTAGATCCATGTCATTTGGAATATTTAACAGCCATAGGAGTTAAATCTTCTCTTGTATTGCCCATTATACATGACGAAAAACTCTGGGGCTTGTTAGCCTGTCATCATAGTCAACCGCGTGTAATTTCAGAGTCAGATTTGGAATTGGTGCAGATGCTTGTCGATCAAATATCAATCGCGATCGTCCAAAGTAACTTACTATCTCAAATGCCAGAGAAAGCTGCCCGAGACAGTAGTCTCAGGCACATTGTAACCTTGCTACATTCCTTGTCTACTGTAGAGCTACAGCCAGCTTTAGCACAGGCTATTGTTGCATTCGGTGGTTCTGGTGGAAGACTTTGTATTAGGGAAAAAAAGCAAAGTAACTATCCTGAAGATTTTATAAGCTGCTTGAGTTCTAGTAATTATCTCAAGGTTTATACCTACGGGAAACAACCTGTAATGCCGGAACTAGCAAAATATAAATTGATGGAGCAATATAGTATTTGGCAAGAACGTTATAAGTTTGGCAACTATGATGATATTTGGGCAATTTCAGATATTTATCAAGTACATGGGTTGCGTTTCCTACAAGTTGCTTTTCAAGGTTCTAAAGTTCGTAGCATCTTAATGATTCCACTACATCACCGTCAAAAATTATTAGGATATTTAAGTATTTTTCGGAACAAAGTTGAAGAGGAAACTGTTTGGGCTGGAGAGTTTGACTCAGATCAACGACAATTATATCCACGTCAGTCACTTAATGCATGGCGAGAGTACAACAAAACACCAATTTCTCAATGGTCTACAGAAGAAATTCAACTGGCGAATGAGGTAGGTAAACAATTTTCCTTTGCAATTCACGAATATCAGCTACAACAAGATTTACACAAGCAAACAAATCATTTACAACGTTCAATACAAAAACAGGAGACATTGGTAAGAGCTTTGACTAAGATGCGGCAAATTTCCCAGTCACGCTTTTAATTGCTCGAATTAGCTACTGATGAAAAAACTTAGAATACGCTTGTATTCTGAGTGAATAATTTTGATCCCATCTTCCGCACCCTAACTGTCACACACCAAGGGGATGAGATTTTTTAGTACATATTTATTAAACAAGACTTAGATATTCATGAGACTAATGGGAAGTTATCTCATTAAATTTGGGATCTATCAAAAAGTATTTTGAGTTGAAGTCTTTGATGAGGCTAAAAAGATTCTTAAAAAAGTAAGAAAATATTTTTGCTCGAAATAATAATGTGAGAATTTAAACAGAATTGTGTTGTAAAATTCTGTTTTTATGTTTGATATAAAAGATGTTGAAATACAAAATATAGACCATTTAGGGATAGTAGCAGGAATCGTAGATTCCATTGGATTAGTAGAAATAATTAATGATTTATTAGGGTCAAAACCAGGAGAAAAAGTCAGTGCAGGACATGTTGTCAAAGCAATGATTTTAAACGGATTAGGATTTGTGTCTAAACCGTTATATATGTTCCCGAAGTTTTTTGAGCAAATAGCTTGT
>NZ_LMTZ01000166.1 GCF_001456025.1 Mastigocoleus testarum BC008
ATAATGTAGGAATCATCAATACGCCGAACCAGCCAATATAAAGGCGGTTGTCGGTGCTGGTGATCCACTGACAGAACCGTTCCCATAAAGATGCGCTCTCGCGTCTTTGTAATGCGGTTGTCATGGTACGGATAATTGCTGTTTTTGACTTAAGTATGTATCAGACAAGTTGTTTTTTTGTCTGTAATACTACATTAACATTTGTTTACAAAAAATGTAACAATTACTTACTTTGCATTTATTATAAGTTTAATTACTTATACTTATAGCGCTGGAGTGCAAAACATACGTGCTGTCTTTGGAAGACGCGCGGCTGCGCCACGAACGTGGGATGTAGCGCGTGCAGCTTACCCTACGGGGGGTGGCTTACGCCGAGTCTTGCGACCTTCTCATAAAACATCAAAAATTGAAAAATAGATTTCGCTGTAACTCAATCTGGATAGGGGTTTAGGATATTGTCTTAATCCGGACGGGAGACTCGTAAAATGTGGCAAAAGCGCATAAAACGGTGCGGTTCTGGGCTCCCCCTATTCAAAAAACTTGTAGTATCCCCTTGACACTTGTGTAGTACATTTTGTAGTATGAATTCATGAGCGTAATACAAGTGTTACAAAAACTGTTGTTAGCTCATCTGAACCATGAAAACTAAATTGCCATATTTGGGGGTGTAGCTTAGCCCGGTTTAAAGCAGTCGCCTGTCGAGCGAAAGATCGTGGGTTCAAATCCCATCATTCCCGTGTAGCCTTGTGGACGACTAGATAAGTCACTCTGATTCTCAGTCAGGGAGAAGCGGGTGCAACTCCCGTCAAGGCTTCCAAATGTGTCCGGGTCGCCAAGTGCTTAAGGCATCGATCGGTCTGCAACACCGATCATCGTGGGTTAAAATCCCACCCTGGACTCCAAACATTGCAGAGATGGTGTAATGGCAACATCACAGTCTCCAAAACTGTTGTTCTGGGTACCCTTCGGGAACACCTGCGGTGAACAAAACAAGCGTCTCTGCGTTGCCGTGTCCCGATCAAAAAAGCTTACATACTCGCCTAATGGTAAGGCAACTGTCTCTTAAACACAGTCTATGCAGGTATGTCCTGGCGGACACGCTCCGCTAACAATTCCTGTGTGTGAATCAACAGCTTTTTTAACTTACATGGCATACATGGTGTCGTAGGCAAATTGGCTAAGCCGCCTGTCTTTCAAGCAGGAGATTGCGGGTTCAAGTCCCGTCGGCACTACTAGCATGGGTCGGCTCACCTATTGGTGTGGGTAACTGTCTGTAAAACAGCCGCGATCGCGTTGCTGGTTCAATTCCAGTTCGACCCATTATGGAGAGGTGGCTGAGTGGCTTAAAGCATCCTCCTGCTAAGAGGAAGTGGGTAGTTAATGCCCACCGAGGGTTCGACTCCCTCTCTCTCCGCCTGAGAACGTGGTGTAACTGGATAACACGTCAGTCTACGTTCGCGTAGCGGTGCGATAGCACTAACTGAAAAGTGAAGGTTCAAGTCCTTCCGTTCTCGCCTTAACCCCCGGTAACTCATCTGGTAGAGTGCCTGTCTGTTAGCGCAGCGTGTCTGAAAGACATAGAACAGGAGGTAGTCAGTTCGATTCTGACCTGGGGGACTGATACATTGCCCTATAGCTCAAGTGGCAGAGTGAGCGGCTGTTAACCGCGAGGTTGTAGGTTTCTCCTGACGGAGACGCTACGCTAACAAGTCCTACTAGGGCAGTTATTGGGAAGTAGGCAAACAGGCAAAGCCGTCGCACTTTGAATGCGAAGTTTGGGGGTTCGATTCCCTCCTTCCCAGTTTATGCTGCTGTAGCCCAACTGGAAGAGGCGCTGGTCTTAGAAATCGGAGGTTGTGGGTTCAAATCCCACCAGCAGTACTGATGCTCCCGTGGCGAAACTGGTAAACGCTTCCGTTTGAGGGACGGAATTCTTGCAGGTTGAAATCCTGTCGGGAGTACTAATTGGGTCGTTGGCAGAGCGGGTATGCAGCCGCCTTTTAAGCGGACTTATCCAGGTTCAACCCCTGGGCGACCCACTAAATAAACGTGGGCGTTTGGCAGAACGGTTATGCTCCTGATTCTTAATCAGGCTGACGCAGGTTTCTCCTAGCGGAGACGCTGCGCTAACGACTCCTGTAGCGCCCATTTTACCCCTGTAACCCAATAGGAAGAGGTGCCAAACTTAAAATTTGGAAGTTACTGGTTCAAATCCAGTCAGGGGTATTATCAAATGCTGGTGTGGCTCAACGGCAGAGCAGCTGACTTGTAATCAGCAGGTTGCAGGTTCAACTCCTGTCACCAGCTTAATTATGCGATTGTGGTGTAACGGTCTTCTTGTGAGTCTTCCAAACTCTTGGTACGAGTATGTCAGTCCGGGACACGCAATAACTACGTTACGCTCCGCGCTTGCGCTAACAAATCTCGTCAGTCGCTTTGTAGTCCCGTAACTCAGTTGGTAGAGTGCCTTCCTTACAAGCAGGATGTCACAGGTATCTCCTGGCGGAGACGCTGCGCTAACAATTCCTGTCGGGACTATCAAATTATGGGAGTGTCGCCTAATGGACAAGGCATCAGTCTTCTAAACTGACCTGTGTGGGTTTCTCCTGACGGAGACGCTGCGCTAACAAGTCCTACTACTCCTGCTTTATGGGGTCATAGCTCAATTGGCTAGAGCGCTAGTCTTGCACACTAGAGGTTAGGGGTTCAATTCCCCTTGATTCCACTATGGTGTTTGTTAGCGTAGCGGCTCCTTAAAGGAGCAAGCCAAAGTGGTCGAGGCACTGGTTTGTGGAACCAGCCGTAACGGGTTTCTCCTAACGGAGACGCTGCGCTAACAAGTCCCGTCAGACACCCCTTAATGGAAGATGCCGCTGAACGGTCGGCAACCGGTCTTGAAAACCGGGGTGGGGTAAAACTCAGGGGTTCAATTCCTCCATCTTCCGCCACCACCTGAAGCCAAAAAGTGAGGCACTGTGCTGTTCGCGTAGCGTGGCGTTAGCCATAAACACAGAGGTAGGAGGAGCATTACCTCCCTGGTGGATTGTTTAAAATTTTAATTACTCAATAGCATTGTAATATGTCTACATCAAGGTATATAAGATGATGTAGAAATGCCGCAAATAGAACGAGAATCGATTAATTTCAAACTCCCCAAAACCTTAACCTCAGCACTTCGCTTAGCTGCAAGAAAACGGGAAACCACCGCTACAGACTTAGTAATTCAAGGATTGCACCATATTTTGGGAGATGTCCCTGGTGTAGAAGCAAGTGTAGAAGTGCGCTTATATCAACTGGAAGAAGAGTTTTTTCGTTTTAAAGAAAGCGTCAAGGAAAGCATTGGAGAAGATACCAATTCCTACGACAAAGTCAGATTAACAAACGTTGAAAATAAAATAGAAGCTTTAAGTCACCAACTCGCACGGTTAGAAGGTGCGTTGATGCAGATCCAATCAAGTGTCAATACATTACAAGTGCGTTCGCGATCGCATAGCAGCGGAGCATCGCGCTATAAATCAGGTGGCTACCCCTACCAATACAATTCCCAACCACCCCAACTCGAACCCTTGGATGAAGATAAATTAGCAATGCGCCTGAGTACTAATGCTCCTACGGTGCAAGAAAGAAGGGAAACTATGACTAAAAAAGAATTTGAGAGATGGTGTTCGGAACGCGACCCCAGCAAACGTAAGTGGAAATATAACTCCAAAGATAGGTTATACCATCCAGTTAAATAACTTAAAAATCCAACTTTTGTACGGCTTGGCGTTTAACTTCTTCACCCCTGCGGTTATATCTTGCAGTAGTTTCTACAGAAGCATGACCTGCTAACTTTTGCACGGTGACAATATCAATTCCAGCATCCAACAAATCCGAGCAGAACGTTCGTCTAAAATCATGGGGACTGAATGAGTCTACACCAGCTTGTTTTGCTCGTCGCCTCACTATTTTTAACACCGCATCTGGACACATATGCCGAAATTCTAATTGCCCACTTTTGCGGATGGGACACAACAATGGTCCAGGTTTATCCCCTCTAACTTCAATTCAACTTTTAATCATAGCGTTCGGCGCAGCCGTGCGGCTGATCGCACTAGTTGGTAAATAAACTAACCTATCCTTACCACCTTTACCCCGATGTATTTCCAATGCACCGGTTTCTGTATCAATATCTTTTAAATTAAGTTTGACCACCTCAGCCCGTCGCAAACCAGCACCGCGTAATATGGCGATCAGCGCTACATCCCTTGCACCTTTGCGAGTCGGATCGGCTTTACAAACATCAATTAAATTAGTAATTTCCTGTTTACTTAAAGCTCTACCTTTAAGTATATAGTCATAACTTATACTTGTTAAATTCACGGCTTTGGTATAGTCAAGGGGGTCAATCAAGTCTAACCTAGAAGCTTCTTTTAGCACCCGTTTCAAGCCACAAAGCATTTTATTCGCTGTAGCCGGAGCATATTTTTGTTTTAAAGCTGTACGTAGAGCAGAAGTATGTTTATACCTCAAAGCTGCCCAATTTAACGTAGAAGCATCACATCTACCATTGGTAAGCATGGAAGCCATTTCATTTAAAGCTTGCTTCATCGTTGGTAGGGAACCCTCACTCAAAGAAGCCAAATACACGGCAGCAGGATGCTGATTTAAGGGTACGGGGAACGTTAATCTTAAATTTTCAACTTCGCGCAGGCTCAGCGATAGAGACATTATTTCTTTAGAATTGGGGTTCTAGAGACTAATTTTCACACGATTTTGCATTGTTTAAGATATGTATTTTTAAAGATGACCCTGTGTTTGCTTACCGTAGTGACGGTCATTTCTCTTCAACCAGTACAGAAAGTTGATAAGGATTATGCAAGAAAGTAACGGATGCATCCCTTAAAGCGTTAAAGTCCTAAAAATCTGTCTTATCTCCACATGAAGGGTAATATTTACCATTTCGCCGTACCCTGATATAGGAATCCGGTTTGATTTATGAAATTATTCGTGAAGATAGGGAACGGGGAACAGGGAACAGGGAACAGAAAGTGTACTGAGATTTTTTCAAAAATCAAATGTGAGTCCTATAATTGGTCAAATATCATTTTTAACAAGTTAAAAGTAAATGCATTTTGTCAATCCGGAGCAAAAGAATGCACTATTAATACGCACTCAAATTTAACGCTTGCTGAGATAAGCAAAGCCACTGCTTCGATTCTAATAACGAAGTTTGTGCTTCATCTTTCCAATTTTGCGCTTCGTCATAATGATGTTGCTTTTCAGCTTGCTTCTTTTGAGCTTCTGCATGACGTTGATTTTGTTCTGCTTTTCTTTGCTGTTTTTCTGCTAGGCGTTGCAACTCGCGCGCTTCACTTTTTGCTTTTAATGGTGGTAATTGTTTCGTCTCAATTCGATTCTCTAATTGATTGAATGCTGCATAATAATTCTTAATTTTCTGATTGGGTATACCATTTGAGTTACATTCTTTTTCTGTGTTACTCACGTGGCTAACTGATAGCGCAGGAGGTATCGTCTGTTGTTGAACGTTATTGATTGTTTTCTCATGACTGACAAAATGATACAACTTTGTTGTTCCAATAAGCGTTACTATTCCTACTGCTGCAAAAGAAGAAATAACAAGCCTAATATCACATTTTAAAAACTTCCTTTTCTTTTTTAGATGCGAAGTGAATAAGCGAGGAAATAAAACTACATTACTACCAATATCTGATTTTTTGGTGCTATTTTTTATGTTAAATCTATCTTTATCCCGATTTAATTCTAGACTTACTTGATGTGAATCATCTAAATCATCATCTCTAAGTAAATTATTCTCAAAGGCGTATTTTTGATCTACTTGATTAAGTAAATTATTTAGTACTGCATTATCAACAGCTAACTCCATAATTTCTTCAATACGTTCAAGTTCAATATCAGATGGGGATGATAACCTTATTAAGGTACAGTATTCTTCGGCGATTTTGACAACATTTTCTTTGGGTTGATAATGACTTGAAATCTTTAGTTTCATTGCTTTAAAGTAACTACTAGATTCTTAAGCATGAATTTCAGCTTAAATACCATAAAACTACGAGTTAATTTAAGCTGTTATCTGCATAGCTATCCCTGTCACTACAATTGTATTGACAATTGTTACGACATAGTATGTCAATTGTCATGACCATACTAGTAGTGTCAGCTTTACACTAAACGTGACATATCTCTGCTAAATAAAAAAAATATTTTTTTAATTCCCGCAATTAATAAAATTATTATCTCTTCAAAGAAAAGTTTTGCTGTAAAAATGACCATGTGACAGTATGTAAACTGGTCAATTCTTGTGATGCTAATAGTCACATTTTGTTTATTGATAACACTAATATTTAATAGGTGTTTCCAGTAGAAATAAGGCACTAATTATAGGTAATAATAACCAAGAAAAAACAAATATACAGCCTCTTTCTTTGGTTTGATATTACAACCAAATTTGATATTTAAGTCACATTTTGTCAGCTACAGATACTAATCAATTAGCTGTCTGTTATATAGCTATCCGTACAACGGAGATTCTCATAAATAACTCTTCTCAGATAAAAAGTTGCCAAGATGACGAAGAATAATAATTTCCCCGAAGTTGATGAAGTATTGCAGGCTAAATGGTTGAAAATTCACATTATGAATCGTATACATGTGTTGAAACTTAACAGCTTTTTATCAGAAGAAGATGTGATTCAGCACGTTGGTATGTGTTTGATTGAAAAGCTTCGATCTGGTGTAAAAATTCATCATCCTGTAGCTTGGGCAAAGTTAGTTAGTGAACGACACATAAATGCACTGTACAAAAGACATAAGATGAGTCAAACCACCGAGTCAGATAAAGTTGAGTATTTAGCAAACCTTTATTATCAAAAAAACAATTTATATGATGATTATGAAGAAATTACTAAATATATCCAGCAACTCAAGTTTGCTAGCAGAGAAATTATAGTGATGCGCTTTTTTCAAGGATTATCTTGGCATAAAGTTGCTGAAATTTTATCACACCGAGAAGGCAAACGAATTTGTGCAGCAACAGCACGTAAGCGTGGTGAACGAGCAATAAATAAATTACGACAGATATATCTTAAACAAGTTTGTTAACTAAAAAATGAAGCTAAATGATAATTGGTAATTTTAATTATTTATACATACTCATTCCTCCAATATTTTTTATTGGGGGTTTTTACATTTTAAATTACCTATATTGTTACAGATATCTAATTATTAAGATTTAGTATTATATTTTTATTAACTATTTTTTGTCACAACAACTATAAAAAATCTACTAAATAAGTATACAAATTAAGTTTAAGCAGCTTGGAAATTATGAAATATAACAAATTCAAAGATGTTGTTTTAGCTGCTATTGCATATACTTTGGTAGCAGGTTTTTTAGTCTTAGCAATTATTGATGAGAATTACCGCTCTACATTTGTAGATTTAGCTAAAGTAGGAGTCGGTGCTTATATTGGTTTAACAATTCCTAAGTCCCAGTTTAGATAATTCAGGACTTACGCAAAATAAACGTAATTACGTCATTACGTTAGCGCAGCGTGTTCGTTAGAACAAGCGACAGCGACGTATATGTCCTGCGGACACGCAATACCTACGGTAGGCTGTCGCTAGGCGCTAACGCCAAAATCCGTGAGATTGCTATCTCCTAAACAGAGACGCTCCGCTAACCCTGCACTGCGTTCCGGTCGCAATGACAAATCTTCGTTGCGTAAGTCCTGTAATTATTGGATTGGGGGTAAAGTGGGTCGCCCTCTCGTATTACAATCCTAAAATGCCCATAACCTTGATTTTTAGCCGCCAACATTGTTAAACCCGTGATTCCAACAGCAGCTAAAGAAATACTAAGAATAAGAACTAAAAGATTGTTACGATTTTTCATTTCAAGCTTTATTTCGCTAGAAACAACAACTATATATTCATTAGCTATAGATACAATCCCAGAAATTTAGTTTTTATGTAAGTTATAAGATATACCTTTGGCTAATGTTAAGTTTTACTGAGATTAGCCCTCAAAACACGAATCGTAAAATTAATTTTATATGCCAAAAACCTGGTAACTATGACCAGGTTTTATTGGGTATACTCCCCACGGCTAATTATAGAAGTCATTTATAAGCGTTTGTTCTGGTAATGACTACCATTCCAAGCTGGTTGATTTCGGAAAGTGCCGGAATTAATTTCTGGGCATTATTGTTTTCTCTGTTTAGCAAGTTTTTTTTCTTGCTCATCGCACCATTGGGCGAACAATTCTTTGGCAACACTACTCATATCCGTTTCTGATTGCACGCACAGTGACTTGAAACGGATTTTTAATTCTTTACCAATTACTAATTTGACGGTATCTTCGCTTTTTGCCATCCCATCATTGTGGCACGACAAAGGGGGAATTGAATCAATATTCCTATATGACCACATTCCCCCTTTATTGGTATAATTCATATAAAAGTGAAGGCGATCGCTCTCCCGCCAAGAAGTTGCGATCGCCTAAACGTAACCCCAAAAAGCGATCGCAACGCGCGGGGCGAACGCAGAAAAATTATCCCTAGCCAAATTAATGAGCGTGTTAAAGCAAGTAAAGAAGTAACAGCACCAAAACATCCACTCAAAGAACGTTACAAAAAAGCATTACCACAATTACAAAAGTCTAAAGTATGGGAGAATCCCAAAAAGCAAAAGGCTTTAGAAAAACTGCTAGCTCAAATTGAAGCATTGATTGATGAGTGAATTTAGTAGAAAAGAGTATGTAACGGTGGCGTACTTGTTATCTGAAAAATAATGTTGTATCCTCCGAACTGTTTATCTACGATGAATTCTATGCGATTTCTACTTAGTGGTGTGATTATTAGTTTGGGGCTGTTACCTTTAGCAGCACAAGCACAACAGCAGTCATCTAATACCCAAGTTGCAGCAATGGTAGAAGCATTACGATTGGCTGCACCAAAGACCACCGATGACAGTTTATATAGTGAATGGAAAGTTAAAGGAGAAACTTTCAGAAGTTGGTCAAAATCTTGTCTAGAAAAAGAAGTTCAACCAACACAGTTTGCTTCCAACCCCGAACTAGCACGCCAAGTTATTAGTTGCATCATGGAACGAGAGTTAAAAGGACAATTAGACGCTACTAATAATAATGAAACTGAAGCTGTGAGTCGTACTGCTTGTTGGTGGATGACTGGTAAATACACAGGCTGCAACAGTGGTTTTACCGCAGACTACGTGAAAAAAGTTTCGGGCTATTACCAAGAACAAAGTTCTCAACCAGAATAAGTAATAAATAAATCAAGACATTTCTGACTTGTTATGAAAATCAGCAGCTCCGGGTAATTCCAGAGCTACTGATAAGCGGTGTGTTATGTGTGTTCGTGGCGCAGCCGCGAGTCTTCCAAGGAACAAGAAAATAAAGATAAATCTTACATATAAAATCGATTTTTAAAATATCGGTATCTTGCAAGCTTAGTAACCAAAAACTTAAGCTTTTTGCAGACTAGCGTAACCAAAGGTAACATTAAACTCTTCGCACCAGATTGCTACAGATTCAAAATCATTTAGATCCAAGTTAGCTGGAATTTCGTAACGTTGAGCGCCATCAAACTTTTTGAGTTGTGCAATCGTGACGTAATTTTCTGCTTTAAGATTTACAGGTACAGTGTTGTTGCGGTGGAGAACGACTCTTACTTTTGGTCCCCGTGCTGTAGTGAAAGCTTTGTCAAACTCTAGATAACGCTTACCATTAACATTAACAATTTTAGCTATACCGTTGGTGGGGTGGTCTTGTTCTACAGTAACAAAGCTACCGGACGCAATTAGTGATTGAGATTTCTTTGCAACTGTAGTAGTTTGTGTTGCTTTAAGCGCTTGGGCTGGCTGTGCATTAACTGCTAATTGTCCAAAGCTACCGAATAATACGATTGATGCGATTCCTAAACCAGCGATTTTGTTGAATTTCATCTCAGTTGCTTCCTTAAACTTTGTTTTATGTGGTTTCCCTTTCCTTGATTACTAATATCGGTGATGAAACTGAGGAGCTAGTGATGGATAACTGAGAATTGACTAAAAGTTATCTGAGAAAACTGAGAGATGGATAGTGGGGTTTTTTGAGGTGAAGTAATACTTTAATAGAACAACATTGGAAGTGTTTAAGTTATTCTTGTTTAATTTCTGCTACTCTTTGGGCGACATCTTGCTTAGTTACTCTAATTTTAGTGCATTAAACCTAGCATCTATTGTAATCATTTTCGGCACTCAATCAGTTAAAGCTGAAACTGTAGTAATTGAAAACTTTAAACGAGAACATTTCAAAGTAAATTACGATTTTTGGTAGAGAATTTAGCGGTCAAAGACATACTATTCCCAATGAAGTAAATTATTTTATAACTCTTCAATGTAATGAACATTCATATTGAGCGATGACGATGCAAAATCACCCACATCACAATCGGAGTACCAATCAAAGCAGTGACAGAGTTCAAAGGTAAAACGCTCTGACTACCGGGTAGTTGGGATAATAAATCTGCAAGTAATGCTATTATCGCACCCATCACCGCAACAACAGGAATCAATATTTTATGGTCTACAGTTTTAAATAAACTACGACATAGATGGGGAACCACAACGCCTAAAAATCCAATAGGACCACAAAATGCAGTAATCGCACCAGCCAAAATTGAAGCATTACTAATAATCCAGAATCTTATTGTTTGTATTGATAAACCCAAAGTTCGAGCCTGAGTTTCACCTAAAAGCATGACATTCAAAGATTTTGACAACAGTAAAGATACAATTAGTCCGAGCAATACCACAGGGGCTAAGATTATCATCTGTCGCCAAGTTACACCACCAAAACTTCCAAAAGTCCATTGCAAATATGATTGAATTTGATTATTCTCGCTAAATTGAAGCAAAATACTGACAATCGCACTAGTTGCATAACCAAGCAGTAATCCCAAAATTAACAGTGCCATGGAATCGGCTACATGATGAGATATTAATAGGACCATTCCCAGTACCAATCCTGCACCTAAAGTAGCAGCTATAACTAAAACTAAGTCGTTAATCATTCCAAAACTTGCGAGCAACGCACCCATCATAGTAGTGTTGACTGCAAGTATCACAAGTGCAACCCCCAAAGAAGCACCAGAACTAATTCCTAAGACAAATGGTCCAGCTAAAGGATTTTTGAATAGGGTCTGCATTTGCAAACCACTTACACCTAAAGCAGCACCTGCTAAAGTTGCAGTTAAGGCTTTGGGTAAGCGAAATTTGAGAATAATAGTATTCCAACTGGCTTTTATTGCTTCTCCTCCCAGAAGAATATTAATAACTTCCTGAATTGGAATATGAACAGAGCCAAAAGCTAAATCCAATAAAAATACAAGAATTAAGCTAATTAGTAAAATTGCAGAAATAATAGTTTTCTGAGTTTTCTTTTTTTGTGATATTTTCTTATAATTTCGACCTTTACGTATAAACATGTAATTTATGGGAAAAAAATAAAAGTCTATTCGTAGGGTGTGTTAGCGACAGCGTAACGCTATTAATGGTTTCTTCAATTTAATGGGCTCCTTTCAAAACTATTTCAAAAATCCTAATAAAACTATTTTTATCAATTTCGCAACAGGAATTATATATATCAAAAATAAAGATAAAACAAAAAAATAGTTAATTCAAATTTTGGTAAAATACCAGCTTATGATTTGGTAATAATTCAGGATGAAAAATTTTAATTAAGTCAGCTAAAACTAGATTAGGATTACTAATTCCACCTTCCCAATAGTCATTACCACCATTTTCATTTAAACGAGCATTATTATTATAAACATTACCTTTTTTCACTGCTTGAAAATCACCATAGCGACTATCTTCTGTAATTACATCTTTTAAAGTTTGCCAAGATTGACTTACATTTAACCAATAATCTGCTGTAGCAGCACGTTCAAAAACATTTTCAAAAGATAAAGGTGTGCTACCAGAAGAATTTTCAGCACAAAAATAATCAGCACCAGCATCAGCTAAATATTTTGCTGCATAACTTTTACATCCTGGAGTATACCAAGTTCCTTTAAAGTTAAATCCAGTAAATACTTTGGGACGCTTTTTGATAGATTTTACTGTTTCAGCAATATCTTGATATTTCTTCGCTATTTCACTAAATTCCTTTTCTGCAATATCTTCTTTATTAAAAAACAAAGCTGTAAACTTTAGCCATTCTGCACGACCTAACGGCGATGTTTCCATATATTCAGCATTGATTGCTACCTTTAATCCTGCTTCTAAAAATTTTGAATGATTATCGACTTGTGGATTTCCTGTTCCATAAGTTGTAACTAGCTCGGGATTGAGTTCTAATAATCGTTCCAAATTCACATTATTATTGCCTAATTCTGCGATTTGACCTGCTTTGATTTTCTCAACTACTTCTGGGGTATTGACTGTTTTATAATTACTGATACCTAAAAGTTTATCTACTATTCCTAACTTTGCCAGATGGGGTAGATGGGTAGTAGAAAGAGATACAACAGTATTTACTGGAACTGTAATTACTTGATTTCTTTTAAAGCCCAGTGGTACTGGCGTACCACATTCAACTAAAACATATTTGAAGCCTCTCTTTGCATCGCGCCAAGGATTTTTGACTGTTACAACTTTATAATTATTGTGATATTCAACAGCAAAACCTGTAGCATGGTTAATACTTGCTTTTGTGGGAAAATAGTCTGTATTGGGATTAAAATTTTGAATACATACTTTGTTTACAGGTAATGAGATTTTTGGATTGTTTAGAGTATTATTACAAGCAATAATTAAAGCTGTAATAAATATTGTTTGAATACCAAAAAAAAATAAATTTAATTTTTTATATTTTGTTATATTCATGAATTATTTTTGAGGATATTGATAGGAAAATTTTGAATTTCCAAGATTATTTTTGAAATAAATTTAATAAATCTCTGTGGAGCAATGAGAATAACTTTAAGTCAACAAATTTCTCTTGGTTAAACTCGTAATCTCTGAGTGTACCTTCTTCTGTAAATCCTAACTTATGCAAAAGCAATATTGAAGGTAAATTGTCATAATCTACCGTTACTTCTATCCGATTAAGCTCTATCACCTCAAAACCAAATTGAATAACTGCATTGAGTGCTTCACTCATAAATCCTTGTCGTCTATATTCAGCAAATATTTCGTAACCAATCTCTGCTCGTCGATGCTTTTTGATAATGTTTTTATATCCACAGGAACCAATAACTTCATTTTGCTCCTTTATTGTGATTCCCCAACGGATTCCTTGTTGTTTTTGAAAATTCTCTGACCATATATCAATTACTTGCTGAACTTTTTTTAGACTTGGTGCTGGAGCATTGGAGTATAAAACTGTTTGAGGATCGGAGAAATTGCGATGTACTAATTGTGCATCTGAGTGTTGAATAGCTCTCAGTTGTAAACGAGGAGTTGTCAATATGGGAAATTCAGAAAGCATAATTTTTGATTTTTAATTTTTTATGACTTACGCACTCACAACCTAAAAATAAGGATTTAGGATTACTATTTCCTTGCGGAAACGCTATATCTGCTAACCTAGCGTCGTAATGACGTAAATTCACGATTCGTGCGTCAGTTCTGTTTTTTATTCTTTTGATTTTTAATTATCTCGACTTACAATTATAGGTGAATGATTTGCAATTACTCTTTAAACAGATTCCGGGGGATAAATATATTCGGTAACTTTATTTCCTTGAATTAAATGTTTTTCAACAATTTCTTCTGCAATCTCTGGCTTAACGCGAGTGTACCAAGTTCTATCTTCAGAATTAAATACTACAGGTCCTAATTTACAAACTTCTAAACACCCAGAAGTTCTTACTTCTATATCCAAATCTGCTTTTTCAACAGCATTTTTAAAGGCTTCATAAGTAGGTTTCCAATTACGTGAAGGTAAACATCTTCCAGAAGTACAAACTGAGATATAAGAACGTTTTAAGGGATTTTGAGTAAATGGCATTGGTTTTGTACCTAATACATAAATATCCCGTAATTCTTCATAAAGAGCTAACTTAGATAAGTCTGGTTTACCTTCTGGTAATAAGTTCTCACCATCTACTAAAGGATTAGGTAAGAAAATTGTCATCACATTTTCATTATTACCATTCCAAAATTCAATCCCCCAACTTCTGATTTTTCCATATTTATTAAAACGGCGATAAAAAGCCGCACGACTTACTCTTCTTTGTTGTCTTAATTCTAAGGGTGTTTGATTATTAGGACCACCTAAATTTTCATCAATACATAAGTGTAAATGCCAAGCTTCAGTTACTACTGTTAAATAACCATCATAAAGAATACAAATTTTAGGGGGAGTAGTAAATCCTAGTTCTAAAACGCCACCTTGAACAACATGTCCTAATTCTACCTGCTGCCAATTTTGTTGAAATAAGGTGTAAAGTAGCGATGATAAAACATCACAACTACAATCAATATCCTCATATTCAACTTTACCCCCCATCGGTAAATCTTCTGTAACTTGGCGGTTTAATGGCGTTACCCAAGGATGATAATTACTCATGGCGATTTTAGATTTAAGGTTCTTATGATAGAAGATTCTGACGATAGATATATGGATTTCCTATTTACTCCTAATATTCTATTCTCAATAACCTATTTCCAATGCCCTATTGCTAATGTCTTATTCCTAATATCTTATTCCTAATGTCTTAAAACTTATAATTAACACCTGCTTGAACTATTCTACCTGCATCAGGAAAACCAGGAAATAACTGAAATCTCCGATCTAAAATGTTTTCTATACTACCATTGAATGCTAAATTTTTACTTACAGGAACTCGCAATTTAAAATCAAAAGTTGTGTAACCGGGTAAAGATTCTGTATTAGTATTATTTGTGGGATAACGACCCAAAGAACGCATTAAAACCCCTGCATACCAACCTTGAGCATTTTCGTAGGAAAGTCCTAAATTAATACTATCAGCACCTGCAAATCTTAGTTCCTTGTCAACTTCTGCAGGGTTACTACTTTCAAGGATTCGTGGATCATTCGCAGTATAATTCCCAAAGAAGTATAAATTTCTTGCTAACTGCAAATTTAAGGCAAGTTCTATCCCAGTAGTCCGAACTTTACCAATATTTTCATAGGTCGAATTGACAAAATCGAAAGCAATATTATCGGATATAGTGTTGCTGAAAAAAGTGAAACGTATTAAACCGATATCTCCTAACTGTTGGTCGATACCGATATCAAAACTATCACCCCTTTCTGGTTTTAAGTCTGGATTACCTTGCGCAAAGGGAGAATTACTAAATAAGTTAAATAGAGTCGGAACTCGGAAATTACGAATATAGTTACCTCGGAGGGTAGTAGTTTCTCCCAAATTCCAACGCGCACCGATCGCCGGAGAAGTCACAGAACCATTTATCAAACTATTAAAATCTTGGCGCAATCCAAAGTTTAATCTCACATCGGGAATAACATCCACAAGGTATTTAGCAAATACCGCTCCCTGTCCGATACTATCATCATAATTTTCTGTTTCCGTTCCATCTGCAAGGTTACGAGTAATATTTTTAGCGCTGACGTTGCGGTAGTCAAAACCATAAGTAATATTTTGATTTTGAGTAATTTGCCAGTTATGCTGTATCTGAAAACCCAAGGAACGTTGGTTATTATCAAACTGTTGATGGGTGCTGATGTCTCCCGTGCGATTGTCAAAGCGGGTATTGAGGAAATCTAAATAGACTCTCGCTGTTAATAAAGAATCATCTGCTTTTCCTAATTTTGCATTCCAACTTAAATCTGTAAGAACTTGGTCGGTGTACTTACGATTATTATCGGTAAGGGAATTAAAAGCAGCTTGAGAAATTTGCGGAATTGCTACACCACCGGGAACTCCTTGGTCTTTAGCAAGATAAATGGTGTTGAAACTCAAACTTTGGCGATCACTCAATTGTGCATCGACCTGTAAATTAAGATTATTGTAGAGTACATCGGCATTTTCCCTTGTTCCATCAAAGTCAACTTCGGGAATAGAATAATCAAAATTATTGTTAGCACGAGTGCGGTTATAACCTAGTAACCAAGAGACATTACCCTGTTTACCACTAGTTTGAATGCTTTGTTCGTTTAAATTGTAGCTACCTAATCTTAGTTGAGTTGTAGTAGTAATATCTTTTGTCGGACGACGGGTAATAATATTGATAGTCCCTCCAATCGCATCGGAACCGTAGAGGGTAGAACCTCCACCAGGAAGAACTTCAACTCTTTCAACAATATCAGTTGTAATTTCTGAAAGGTCGAAACCACCACTACCAAGATTATTAACTGGTCTTCCATTGAGTAATATTAATACTTGTCCCGTATTAGAACCGCGAATAAACTGACCGCTCAAACCACCAATTTCTGTCCCTACAGTACCATCAGGTAAAATACCAGGGACAAATCTCAGCGCTTCTTTGACAGTACGCGCACCTTGAGCTTCAATTTCCTCGCGGTTGATGACGTAAACTGGACGAGTCGCATCACGTACCTTTCCTTCACTACGAAATGGTGTGAATACCGGTTGATCTAATATTTCTCCTACAACGGTAAGCTCAATATCTGCTTCTTCTCGATCTTCTTTCTCCGCTTCTTGTGTTGGAGGTTTTTTTTGAGCAATATCTTCTACTTTTTCAGTATTAGATAAATCAGTATTAGATAAATCAGTATTAGATGAAGTATTTTCAGATATTACTTCTGGTGATACTATTTTGGGAATTATTTTTAAATCCTTTGCATCACCTTGATATTGGGAAAATTCTGATAATTGTAGAATCTTTTGTGCTGTAGCGTTATCATTTCCCAACAAAAATCCTAAGTTTACAGTTATCGCGATCGCAAAAAACTGCATTCCCAATTGGGAATTAAGGGTAATATTTTTCATCTGTACCTCGCAGACAATTATATGTTTATGTCATAATTGGCGGGCATTCTGACTAAGAGACAAAGACTTAGAAACAAGTATTGTCTCCTCACAGCTGCGGGACAGCGCCGGATTTTCACCGGACTTTCCCCTTTACATCTGATGGCTGATCCACATCAGAACCAATTAGTAAATTAGAGATTAGAAATTAGAGATTAAGATTAGATTAGCATATCCAGCCTTAAGTACATTTAGAGAATATCTAAGATTTGGATACAAAAAAAGAGTAGGAAATGGCGAGTAGGAGTAACTTTAATCACCGAAGTTTCATGCGATCAATATTAAGTAGCAATAATAAATATTTATTAAGCTTTGTGACACAAAATTTTGTAGGAAAATTCTTTCTTTTTTATCTTTATAGTATACGCGTACCGTTATCTACCGATAAATTAGGTTGCAGTAAAACAGTACCATTTGTATTGCAAACAGCAGCTAAAACTAAAACTTCTGATTTAACTCCAGCAACTAATTTAGGAGGAAAGTTAACAACAGCAACTACCTGTTGGTTAAGTAATTTTTCTTTTGAATAATTTTCAACGATTTGAGCAGAACTCGTTTTTATTCCCAGTTCTCCAAAATCTATTGTCAAAATATATGCAGGTTTTCTGGCTTTAATATTTTCTTTGACTTCAATAACTTTCCCAACTCTCATATCTACTTTTAGAAAAGTATCAAAATCAATTGGTAATCCTGATTCGTTTTTATGATTATCCATAAATGAATTTATAATTTAAAAATTGATAATTGAAAAACTATAACTCAAAAAACTATAACTCAAAAAACTATAACTCAAAAAAATATAACTCAAAAAAATATAACTTAAGAAACTATAACTTAAATAATTTCCCAGAGAAGTAAACTGGTAGCAACTATAACTGTACCCAATAAAGCCAAAATACTTAATAAATCATGTTTTGCTGACTTATTATTCATCATATTAGGTTTGACAATACTTGTTGTTAGATCGCCATAACCCCTTAACTGCATAGCAGCATACACCCTTTCCGACTGTTCGTAACTTCGCAAAAATAAAGAAGCAGTCACCGCTGCTAAAACAGATATATGTCGAAATATAGATATATTATATTTACGATGGGATTGTTTTTTTGTTGTGTATCCCCTTAGTCGCATGGCTTGCTGCATCTGAGAAAAATCAACAAATATTTGATATATATAACGATAGGAAAGTATCAGCATATCCGCAATTACTCCAGACAAACCTAATTGTCGCATGGCTCGAATTGTTGTCAGAAATGGAGTAGTTCCTAACATAACTAATCCCAATGTAAAAATACTGAAAAACCTACAGATAATTATTAAAACTAATAAAGAACCTTCCTGTCGCAGTTTGATAAAACTCCATTGCCAAATTACATCTTCACCACGCATAAACGGCAATAAAAAAATAATCCCTAGCAAGAACAAACCCGGATAATGTAAGCGTGAAAATAAAAATATTAATGGTAATTTGCTGATATAATAAAAGATGATTGTTATCCCTAAAATAACAGGAATTAGCGAAATATCTTTGACAAAAGCAAAGCTAAGAATTAGTAGACTGATGGCAATAATCTTATATTTCGGATGCCAAGAGTGTATTAACGAATCTAGATCGGCATATTTGTCTATAGCAAATTTATCAGCCATTACCTTCCAATAACTGAGGTTTAGCCTGTTGTAAAAATAGCACAACAAAAGTTGTAAAAATTCCCTCCAATATCATCAAGGGAATATGAGTAATAACTAATCCCAAAGTTGCGACACGCTCGCTATCTGCATGCTCTCCAGTCCCAAGGGTACTAACCACCAAACCAAAAAATAATATAACCGTGAGAGCAACACCCAGTGCTCCCGCAAAAAAAGCGAAAATTCCTGTTGTCACTCGCTTGTTAAAATATCTTTCTATAAAACTTCGCCAACTAAATAGATGATAAATCAATAAAGCAGGAATACCGACAATTGCTGCATTGAGTCCTAAAGTCGAAAGTCCCCCATGTCCTAACATCACTGCTTGAAAAAACAAGCCAATTAAAATCGCTGGAAATGCATAATAGCCTAGTACTACACCTAGCAAACCATTGAGAATTAAATGTAGACTAGTGGGTGGAAAAGGAATATGAATTGAAGATGCAACAAAAAATGCTGCTGTGAGTAAAGAGGCTTTAGGAATACCTTGAGTAGGTTCAGATTGACGATTGATTTGGTGCAGCGAATACCATGTAGTTAAACTAGTAATAGCATAACCACCAATTACCACTGGTGCTGGAAGAAGTCCATCAGATATGTGCATTTTTCTTGCGACTTGAGAAAAACAAAGCGGTTCCGACACATCCCCAAATAACTGAAGCTATCATCAAACCTCTTTGCATGGGTGTGTACTCAAGGTTGTCAGATTCTTTAGAAATGCTGACTACTTGTTCTGGGGTGGAAGAATTTGAACTTGTTGTTGCTTGTGTTTGTTGTATTTCTTCTATTTGTTGTGTTTGTGCTTTTGAAGTTACAGGAACTTGAATAACTCCTCCGTGTCCCAAATGACGAACTTTAACTTTCCAGTTTCCTATTTTTGTCGAGTCTGGTTGAAATAAAAAACGTCCCTTTTGATCGGTTGTTCCAGTTAACCAGGGTTGAGACGGATTATCTGGAGTATAAACCAAAATTTGGGCTTTCCCCATCGGTTTACCAGTGTCGTAAACAGCATTAATTACAATTGCTTCAGTATTTTCGTAGCTAATTTTTGTCCCATGAGCAAGTATTTTTGTAGGTAAGCTCAAAGTTACAAAAATAAACATTGGCAGCAAAATTTGCTTCATGGAAATTCAAATTATTTTGGATAATTTTGTTTTAATTATATTTATTTTATACTCTTACAGAACAACTGAATGACTATCTAAAAATGATAGATAACATATAAAAATATCTATAGTTGATCCAAAATTTATAGAGATAATAAACGAAATGGAATAAATATTGAGGTACAAATAAGTCTATTTGATGTCTGGTAAAACAAGATGGATGTATAGCAAATGTTATTGTGTACTTTTATCAATGTAAATCAAGTACTTGTATCTGATGATAATGGGAATAACTAAGTATCACAAACACAAAACGCCTGTGACTATTATTACAGGTTTTCTAGGAAGTGGTAAAACTACTACTATGAATCACATTTTGACCAATCGCCGGAATCTAAAAGTTGCTGTTTTGGTCAATGAGTTTGGAGACATTAATATTGATAGTCAGCTTTTAGTTTCTATAGATCGAGATATGGTGCAACTAAGTAATGGTTGTATCTGTTGCACTATTAACGCTAGTTTAATTGATGCTGTTAATAAAGTTTTAGAGTCTCAAGATATCGATTATATCGTCATTGAAACTACAGGTTTAGCCGAACCCATTCCCTTAATGATGACTTTTCTTAGCAGCGAGTTGAGTAATGTCACTCGTTTAGATTCTATTTTAACTGTCATAGACGCAGAGGGTTTTACTAATAATTATTTTGAGAGTGAAATTGCTTTAAATCAAATAATTTATGGTGATATTATTCTGCTCAATAAAACTGATTTAGTTTCCGAAGCCAAACTTCAAAATATAGAAAATTATATCCATTCAGTTAAAGTCGGTGCCAGAATTTTACGTACTCAACACGGTCAAGTGGCTTTACCTTTAATTTTAGATGTAGGAAATAATCATACGAAAAATATAACTTCAACAAATCCAACTTCAAAAAATTTAAACTTTACTTCCTTACAACATAGTCTTGTTAATTCATCTCATGTTAATCGTTTGAAGGAAAATGATTTTATGTCGGTTTCCTTTCAGAGCGATCAACCTTTAGTTATTGAAAAATTTACTAAGTTTTTAGACGAACAATTGCCAGAAACAGTATTTAGAGCTAAAGGAATTATTTGGTATCAAGGAAGCAAACTACGTCACATTTTTCAACTGAGTGGTAAACGTTGTAATTTTCAGAGAGATAAATGGAAAGATTCTCCGTCCAATCAATTAGTTTTCATTGGACGAAATTTAGATGCTAATAAAATTAAAAATCAGTTAGAGCAATGTCTTGCTACTAATTAAAAAATACAGTGGAACATTGAAAATTACTGTGAAGTATTATTTATCCTCAACGAGTTTAGATATATTTGAATAATCAATTTCAGCAATAGATTTATGAATTTTGTATTGCTGTACGGGGTTTGTCATCAAATTAATTACTGTTTCAATTGGCGAACAACCAGGTTCGGTACAGTGTAACTGACTTAAAGAAATGGAAACTTCCTCATCAAGTTGAAATGCTTGATAAATCCACTCCTTAACTTGCTTAATTTCTTGAAAATTCGCTTTCTGAGATTGTTTTCCAAAAGTAAAGCTCATTTTAGTAGTAGTTAAATATTTTAGTTAAATAATTGTTTCCAGCACATTTGCTGCTTGTAAATGAATGACAGTAATCTTTGTTGATAGTGTTCCTAAATATTTGGGTTATTGGATACTATATCGGGCTTTAACTCTCAATTAGTTGGTAAACTCTCAAGAAACACATTCTGTAAACCTCATGTAGCAAGAACTTGAGCAGAGGGATTATTTTATTGTTCTCGATCAGATGGAACAAGTTCAAGGCCAAAAGCATGAGCTTTTTTCTTGAGAGTAAAGCGATATCATTACTCCTATTTAAGCAGTGTTAGACTGCTAGAAATATACCCCAAAATAAATCCGTGGCTTCCATCACCATTAACATTCCAGATCGACAATTTCAAAAAATAGCCATCTCCGAAAATTAGTAAAACCTCTCTATAACTAGCTTTTAAACCGTCAAAGCAGTAATTCAGACAAGCTAATTTATACGGTAAAATCAGGATTTTATATACTTACTATCAATAAAAATTTAAAAATGTAGTTGCTTGAATTTGTTTTATCCTGATGACTTCAGGCATATTTCTTGTGGTAGTATTAACGTACCCATACGGAATCTTATTAATCCACAAATCGTTAACATTACTTTTGAATATTTTTTATAGTTTAATCTAAATCGTTCTTGTATAATTCGAAAAATCTTAAGTGAGCGAATTCGATGTTCAATATATACTCGTTTTGATGAAAATTGCTGATTTAATTCCTTTTGCTCAATTGTTAATTCTTTATTTTTTGGTTTCTTAATAGGAGTAGTAATTAACTCTTCTCCAATATAGGCTAAATCAGCTTTAAATCTTTGATTGGGATGAAAACGTTCACGGTATTCTCGAAACAAGCTTATATCACTTGTTGGCCCAGGTAATCCAACGACAACATCAACAATATCTACTGCATTTGGTAAGGTAATTATCTGACTTTTAAATGTATGTTTTTGTGCCTTACCAGAAAAATATTTTTCTTGCTCCTTATTATCTACAGGTCTCTCCCTAACTTGCTAAGCCTTACGGCATGCGCTAGCGCGAACATAGCTATCTACAATTAATTCATATTCCGTTAGAACTTCCTTTACGATCTCATAGTCAGATTCGTTTTTTTTTACTTCCTCTAGTAAGCTGGCGGGTAATAAATCTCTGAGTAATGGCAACCAATAATTAAAAGTTGCATTTGCTGTTGACTCACTAATTCCAAACTGAATTCCAAGAAGTTGGAAAGTAGTCATATGTCTCAAATAAATCAGTGTCAAAATTATTTGTTCTTGTATTGATAATTTTTGTTTACGACCACCACCTTTTTCAATAATTCTAACTTTCTTAGATTCTAATAGAGCTTGTTTTTGATGGTGTACTCTTTCTGCATTTTGAAGCAATTGCTGTAGTTGAGAATATTCGGGCACCAATTAATCGTTGTGTTTCTTTTTGATGTTCTTCAATATAATTCAGTATGTCAATCATTTTTGTGTGTAAAAAAGCTATATGTCATTCTTTTACCACAAAATATTTATATTTTGGAGATGTCTAATACAAGAGTTAGCACAGGAACTGAGTATCTCACCAGAGGAGTTATTGCGTATTAGTCTGGAGGAATGGCTGAGTCATCCACAAAACAATTTTTCTCAAGCTGCAAACTACGTACTGCAAAAAAATGCAGACTTATATCGGCGTTTAGCATGATTCGATACTTATCATTGCTGGAAATTCTCGATCTGCATCGCCAGATTATTAATCAATCAGGAGGAACATCAGGTATACGAGATTTAGGAGCATTGGAATCTGCTGTAGCTCAGCCTCGAATGACATTACTATATAATACATCAGAACTACTTTTAATAAAGACTCAGTAATGGATGAAAACAGATACCATCTTCTATACTCTTCTCCAAAATCTTCCCAGCGTGTTGTTTGAACTATTGGAACAACCACCAACCCAAGCATCACATTATGAATTTTCCTCTGTAGAAATCAAGGAACTTTCGCGACGCATCGATGGTTTATTTTTACCATTACCCGAGTATCCCCAAGATCCAATTTATTTTGTGGAGGTACAATTTCAACGGGATGATGATTTATATTGGCGATTAATTACCGAAGCATTTTTGTATTTAAATCAATATAGACCCGAGCGATCGTGGCGAACAGTAGTTTTATGGGCTAAACGCAGTCTCGATCCAGGCATTCCTAAGGCGTATCAAACACTACTATCTGCTGGGCAAATCCAAGTAATATATTTGGATGAATTAACTGATACTTCTTCCTCTATAGGCTTGGGAATTATTGGTTTGGTGGTTGCTCCAGAAAACGAAGCAGTCGAAGTCGCAAAAAACTTAATCAACCAGGTACAAAAAGCAGATGTCACCAAACGTCGGCAGCTTTTAGAATTAGTAGAGAGGATGTTGATTTACAAATTTTCAAACCAAAGTAGGCAGGAATTGGAAGCGATGTTTGGATTAACAGAATGGCGAAAAACTAAATTTTATCAGGAAGTTGAGCAAGAAACAAAACTAGAGACAATCCCCCGTTTATTAAAGATCGGGTTGAGTGCAGAGCAAATTGCTGAAGCACTTGAATTAAAAGTTGAAGTAGTTAAACAAGCTGTTGAAAAGCAAAGTCGAGGAAAATCTTAATCTTGATTTAGAAACTTTCAAAAAAGAATTTATACCGTTATTTCTTACCTGTAGGGGCGCACCGACGTGCGCCCTGATGATTGGTGTATATTTTAATTGGAAATCCCATCAGCAGGAATTTGAGAAGAAAATCAAAGCAATTTCCCGTTCGTTAAAAAAATGTCTTGTTGCTAAGTTATTTACCTCACAGCTTCACAACCTTAAAAGTTTTCAAACTGCTATCCGTACAACCACTAATAAATCCCCCCATATCCTGAATTTTTAACAAGTAATTTAATGCTGCATCAGTAACTACCTCACCTGCAATTAATACTGGAATTCCCGGAGGATAAGGACAAATAGTTTCTGCACTGATATGTCCTACAACTTCTTCAAAAGGTAGCATCTGTGTGGGTGCGAAAAAAGCTTCCCGAGGTGAGATTTTTATAACTCCGCTTTCTTTGTTGTCTTTCTTGATAGAAAAGGAATGAGGTTTTGTTGCTATCCGTTTGTCCCCCTTATTAAGGAAGGTTGGGGGGATATCAAATGTTGCATCTTTACTACTAATTGGTATTAGAGATGATGGAATCATCTTCGCAAGAGTAGTGAAACCTTCCACCAAGTGATCGATATCTTCTTGAGTATTACCCAAACTGATAATAAAAGTAACATTTCGCCAAGATGCTAATTCAGAATATACCCTTAATTTTTCTTCCAAAATTTCATCAGCAGCAAACCCCGTCAATCCCAAACCAGAAACGTTAACAGTTAATCGGGTTTCGTCTAATGCAACAAATACTGAGGATTTCTTTCCTAGTTTATTTCTTCCCGATTCAAAAGTTTTTGCAGATGAATAAGGTTTTCCTAAAACAGATAAACCAGGAATTTTACTAATCCGCGATCGCGCTTCTTGAGCAAGTTGCAAAGTGCGGGACATCAATTCTTTCCCATCCACAGCCATTTGCTGACGCGCTGCATCTAAGGAAGCCATTAGTAAATAATTAGGACTAGTAGACTGTACAAGTTGTAAACTTCTACTTATCCGTTCAATATCTATTTGGTTACCCCGGACATGGAGCATTGATGCTTGTGTCATCGCCCCAAGGGTTTTATGAATGGATTGTACGCTTAAATCTGCGCCTGCAGCTAAAGCAGGAATTGGTAACTCGGGATGAAAAGTAAAGTGCGCTCCGTGAGCTTCGTCTACTAATAAAGGAATATTGTATTTGTGAGTAAGATTTGCGATCGCAATTATATCCCCACAAGTACCGTAATAAGTCGGGTAAACCACCATTACGACTTTAGCGTCAGGATGTCGTTTTAGTGCAACTTCCACAGAATGAGGTGTGACACCATGAGCAATATCTGAAACCGGATCGTATTCTGGCTCGATAAAAATTGGAATTGCACCAGAGAGAATTAAACCCGAAATTACTGAAGAGTGAACATTACGCGGCAAAATAATTTTATCATCGCGCTCGCAGGTCGCCAAAATTGCAGCTTCAATCCCGCAGGTAGAACCATTAACTAAAAACCAAGTATGAGATGCACCAAAAGCTTCTGCAGCAAGTTGCTGTGCTTCTTGGATAACTCCACCCGGAGCAAAAAGATTATCTAAGTCTGTTAATTCTGGTAAATCTGCTTTAAATACAGCTTGACCAAAATATTCTTCTAATTTTGATGAAATCCCTTTCCCTAACTTGTGACCGGGAGTGTAAAAAGGAGCATGGGGTTTATTTGCATACTCCCATAAAGTATCTAGTAGCGGAGTTTTCGTTTGTGATAACACTTCTATACGAGTAATGAGTAATAAGTAATGAGTAATAAGTAATGAGTAATAAGTAATTGGTAACTCCTTCTGACTCCTGACTCCTGACTCCTGACTCCTGACTTCTGACTTCTGACTTCTGACTCCTGACTCCTGACTCCTGACTCCTGACTCCTGACTTCTGACTCCTGACTTCTGACTCCTGACTCCTGACTTCTGACTTCTGACTCCTGACTTCTGACTCCTTCCACAAAAATTACTTCAAAATGATAATAAGATTTAAGATTAAATCTGAATTGTAAATTCTAAATTTTCATCATCTTAAATTCTCGAACCCAAAATGCTAAGAGCTGGTATTGTCGGACTCCCTAACGTCGGAAAATCTACTTTATTTAATGCTTTAGTTGCAAATGCTAAAGCTGAAGCTGCAAACTTCCCATTTTGTACCATTGAACCTAATGTCGGTGTTGTTTCTGTACCAGACGAACGGCTCAATACCTTATCAGATATTTCTAGTTCTAAGCAAACTATCCCGGCGCGGGTAGAATTTGTAGATATTGCTGGATTAGTCAAAGGTGCTAGTCAAGGAGAAGGGCTGGGTAACCAATTTTTATCCCATATTCGAGAAGTAGACGCGATCGTTCACGTGGTACGTTGTTTTGAAAATGATGATATCGTTCACGTAGCTGGTGGAATCGGTCCAGAACGGGATGTGGAAGTTATCAATTTGGAACTAGTTTTAGCCGACCTCGGACAAGTAGAACGGCGCATTGAACGAGTACGCAAACAAGCACGGGCTAATAAAGATGCTCAAGCTGAACTAGCAATCCTAGAAAAATTAGCTGCAGCACTGAATGAAGGTAAATCAGTTCGTCAAGTTGAATTAACAGAAGAAGAAGCCGAAGTCATTAAACCATTGGGAATGCTCAGTGCTAAACCAATTATTTATGCAGCAAATGTTTCAGAAGATGACCTCGCAACCGGCAATGAATTTGTCGAACAAGTCAGGCAAATAGCCGCTAAAGATAATGCTCAAGTCGTAATAGTATCGGCACAGGTAGAATCAGAATTAGTTGAAATACCAGAAGAAGAAAGAGGTGATTTTCTCGAATCTTTGGGAGTAGAAGAAGGTGGTTTAAAATCCTTAATTCGAGCGACCTACGAACTTTTAGGTTTGCGGACTTACTTCACCTCTGGGGAAAAAGAAACTCGTGCTTGGACAATTAAAGCGGGAATGTCAGCACCACAAGCAGCAGGAGTAATTCACAGCGATTTTGAACGGGGTTTCATTCGTGCAGAAACCGTTGCTTATAATGACTTAGTTTCCACAGGTTCGATGTCCGCAGCCAAAGAAAAAGGTTTAGTTCGTAGTGAAGGGAAAGACTATGTCGTTAAAGAAGGTGATGTGATGTTATTTAGGTTTAATGTTTAGGGTGGGTAATAAGTAATAAGTAATAAGTAATGAGTAATAAGTAATGAGTAATAAGTAATGAGTAATAAGTGGGGAGTTACTCATTCATTACCCAATCGCCAATCGCCAATCCCCAGTCCCTAATCGCCAATCCCCAGTCCCCAATCGCCAATCCCCAGTCCCCAATCACCAATCGCCATCCCCCCCAAAAAAAATTACGCCTATGATCAATTCCCACCTGAATTCTGGGGTATTCTGGAAGAACTGAGAAAATTGCCGTTGGAAATAAATAATGAAGCTGGCAAATCGAGTCGATCAAGTAAAACCTTCTGTTACTTTAGCCATCTCTGCAAAAGCTAAGGCGATGAAAGCAGAAGGAATTGATGTTTGTAGTTTTAGTGCTGGAGAACCTGATTTTGATACGCCAGCCCATATTAAAGCTGCTGCTCAAAAAGCATTGGACGAAGGAAAAACTAAATATGGTCCAGCAGCAGGTGAACCAAAATTAAGAGAAGTGATCGCTCACAAACTCAAACGCGATCTCAATCTTGATTACAAATCAGAAAATGTGATTGTTACCAATGGTGGTAAGCATTCCTTATTTAACTTGATGATGGCGCTCATTGAACCGGGAGATGAAGTCATTATTCCCGCACCTTATTGGGTAAGTTATCCAGAAATGGTCACAATAGCTGGAGGAACGCCCGTCATTGTCACAACAGATGCTTCCACAGGTTACAAAATTACTGCCGAACAGTTACGGCAGTCAATTACCCCCAAGACCAAACTATTTGTTTTGAATTCACCATCTAACCCAACAGGGATGGTATACTCGCCTGGGGAAATTGAAGCTTTGGCGAAAGTTATCGTGGAAGCAGATATTTTAGTAGTCTCAGATGAAATTTACGAAAAACTTCTTTACGATGGGGCAAAACATATTAGTATTGGTTCCTTAGGAACGGAAATATTTTCCAGAACCATCATTAGTAATGGTTTTGCAAAGGGTTATTCAATGACGGGTTGGCGTCTTGGTTATTTAGCTGGACCAGTGGATTTAATTAAAGCTACGAGCAATATTCAAAGTCATAGTACATCAAACGTTTGTACTTTTGCTCAGTATGGTGCGATCGCAGCTTTAGAAGGTTCTCAAGACTGTGTGGAAGAAATGCGTCAAGCATTCGCCAAGCGTCGGGAAGTTATGTTCGCGAGAATAAACTCGATTCCTGGACTAAGTTGTGAAAAACCAGATGGTGCTTTTTATCTGTTTCCCAGTATCAGTGAAACCGGACTCAAATCTCTAGAATTTTGCAGTAAATTGCTTGAAGAATATCAAGTTGCAAGTATACCCGGTACAGCCTTTGGTGCAGATAACAATATTCGTTTTTCCTACGCCACTGATATGACAACTATCGAAAAAGGAATGGATCGATTGGAAAAATTTGTTAGGTTAGCAGTTAGTAGTTAACAGTTACCAATTACCAATTACCAATTACCAATTACCAGTTACCAATTACCAGTTAACAGTTATTGGTTGACGGTGAAAGGCGATCAATCGTTTATCACTAAGGTCACCCCTTTATCATATAGGGTTTTATATTTGGAAATCTAATCCCCAGTCCCCAGTCCCCAGTCCCCAATCCCCAGTCCCCAGTCCCCAATCCCCAGTCCCCAATTTCTGGATAAATATTCCTTTGAGCATCTAGAATCTAAGCGTATTTACTTTAGGTGGAGGATTATGGAGCAAAGTACCATAAATGCTGTAGAAAGTATTTTCGAGAAAGGTTTAAGCTGCTTAGATGCAGGAAACTATAAAGCTGCTCTCGAGTGCTTTGACGAAGCTTTACAAATACATCCCCACGACCACCAACTTTGGCGAGCACGTGGTGATGTTCTGTATGCTTTGGAACGTTACGATGAAGGTGATGATTCTTATATCAAAGCTGATGAAGAAGAAATTGCCAGCTTCGATCGAGGTTTAGAGTTTCAACCTTATGATCGCGGACTTTGGGAAGCCAGAGGTAATGCTTTACATAATAAAAAACGTTACGAAGAAGCACTAATTAGTTATGATCGGGCATTAGCAATTAAATTTGACGACAGCGAAACTTGGGTTAAAAGAAGTCACAGTTTAATGGAACTGGACATGTATCCAGACGCCATTGCTAGTCTGGATAAAGCCTTAGAATTTCAACCCCAAAATCCCGACACTTGGAGAGAAAAAGGAAATATCCTAGCCCACCAAGGACGTTTTGAGGAGGCTGTGAATAGTTATAACAAAGTACTAGCACTTCAGAGCGATGATTATTCTGCTTTGGTGGAAAAAGGTCGCTGTTTGGTTAATTTGGAACGTTATAAAGAAGCAATTGATAGTTTCGACCGAGTATTAGCTGCTGAACCTGATTGGTGGGCGACCTGGGAAGAACGGGGTATTGCTTATGAAGGTTTGGAACTTGACGAAGAAGCCTTAAAATGCTATGAGACTGCATTGCAAATTCGTGACTCGGAATCTGGTTATACCTGGATTAGCCCTGACACCTTATGGGAAAGATTGGAAACGCTGAGGTTAAATCGATTAACTCATTACGATACTTTAATTGCAAATAATCCCAATGATTGGGAAACCTGGTTGTTACGAGGTGAAGAACTCTCGGCTTTGAAACAATATTCAGAAGCAATTGAAAGTTTCGATCAAGTTTTAAGTATCAAATCTGACTTTCATAATATTTGGTTTCAACGAGGTTGTGCTTTTCTAAATCTGGGTGACGATAGAGAAGCGATCGCTAATTATGATCGAGCTTTGGAATATTACCAAGAATCACCAATGGCTTGGTATTACCGGGCTATTACTTTATCTAACTTGGAGCAATATCAAGAAGCGCTGATTAATTGTGATAAAGCACTTAAATATATTCCTCAAGCTTCTGAAGTTTGGGAAACTAAAGGTAATATTGCCTGGAAATTAGGTGATTTTGAAGAAGCAGAGCAAAGTTACGCTCAAGTTTTGGCAATTCAGCCCAATGCTTATCGAGCTTTATTTAAGCGCAGCATGGCATTCATTCAATTACAGAGATTTGAAGAGGCATTAGTTTGTCATTTACATTCTAATTCTTTAGATACTGTAAGCCCTGAGGACGAACAAGATTGTATTGATTCTCTTCAGTATGCCCAAAGTTGGTATGTTTGGGCTGAGGAATTAATACACAATGGCACCGAAAATTATCAAGAAGCTAATATTTTACTAGATAAAGCTCTGGAAATGACTCCGGAAATGGAAGAAGCTTGGAATCTCAAAGCTTACATTCTGTTGCAGTTGGGTATATATGATGAAAGTTTAGCTGCTTACGATCAAGCTTTGGAATTTAATCCGAGATCGGAACATGCTTGGTTTAACCGGGGACTAGTTCTAGAACAGTTAAATCTTTATGAAGAAGCGCTTTCAAGTTATAACAAAGATCTAGAAATTCATAGTAAAAATCCCCAAACTTGGACTAATCGCGGTCGGGTTCTGCAAAATTTAGGTTGGGGAGACGAAGCAATCAATAGTTGCGATCGAGCTTTAGAAATAGAACCAGAATACGATCCTGCTGTTTATGAAAAAGCTAGTATTTACGCTATCCAGGGAAATATCGAATTAGCTCTGGAAAACTTAGAAAAAGCAATTCAAATAGTCGAAGAACAAAATTTAGCAGAGACAGTTAATTACCGATTTTTAGCATATAACGATCCCAACTTTGATAATATTCGCCATGATTCCCATTTTCATAATTTAACGACTACTCAGTTAACAGTCATCAATTAACAACTTATGGCTAATCTCACGCCCTTACGAGCTAAAGTTAACAGTTAACAATTAAATTTTTATGATGACGGGCAACTTATTATCACATTCAGGATGAGATTTACTTCTTAAGCCAAGTTGCTAGCCATAGGCAAAACTTTTGAGATTCTAGGATAAGTCTCTTATATCCCCCTAAATCTCCCGTTCGCGCGGCGATCTAATAAATTGGGGGACTTTGAATTAATTTCCCCCCTTATTAACGGAATTAGGGAGTTTCAAATGTAATATTTTTGTAATACTATGTCCATTTAAAAACTAAGCTAAAAGCTACCAAACTTCTGCCCAATAAACTATTTCAGATGCAAATCTATCAATCGCTATGCCATAGCTATTACCGTGATTCCACTTAAAACTAGCGTTTCCTTTGTCGCGTGCTCCTAAGACTAGTATCTCATAGGTTGGTGGAAAAGATTCTACGTCATCATCACCTGTATAAAAAAAAGTTGTTGGTAATCCGTCTTTTTGGTTTAGATGGTCGTTGGTGTTACCACCTTGATATTTGCGTTGCGATATCTGGCGATACTGTGCAAGTAACTGTTTAATTCTTGTTTGAGGTAACTTCATTTTCAGTTGCAAGAAGCTTCCCCCTTGTAAGTTTCCCGGATAGTATATAAACTTTGTATTGCTAGCATTTGAGGAAATTACAGCAGGAAAATGCTTCACTAACTCCTGTTGAGACCAAATTGAACTACGAATTTCTTCATAACGAGATACATCAGTAATTCTTTCCGATCTACCGTCATTATTGAAAGCTTGTTTGAACAAACTTGGATTTAAATTAAAACTCCCTCCAACAATTGCAATGCTACCCAAAGACATTACAAGAAGGAGGGCTATTTTAAAAAAATGCGTCTTATTCATTAAAAATTAGTTAAATGCATCCAAATTTTGCGGGATACACTTAATTAATATCAAAATTCATGATGTCTAAGGGTTTAATTTTCAATATATTTACATAATCTTCAATTTATCTCAGTAAAAATTCGGTTTTGAAGAATTGGTAATGGGTAATTGGTAATGGGTAATGGGTAATGGGTAATGGGTAATTGGTAATGGGTAATGTTAGCAGCTAGCGATAGCGTACTTAGGTATTGTGGGGCACGTTAGCATTCGCCACTCGCGGCGCGGTCTAGCGGGAYACGTAAGTGTACACAGTGCACAGTAATGAGTAATGAATCGAGTAATTGATAACTTTAGCCCGTAAGGGCGTGGTGTTAGCAAGGGCGCGGCGTTAGCCATAAACTGTTAACTGTAGCCCGTAAGGGCGTGGCGCAAGCCATAAACTGGTAACTGTCAACCGTCAAAAGCTTCCAGCAATCATTCCAGCAAGTAAAATAAATCCAATCCAGACATTTTGTCGGAACATTTGACCGTAGACAGGGTTGGGTAAATCTGGTTGTTTGAGGCGAAAATACTGCCATACCCAACCTATGGTAGCTAATGTCAAACTTACCCAGAAAACTGGATTTAGATGGGTGACAAAACCTAAATCAGCCAATAAACCCACAGTAATAATAAAGAAAATTCCTACTGCTTCTGATACATATTTACCGAAAAATAAAGCACTGGAATTAACACCAACACGCCGATCATCTTCGCGATCGCTCATAGCATAAACTGTATCAAATCCTAGGGTCCAAGCTAATGTTGCGCCCCATAACAACCAAGTAGAAAGAGAAATATTTTGGGTTACCGCACTCCAACTAATTAACACTGCAAAACCCCAAGCAATAGAAAGTACTAATTGAGGTATTGGAAATATACGTTTAGCCCCAGGGTATAAAATAATAACAGGTACAGCCGCAACACATAGCCAAAAACTTAAAGGGTTAAGGTAAAGAGATAAACCCCAAGCACATGTAAGAGCAACAATCGCTACAACAATACCAACTTTAATCGAAAGAGCCCGAGAAGCTAACGGACGGGTTTTAGTTCTTTCTACTTCCGGATCGATATTTCGATCCCATAAATCATTTACTACACATCCTGCGGCACTAGTAGCAAGAGTTCCTAAAATAACTACTCCAATTAAAGGTAAGGGTGGTTTACCATTCGCTGCTAAAAATATTGCCCACAACGCCGGAATCATCAAAATTAATCTTCCTTCTGGTTTGTGCCATCGCAAAAGCTTGACAATCGTTAACCATAATGGCTCGGGATTATTTAGGGGCGTATTAAGCATAGGTAGCAAGTTGATAAATTTAAGACTACATACAAATAAATTTTGTCACACTTCTTTACAACTAGAAGATGTATTTATTTACTATCTATAAAATCAAAACTAGCGATCGCAAAATTAGGGATGACAAAATTAAAGTCATAAAAATACAACCATAAAGTTAAAAGCATACGATTAAAACAATAAAATTAAATAGAAGTAAAAGCTTTAAATTCAAAAAAATGGAAAATTTGAAATGTAGAGTGTGATGCTTTAATATTTGGACGATCTTGTCCCCCAAAGCTTTTCTCTTGACGGGTTACTAGTATAAGGTTTATACCCAAATAAAATTAGACTCTTAGGTTTTAAAGTTTCAAGCCTTAGATTTTCAAACTTTAGATTTTCAAACCTTAGATTTCAAACCTTAAACCTTCAAACCTTGATTTTCAAACCTTAAACTTTCAAATAGTGCATTCTTATTTGTTCTATTCGAATTATTTTAGATAATAGTGCCGACACACCAATCAAATAATCAAACTTTTAATAACTATTCACCGATCCGGGAGACACATAAATGCTTGATTCTGTTTTGGCTAGTTGGGAAAAAATGACTACTCCAACAGCCGATGGACATCGAATCATTGCTGCTATTGATTTAGGAACTAATTCCTTACACATGGTAGTAGTGGAAATTGAACCAAAACTGCCATCTTTTAGCATCATTGGTAAAGAAAAGGAAACGGTCAGATTAGGTAACCGAGAACCAGAAACGGGCAATCTAAAATTAGAGGTGATGGAAAGAGCGATCCATGCTTTAGCCCGTTTTCAAGAAATAGCCAAAACCCTCAATGCTGAAACAATAATCGCCGTAGCAACCAGTGCTATCCGAGAAGCACCTAATGGAAGAAGTTTCCTCGAACGTGTAAAAAAAGAATTGGGTTTAGATGTTGATTTAATTTCCGGACAAGAAGAAGCCCGACGTATTTATTTAGGCGTACTTTCGGGCATGGAGTTTACCGAACAGCCACATATTATTATTGATATTGGTGGGGGTTCTACAGAACTAATTTTGTGTGATTCCCAAGAAGAAAAAGTTCTCACCAGCACTAAAGTTGGTGCAGTGCGATTAACAAAAGAATTTATTAACACCGATCCTATTAGTAACTCTGAGTTTGATTATCTCCAAGCTTATACAAGGGGAAAGCTCGAACGCGCTGCAGATGAGATTAAGGTGGGATTAGAAACTGGGAAATACCCCTGTTTGGTTGGAACCTCCGGAACTATTGAAACTATCGCAGCAATAGATGCAAGGAATAAATTAGGCGCGGAACCATCTACACTTAATGGTTACGAATTTACCCTCTCAGATTTACAAACATGGATACACCGCTTTCGGAAAATGGATAATAAAGAGCGGGCAGAAATTCCTAGTATGCCAGATCGAAGGTCAGAAGTTATTCTTGGAGGTGCCATTGTTTTACAGGAAGCAATGGCACTTTTAAATGTGGGGTCAATTAAAATATGCGAACGGGCTTTAAGGGAAGGTGTGATTGTTGACTGGATGCTCAAGAATGGCTTCATCGAAAATCGCCTACGATATCAAAGTAGTGTGCGCGAACGAAATATTGTTAAAGCCGCACAAAAATTTCAAGTTAACACCGAACATAGCGATCGCGTAGCCGAGTTTGCTCTGAGTTTATTCGACCAAACACAATACACGTTACATGACTGGGATAGCAAAGCCCGGGAATTACTCTGGTCTGCAGCGATACTACATAATTGCGGCTATTACGTCAGTCATAGCGCCCATCACAAACATTCTTACTACCTAATTCGTAATAGTGAGTTACTGGGCTATAACGAAACCGAAATTGAAATAATTGCTAATTTGGCTCGTTACCATCGCAAATCAGCTCCCAAGAAGAAGCATGAAAATTATCGAAATTTAGTTCATAAAGAACACCGGGAGCTAGTTAGTCAACTTAGTTCTTTATTAAGAATCGCCACAGCTTTAGATAAACGCCAAAATGGTGCGATTGCAAGAGTTGAATGTAAATATGACTCAGAAAAACGGGAATTTCATGTCCAATTATTCCCATCCGATATTAATGACGATTGTGCGTTGGAATTATGGAGTTTGGACTACAGCAAGGTTGTATTTGAAGAAGAATTTGATGTCAAATTAGTAGCTAAATCAGGTTCTAGTGCGACAGTTACTACTTGATAACAACAAAATACAACAGGGGACTCCAAGCCTTATGCTATCTACTCCTGTTCCCTGTTCCCTATTCCCCATTCTGCCCATCTCTACGTCCAAGTTCGTAAACTCCGCAACCAATACAAGCAATTATTCCCACACTAATTGACCAACTGCGATCAAAAGCAAATTCAACCAGCCAATTACACAAACCACCAATCAAGAGAAATGGCACAATACTAAAAATTGCAGCATAAAAGGCATTTTGTGATTCTCTTGCTTTTCGGGTTTTTTCATATTCCGACTGGCTCATGTAAAGAGAACGCTCGGCAAAATTAAACCACCGGCTCAATTGTAAGATAAACCATTCGCTGACTGGTGAAAATCCCAAATATAGTGCTAAAGACCACAAACTAATACCGGAGATGGTGACAGGGTCTAAATTGAAACTGAAGGGGAAAATATCAGTCAGCATGTTTTTTCAGTGGTTGCAAAAATTATGACTTTGCGATCGCAAATATTTGCTAGAAATATTTACTAAAAATATTTACTAAAAATTTATTGCTTAAAGTTTAAATAAATGTTGTGAATAAATCTTAATATTAAATTTTACATTAATTGTGCTGCTTAGCGCGAGCAGATCTATTTTCGGATATTGACATGTAATATTTACAACGAAAATCTATGCAACCAATTGAAAATGAGTAACGGCTAATAAGTGACAAATGACATTGAAATCGCTTATTTTCAGTATTGAAGTGTAAGTCGCTCGTATTTACATCATCCAAAGCAAGATTTATTGGGGTTCGATCAAAAGCGAAAAACTATTATTCTAAACAATTAAAATGAATAATAAATTATACGGATCAGTTATTTCAGGAAAAAATAATTCAAGAAAAAAATTTGTTTTATTTGGAATTTTAAGTCTTACTTCGCTTTTTATCTTTTGCCAATCGAGAAACCTCACAGCCAAAGCATCACAAGACAAAAAGCTACAAACCCAAGCTCAAGCCCAAATATTAAATGCTAGTAATAGCTGGAGATTTGCTTCTTTCCCTGTGGAAAATTTCCAAGGATATACATCTCCATTTGGCTATCGTCGTTCTCCCAATGGTGGTTCAGGTGTGGAATTTCACAACGGTTTAGATATGGCTGCTCCCATGGGTAGTTACATTCGTAATTGGTGGGGTGGAAAAGTAATCAAAGTTAGCGATCAGGGTCGTTGTGGGACCCATGTCACAATACGATCTGGACAATGGAAGCATACTTATTGTCACATGCAGGGACGTGTTGTTAAACATCAAGGTCGTTCCTATATGCTTGATCGTGAAGGTGGGATCCAAATTGCAAAAGGTCAAGTAATTCCTGCAGGAGCCAGAATCGGTCGTGTAGGAATGACTGGACGTACAACTGGTCCCCACTTACATTGGTCACTTAAATTCCAAAACCGATATGTCGACCCCGGGATGATTTTGCGTAAAATGTATTCTCAGCGATATTCTTGATTGGGGATTGGGGATTAGGGATTGGGGATTGGGGATTAGGTAGTCGCAACTTCTCACTTCTTACTCTTTACTTATTACCCATTACCCATTACCCATTACCCATTACCCATTACCCATTACCCATTACCCATTACCTCTAACCAGATATTGCTAACTCAGTCTCTGGTGAATTTGTATACTCAGAAATAATCTTACGAAACTCTTCACCCTCAATTGTTTCCCGTTCGATCAATAAATCTACTAAATAATCTACCAATGGGCGATTCTGCGCTAATAAATCCTTTGCTTGCTCGTAAGCTTGATTAATAATCTCCCTTACTTGGGAATCAATTCTCGCAGCAATTTCTTCAGAGTATTCTGACCGATTCATCCAGTCACCTCCTAAAAATACTTCCCGATTGGAAGTTTCTAACGCCAAAGGTCCCAAAGAAGACATCCCAAACCTGGTTACCATTTGTCGCGCTTGTGCTGTTAGTTTTTCTAGGTCGTCGAATGCACCGGTCGTAACTTCTGCTTTACCAAAAATTACTTCTTCTGCTGCTCGTCCACCCAAAGTTCTGACAATTAGCGATCGCATTTGTGCTTTAGTAAGTAAACCCTGTTCTTCCCCAGGAATATACCAAGTCGAACCGCGCGATTGACCTCTGGGAATTAAAGTAACTTTTTGTACTGGGTCAGCATCTGAAATTAAAGAAGCAACTAAAGCATGACCGATTTCATGATAAGCAATTAATCGCTTTACCTTACTGTCTACTAATGGTGTACCTTCCATCCCCGCAACAACTCGGTCGATCGCATCATCAATTTCTAACATCGTCAACGCCTCTTTGCGTCTTCTAGCTGTAAGAATTGCAGCTTCGTTGAGTAAGTTAGCTAAGTCTGCTCCCGTAAAACCAGGAGTACGACGAGCAATTGCATCTAAGGAAACACTGGGGTCGATTTTTTTATTCTGCGCATGCACCTTTAATATTTCCAAACGTCCTTTAAGATCTGGTGCATCAACAATTACCTGTCGGTCGAATCTTCCTGGACGGAGTAGTGCTGCATCTAATACATCGGGACGGTTAGTAGCTGCAATGATGATAATACCGTTATTACCTTCAAAACCATCCATTTCTGTTAATAACTGATTCAGGGTTTGCTCCCGTTCATCATTACCACCACCGATACCAGCACCCCTTTGTCTACCCACAGCATCTATTTCATCAATAAATACCAAACAAGGTGCGTTTTCCTTGGCTTTTTTAAATAAATCTCGTACCCGGGAAGCACCTACACCCACGAACATTTCCACAAATTCAGAACCAGAAATACTAAAAAATGGAACAGCAGCTTCACCTGCAATAGCTTTTGCTAATAAAGTCTTACCGGTACCGGGCGGTCCAATTAATAAAACTCCTTTGGGAATACGAGCACCTACCGCAGTAAATTTCTCGGGCTCCTTAAGAAATGTAACAACTTCTTGTAATTCTTCTTTTGCTTCTTCAATTCCAGCTACATCAGTAAATTTTACCCCAGTTTTGGCTTCCATTTGAAAACGAGCTCGGGTTTTACCAAAATTCATTGCTTGGGAAGAAGCATTTGCAGAACGCCGCAATATCAACAGCATAATTGCCACTATGGGCAAAATCCACATTAAATTGATTAATAAATTAAAAGCAGCTTTACTATTTGCACTGGAAATAGCTTCATAATCAACTTTATCTTTATTCCGATTCAGAATATTAATAAGTTCGGGATTTCGATCCAAAAGCGGTACTCTTATTGCTTTTTTTGGATCTTCTGGTAAATAAACTTTTGCAAGTCGCTCTGTTTGATCTATTTCTACTCTCTCAACTTCGCCTTTTTTAATTTTTTCTATCAGTTGACCATAGTCCAATTTTTCTGTTTTTTCGTCTTGTCCCTCTTTCTGTGCAAAAGCAGGTGCACTAGAAAAAAATCCAGGTAAAATTACTAAACTAGCAGCTAGTAGGGTACTGAAAGCCAAGCTTTTAGTAAACGATTGTTTTAGCAGCCCCGATTTTTTACCAATTTTATTGCTAGCAGATTTCAAACCCCCAGTATTATTCCCTAAAGTCATATATTCTGGATTTACGGGGACGACTTGAGAATCATCTTCTTGGGCTGATAAGAACAATCGCTTTTTCATTGATACTTTTCCTACAAGACTTTCCATATTAATTAACAGTTTTTTGCCACTAGCCACCATGAATTGGGAACTGGGCTTTTTTTAGCTTTTCTTTTAGCAGGATTGAAATAACTACGTTCTCAGTCTAGTCTAACTTTAGATATATAGTATGTTGGTACTCTACGTTTAGCTAGGAATCGTTCGAGGCATTTATACATACCACTTAATTACAATTATGTCACTTTTCTTCGATGCATATAATCCATATAGAAAAGGATATAGAAGTTTATCGTTAAACAAAATTTGACATTTCAATCGATCTATCACTAAAATTAAATCATAGTCGTTATGAGTTTACTTTGACAAGCTGTTTAGAAGTTTGTTAAGTGGTTGAGAGTTCTGAAGTGGCTGGGAATAAAGTCAATATTCTCAAGTAGGAAGATACGAACAGGAGACGACAAATAAAAATAATCAGGGAAAATGCAAAGCAAATTTAAGAGTTAGAAGCAAAAAACAGACTAGCTGTTAATTAAACCTCAAATTTATATTCAAGTTTAAATTTGAACTAAACACTCAAGAAAATACTTTTTGTCTAGGTTTGTCGCAAAAAATATTTTTCAATTTGTTAACTAATTTGTTAATCACTTTTTTTGATTGTTTATCGAGTTGAAAGTATCGCAATTAATATATTGTTTACAGGTGGTTTATCATGGTGAAAATAGTCGGTATTGCTGGCAGTCTGAGACCTCAGTCTTACAGTCAACAAGCACTAAAGTTAGCAATTGAAAGAGTTGAAGCTTTAGGTGCAGAGGTAGAAATATTAGATTTACGGCAGATGGATTTGCCGTTTTGTAACGGTAAAGATGATTATTTAAACTATCCAGACGTGGAAAAATTACGGAGTCACGTCAAAAATGCAGATGGTTTAATCTTGGCTACTCCAGAATACCATGGTGGAGTTAGTGGTGTCTTGAAAAATGCCCTAGATCTGATGAGTTTTGAGCAATTGTCAGATAAGGTTACAGGATTAATTAGCGTTTTAGGTGGTCAATCAAACAGTAATGCCTTAAATGATTTAAGGCTAATTGCTAGATGGGTGCATGCTTGGGTAATTCCCGAACAAATAGCGATCGGGCAAGCATGGAAAGCTTTTGACTCAGAAGGTAAATTATTAGACGACAAACTGTCCGAGCGCTTTGACAAATTTGCTCAAAGTTTGGTTGAGAATACCTCGAAATTGCGAGGAAAAAAAATTCCAGAACTGAGTAAGAAGTAATGGGTAATAGGTAATGGGTAATGGGTAGTGGGTAATGGGTAATGGGTAATTGTTTACTCTTTCTTATTTAACTTATTACTTATTACTTATTACTCATTACTTCTTACTCATTACTCACAATCAATGATGGTGGTGGGAATGAGTAGCTTGTAATTGATGATTAACTGCAGATCCATCCTCCGACAGCAACGCTTCAATATGCTCGTCAGCCCATTGAGCAGCCATTGACGAGAACTTACCATGATCGTTAACACATGGCATTTGGATATAACTTATCCCTGAATTTTTTTTCTCCAGATCGTGAATAATATGGTGTACGTCGAGTAAAGTTTCGTGGTTTTCTGTGGCAAAACCAATGGGCATAAATATGATTACTTTGGCACCCAATTGAATCAAATTATTTGCAGCTTGTTCCGCATTAGGTTGGGTCCATTCGATTAATGGGGTATCATGATTGAGCCAACCCACAGAAATTAATGGATAGCGGTGAATTAATTTTTCCCGCACCAAATCGTAAAGTATTTGACTTTCAACAATTCCGGAAGTGAAACCCTTGGCTTTATGGGGACAGCCATGGTTCATGAGCACGATACCAATTTCAGATGCTAAGTAGGAATTAGCCAACTCAGCATTAATTTTTTCTTCTACCAAGCTCGCCATCAAATCAATGTAAGCTGGTTCGTTATAAAACGAAGGAATATAGCGCATTCCTTTTACCCAATGCTCTCCACTATCATCCATTTGTGATAGGGCATTATTAACCTGCTCTAAAGCAATACCGCTAGTAAAAATCGAGTCTACAACTAACAGTGGATAAATTAGTAATTTACCAAAACCTTGATTTTTGATTTCGGCTAGCACTTGATGGGGAAGGTGTGGAGCACAAAAGTTAAAGGCTTTAAAAACTTTGACTTTATTTCCCCATTTAATTTGTAGCTGTTCTTCTATCCCAGCTCTTTGTTTTTCAAAAATCGCATTATGGGGAGAAATAAAATCATGATGTGTATGACCCCACTCGTGGCGATCAAATAAAGCTAATAGTTTTGCTAGGGGTGGATATACCCAGGTAGGTACTGGAGCAAATTTAGCTGTGAGCAAATTTAAAGCCTGTTCATTATAATTAGCAAAATCTTCATAATTTTCCACTTCACCGTAACCCATTAGCAATACGGCTACTCGATCCTCCCCATGAGAATGTACATGAATACCTTGTGACTTTTCGGGTGTAGCAACCACAATAAATTCCTCAATATAAGCAAAATAGAAAGGGCGTCAGGTAACCGACGTATATTTCCTTTGGCAGTAATTATCACCTATCCTATCCCCCTGGACAGCATATTAATAAAAATTTTGACATCAGTTACAATCACAAACTATTTGTCTTAGAAAGATAAGAAAGTTTACTAAATATTTTCCTCAATTTAAGCCCCATCTTATGTCATCTACTTTGTGTCGCGTTTGATAGACCCATTGACAATATTGGGCTAATAATAGATTTATGAGTCAATTAGTTGTATTCGTAGGGCTTTTAATGGCATGGAGCACGGGCACTACGCCACTCATAAGCAACTATTACCTATGGTTGTATCTCCCAATTACTAAACTCTTATTTCCTAAACTCTTATTCCATAGAAATTGATGATGAATAACCTATGATTAATATTTGTTTCTTGATGCATTTTAATTAACTACTAGCCCTTATTTATCTCAGTTTTTGAGCGGACAGGTGTTATATTGACAACTATCAAATTTCTTGGAGATGACTTCATTATGAGGAGATTACAACTTAAAAGTAATGAATGTAATTATTTGCCCTGGAATGCATGAAATAGACCTTACTAAAAGTTTTATCTCAGGGTTATCAGACTTTAACTCTGATATTTTCAGTTGTTTGTCATCAGTAAAAATACTAATTTATTTGGGTAATAACTTAAAAACTTTATCTGCATTTCATATTTTAAATTTTTTATTTGAGAAAATAGAAGATATGAAATCTCCGATTATATTCATTGCCTTCAGTGCTGGTGTAGTAGGAGGGCTACAAGCAGCTTATTTATGGCAATTTTTAGGGGGGCGGGTAAAAGCTTTTATCGCTATTGATGGCTGGGGCGTGCCACTTTTTGGTAACTTTCCCATTCACACTATTAGTCACGATTATTTTACCCATCAAAGTTTACTTCGTATGCCTGGCGGGAATAATAACTTTTACGCCCAACCTGCTGTAGAACATCTAGAAATTTGGCGATCGCCCCAATCTGTTAGAGGATGGTGGGTAAATCCTAACTTAACAACAAAAAGTACCAAAATATACTTAACAGTCTCTGAATTCTTGCATATGCTTTTGAAACATTACGAAAAGATTAGTCCGGAAAACCAACTTGGCAAAGGGGAGTGAAGAATATACAACAGTAATCTACCAAAAATGGAAGAAGTGACCATCGATAACTTTAAAGAATAATTTTAAAGAATAATATTTTATCTTCCGTCGCCATGGATTCAATTTTGCTGATTAAATCTAAAACTTACCACTCTAAATTTTCTGATGTTTCCAACTGAACCTGCTGCTGTGAGTCGAGGATTTGGTGCTGTACTAAAGAATCGTAGTTTTATGCTGGTGTGGATTGGTCAAGCAATCTGCCAGCTAGCCGATAAAATCTTTTTTGTATTAGCGATCGCCTTGTTGGAAAAATATCCTCCAGAACCGGGAACCCTAGAAGATAATAGGCGTTTATTGATATATTTGGCATTTACTCTACCGGCAGTATTGCTTGGTTCAGTTGGTGGTGTAATCGTTGATCGATTTCCCAAAAAGCCAATTATGATTGGCTCTGATTTACTCCGTGGGCTTTTGACAATTGCAATTCCATTTTTACCGCGTGAGTTTTTAATATTACTATTTATTACCTTTGGTAACTCCTTGATCGTGCAGTTCTTCGCTCCAGCAGAGCAAGCAGCTATCCCAATTTTAGTGAAAAGAGAAAATTTGATGGCAGCAAATGCTCTGTTTACCAGCACTATGATGGGAGCAATAATAGTTGGTTTTGGTGTTGGGGAAAGTCTACTATCTTTGGGCAAAAATTTAATTGGACAAAAGTACGGACAAGAGTTTATTGTTGGTGCTTTATATTTAATATCTTCGTTAATAAAAATACCTGTAAATCTTGCCGGACGCCAAATAAAAAATAAACCTAAGACATCATTTAACCCTTGGATGGAATTTAAGGATAGTTTGCGTCACTTAAAGAAAAATCGTTTAGTCCTCAATGCAATGTTGCAACTAACAGCTTTATACTGTGTTTTTGCAGCTTTAATAGCTTTATCAATCAGATTGACCCAAGAGTTTGGTTTAGAAGAGAAACAATTTGGCTTTTTCCTTGCTGCAGCTGGCGTGGGAATTGTCTTGGGTGCGGCAATATTAGGACATTGGGGTGATAGGTTCCATCATAAACCTTTGCCATTATTTGGCTTTTTGTGTATGGCATTTGTTTTAGCAGTTTTTACCTTTACCCATAGCTTATTAATTGCTCTTGGACTTTGTGCCATCCTAGGACTTGGAGCTGCAACTATTGGAGTACCGATGCAAACTTTGATTCAGCAGCAGACACCACCTGCGATGCACGGTAAAGTATTTGGATTTCAGAATCATGTAGTTAATATTGCTTTAACCGTACCATTGCTAGTTACAGAGCGTTTGACCAATGCAATCGGCTTGCGTTATACCTTAATAAGCATAAGTGCAGTAGTTGCGATCATTGGTATTTGGGCTTGGAGAAATACTCGTCGAGTGTTAAAGGACGTTATTTAGTTAACCAAAAATATCAGAATTAATTTAATATTTTTTATATGTATTGCAGAGTTAACTAAAACAAGGCTGAAATAAGTTTGAGTAAGTTTTGCGAAGTTAATATCATGCAAGTTGTGATTTAAGTTTTACACTAGTATAAAATTTCGAGATAAAAATTTCGAGATAAAAATCAATAATAAAGTAAGCTAAGTTCTGAGGTTTGCCAGTGCTTTCAAAAGGTGTTTCTACCAAGGTTTCCTATTCCCGCAGTCCTGCAACTGAACAAACAAACAACGGTAATAAGTCTAAAAGTAAAAGTTCCAGGCGGGTGTCTGGTGGTTTTGCACTTTTAGACAGTCTGAAAAATCATGGCGTTGAATTTATTTTTGGTTATCCCGGTGGTGCCATTTTACCTATTTATGATGACCTTTATAAAGTTCAATCCACTGATACTAAGATCGAGCATATCCTGGTCAGACACGAACAGGGAGCATCCCATGCTGCTGATGGTTATGCTCGCGCTACAGGTAAAGTAGGAGTTTGTTTTGGTACTTCTGGTCCAGGTGCAACTAATTTAGTTACCGGTATTGCTACTGCTTATATGGACTCAATACCAATGGTTGTAGTTACAGGTCAGGTTACTAGGGCTGCAATTGGTACAGATGCTTTCCAGGAAACAGACATATATGGTATTACCTTACCTGTTGTCAAGCACTCCTATGTAGTTCGCGATCCCAGAGATATGGCGCGGATTGTCGCAGAAGCTTTTTATATCGCTAGCACTGGACGTCCGGGACCAGTTTTGATTGATGTTCCTAAGGACGTAGCTTTAGAAGAGTTTGATTATATTCCTGTTGCACCAGGTTCGGTTAGATTACCTGGTTATCGCCCAACAATTCGGGGAAATCCAAGACAGATTAACGCTGCGGTTGACTTAATTCGCAATAGTCGTCGTCCCCTATTATATGTAGGAGGCGGTGCAATTGTATCGAGCGCTCACAATGAGATTAAAGAATTAGCGGAATTATTCAATATACCTACCACCACAACATTGATGGGTATTGGTGCATTTGATGAAAATCATCCCCTATCTGTAGGTATGTTGGGCATGCATGGTACCGCATATGCTAACTTTGCAGTTACTGATTGCGATTTGTTAATTTGCTTAGGAGCAAGATTTGACGATCGGGTCACCGGTAAACTGGATGAATTTGCTTCCCACGCCAAAGTTATTCATGTTGATATCGATCCGGCTGAAGTTGGTAAAAATCGTACCCCCGAAGTTCCTATTGTTGGCGATGTCAAGACAGTTTTGAAAGAATTATTGGCTCGCTGTCGGGATATGGGAATTGAACGTACAACAAGTAAAAACCAAGAGTGGTTAAACTTGATTAATCGCTGGAAAACAGAATATCCCCTGGTAGCACCCCAATATCCCGATAGCATTTCACCTCAAGAAGTTATTTCCGAAATCGGTCGTCAAGCACCGGAGGCGATTTATACAACAGATGTTGGTCAACATCAAATGTGGGCTGCACAATTTTTGAATAATGGTCCCCGTCGTTGGATTTCTAGTGCTGGTTTGGGAACAATGGGCTTTGGTGTTCCAGCTGCGATGGGTGCTAAAGTTGCATTCCCCGAGCAAGAAGTCATTTGTATTAGTGGTGATGCTAGCTTCCAAATGAATTTACAAGAACTTGGAACCCTGGCTCAGTATGGAATTAACGTAAAAACGGTAATCATTAATAACGGCTGGCAAGGTATGGTACGCCAGTGGCAGCAAGCTTTCTATGGCGAACGTTACTCTAACTCCAACATGGAAGTAGGGATGCCAGATGTGGAGTTTCTAACCAAAGCCTATGGTATCAGAGGTATGGTGATTGAAACTCGGGAACAACTTCAAGATGGGATCGCCGAAATGTTGGCACATAACGGTCCTGTTGTGGTAGATGTTCGAGTTACTAAAGATGAAAACTGCTATCCAATGATTGCTCCCGGTAAAAACAATGCCCAAATGATTGGTTTACCCAAACAAGCGCCCAAAGCTTCAACAGAACCAATTTTCTGTGGTAACTGTGGTGCTAAGAATGCTCCCAATAATAATTTCTGTCCAGATTGTGGAACGAAGTTATAAAATTTGGAAGCTTTAAAGTTTGGAAGTTGTAAAATTTGACTTTTATTATCAAGAAATATTAATTAGTTACTGGGCTCTAGCCTGGTAACTTAACTTATTTGTGAGTGTTTTGTTTTCAGTCAACCCAATGCAGTCGATGGAATATTATAGATAGTTAAATCCCATCTTCCGCACCCTAACTGTCACACACCAAGGGGATGAGATTTTTTAGTACATATTTATTAAACAAGACTTAGATATTCATGAGACTAATGGGAAGTTATCTCATTAAATTTGGGATCTATCAAAAAGTATTTTGAGTTGAAGTCTTTGATGAGGCTAAAAAGATTCTTAAAAAAGTAAGAAAATATTTTTGCTCGAAATAATAATGTGAGAATTTAAACAGAATTGTGTTGTAAAATTCTGTTTTTATGTTTGATATAAAAGATGTTGAAATACAAAATATAGACCATTTAGGGATAGTAGCAGGAATCGTAGATTCCATTGGATTAGTAGAAATAATTAATGATTTATTAGGGTCAAAACCAGGAGAAAAAGTCAGTGCAGGACATGTTGTCAAAGCAATGATTTTAAACGGATTAGGATTTGTGTCTAAACCGTTATATATGTTCCCGAAGTTTTTTGAGCAAATAGCTTTG
>NZ_LMTZ01000167.1 GCF_001456025.1 Mastigocoleus testarum BC008
ACAAGCTATTTGCTCAAAAAACTTCGGGAACATATATAACGGTTTAGACACAAATCCTAATCCGTTTAAAATCATTGCTTTGACAACATGTCCTGCACTGACTTTTTCTCCTGGTTTTGACCCTAATAAATCATTAATTATTTCTACTAATCCAATGGAATCTACGATTCCTGCTACTATCCCTAAATGGTCTATATTTTGTATTTCAACATCTTTTATATCAAACATAAAAACAGAATTTTACAACACAATTCTGTTTAAATTCTCACATTATTATTTCGAGCAAAAATATTTTCTTACTTTTTTAAGAATCTTTTTAGCCTCATCAAAGACTTCAACTCAAAATACTTTTTGATAGATCCCAAATTTAATGAGATAACTTCCCATTAGTCTCATGAATATCTAAGTCTTGTTTAATAAATATGTACTAAAAAATCTCATCCCCTTGGTGTGTGACAGTTAGGGTGCGGAAGATGGGTTAAAAGTGTAGAGTTAATATCTTTTTTTAAAAAGGTAATCGTATCTCCAACAAATTTATGAGAATCCCTTACTAGTTTCTTTTGGTTTTCGCCAGTGGTACCAAATTCAAGTTTATCGGGGTGAACTTCTTTTATTAGTTTTAGTAAAGCTACTAATGTCGTAGAGACTTCTAGAATGTCACCATCCCATTTAACTTGAACTTGTTCAGAGTGTTTTCTAATTAAGTTAATGCGCTCCAATTTCAGTAAGGCTTCATCACCATCAGCCCATTTAACTTGAATTTTCTCAGAATTTTCTCCAAATGAGTTTATGTGCTCCAGTAGCAGTAAGGCTTTAACAAGAGCTAACGCACGTTCTTGGGCTTTTTTTCCTTTGGCGTATTTGCGTCCGATAGTTCTATTTTCACCTCCTCTAGCATCGTTTCCCATAAACTAGCTCTCGACAAAGTTTTTGAATTTTTGAATCTGCTACTTGCTTTAAGTGGCTGTAATAAAAAGCTGTAACAAAAAATTAATATTTTGCAATAAAGCATGCTTAAGAAAAACTTCCTAAGCACTCAAAACCCTATTATAGATAATTTGTGAGAAGCGCTTTGAAATTTAGTTGCTGTTTCTTCTCAAGCAAACAATTCCATATTAAATCAATTTAGCTAACACCTTTTAGAGAAGATCCATTCCTCCCTTGGGGGAGGTTAGGTGGGGGTTAGTAACTTTCGGTGAAGTTGAGAAAGTTAGGTGGGGGTTAGTAACTTTCGGTGAGGTTGGGAAAGTTAGGTGGGGGTTAGTAACTTTCGGTGAGGTTGGAGTTAGGTGGAAGTTAGTAACTTTCGGTGAGACAACTTGTTCCTTGTCTCTGGCAAGGAACACATTACTGGAGGCTCTGCCTCCGGTACAATACACGAGGCGGAGCCTCTTGCGATGGATTCCCAGGCTGAGCCTAGGAACCAGATCATACAAAAAAATTAAGCTTTCCCCCAGTACCGCTAAACTGATGAATGTGAATTCATCAAACGAAAGCAGTAACTGAAGAAATGGCAAAGGCAGATAAAATAAATTTTACGACTCCCAGCGGGTTCCCAGAATTTTTACCTGGGGAAAAGCGCCTTGAGGTATACTTACTTGATACAATTCGCGGGGTATTTGAAAGCTACGGATTTACCCCCATCGAAACTCCAGCAGTAGAACGCTTAGAAGTTTTGCAAGCCAAGGGCAATCAAGGCGATAACATCATTTATGGTATCGATCCAATTTTACCCCCCAATCGACAAGCAGAAAAAGACAAAGCTGGTGAAAGCGGTTCCGAAGCCAGAGCTTTAAAATTCGATCAAACCGTTCCCCTCGCAGCTTATATTGCTCGTAACTTGAATAATTTAACTTTTCCCTTTGCTCGCTACCAAATGGATCCAGTATTTCGGGGAGAAAGAGCAAAAGATGGACGTTTCCGTCAGTTCCGTCAGTGTGACATCGATGTAATTGCTCGTCGCGAACTCAGTTTGCTATATGATGCTCAAATGCCAGCAATCATTTCTGAGATATTTACAGCAATTAAGATTGGCGATTTTGTAATTCGGATCAACAACCGTAAAATTCTCACCGGTTTCTTTCAGTCGGTCGGTGTAGCGGAAGATAAAATTAGATCCTGCGTCAATATTATCGATAACCTGGAAAAAATCGGCGAAACCAAAGTTAAGCAAGAATTAGACAAAATTGGGATTTCTGCAGAACAAACCCAACAGATTATTGATTTTATTAAAATTGATGGTACGGTCGAACAAATTTTAAACGAACTTAAAAACTTAACCGAAAAAATGCCAGAAGCCGAGCAATTTAAGTTGGGAGTAACTGAATTAGCTACAGTAATTTCTGGAGTCAGAAATTTGGGAGTATCAGAAAATAATTTTTGTATTGATTTATCTATTGCTCGCGGTCTTAATTATTATACCGGTACAGTTTATGAAACTACATTAATTGGACATGAAGCCCTAGGTAGCATCTGTTCTGGGGGTCGATATGAAGAATTAGTAGGGATGTTTTTAGGTGAAAAAATGCCCGGTGTGGGTATATCAATTGGTTTAACTCGCCTAATTAGTCGTTTACTTAAAGCTGGTATTCTTGATGTCTTACCTTCTACTCCTGCTCAAGTGATGGTGGTAAACATGCAAAACGAATTAATGCCTACTTATTTACAAGTTTCCCAACAACTTCGTCAAGCAGGAATTAATGTTATTACTAGTTTCGACCAACGTTCCTTGGGTAAACAATTTCAACTAGCAGAAAAACAAGGTATTTCATTGTGTGTAATCATTGGTACTGAAGAAGCAAAAACCAACAAAGCAGCACTCAAAGACTTGAGAAATCGCGAGCAAATTGAAGTTACTCAGGAAGAACTAGCCGCGCAAATTCAAAAAAGGCTTAGTTAACAATTATTTTCGGCAAAACGTACTAATCTGTAGAGACGTTGCATGCAACGTCTCTGCAAATATCCTAGTTACTATCGCTAATATCATGATGTTTTCCTAGTTCCCCTTCCCGTTCCCTTTTCCCCACTCCCTCCCTATAACATCAAGATTGCGATCGCAATAAAAATCTCCGGTTCAAACTTTGTACCGGTCTTGCATTCATCGGAAATAACTCAGCAAATGTCTGTACCTGTAGATTGGATACCTCAACTGGTTTTTGTAAAACAATCCAATGAACGTTTTCCGAACAAGGAGGAGTTGTTAGAGAACCATGATAGCGATAAGAATTTAGGTCTGTTGGTAATAAGTTAGTAGCATTAATGGTTACATCTGAACTGATTTCTTTACCTCTTTGTGTGTTTGGTATTGCTTTCCAAATACTCTCTAAAGTTTTATTCTCCTCACCTTGTTTGAGAAGTACACCCAATACAGCAAAAGCTCCCTGATGATTTTGATGGACTAGATGTAACTCCATGGGAAAACTTTCATTATCAATCTTGTGCTCGCTGGGATGATGGAAATGGAATTGCACTAACTCGTAAGACTCCCCATCTACAGTTAAGAAACTTCCTGGTTCGTAATTCACTTGAATAGTATGACCATTATTGATAACTTTCAGGGGAGAATTTCCATAGTTAACTTCTAACTCAGGAAGATCCGCTCCAATTGCAGATGAATCTATATTAATTGGTGACTGACTTCTTCCCGATTTACAACTGGAAAATTCAGGTGATAACTTAGCCCAGTTACCTGGTCCCTCTTCACCGATATAACCCCAATGAACTTTACTAGTTTTATTTGAGGCTAACACTGAAGCTCGGAAACTCAAACTTGCTGTGGTAGCTGCGAATCCAATCCCAGACCAGGTCAAATTTCTTAATAATTTTCTTCTACGCATATGTCTTCTCTTTTACAACAAGAATCTAAAATCAATAATATTTGATGTATCTATGTAAAATTTGGTATCTGCTGATTCAGTACTGATACGCGAATATCTATATGTGCAGTACTAATAGATTAATTATCCATCGACAGATAAATGCTGAGGATTAATACGAAAATATAATCCTTTTCACTAGCAATTAATCTATTTAATATTTACTGCTATTAACTTTATTTGTTGGGAATATCTATAATTAATTCGTAATGAGCACTATGCTGTGCAACAAATAAAATTAAACCATCACAGATTTACAATTAATTAAAATAGGGATAACTTATAACATTGATTGTCTAACCTAAACTAATCACAATTAATTAAATAACCAAGCTCCTAGAACTTAGGCGTTTTATATGTCAATAAAAAATAAAAATCATAGGTAACACGAAAACACTCCCCAAAAAAAATAAATCAAATTTAGATACAGTTTATTAATTATTTAATTTCATGTCTGATTTTATCTCTGTAAAAATCCACTAATATAACCACATCAATAAAACAGTGGCTATCTGTGAATAACACTTTCTTGCCAAGAAAAATAAAGAAAGCATTATTCACAGCTATTTTTCTGTCAATCCTCAAATTTATTTAGGGAACACTAATTGCCGACCTAAAAATAGTGACGTTCAGCAAATGTTTATTTTTTTGAAGGATTATTAATAAGATTATATACATTTGCAACAGATACAATCATCCCCAAGAAAGAGATTTTTGCAAATGTTTTTTAAAGCTTTGACACCACCCATTACACAAACTTAATATATCCAAACATAGTTCTCCTTGTATAATTTTGCTACATTCATACCTATGAAGAAGTTACTATCTATTGTATTTTTGGTACTTCCTTTATTATTTTTTACCTACGGTTGTGACAAAAGTGAAGCAGTAGTTGCTCCAAGTGTCAGCAATAAACCAACAACAGAAATTACCTCTGTAATCGAAACTGAAAAAACTACAGAAAAAGTTAAAGTAATTACGGATAAATCTACAGAAGAAGCTCAAGAAGTTACAGATACACAAACAGAAACAGCAGTAAAAGAAGTTACAGAAGTGGCTATGTCTCCAGAGCATAATGGGGGAGAAATTTTCAAAGCAAATTGTGCTGCTTGTCACGCCGGTGGAGTAAATCGTATTATGGCGAATAAGTCTTTGATGAAAGACGACCTCGTAAAATATGATATGTATTCTCAAGAGGCAATTATTTACCAAGTGACTAACGGTAAAAATGCGATGCCACCTTTTAAAGGACGTCTATCTCCTGAAGAAATCCAGACAGTTGCAGATTATGTATTGCAGCAAGCCGATAATGGTTGGTCTTAAACCTAATTAGCTAGCGCTATTTTAGAATAAATAAACTCACAATTTACCTTTGCCTTACAAGCAAATCCTCAGCTAGAGACGTAATATTATGCCCGGTAAAAAACTTGTGAGAAGTTTCGTAGTTGCGCTTTAGCGCTAAGATTTGCCTGTAGCCCTAAAGCGCAACTACAAACCAACATATTTTTTTGTAGGTAATTAAGCGTACATGATATAACAGATATCTCCGCAAAAGAATGTAGAGACGTTGCATGCAACGTCTCTACAGCTATACAGATTTAATTTTCCACAGAGGTCTAATATATTTATTGCATCTCCATATAACTATCACTAAGCTTATAGAAGAAGTAATATATCAAAAACTATATATTTGTAAATATTTAAGCGATCGCTGTAACAATAGTATTAGAAACAATATACACAATTTTTTTGCAAGTGTGGTGCTAAAAGGTTAACTAAGCCCGATAAACGCCTAAAAGGCGTTCCGCGAAGCGAACGTTAGTTACTCAATTTATAAACATGAATTGTATTTATCGCATCTTCATTTGCCTGAGTATAGTATTTTCGGTATTATTCCTACCTATTCGGACTGAAGCTTGGGCAATAAACGATATGAGCGTAAATGCACGAGCAGTTCTAGAATCAGGTGTTAATCAAATACAAAAAGGTAAATATACAGAAGCGATAGAAAGTTTAACCCAAGCAATTGAGATCGATCCTGATTTAGCTCAGGCTTATTATCATCGTTGTTCGGCTTACCTTGAAACTTCAGATTATCAGCAAGCTTTAGCTGATTGTAATCTAGCGCTGGAGCAAAACAGCAGCAATTTTGAGGCTTATCTGAATCGAGGTTTGGTTTATTACCGTTTGGGATTGCTAGAAGCTGCAATTACGGATTTTAACCATTTACTTAATCTACATCCCCAAGATTATCGACTTTACTACAACCGAGCATTAGCGCGTTTTGACCAAAAGAAGTACAAGCAATCGATCGCAGATTATAATAATGCACTTCAATTAATGCCTCAAACTGATACTCGTAAGCTAGCAGAAGTTTACAACAACCGAGGTGTAGCATACCTCAAACAAGAAAGTTTAGGAAGTGCTATTTCTGATTTTTCCCATGCAATCGCGTTAGACCAAAACGATGCTAGTTTTTACTGCAATCGGGCTTCTGTATGGCGCAAACAAAAACAATATCAAAATGCGATCGCAGATTTTAGTAAGTCAATAGAAATTAATCCCAAACAAGGTGCAGCTTATCTCGGACGTGGTTTTACTCTTTACCAGGTAGATAAGCAAGATAGTGGATGGGATGACTTATTTCAAGCTGCAGCTTACTTTTATACTCAGGGAGACACAAATAAATCTCATCAAATTCTTTACTTTATTGAGATTTTACGTGACCGCGAGCAGTTGAGCGATGCTCTGGAAACTTAGCGCTATGCGCAAGTCATTAGCGTCGCGTGTCTGTAGGACATAAGTTTGCTACTCGCAGGTTATTCTAATCTTGAATTCTGACTTCTGTTAGCGCAGCGTTCGCGGTAGCGGAGCGTTAGCACATGCGCGACCTAGTAGTCTTTTCATTAATTATGACGGATTGGTTTGTTGTCAAAACCCCCGTAGAGACGTTGCATGCAACGTCTCTACAACCTATCAAAACTAATGAAAAGGACTACTAGCGTAAGCGTACTGTAAGTATTGCGCATAATTCTGACTCCTGACTCCTGACTTCTGACTCCTGCGGTAAAACTTCATCCAATAGCAGTAAATATTTCCTTTGCAACTCGTTCTGCAGATTCTAAAGCTGACTCCATTCCAGGAGATGCGATCGCAGTATGTTCTCCAGCAAAGTGAATTCGTCCCCAAGGTTGAGCCATAGCATCTCGAAAACGACTGATTTGTCCGGGTGCAAAGTAAGAATAAGCTCCTTTTGCATAAGGATCCTTACCCCAAGAGACTAATTTTATGATGTCCACATTGTTTACCATCGCAGGGCGAATTTTCTTGATTTCAAAATTAAAAAATTGTGATAGCTCTTTTGTGGACATGGTGTCTAGCATTTGAGCGTTTTTTCCATTTACCCAACAAATTAAATTTGTGACTTTTTCTGCATTGTCCCGAATTGGAATAATTCTTTGTAATGGAGAATCTGTCCAGGTCATGGGTGGATAATCATCTTTTTCCCAGAAAGGCTGAAGAACTTTTAAATAAATCTTTGTGACTGCTGTATAGGATAATTCTTGTACCGCTTCAGCCTGTTTCTCCGGTAAAGCTGGTGCAATCTCCACTTCGCGCAATACAGAAAATGGTAAAGTAACTACAGCGTAATTAGCCTTGAATCTTGAGTCATCTTTACAATTCACTTCCACACCAGTTTTGCTAGATTTGATCGAAGCTACCACCTTATTAGTCTTTACTGGAGATTTTAACGCTGCTGCCATTTTTTCTACTAAACGGCTGTTACCACCTTTAATATGTATGGGTTTTCCAAAATAATCCTGAAATTTTCGAGCATGTCCCAAAGACCACAATGCAGAGGTAGTATCCAGACCATTGGTTATGTAAGTCGGTTCCATCAAACGAATAGCTTCATCTGAAGCACCTTTACTACGAAGATATTTCTCAAAAGAAATGTCCAAATCGCTATGCTTCGGATCGGTCCAAGCTGTAGAATTTTTCAGAGGATTATTCTTCTGCAAATAATGCACCAGCAAGCGTGGTGGAATTATATTTCGTTCATTTTCTGTAAGTTTATTAGCTGTAGATTGAGCCCAGTTTTGTGCTGTAATAGATTCTCCCCTGATATGAAGAAGCAGTTCTTTTTCAAAAGGTTGTGCTTCTTCCAAAGATAATTTCAAGCGTTCGGTTAAGTCCAACAATCGTTGGTATTTTTTTCCGAAGCTGATTGCTCCTGCTTCTGGCTTTCCGGGTAAATCATCTAAAGTATGAACTCGACCACCAATGCGATCGCGTGCTTCCAAGACTGTCACCGAAACACCTTTAGCTTCTAACAGCAAAGCTGTATATAAACCAGATAATCCCGCACCTAAAACTAAAACTGATGTAGGTTTTTTGGTAGACGCTATTACCTGTTGTGACGTGCGTCCCAAAACTGCTAATGTGAGGGCTGATTGGCTGACTCCCCACAAAAATTCTCGGCGATTCCAACCCTTATTAGACATATCCTGTATTTGTTTGTAATTGTTTATTTATAGTTTTTCTAGAAATATCTTCTAGAAATATCTTCTCAGGAGTTATGTTTTTGTTGTATTACAAACAATTACGATATACAGCATCTATCTCACTGATTTAAAAATAGAATATTTTTAACACGATTTAGATCTGCAGAGATTTAATATTCTATATCTTTACGCTTATTTATTAACTGAATATTATTTACTTGTGACTCATTATTCCTAATAGGATAAATAGTAGTTTTCTTATCGATTAACTATCCCCCTCCGAGGGATGAGGATTATATGAATCCAGTTATTAAGTTATTATCAAACCGCAAATGGGTTACCTTAGTTTCTTTTTTGTGGATAACAAATTTTTGATTTTGTTACACCAAATAGAAGCAGTAAATGTTACCTAGCGATCACTAAAAGAGGCAGAACACTATGGCATACGCACTACCAGATTTACCCTATGATTACACAGCTTTAGAGCCTTATATTTCCAGAAAAACTCTTGAGTTCCATCATGATAAACACCATGCAGCCTATGTTAAAAAATTTAATGATGCTGTTAAAGGAACGGAACTAGATAGTAAATCTATTGAACAAGTCATTAAAGCAGTTGCAAATGATGCGAACAAAGTTGGCATTTTTAATAATGCAGCCCAAGCTTGGAATCATAGCTTCTACTGGAACTGCATGAAACCCAATGCTGCTGGAACTCCTACAGGAGAACTAGCAAAAAAAATTGATGCTGATTTTGGTAGCTTTGAGAAATTTGTTGAAGCTTTCAAAAATGCTGGTGCAACTCAATTTGGTAGTGGATGGGCTTGGTTAGTACTTGATAGCGGAACTTTGAAAGTCAGCAAAACTTTAAATGCAGATAATCCTCTCACTAGCAATCAAATTCCACTACTAACTATGGATGTTTGGGAACATGCTTACTATTTAGATTACCAAAACAAACGTCCGGAATATATTGATACTTTTCTCAGTAAACTTGTTAACTGGGATTTTGTCGCAGAAAATCTGACTGCTGCTTAGCACTGATTTTTCATATTTATTCCCACCCATTTTAAATATTGGTAAAAGGATAGCGCAGTCGGAATTTATACTTGATTGAAGGAGGAAGGGAAGGTTGATGGTGTATGAATAACGTCACACTATCATCAGGTATAAGTACAGGTGCGACAAGATTTTTCTTGCTCTCAAATTTTCTTTGCTTATGAGGGCTGACGTAAGTTTTTGGCATTACAGCTAACTTAATTTCTATCCTTTTACCTTTTATTTAGATTGATAAATTATGTTTACACAAATATTAAATCTAACTTCAAAAGGCTGTTAATTAGAGCTACTAAAGAGTTTTTGTACTACCCTAATAATTAAGCAAGGGCAAAACCAATACTAATGATAAATCCCGATTATCCCCATATTGTTCTTTCCTTCATCTATCGCGGAGTTAGGATTGACGTTGATCGAGGTGAGTTGGATGGAGAATCTACTTATGCGGTTTGGGTAGATTATGATACCGGTTGTGCCATGGCTGTACCTTACGCTCGTTCAAAGATAGAAGCGATAAGAAAAGCTAAAAAGTGGGTCGATAAAAGATTTGGGTTTTAACAACAAGGGAACAGGAAGGAACGATATGTTTTCTGTTACTGCTGGCTAAAAAACAGTGGGTTCAAGTTCTTCACAATATGCTGGAGCCATCGTCCTTACTGTTCAACGCATTCACTGTTACATTTACAGTTTTGAGTTATTAGAGTTTTCAAAACTTTTGATACAAAGATAAAAGCGACACCTCAAACAAGAATGATTTATTGCTTCCCGCTCTACAATGGAAATATAGCTCAACAGTTAAAATATTACTGATAATAAGGGACGGGAGATAACATATTCTCCCTATCCCAGTCTCTTTGATCCGGCGAATTATCAAAACCTACTCTAAAAATCAGATTATGGATTTTGAACCCAAAGACAACGCCGAAGAAACTCCAGAAGATCTGGAATTCGCTGAACCGCAGAAACGTAAGCCGTTAGAAATCTTACGCGACACGGAAGCCTTCTTGCGTCGTCCAACAGTTGGTGCAATTGTGCCAATTGTATCGCCCGAACTAAGTAAACGTATAGAAGAAGCTTCATTTATTGCAGAAGACACTTTAAGTGAATTAGCAGAAATTGATTTCGACCAAATTAGCGATTGGGAACTGCGACCAGCCCGAATCAAGATTGGTTTAAGCTTCGTCGGTTTTTCTGCCTTAACAATTCTTGTGTTACTACTATATTTAACTACACTGCACCCAGAACTCAATCCCACTCAACAAATTGGTCTATATTGGCGAGAATACGTTTGGTTTGTTTGTTTGGGTGTGACAGGAATGTTTATCTTGGGTAGAGAAGCTATGCGTCAAGTGGAAAAACCAAGAAAATCTCCAAAACGTTAAATTTAGTTGGATTTCTATAGCTGAACTTCTATGGTTGAACTTCTATGGATTTATGCATTTACCTGCGAGGAAATTTTCGGACTTGATACTCCGATGACTCTGTCATTTCATAATTAAAATCCAGTGACGAATCAAATTTAGCTTCGATAAGATCCAAATCTTTCTGTGGTATGCTCTTCCACTGTTCTCGTGTTTCCCACTGCACTATTATTGTCACTTCACCTTTATCATTGGGATTAATCCAAACTTCCTTTCCTAAAAACCCAGAATATTTTCTTAAAGCGTTAGTCCAAATATCTTCATCCTTTTGAATAAATTTTTCCCGTACCGCAGGATCCATTTTAAACTTGAGTAACTCAATAACCACCTTTCTTTCATTCCTAGCTTGAATTTGTCAGAATAGAGCTGTAGAGGTGAGGAAAACATATTGACCCTAGCAGCACAACTGTATATTCTCATTTAATACCAAGTAATAAATAAAGTTATAGGTATAAAATAGTGATTCTAAAATGTACTTGATTAAAATGCATTTGATTAAGGACTTGATTTTAAGGACTTTAATTGATGGATATCCAAAATACAGTGCAAATTTGGGGTCAAGTAAGTTTTAAGGATAAATTTTAAGAATAAAAATTCAAGGATAAGAAATTTTAGAGAGGAGAAAACATGGATAACAACAACTGGATGCAACAGTTACTAATGCTCGGTATTGGTACGACATCAGTTATGGCGGAAAAACTGCGAGAAGCCAGTGAAAAAATGGTAAAGGATGGCAAACTCGATCCAGAACAAGCCAAAGAAGTTATGGATGATATGGTAGAACAACTCAAATCTGAGCAAGATAACTGGGGAACCAATATGGAACGACAAATGCGCAATATGATGCAAGATTTGGGAGTTGCTCGTCAGTCAGAAGTGGACGAACTGAGAGGAAGAATTGATCGCTTAGAACGTCAAGTCCGCGATTTAGAAAATAAGATGTGGCGTTGAAGATATGTAATTTGGTAGTAAAAAATAAATATATCTTGCACCCCTCCCGCTGATTTCTTCCTCACAATCATGGGAGGGTTTATTGATACTGTAGTAATAATACCTGCATTTAAATGTATCAAAATCCTCATCATAAGAATTGCTTAAGTTCCAACTGGTACATTTGCCATAAACTGATAAACTAAGATTTGTTTTACTAGTAATCCCAATTCCCAGACACCTTTAATTAGGAAGGAGTGATTTTGAAAGCAATTCTTCTCAGCGCGACTTTCGTTGTTATTTGTACTGTGGTCTTGGTATTCGCACAAATTAGTGGTGAAAAACCACAGTCCGCTGTTGCTAACCCTATTAACACTACCGTTGCAACATCAGATAACGTAAACGAAAATAATACTTTAATCGCAAGCAAAGATATGTCCGATCCAAACGTCGCTGCTACCCCCTCAGGAGAAGAGAACGTTGTTACTACCCCTTCAGGACTAAAATATGTTGTCCTTCAAGAAGGAAGTGGAGCAACTCCTGAAAAGGGACAAATTGTAACTGTACACTATACCGGCACTCTAGAAGACGGAAGTAAATTTGATAGTTCGCGCGATCGCAATCGTCCTTTTGATTTTAAAATCGGTGTTGGACAAGTAATTAAGGGCTGGGACGAAGGACTCAGTACAATGAAAGTGGGCGAACGTAGAAAGCTAATTATTCCTTCTGAATTGGGATATGGTTCTCGTGGTGCTGGTGGCGTCATTCCTCCCAATGCAACTTTAATTTTCGATGTGGAATTGTTGAAAATCAAGTAATTATCAAATTTTTAATTGTCAAATTTTTAATTGTCAAATTTTTCACAGATAAAGGATGAAGTGAATTTAGAAACGTGATACGCTCGCGTTTCTATTTATTTTATGAGTTATGGATGCAGGTCAAAACTAAGGAGTTAGAAGTCAGGAGTCAGGAGTCAGAAGTCAGGAGTCAGAAGTCAGAACAGACCGCGCAATACCTATAGCTGCGCTACCTTGCGGATCCGGTACGCTACGCTAGCGACGTGAGCAGGAGTCAGAAGTCAGGAGTCATGACTAGTGACTGAGCAATTATCAATTACCAATTACCAATCACCAATTTTTACGTATATAATAAATCTTCAAATTTACGCAAAACACTTTTATATATTAGTCAAAGATGCCAAATTCAGCTTTAATCAAACAAGTATTACTTGTGTTTGGAAAAGATTATCCAGAACACCGGGAAGACCTTTCAGCGGTATATTTAAGCCCTGATAACTATTTATGGTTGGGTTCCGATGAAACCTCAACAATAGAAAGATTATCTAAGGTAGATGCAGAAAAATTTGCCGATCACAAAAAATTTAGGGTTGCAGAATTTATTGATTTACCAGCCCCAGAAGACGAAGAAATAGATATTGAAGGAATTAGTTATCACGATAATTATTTATGGTTTGTTGGCTCCCACAGTTATAAACGGAAACGAGTCAAACCAGAAAAATCGGATCAGAAAAATCTCAAAAGACTTGCAAAAATCGTAACAGAACCTAACCGTTATGTTCTCGGTCGTATTCCTCTGATTGATGGTGAATTATTATCATCTTCTCCCAATCCGGATAACCCAAAACTTGAGTTAACCGCAGCAAAATTAGAAATAACCGAACAAGGAAATACACTTATGGAGGCTTTAGCTGAAGACCCCCATCTCGGAGCTTTTATTAAAGCCGCAATTCCTGGTAAAGATAATGGGTTTGATATTGAAGGAATAGCTGTTGTCCAAAACCGAATTTTTCTTGGTTTGCGCGGTCCCGTATTGCGGGGATGGGCAGTAATGTTAGAAATTGAATTGGAAGAATCTGCTCCAGGATTATTAAAGTTAAAGGAAATTGGCTGCGATCGCGAATTATATCGAAAGCATTTTATTAACTTAAACGGTTTGGGAATTAGAGATTTATATTTGGACGGCGAAGATTTATTGATTTTAGCTGGTCCAACAATGAATTTAGATGGTCCTATATGTATTTATTCTCTAGAAAATGTAGTTAATCTCAAAGAAAATACATTCACCACACCAGAAATTGTAATGCAAATTCCCCATGGCAATCGCGACGATCACGCCGAAGGAATTACCTTGTTTCAAGATACTTGTGGAGAAACTCGGCTCTTGGTAGTTTACGATTCACCTTCACAAACCAAAAGATTAGTAGGTAAAAGTAGTGTTATCGCCGATGTGTTTAAGTTTGGGGATTAGGGATTAGGGATTGGGGATTGGGGAAAGTGTGGGAAGTCTAAGAAGTGTGGGAAGTGTGGGAAGTTTTGAAAATAGTATAATATTGAAAATCTAGGTATTTGGAAAAGACGCGGTCTGTTCTGAATTCTGACTCCTTACTTATTACTCATTACTTCTTACTTCTACTAAAGGTTAGTCGAAATCGCCTCTACTGGACAAGTCGGAATACATTGTTCGCAGACAATACAACGTTTTTGAGTAAAGGTTAATTTGTAGGTTTCCGGACTGAGAGTTAAAGCCTGAGTAGGACAAACACCCGTACACAAGCCACAGTGAACGCATTTATCCTCATCGATTAAGATCTCACCTAAAGTTTTAGAAACCGTAATGCTGTTGGATCGCATCCATTCAACAGCTTCATCTAATCGGTCAATGTCCCCCGAAAGTTCCACTACTAATTTACCAACTTGATTCGGTGCAACCTGAGCACGGATAATGTTAGCTGCAACGTTAAAGTCTTTTGCTAAGCGATATGCAATCGGTATTTGGATCGCACGTTTGGGGAAGGTAAGAGTAACTCGCTTTTTCACAGGTTTATAATCGGTTTTTTTTAGTTGTAACGTATTTGTCAAGCAAATATAATTACCATTCTCCAAAATTTAAACCAGTTCGGATAGAGAAAGACAGGGTTAAACTGAAGTAAGATACCAGCACTTAATAATTTTTGATAAATAGGCAATGTCTACGGATTCATCTGCAAATTCTCCAATCCAAACTGAATCCACCACAACTGGAAAACGACTGCGAAACTTCCTAATCGCAATTGTTGCAATTATCCTTGGTGTGACTTTACTTCTGGGAGTACGAAGTCAAACAACAACAACTTCTCTCGCAGAATTGGACAGCAAGTCTACTCCCCTAGAAGTAGCAATGACAAATGGAAAACCCTCATTAGTAGAGTTTTATGCTAATTGGTGTACAGTTTGTCAAAAAATGGCACCAGATATTGCTCAATTAAAGCAAGACTATAGCGATCAAATTAATTTTGTAATGCTAAACGTCGATAATACCAAGTGGTTGCCAGAAATGGTCAAATACCAAGTTGATGGTATTCCTCATTTTGTGTATCTGGATAATGGTGGAGTCACAATAGCCGAAGCTATTGGCGATCAACCCCGCCAAATTATGACAAGTAATCTAGATGCCTTGGCGAATAATTCCGATTTGCCTTATGCTCAAGTGAGCGGTCAAGTATCTGAATTTTCTACTCGGGTTGCACCTGTTAGCAGTCAAAGCGATCCGCGCAGTCATGGTAGTCAGGTAGTTAATTAGATCGGGTAGTTAATTAAACCAGTGCATTTACTCAACCTAGTTTCTATATCATTTATATAGATTTCTAAGTTACAAAATTTTGTTGATAATTTGCACTACTAGTGACTTACGCAAATCTTTTAGTACATACAGAGGCTTAGAAAATAATAATTTTGTAATAGCTATACCCCATTGTACGTAGCGGGTTACAAATTTACTGACCCTCTCGATGTTGTTATTAGATTTGCGTGAGTTTCAAATTTTATCTGAGCTTATTTAACTTATCTAACATATCTAACCAATGCCATCATAAAACTGAAGTGTTTCTTTCTCAACTCATTACAGAAAAGAACGAATAAAAAGTATTTTCCCATTAGATTGATATTCCGGAAATAAGTATTTCTGGGATTTATTGGCGAAAAATTGCAATTATTTTTCTTCTGAAGCCGTTTATTTACGACAGGCTGCTATTTTATCAACCGCAGTCAAACGAAACACCCAATTCAAATACCTGAAACTATATATGAACCCTTAGATACCAACCATTATTCTTTAGTAATAGCAATGGGAGGACATTTGGGAAGTTATCAATTAAAATAGGATATTTTTCCAGCACACTTAATTGCTTTTTTCTTTAACTTAATTTTTCCTGGATTAACTAATTGATTTTACAATTACAAATAGTTTATTAATTGCAATAGGAAAAAATTAGGTTAATAAGATTTATCTCCCAAAATACTCTCAGCAAAAATACTACTTATGAAGTGGTAAGGAAGAGAGAAATTCGATGGATAGAGGGTGTACCTTTATCTACCCGATAGTATAAACTTTTTTGGCAGTTCATTAATCTTTACTATTTCTTCCCACAATTGGGAACTAAAAATGTTTCAACTTATTTTTGTTGTATTAACGGTTATCACAGGTTCGGCTTTGTGTTCTGGGATCGAAGTCGCATTATTTTCAGTTTCCCCCCTCAGAGTTAAACAATTAGCACAATCAAAAAATCCTTCTGCTCTAGCACTTCTGGCGATTCGCGAACATATGAATCGACCAATTGCAACTATTGTTATTATTAATAATATATTCAATATTATCGGTAGTATTGTTACAGGTAGTGTCGCCACATCGGTATTGGGAGACCGGTGGCTGGGAGTTTTTTCGGGAATATTAACTTTTCTAATTATTATTTTTGCAGAAATAGTACCAAAAACTATTGGTGAGCGTTACGCGGAACAAGTTTCCATGTTAGCAGCTATTCCTGTTGCCGGGTTAGCTCTTATATTTACTCCTTTAGTGTGGGTAATAGAATTTGTCACCGCACCAATTACTAAAGGAAAGAAACAACCAACTACTAATAAAGCAGAAATTAAATTATTAGCAGATATTGGACATCAAGAAGGAATAATCGAACGCGACGAAGCAGAAATGATTCAAAGGGTATTTCAGTTGAGCGATCTAACTGCGTCTGATTTAATGACACCACGAATTATGTTGACTTATTTACGTGGTGAATTAACTTTGAATGAAGCAAAAACAGATATTATTTCCTCACAACATACCCGGATTATTATCATTAATGAATCAATTGACAGAGTAATTGGAGTTGCTTTAAAACAAAACCTACTAACAGCAATGGTTGAAGGTAGATACAATCAAAAAATTGCGACCCTAACGCGTAAAGTCAGATTTGTCCCAGAAACAATTCGAGCAGATAAACTCCTCAAAAGTTTTCTTGATGCTCACGAACATTTAACGGTGGTAGTAGATGAATATGGTAATGTTTCCGGTGTTGTGACTCTGGAAGATGTTCTAGAAGTCATTACTGGCGAAATTGTCGATGAAACAGATAAAACTATTGATTTACAAGCTATAGCTCGGAAAAAGCGAGAAAAAATGTTACAGTCCATGAGTCTGGATTATCGAGCTTTAGATAAAAACTAGCCTACATTATGGTGTTTTAATGATTTCAATAGAGAAATAAGACAAAACGAAATATTAAAAAATAGCTGATACTTTATTTTCTCTCAAAAAACAATAACCTAAATAAATAAGAGACGAAAAAATATGCAGTTACTAACAGATATACCAAGGTAATATGATGTTTTTTCGTTAAAAAATAATAGATATTTTTGTCACTGAAAATATCTATTTAATTACAAAAATAAGTTTTTAGAGATAAATAATCTTGATTTTTATCCTATTTTTAATTTGCTTTATTGGTCGAATTAGTTAATAAAAACAACTTTTTGTAAAATTTCTTGTAAAAAAGGTATATGAAGATACACTTTAATGAGAAAGTATCAAATTAATATCAGTAATGTATAACATTTTGCACTTTTATGGTTACAGAATAATGTCAACTTCGTAGTGTATATGCTTAATTAACTTTAATTAAGGAAATTATATCTTTTGGGTAAGTAAAAGAACATGAAAAACAGATTTAATAGAAGAATTTTCTTAATTTATGGTATAGGTGCATTTGGTACGAGTGTTTTCTTAAAGGCTTGTGCTAATGATTCACCTGCTTCTACAGAAAACCCATCAGAATCTACGACAGACTCATCCACCACAGAGACCAGCAATGGTCAGACTATTAAAGTAGGAATTCTACATTCCCTCAGCGGTACAATGGCTATTAGTGAAAGAAGTGTTGTAGATGCAGAAAAATTAGCCATCAAAGAAATTAATGCTAATGGTGGAGTTTTAGGCAAACAAATTGAAGCTATTCTTGAAGATGGGGCTTCTAATTGGGATACTTTTAGAGAGAAAGCTAATAAACTTATCGACCAAGATAAAGTTGCTGTTGTTTTTGGTTGCTGGACTTCTGCTAGCCGCAAAAACGTTAAACCTGTGTTTGAAAATAAAGACCACATGTTGTGGTATCCGGTCCAATACGAAGGTCAAGAGTGCTCGCAAAATATTTTCTATACCGGTGCAGCACCAAACCAGCAAATTGAACCTGCGGTTGATTGGTTATTAAAAAATAAAGGTAAAGAATTCTTTCTAGTTGGTTCCGATTATGTTTTTCCCAAAACAGCCAACCAAATCATCAAAGCACAACTAGAAGCAAATGGTGGTAAAACAGTCGGAGAAGATTACTTACCATTGGGTAACATCGAAGTTACACCTATTATTAGCAAAATTAAGCAAGCCTTACCCAACGGTGGAGTAATTTTTAATACTTTGAATGGAGATAGTAATGTAGCTTTCTTCAAACAATTGAAAGGTGCAGGTATAACACCAGATAAATATCCCACCATGTCCGTTAGTATCGCTGAAGAAGAAGTGAAGGCGATTGGTGTAAAGTATCTCAAAGGTCACTATGCAGCCTGGAATTATTTCCAAACAGTAGATACTCCTGCAAACAAAAAATTTGTTGAAGCTTTCAAGAAAGAGTATGGAAGTGATCGCGTAACTAACGACCCAATGGAAGCAGCATACATTGGAGTTTACTTGTGGAAGCAAGCGGTAGAAAAAGCTGAAACAACTGATTTAGAGAAAGTTCGTGCTGCTGCTTACGGTCAAACTTTAGAAGCACCGGAAGGAAAGGTGATAATGAATTCCAATCATCACCTGTCTAAAGTTGTTCGTATTGGTGAAGTCAGAGATGATGGTTTGTTTGAAATCATCAATGAGACTCCCACTGCTGTCGATCCAGTACCTTGGAATCAGTTTGTCACTTCTACTAAGGGTTTTGCTTGTGATTGGTCGGATCCGACGAAGGGTGGTAAATATAAGACGACTTAGGGGTGATGAATGAGTAATAAGTAATGAGTAATGAGTAATGAGTAATGAGTAATGAGTAATAAGTAATGAGTAATGAGTAACAAGTAATGAGTAATGAGTAATAAGTAATAAGTAATAAGTAATGAGTAATAAGTAATGAGTAATGAGTAAGTAATGGGTAATTGGTAATTGGTTTATCTATTATCAAATATCTAAAAAAGAGGTTTCAAGAACAAAAGATTCCAAGAGTGTGTTTATAAATAAAATATAAAAACTTGTAGGGTGTATTAGGCGTGCGAAATAATATCTTTTTTAGGTCATCTTTCTCATCGTGTCGTAACGCACCGCTATATACGATTAATATTCATTCTATAAACGCACTCTGATAAAAATAAATTTCCAGAGAAAAATCCTAAGAGAAAGAAAAATACTATATCCTAATTTGAAATTTTCGGGGGAAATTAAAATAAGTGTTAGCAAGTTTTTTAGATGTTTTATTTAATGGTATTAGTACTGGCTCTGTATTATTAATTGCGGCTTTAGGACTTGCTATTATATTTGGCTTGATGGGTGTAATTAATATGGCCCATGGTGAGTTAATGATGTTGGGAGCATACACAACTTTCATTGTACAGAACGTATGCAAAGAATTAGGTGGAATCTGGTTTGAGAGTTATATATTTTTTGCGATTGTCACTGCTTTTTTATTAACTGCTGTCTTTGGTTTAATTCTAGAAAAAGGGATTATCAGATATCTTTATGGTAGACCTCTAGAAACTTTACTTGCAACTTGGGGTGTAAGTTTAATACTCAAGCAATTTGTCCGCAGTGTAAATTGGGTATTATTTATTGGAATCAGTTTATTTTGTTTATTATTTTTTGGTGGTTTATGGATTTTGAATTCTCGTTTTAATTCTCATTTTAATTTTATTCGGTTTCGTAGTTGGGTTATAGGATTATTATTTTCCCTCTCTTTAGCAGTATCGTTCACAACAGCTAATTTCTTCAGTCAGACCTATAAACTATCAGTTAATCAACCTTGGTTTGGGGCTCAAAATGTAGACGTTACTGCTCCTACTTGGTTGCAAGAAGGATTAAATTTTAGTGAGTTAAATATTCCTGTGTGGTTAAAAGAAGATTGGGGTTTAGGAACTTTATATTTCCCCTATACTCGAATATTTATCATATTTTTAACTATTGTTTGTGTTACAGGAATTTATCTATTCTTACAACGTTCAAGATGGGGATTAAGAATTCGTGCTGTAACCCAAAATCGAGATATGAGTGCTTGTTTGGGTATCCCTACAGAAACAGTTGATGGAATTACCTTTGCACTTGGTTCGGGATTAGCTGGAATTGCTGGAGCTGCAATTAGTTTGCTTGGATCTGTGGGACCAAATACCGGACAAAATTATATTATTGATACTTTTATGGTTGTTGTGGTTGGAGGTGTAGGAAATTTTTTGGGCTCTATCATCGCAGCATTGGGGATTGGTACGGCTAACTTTTTAATTGCTTCTGGTACTTTGACTTTTCTGTTTGCTCCTATCCCACCTTTAGTTGATTTTTTTAAGTTTTTTTCTACCACTAGTATGGCAAAAGTGATGGTTTTTGGATTAATTATTACATTTTTACAATGGAAACCTACTGGAATTTTCGCTCAGAAAGGTAGAAATGTCGAGTTGTAGTTTTAGGGAATGGGTAATTGGTAATTGGTCATAGGTAATTGACCTCTTAATTTATTTTAATTGCGGTGCGTTACGGCTTGCGCTTAACACACCCTACGAATTTTATAATTTGTTTAATTCAAGTTTGTGGGTAATCAATAAATATCAAAATATTAAATAAATTGAGATTCGATAAATTCAGAAGATTATGATTTTTAAAAAAATTAAAGCTGAAAAACATGAAACTTAAAGGGGGAAAATCAATATTAATTGAGGTGGGATTGGTAATCGCGATCGCACTCGTCTTGATTTTTATTATGCCAGTTATACTTTCAGATTTTCGCTTGAATTTATTAGGAAGATTTCTATCACTGGCGATTGTAGCTTTAGGTATAGATTTAATTTGGGGTTATACCGGTTTACTAAGTTTGGGACATGGTATTTTTTTTGGTTTGGGTGGATATGCGATCGCTATGCACCTTAAATTACAAGTTCCAGAAGGTGAATTACCAGATTTTATGGGTCTTTATGGGGTGACAGAACTCCCTGAATTTTGGGAACCTTTTCATTCGTTTCGCTTTGCTGCGATCGCGACTTTTCTTATTCCCACTGTATTTGCAGGATTATTAGGATATCTCGTATTCAGAAACCGCATTCGAGGTGTGTATTTTTCAATTTTGACACAAGCTGCAACAATCGTTTTCTTTAACTTCTTTAACGGACAACAAAAGCTATTTAATGGAACTAATGGATTAATAGATTTTACAACTTTATTTAAGTTAAAAGTTAGTGAATACAGTACCCAATATATTTTTTATAATCTCACAATAGTTTTCCTGGTTTTAACATATTTTCTTTGTCGGTGGTTAACAAGTGGACGTTTTGGAAGGGTACTAATCGCAATTCGTGATGATGAAAGTCGAGTGCGCTTTTCCGGTTATAACCCCACAGATTTTAAAGTATTGGTATTCGCTGTTTCTGGTGCGATCGCAGGAATTGCAGGAGCATTTTACACTCTCCAAAGTGGTTCGGTTTCACCTAAAACAATGGAGATTGCTTTTTCGATTGAAATGGTAATTTGGGTTGCTGTTGGAGGACGCGGAACATTAGTCGGAGCAATATTAGGTACGTTATTAGTAAATTATGCTCGTACCTTTTTCAGCGAACAATTTGCAGAATTCTGGTTATTTTTTCAAGGTGCGCTGTTTTTAATAGTTGTGACGGTACTCCCTGATGGTGTTATTGGATGGTTACGTAGTGAAGGGATAGAATTAATTAAAAAAAAGAGAAAAGTTTCAACTTATCCTGCGCTAGAAGAATCTGAAGTACAGGGAGATTGATAGGAGAAGTCAGAAGTCAGAAGTCAGAAATCAGAATTTAGGATTTAAGAATTATTCCTTAATATGTTCTTCCAAATACCTAGATTCCCAATATTACACTATTTTCAGAATTTCCCACACTTCCCACACCTCCCACACTTCCCACACCTCCCACACTTCCCACACTTCCCACAAGTGGCTTCCACCATGAACCCTAAAATCTTACAAACCCAAAATGTCACTGTCAGTTTTGACGGTTTTAAAGCATTAAATAATCTTAATTTCAGCATGGATGTAGGAGAATTACGCGTTGTAATTGGTCCCAATGGTGCTGGTAAAACAACTTTTATTGATGTAATTACTGGTAAGGTAAAGCCTACGGAAGGAAAAGTTATTTTTAAAGGTAAAAATATTCGTTCTTTTCAAGAACATGAAATCATCCGTATGGGTATTGGTCGGAAATTTCAAACACCTCGAATATATCTCAATCTAACAGCTAGTGAAAATCTAGAACTGAGTGCAAATCGTAATAAAAATATTTTTTCTACCTTATTTGTAACTTCCAAGAAAACAGACAAATATAAAATACAAGGATTGCTCGAAACTATTGGTTTGACTTCCAAAGCAAATATCAAATCAGCTTTTCTTTCCCATGGGGAAAAACAACGTTTAGAAATTGGAATGTTAGTCGCCCAATCTCCAGATTTATTGTTGGTAGATGAACCTGTTGCAGGTTTAACGGATGAAGAAACTTATAATGTTGCACAGCTACTTTTAATGCTTGCAGAAAGCCACTCAATTCTTGTAATTGAGCATGATATGGAATTTGTCCGAGAAATTGCGAGAAAGGTAACAGTTCTTCATGAGGGTTCGGTTTTATGTGAAGGTAACATTGAAGAAGTACAAAATGACCCTCGCGTTATCGAAGTCTATTTAGGACAACAAAATAATAATTAATCTCAAATAATATATATAAAATCTAGTCAGAATTAATGTTACAAATATCTAATTTAAATGTTTATTACGGCGAAAGTCATATTCTACGGGACGTAGATTTGAGCGTCCCTGAAGGTCAAATGGTGTGTTTAATTGGACGTAATGGGGTAGGGAAAACAACCCTAATGAAAACAATTATGGGTTTACTTAAACCTCGCAGCGGTACCATTAACTTTTCCGAGACTATTATCAACTCTAAATCTCCCGACCAAAGAGCAAAAATGGGAATTGGTTATGTTCCTCAAGGGAGAGAAATTATTCCTCGGTTAACAGTGAAAGAAAACTTATTATTAGGTTTGGAAGCAAGAAAAAATCGAGTAAGAAATCCAGATATACCTGAAAGTATTTTTAGATTATTTCCCGTTTTAAAAACTATGTTATCGCGCATGGGTGGCGATTTAAGTGGAGGACAACAGCAACAATTAGCTATTGCTCGTACTTTAATGGGAAAACCCCAATTACTTGTATTAGATGAGCCTACTGAGGGTATTCAACCATCAATTATTTTAGAAATTGAAGCTGCTGTTCGTAACATTGTCGAAACCACTGGAATTTCTGTTTTATTAGTAGAACAACATTTACATTTTGTGCGTCAAGCTGATTATTACTACGCGATGCAGAAAGGTGGTATTGTTGCTTCTGGTTTAACGAGCGAACTCAGTCAAGATGTGATTCAAAGATTTTTAGCCGTTTAAAGTTTGATGTGAGAAATTAAAATCTAAATCTCATCAGTGTCTTGGTTTCAAGTTTGATCTAAGATTATTATCTCGCGAGAGTGATGGAAGAGCGGTAAAAATAAAAAATATATCTTACGCTATCATATCAAGTCCGCTTAATTAGTTACTATATAGCCCTATTGAAAAGACGGCGGTCATTACCTAATAACCATTTTACTCATTACTTATTACTTATTACTTATTACTTATTACTTATTACTTATTACTTATTACTTATTACTTATTACTTCGCCCCTACAGATATGATAACTGTTTAGCCGGACGTAATATCACGCGTTCGCAGGAAATATAGCACTACGCAACTAGGTTAGGAAATTGATCAACGCTCAAATCTATCATTGGTAAACCTTTCGTCGTCTTCCTGTGTGGTCCATTTTTACTTTTTGCTTGTGCGTAGCGCTATATTTTTAATCATTTCATTAAAGTGTATTTTAATACTTATTGTCAGATCCTAGTATATGATTAGCAACCGATTAATACTGGGTAGATGAAGCTTAATAAGGGGAGCAACGAGATAAATACTAGCCTCAAAGAGTTATTTAAGTTACTAACTTTTCTCGGTACATAATCTTAATGCATCTATGACAAGCATTTTTTAGCTTGGCACCTGGACGATATGTTTTCAAAATTCCAGTATTTCTATTTTGGAGAAAACTATGCCACTTATAGATATAAATATTGATACACAGAGCGAATATAGTTTTGAGGAGCTAGTCGCAAGTTGGTTTCAAGAATGTACGCCTAAAATATTAGTTGTAACCGACGGGTTAAACTATTCGCCGACGAGTGACTTTGGACTGACCGAGTTTGTCAATACGTTACGTGGTTCAACTGTTCATGGCATGACGCCCATTGTAATTACCGCCACATTTAACCCCAATGGCACCTTATCCTACAATTCAGCCACTCAGCACATCACCAACTTTAAGTTTACGGATCAAGCACATGGTTTGATCAAATCACGCTACGACGTTGTGCTGATGCTCTCAGTTGACGGAGAATTTTCTACGAGAAAGCTGACGGATGAAGCAGGCGCACTAAATGCGGTGATTCAATTTATGCAAGCGGGCGGCGGTATCTTTGCGACGGGGGATCATGCCGATCTTGGTGCAGGTATGTGCATGGATATTCCCCGGGTAAGAGCTATGCGCTATTGGAGGTTTGCGGATACACCTAGTGCTAGTGGTCAGGATCGCCTTACCACCAATCGACCGGGAAGTAATGATAGTTATGATTTTGAGGATCAGTCTGACGAATTTCCACAGCGGCTCTACGTTAACTACCGCACTGAAGCAGGTGGTATTGGCAGCGCTCATCCTCTACTGCAGGTACCGGGGAATAATCCCGTTCGTGCGATCGAGGTCTTTCCCGATCATCCTCATGAAGGTGAGTGTGTTGTGCCCTCAAATCTCAATACCAAAATGCCGGATGGAGCAACTGACGAATGGCCTATTAGTACTGCTGGAGGAATACGCATTTCGCCAGAGGCTGTAGCTTTAAGCATGTCTCATGGCAATGCTTTTGTGAACAATAATAATATTACGACTAAACAAGCCGTAACACCACGATCTTTTATCAGTATCTGTGCCTACGATGGTCAACTAGCTAATGTTGGTAGAGTCGTTACTGATGCTACCTGGCATCATTTCGTCAATGTAAATATTCTTGGAGATCTGCCAAATCTGCCTCCCGGACGGCAAGGACTAACCGGACGTAACCTAGACGATATTAAACAGTATTACCGTAATATCGTAACTTGGCTGATGCCTAAGAATGTGCGAATGTGCTCTCGATACCCATGGATTATTAGACATATGGTGCGTTTCCCGCTCTATGAGGAATTGAAGCCGATGCCGTTTGACCAAATTGAAAGTAAACATCTGCGAGAAATAGGTTTGCTGGTTGAAGAAGCACTTGTCAAACGAGAGCCACAATTTCATGTTAAAGAGTTACTTAAAGACGCACTAGAGCAGGCTTTAGGTCCAGATGCAACCCTCAAACTAAGCGAGTTTAGGCAAGAATTTGGCAAGATATCTGCCCGCGATGCTGGTTTAGCCGCATTAGGAGCATTGACAATGGCAACGGCAAATCTAGTCAATGAACTGCAAAATCAGGAACAGGTCAAAGGTGAAGAAGTCTTTGGACCAATGGCTCAGGAAGCAATTGCCTTAGGCGTGCGTCGCTACCTCAAAGAAAGCCAAGCTGAACTACGCAAAATGGATGCTTTGATTGCAAGTATTGAATAGTATTGGTCGGATTTACGCCAACCAAGCGAGATAATCAAAGTTTAAGATCTTTTGTGATAATCAGGTGCTCATTTACCATTTTCTAAAGACGTGACAAAGCTAACACCAACGCCACGGGCTCTGTCGCGTCTTTAAGATATTTCTCTTGATGAATTGTCTATTTCTGCTTGATACGAATCTAACAATCCACTACGAACAACTAATTGGGGATAAAGCAACAAAAAAAAGCCCATCCAGGTCAGAACGGGTATAGCAACCAAAAGTGTCAGCCAAACCATTCCAAATATTAGTTTAGATATTAACCAAGAACCCCCAATTATAGTTATCCCCACAAGCAAAATTGACCAAGGTTGACACCACCAAGGTTTGTAATTCCAGACACTGACAGGTTTTTGTTTGTTCATGGAGATTGGGGATTGGGGATTAGCAATTAGGTATCCAGAAAGATAAGAATAGTTTCTCGAACGTTACTCATTATTCTTATATAGACGCGACATGTCGCGTCTCTACAACTCATTACTGTGCGCTGTCGCGCCCCGCTGCGCTAACATTACTCATTACTCATTACTTCCCCACCAAGCTTCTTACCAACTTTGCCATTTTTTCCGCACTATCGGGAATTGCGATCGATGAAGCCTTTTCTCCCATAGTCTTTAATTCTAGGGGAGAACATAAAAGTTTTAAAACTTCATTTTGCAAGCTTTCTGCCGTTAAGTCCGATTGCTTAAACATTAGCCCTGCATCTACAGAGGTAAACACTTGAGCATTATAGGTTTGATGGTCTTCTGCAGCATAGGGATAGGGAATTAAAATTGCTGGAGTACCACACACAGCCAATTCCGTTAAACTACCAGCACCAGAACGGCTAATTGCTAAATTAGCACGTTGTAGTAAAGCTGCCATATTGTCGTAAAAAGGCAGTGAAATATACTTTTCGTGCTGCAGACTTTCAGCCTCTGGATCGTTATCTCCAGTTAAATGCACGATATAGGCTCCAGCGTCAAACCAAGCTGGGGCGGATTGTCTGACCAATTTATTAATTGCAACAGCCCCTTGGGAACCACCAAAAACTACAATTAATGGTGCACCCTCTGGAACTGGTAAATCCAAAGATGCTCCAATCTCTGGTTGCCTGAATTCCGGACGTACTGGCGTACCTAAGTATACAGTTTTGGCCTTGGGTAAATACTGAGCAGCGACATTAAATCCAAGGGCTACAGAAGTACACCAAGGAGCAAAAACACGAGTTACCTTACCCGGGAAAGCATTTGACTCGTGAAGAATAACAGGTAAACCTAAAGACCGCGCCGCGATCGTAGATGGTCCAGCGATATATCCCCCCGTTGTTATGACTCCTTGAAAATTACCTGCTTTTAAAAGTTTTCTGACATCGAGAACACTCCCAGCAAGTTTACCCAAAGTAAACAGTGACGAAAAACCAAAACCTTTTTGAAATCCCTCAACGGAAATAGTGTGTAATTTATACTCTTTGGGCACAAGTCGCGTTTCCAAACGATTGGGAACGCCCAACCATTCAATTTGATAGTCTGGTAGTTGTTGTGCCAGTGCGATCGCCGGAAACAAATGTCCTCCAGTACCGCTAGCAGCCATTAGTAGTTTGATCGGAGCCTTTGTCATCAAATTTCTACCGTGTCAGCACTTAGCTTAACTAAGATAAAACTAAATTACATATTATGTGAATTCAAAACTAAACGAGGGTAATTTAGCTCACATAATAGCAATAGTAAATCAAGCCGATTACCAAAATCATCATCATTGCTTGATTAATTGTAATTTACGTTGCGTTCTTGTGGCTAACGGGGTAATTTTAGAAGAAATTATAAGTTTAATTATTTTTAACATTTATTTTTAATATTTACTTTAGTAACTTATCTGGATGAATTTTTAGCAGCAAATTGCATTCTAGCTGATGTCTGTTAGCTGTGCTATGAGGCTTAACGAAATATTATGTGTAAAAATCTAAAACTTCCCATCTTTACAGGATCTCCTGGGAAAACGAAGTATTCATAATAAATGAACAAGACTATTGGCACTCCACCACATTAATTTTACTGGGTAAAGTAACGTTCGCCATAGCGCTTCAGGGCTCTAATATCAAGACTTTTGAAGGGTTAAAGCCCAACTAAAAACTGCTCATAACTTATGTGGCAAAGTAGTGGATTGTCAGCTTCTGGTGGATAATTCATATTTTGTTGGGTAACCTCCACCTTAAGCAGGTAAATTAGTTATCTTATATAAACCCGCCATAAATTTATGTTTCCAGTATCTGACTGTAAGGTTTTTGCTGAAAAACTGTGAATATCTTTATTAGAATCAACTACCAAATTAGAATCAACTACCAATTACCCCACACTAATGCCAAAATTAATTAATTTACTACTTAAACGCCAATCCATGCTTAAAATTTGCAGAGGGTTAGTTTTTTGTTTATTTGCGCTTAGTTTGGCAGGAAGCATAAAATCTGCTCAAGCCAAAGATTCCAAAGCCACACCAGTAGAATTAAAAAGCTTGTTAACCCAAATTGATACTGCAGCATCTCGACGTAATGTCAATGAGGTAATGAAATTTTATGCAAATAACTTTACCCATAACGACGGGTTAAACCGCAGTAGCTTACAAAAAGCGCTCAAGTCATTTTGGGAAAAATATCCTAACTTAAGATATTCTACCGAAGTCAAGTCGTGGAAAGCTGAAGGAAATGGAATTGTAGCTGAAACTGTGACCAATATCACTGCGGCTTCCTTTAAAGATAAGCACAGTCTAAAGGTGAATGCGAAAATTACATCTCGTCAACGTATAGTAGGTTCTAAAATAGTTAGTCAAGAAATTTTATCAGAACGTACTCAAATCACATCTGGTGCTAACCCTCCACAAGTTGACATTAATTTACCAGATAAGTTAAAAGTTGGTGAAAAATATAACTTTGATGCCATAGTTCAAGAACCTTTAGGTGACGATTATCTTCTGGGAGCAGCATTAGAGGAATCCGTTAAACCAAACAAATATCTCCAACCAACATCAGTAAATTTAGAATTACTTTCTGCTGGTGGTTTGTTTAAGACCGGAGAAGCACCAGCCACTCCTGGTAACAAATGGATTTCTGCAGTCTTGGTACGTGGTAATGGTATGACAATGATTACCCAACGGATTCCAGTAGTAGGGAAATAAATTCTCTGTTTTACTTAAATTTTGTTTTAAAGTACAAATAAACAAACCCGTCTTTTTGTTCGAAGGCGGGTTATTTAATTACCAATTACCCATTACCAATTACCCATTACCAATTACCAATTACCCATTACCAATTACCCATTACCAATTCCCTATGAACAATAAAATAGTTTTTATAACAGGTGCGAGCAGTGGAATAGGTGCTGCTTGTGCAAAAGTATTTGCAGATGCAGGTGCTAAATTAATTTTGGCTGCACGACGGAACGAACGTTTGCAAGAACTAGTAGAAAAATTAAACTTAAAACCCTCAGAATTTTATTTGCTAGAACTTGATGTCCGCGATCGCAAGACAGTAGAATCTGCAATTTCTTCTTTACCTTCTGAATGGTCTGCAATTGATGTTCTTATCAATAATGCTGGACTCAGTCGCGGTTTAGATAAACTTTATCAGGCTGATTTCCAAGATTGGGAGGAAATGATTGATACCAATATCAAGGGTTTACTTTATATGACTCGTTATATTGTCCCTGGTATGGTCAGTCGTGGTACAGGTCATGTAATTAATATAGGTTCCATTGCTGGACATCAAACCTATCCCGGAGGTAACGTTTACTGCGGTACTAAAGCTGCGGTGAAATCAATTTCTGAAGGTTTAAAACAAGACCTTTTAGGTTCTCCTGTACGAGTTACTTCTGTGGATCCTGGTTTGGTAGAAACTGAATTTAGTGAAGTTCGATTTCATGGAGATCGCGATCGCGCCAAAAAAGTTTATCAAGGAATGACTCCCCTAACTCCAGATGATGTGGCTGATGTCGTGTTCTTTTGCGCCACAAGACCGATTCATGTCAATATTAATGATGTAATTCTAATGCCGACAGAACAAGCGAGTGCAACTTTAGTCCACCGTCAAGGATAAGACGCGGGAACCAATAGTTCCCACAAATAAATTAATCGTCTTCGTTTCAACCACTTTAAATCCTAGAGATTCATAGAGTTTTTGGGCTCTCATATTACTTACGTCAACACTGATAAAAATAGTATTTGTGGAGCCCGAAGCGGTGCTCACTTCTGCAATACATTCTAAAAGTAACTGACGACCGATACCTTGGTTGCGATGTTCAGTTGCTACTGCAATGTTACTAATATAAAACGTTCCTTCTGGGAATTTGTGTTGCAAAACATGCTTGAGAATAATGCTTTGTACCAGTTTTAACCAGAGCTTTTGGCTGAAATTGAGGATATCGTAATAATCAGTGTTGTTATTGAGTTTGGTTGCAGGAATAATAATTGCAATTCCTACAACCTGTTTGTTTCGTTCCGCTACTCGAATGTATTGATGGCTAAAGCGATTATTCGAACACTGGACTAAATGAGTCAGATATCTAATCTTCGACGATCCAAACATTAAATTGAACAGTTCGGGTGCTGACTCATAAATCAGATACGCAACGTCCTTTAAATTATGACGAGCCAGTAACATCGGCGAATAAAAGACATTCTCGCTTTGTTTAGCCATTTCAGATCGAGTTCTTGCAACTGAGTATTTGGATAATCCAATTATTGACCGAACTTTTCTCTGATTGTTTCGATTCGTTTGCGATTCACACCCAAGTCACTTTGACCCAGACGAGAAGCGGAGCGAACATGAATATTTTGAGTATCGGGCTCGATGTAAAACTCTACATCATCAACATATCCCATTAATGCACTCTTGAATTCTACATACAGATAATTATCTGTTTCATTGATGATTGTCGTTCTGGGTAAAGACTGAATTATTGTCTTGAGTTTCGCTAAGGCTTCTTTGGGAGTAGAAGTATAAGTAAGTGGTTCAATGAAATGAATTGTGTCTGCAGGCTCGGTTTGACTGGAAACACAATTGGGTGATTTGGGACAGCTTGCTAATTTACCGCCATTTACACCTAAGTTATCTGGTCGTTTACCTGCAAAAATCATAGTTTTATTCTGTGGAATGTTAAGAACTATGAAAATTTTACAGCTTTAATGGCAGATATAGCGCTAGAAGCATCTACGATGTTAGCGGCTCATTCACAGGTAAAGTAAAAGTGACGGTAGTACCTTGGTTAAGACCAGGACTTTCGAGCCAGATTTTTCCTCCCATCAACTCTACAAAATTTTTGCAAATTGTTAATCCCAAACCCGTACCACCATAACGCCGTCTAATAGAACCATCTGCTTGGACAAAAGCTTCAAACAAAATATTTTGTTTGTTAGGTTCGATTCCAATTCCGGTATCAGATACAGAAAATTGAATCTCCGGCTTTTCGGAAGTTATACAGCGTAAGACTTCCAGTTTTATTTCTCCTTCTCTTGTAAACTTAAAAGCATTAGAAATGAGATTTATTAATATTTGCTGAAGTTTATTTTCATCAGCCCAGATCGCATCAACTTCAGACTTCATAACAAAATTTAAGTTGCAACCAATTGTTTGTGCTTTAAATAAACTACGTTGTTTATCTAGTAATGGCTGTAATTTTATAAATTTTAAATCAACCTGCATTCGACCTGCTTCTATTTTGGAAATATCTAAAACGTTATTAATAATATTGACGAGATTTTCCGCAGAAGTATAAGCGGCTTCAATGTATTCTTCTAGTTCTTCTTCATTGTCGTACAATCTTTCTCTGAGCAGTGTCAAATAATTTAATGTTGATGCTATTGGAGTCCGTAGCTCATGATTGGTAGTAGAGAGAAATTCAGATTTTAAACGACTGGCGGTTTCTGCGACAGTACGAGCCACTTGAAGCTTGCGATTATGTTCTTCAACCAAAAATCTTTGCTGTTTCTCTCTTTGGTACAAAGTATGTTGCAGTATAGCCATGGTGAAATGATTCCCCAGGGATTCTAGCAATTTTTGATCGCCTTCACTCCATTCGGGGACCTGTGCTGTTTTCATCTCTTTCCATTGTTCAAAAGATTGTCGAGGACGCTGTTGACGTTTATCTGGATCGTTATAACCCGCCCAAACTCTTTCAACATTGATTTCATCACGGAAAACAGCAAGGTAGCCTAAAACCTCTTGGCTATACCGAAGAGGTACTACCAAGATACTACGAATATGGGTATTTGTGAAAGCAGATATGAATTTATTTAATTTTTGTTCTTGATATATGTCCGTAATTACTTTTGACCTATTAGTAATTTCAGCGCTTTTAAACAATTCTAGCCATTGTTGAAACGATAGCTGTACTTGAGAACCAGTAATTAAGAACTCCTTATCTTTTAAGGTTTGAGTTAGTAATACAATTCCTCCAGATGCTTGAATTTCTCGAACTACTTCTCTAAGAACTTTTTGCAAAATTTTTTCTGTTTCTACTGATAAGTAAATACGAAAAGAAATATCACTAATTAATTTTTCTCGCCTAGCATTTGCTTCGACATCTTCCATTAAATTGGCTTGGGAAATTGCTAGTTCCAGCTGTTCAGTAATCATCTGGATAATTTGCAAATCAAGCTGGGAAAACCGTTTCGATTTACCATGATGAGCTATCAAGAGTCCCCAAAGTTTTTTATCTTTTAATATAGGTACAACTAAAGTTGATTTTACCCCCATGAGGTTTAAGTACTCTACATGACAAGGATCTACGGGGCGTTGTAAAAGTTTTTTTAAAGGTTCTTTACGTACTTGTTCTACTGTGAGTTCTTCTGCTGATGTGGAAAGAAAATGACTCGGTTCTAACAAACGAATTTTTTGCTCTTCTAAGTTTACAATAGAACGCACTTTGGCTTTAACAAATAACTCACGGGCTTGGGGTGGAATATCACCTGCAGGAAAATATAAACCTTTCAAAGATGGAAGGCGATCGCGATTAATAGACTCAGCAACAACTTGTCCATTACCTTGTTCGTCAAATTTATATATCTTGACACGATCTGTTTTTAGCAAACGACGAACCTCAGTGGTTGTAGAGTCTAGAACAGTTTGTAAATTCAAGGATTGACGAATACGACTGACAATCCGATTAAGTGTGGTTAAATGACTCAATTCTTTGACTGAGTTTGTTGCTTTTCGACGAACGCTCATATCTATATTTCAAGCTTTTATACTTTCAACATCAAGTATTTCTTAAAATCAAGTATTTGCTGAGGATTCTCCCTCCATTGAAGCTATATATTGATTACTAATCAAATCTTCCATCAAAGCTATCAAGGCTGAATAATTAGTTATGGGCTTGAGAAAAAATTCATCAGCTAAGGACTGTTGTAAAAGAATATCTCTCTCGGATTTTATTGCATAAGCTGTTAGCAAAATAATCGGAATATTTTTTGTTGGCTGCTGGCTTTTAAGAATTCGCGACAAATCGGAACCGCTTACTTCATCTCCATTCCAAACTGCACCGGGAAGATTAATGTCCATAAGAATGATGTCAACTTCACCTGCCTGTGACAAACTAAAAATTTTTTCACATTTGAAGGTAATTTCGACTTGATATCCTCCAAGACGTTCCAGTAATTTTGCTGTACCCTTGGCTAGAATTAAGTCGTCCTCTACTAATATAACTTTTGATTTTTTTCTCATATTTCAATCAATATCATTCTTATATCAATTTATTATCAGGATATTATATTATACTTGACAAAATATTTACGCATTATGACAGGTAAAAATACACAACTATCGAGGTGAGCAAGTCATAAATGATTAGTTTATTCTTCAATCCTTATTGTATCTATATAAAAAGGTTATAGCCTAGTGCTGAGCCTTTGTTAATTTCAGTGATAACACTTAAGTTTTAATCTTAAATTTGTATCATTTTTAAAAATGATGTATTTGAGTACTAGTTTTCAAAAATCCTCAGACCTTAATTGTATAATTATCTGCTGCTTTAATTAAACTTACTTAATAGGTTCCCTTTATATGAGTATTTCATAATTAAGCTTTAAAAATATTACATTTTCGGCGGTCTGAGATGATTACCAATCTACAAGGAAATTAACCGGTAGAGATTTCTGAACAAACAAAAACATCATTACAGATAATTTACTTTATACTACACAGTTATATATTTTCCTGTGTCTAAAAAATACACAATTATATTTTCATTAATATCAACTAGATAAATCTCAATCCCAATAAACTAAATTTAAACAAGGTTTTTATGGGGTTTAAATTGAAATATTAGTAATACCAGAATTAACTGAAATGAGTGATTTTGAAAGCAAAAACCAACAAACAAATCTTATGGACTCTCAACAAGCAAGGGATTTTTTCGTTGTGGGTATTGGTGCATCGGCTGGTGGGTTGCGTCCATTAGAAGAATTTTTTGAGCATACTCCTACCGATAGTGGGGCTGCTTTTGTTGTTGTTCAACATTTGTCACCAGACTTTAAGAGTCTAATGAAGGAATTACTGGGACGGAAAACCCACATGGAAATTTACCGTGTAGAAGATGGGATGAAGTTACAGCCAAACTCCATTTATCTGATTCCCCCCGGTCAAAATTTAGTAGTAAAAAATAGATCTCTGCAACTATATAAACAAAACCGCCAGACTCAAAAACCAAATTTTCCTATAGACCTGTTTTTTAAGTCCCTCGCTACTGATTGTGGTGAAAAAGCAATTGCTGTGGTGCTTTCGGGTACGGGAAGTGATGGTTCTCATGGACTAAGACTAATCCACGAAGCAGGTGGTTTATCAATCGTTCAAGACCCTAAAACTGCTCAATTTGATGGTATGTTGGTCAGTGCCATTGATACGGCAGTTGTTGACTATATCTTACCGCCAGTCGAGATATCAAAACTAATATATCAGTGTTTGACTTCTTGTAATACAATTCAAGGCGGCTTTTCTAATTTAGATGCTGATACAGGTTCAGATTCTTTTAAAATCCAACAAATAATAAATGTTTTAGCCCATCACGAACAAATTGATTTTTCTCACTACAAGTCTTCTACCTTATCGCGTCGTATTAATCGTCGTTGTCTAATCCTCGGCTGTGAAAATTTTGATGATTATATCAACCGTTTAAAAATTCTCCCTCAAGAACGAGATTTTTTACGTAATGACTTACTGATTAGTGTTACAGCTTTTTTTCGAGACACTCCTGCTTGGGAACATTTGGAAACAAAAATTATCCCTTCGCTTTTGAGAGAAGCAAAACCAGGAGAAGAATTACGCTTTTGGGTAACTGCTTGCGCGACAGGACAAGAAGCTTACTCTTTAGCAATTTTATTAGATGAAGCAATCAATAGGTCAGGAAAAAATGTCAGAATTAAGATTTTTGCCACAGATCTCGATAGAATCGCATTGGAAAAAGCTACTAATGGTATTTATCCAGAAACTATTGCTAATGATATTTCTCCAGAAAGACTAAAAAATTACTTTACATACAAAGATCAATCTTTTCAGGTCTCGCGAAAATTGCGTGAAATGTTAATTTTTGCTCCCCATGACTTAACCAAAGATGCTGGCTTCACGCGGATGCACCTTGTTAGCTGTCGTAATGTCTTAATTTATATGCAGCCCAAGCTGCAACAGCAAGTTTTACGCAATCTGCATTTTTCTTTAGTTCCCAATGGTATTCTTTTTTTGGGAGAAGCGGAAACAGTTAGTGAATATGAAGAAGAATTTATACCTCTAGATAAAAAGTGGAAAATTTTTCAAAAGCGGAGGGATATTAGACTACCGCTACCAATCCGAGGGATTGAAAAAATTTCGAGAAATTTAATCACCCAGTCTAATAATTCGCCAAAAAGTCGTTCGAGTAAAGAACAAATGCTAGAAATAGCATTCAGTAGTTTTTTACAGGAGCATAGAACTACTTGTTTGTTGGTAAATAAAGACAATCAGGTAATACATTTTTTCCAAGATTTATTATCGGTTCTGAAGTTACCTTTGGGTAATCCCACAATGGAAGTGACTAGGTTAGTACCTCTAGCCCTTCAGTTACCTCTCAATACTGCATTGCATCGAGCTAAACGAGAAAAACGTGCGGTTTTTTTTGGTGGAATTGACTTAAGGAATGAAAACGATAATGAAAATAAGATTAGCATTAATTTGAAAGTAAGCTATCACAAAGGAAACAAGATCGCAGGGGATTTTATCAGTGTAACAATATCCGAAAGTGACCCAGTACATTCCCAATTAATAACTGATAAATCGCTAACTGGTGATAGCTTTGAATTAGATCGAGCAGCACATGCTCGAATCATGGAGTTAGAATACGAGCTTCAGGAAACCCGAGAAAACCTCCAAGCAACGATTGAAGAGTTAGAAACTACTAACGAAGAGCAACAAGCAACCAACGAAGAATTAATTGCTTCTAATGAGGAATTACAAAGTACCAACGAAGAATTACATTCCGTGAATGAAGAATTACACACCGTTAACACCGAATATCAATCGAAAATTCAGGAACTTGTCGAGTTAAATAATGATGTTAACAACTTACTTCGCAGTACTAATTTTGGTGTCGTCTTTCTTGATAGAGAACTTCAAATACGTAAATTTACTGCTGCTGCAACTACTGCAATCAACTTCAAAGAAGGTGATGTTGGTCGCTCACTAGAAGACATAACCCATAATACTAATTGTTTTGACTTAAGAGAACTAATTTTACAAGTCATAGAAACTGAATTGCCAATAGAAAAAGAAATTAAACAAGTAAAAAATGACACTCATTTATTGATGCGAATCAATCCCTATCGTCAAGAAGATGGGGATATTGACGGTGTTGTGATTACCTTTGTTGATGTTGATGAACTCAAAACGGTACAAGAGCAAGTGTTTAGAGTTAACGAAGCACTTAGAGAATCAGAACATAGTCTTCGTAAAAGCGAAGAGCGCTTCAGAGCCATTTTTGAACAAGCTGCTGTCGGTATTGCTCTACTTGATACAGATGGTAAGTGGTTGAAGGTCAACCAAAAAGTTTGCGAAATTACAGGTTATTCAGAAGAAAAATTGTCGGAATTAAAGTTTCAAGATATTACCTATACCGACGACATAGAAGCAGACTTAGAACAAATCAAACAATTGCTAGCTGGCGAAATTAGTTCATATTTTCTAGAAAAACGTTATGTTCGCCAGGATGATACGTTAGTATGGGTAAATATAGCACCAAGTATCGTTAGAGAGACAGCCGATAGTCCGGGATACTTTATTGTCGTTATAGAAGATATCAGCGATCGCAAACAAGCAGAAGCTAAACTACAAAATGCTTCTCAAGCTCTTACAGAAATTACAGAACGTTATGAATTAGCGGTTAGGGGGTCGAAAGACGGTATTTGGGATTGGAATGTCGAAACCGGAGAGTCATATATTTCCCCAAGATGGAAAGAAATTTTGGGTTACAAAGATGATGAACTTGCAAATAGTGCTGATACTTTTTTCTCATACCTACATCCAGAAGACAGAAAACAAGCAGAGGAAGCTATTAAACAACACTTTGAGCTTCATGTTCCTTTTGATATTGAATGTCGGATGCGAAACAAACAAAATGAATATGTATGGATACGCAATCGGGGACAAGCTACTTGGGATCAATCTGGAAAACCAGTACGGATGTCCGGTTCAATAAGCGACATCACACCTTTGAAAAGGGTAGAGGAAGATTTACGTAATGTGAATCATCAATTAGCTCTAGCTAAAGAAAGTGCTGAAGCTGCAAATCACGCAAAAAGTGAATTCCTGGCTAAAATGACCCACGAATTGCGAACTCCTCTCAATTCGATTCTCGGTTTTACGCAAATTTTATACCGTCAATCTAATCTCCAAGATCAACAGCGCAAATATCTTGATACTGTTCTCCGTTGCGGTAATCACTTGCTGAATTTAATTAACGATATTTTAGATATTTCTAAGATTGAAGCTGGAGCAATTGAACTTAATACAACAGAGTTTGATTTATACAATATTATTGACTCTCTCGAGCAAATGTTGCAAATCAAAAGTAAAAGCAAAGGTTTGCAATTAAATGTTGAATTTAGTGAAGATATTCCTCAATACATCAGAACCGATGAAGCAAGATTACGCCAAGTTTTAATTAATTTGTTAGGTAACGCAATTAAATTTACAGATACTGGTAATATTTTATTACAAATCATCAGAGGTACAATTACGGAATCGAGTCATTCTCATCTAAATGATGGGATAAATTCCTGTTACTTGACTTTCCGCATTAAAGATACGGGTAAAGGAATAGCTGAGAGAGATTTAAGCAATATATTTGATGCTTTTGTACAAGCAGGTAACAATCAGGAATACTGTGATGGTACGGGTTTGGGCTTAGCAATTTCTAAGAATTACATTGATTTGATGGGAGGTGAGATGCAAATTCAAAGCAATTTAGGGAAAGGAACCACTGTAGAATTTGATATCCCTGTCACCATCATACCTAAGGAAGAATTTGTAGAGCATTTGCCAAAGGGTCGAATTATAGGGTTAGATCCAGAACAACCTAAATCGTTGATTTTGATTGCTGAAGATAATTCAGATAATCATCAATTATTGCTCGAAATTATCTCAGGAGTAGGTTTTGAAACAATTCAAGCCCACAACGGACAGGAAGCAGTGGAAAAATGGCAGAAATACAAACCCGATCTTGTTTTAATGGACATGCAAATGCCAGTAATGAACGGCTATGAAGCTACCCGTGAAATTAGATCCACTTCTGAAGGTAAAGATACAACAATTATTATCGCCCAAACATCCAATGCTTTTAACGAAGATAAGAAATTAATTATGTCCCTTGGTTGCGATGATTTTATTAGTAAACCGTTTCAAGAACAAATCCTTCTAGAAAAAATAGCCCATCATTTAGGAGTTAAATATATCTACAGCAACGACGAACCGCAGGATTTAGAGCAGCGAAAAAATCCGCAAGTTCAAATCACTCCAGAATCATTAGCATTTATGTCAGATCAGTGGCGCTTCCAACTTCATCAAGTTGCTAGCACCTGCAATAAAAAAGATATTCTCAAGGTATTAGCAGATATTCCTGAAGACAACAATAGCAATATTCAAGTCAAACAGTATTTAATAAATTTAGCAAATAAATTCTTATTTGATGTAATTGTCGATTTGACCACACCTTTGGAAGAAAGTAATTAAAGTACAAAGAATAGCAGATACAGCACTATGCAGTTAGGTAGTTAAGACCTTGATGAGTGCTGTCCTGTCCTACGGACACGCGCTTAGCCTGTAGTGTGGGCGTTTGAAAGCATTAAGCGCGGATGTTAGGGGGCAGGTGAAAGGCTACGCCGCGTACAAATACCGCACGCAGGTGCGCTCAGCCTCTAGCTGCACTCTACGGAAATGCTACCTACGCTGCGGGTCTGCTAGCCGTTAATGCTCATAGGACGCGGTCTGTTTTGACTACCCCAACTCATCTGATATGCATTCCATTACAATAAGTAATATTACTGTTGTTGCTGTATTTTAAAATTATTAATATCATTGAAAACAACTACTAAATAATTATTTCCTAGTATTAAAAAATACGAATGAGGTAAAGGTAGAGAATTATGGATGACATGTTAGAAATGTTGGATTTCAAAGGTGATATCCTCATAATTGATGACGAACCAAATAACTTAGACGTTTTATCTACCAGTCTTGAATGTTATGGCTACCAAGTAAGGCAAGCTGTAAGTGCTGAAATTGCTCTGAAAACCATCAAGCTTAAACTACCAGAATTGATTCTGCTAGATGTCATCATGCCAAAAGTTGACGGATATGAATTATGTCAACAATTAAAATCAAATCCAGAGACAAAAGATATACCAGTAATTTTCTTAAGTGCTTTGAGTCAAGAGCATGATAAGGGAAAAGGATTTGAAGTTGGTGCGGTGGACTTTATTAGTAAGCCTTTTCATTTAGAAGAGATTCTGGCTAGAATCAACCATCAATTAACAATTCGTCAATTAGAAATTAAGCTAAGGGAAACCAATCAGGAACTTGAAAAACAAAAATATCGCTTACAAACAGAAATATATCTGCGCGAGAAAATAGAAGAAGAATTGAAAGACTCCAAAGCTTTATTGGAATCTAGAGGATGAACCACCCCAACTTGCTACGCAGAAGTTGGAGGACACTTACCAACGGTAACTATTTTGATTGTTTCATCTAACTTGTGGTGAATCTTAGCTTTGACAGTCCCAAATCTACCGGGAAACTTCAAATCAGATGCTACGCCGACACCGTTAAGGCTCTCACCGACTTGTTTTATTTTCTGCGGATACTGAATTGATTAACGATGATGTCTTGATTTGAACTTAGGACACTTTGCTTACCCTCAAAAAAGGTTTTGATAAGCGCGGCTAAGATTGAAGCTCATAGACTGCAAAATCTGTGAATAACACTTACCCAGCCAAATAGTTTCTTCCTCTTTTTTGAGTTGTGGCAATATAAAATTTAGCACAGACTGAGACGGTCCTTTGCAAGTTTCCTTGTAAGTCTCAATGCACTTATTCAGTCCATAATTCCACCACCAACAAGCACAACTAAAATTGATTGTTGTGCAAGCACATGAACTTGTTGCTGTATGGGGTATACTCTTACTTTTACTGCTTAACGTCTCGTCTGTTTAATCCTAAATTATCGACCTGTTAATATTGGGTAGATTTTGCAGTAACACATCAATTAAAAAACACAAATTTTTACTGATATTTTCCCGCTCTATACGCTCTGCACCCCTTCACCCATCAGGACGTGACCTGCGTCGTTTAGACATTAGTGCAAAGCACGCGTGCAAGTGGGTAATTCCATTAACTGGAGCTTAAGAAATCTTAATTTCATCTATTGATAGAAGTCTAAAAAAGAATCACACAACTTAGAATAAGAAGGTTATTCGACAAAAAGAGTTATAAAAACATAGGTAGAGATGTGTACTCGTCGTGCCACATCTCTACGACATTTACCAAAGATATCTAATAAAAATTGCTAAAAATATGAACTAACCACCAGCAACAGCAGGGACAATACTTACTTCATCCCCATCTTTTAAAGGTGTGCTGGTACCTTCCAAAAAACGAATATCTTCACTATTAACGTACAAATTTAAAAAACGTCGTGGTTTTCCTTGTTCGTCACAAAGACGTGACTTAATTCCAGGACAAGCTTGTTCTAAAGAGTCGATTAACTCCGAAATTGAGTTACCACTACATTCTAAAGTCGCTTGGTTACTTGTAAATTTCTGAAGAGCAGTTGGAACTAAAACTTTTATTGTCATATCAAAACAAAGCGAAAAGTTTAAAGGGAGTTTGTCATTAATGGGTAATGGGTAATGGGTAATGGGTAATGAGTAATTGGTAATTTCTTACTTCTTACTTCTTACTCATTACTTACTTACTGTGCGCTGTAGACACCCTCATTGTCTGTGCTTACGCCCCGCTACGCTAACACTTTGTGTTTGCCCGCATCCTAGCGGATGAACAGCTTTGCTGTCTATAACGCGCCCCGCTACGCTAACATTACTCATTACTAAACAAGTACTTGTTGCCATTCTAAACGTTCGAGTGTACGGGAACGTTCGAGGGCTGTTTCAAAACTATCGAGTTTAGCCTCGATTGTCAAAGGTTCGCCAATATAACCTTGTACGGCTTCTTGGGTTTTGAGACCATTACCAGTAATGTACGCTACGGTAGTTTCTTCTGGATCGATTTTACCTGCTTCTACCAGTTTCTTTAATACAGCTATTGTTGTACCGCCAGCTGTTTCTGTAAAGATGCCTTCAGTTTCTGCAAGTAATTTCATTCCTTCAATGATTTCTGTGTCATTGACAGCTTCAATATTACCACCAGTCTTTTTAGCGATTTCGACTGCATATATACCATCTGCAGGATTCCCAATTGCAATGGATTTAGCAATTGTGTTTGGCTTTACTGGTTCAATGAAATCTCTATCTTCTTTAAATGCTTTATATATGGGGGAACATCCTTCAGCTTGCGCTCCACTGAAGCGGACTTTCTTACCCTCCACTAAACCAACTTCAGTAAACTCGTTAAATCCTTTGTAGATTTTAGTAAACAAAGAACCACTAGCTAAAGGTGCAACTATGTGGTCAGGTAATTCCCAACCTAATTGTTCTGCAACTTCAAACCCTAAAGTTTTAGAACCTTCTGAGTAATAGGGACGTAGATTAATGTTTACAAATCCCCAACCGTGAGTATTTGCAACTTCCGAACATAGACGGTTAACCTGATCGTAATTACCTTTAACCGCCATTAGGGTAGGGCTGTAAATTAAACTTCCTAAAATTTTACCAGCTTCCAAATCGGCAGGAATGAATACACAGCAATCTAAACCTGCATGGGCTGCGATCGCAGCTGTGGAATTTGCTAGGTTACCAGTACTAGCACAAGAAACTGTACTAAAACCTAACTCTTTTGCTCTAGTTAGTGCTACTGAAACTACCCTATCCTTGAAACTGAGGGTAGGCATGTTAACAGCATCATTTTTAATATAAAGCTTTTTCAAGCCAAGGCGACGAGCCAAGCGATGAGAACGTACTAGGGGGGTCATTCCGGTTCCCACATCAATTGGGTTTTCGCTAGCGACAGGTAAAAACTTGCGATAGCGCCAAATTGAGTTTGGTCCAGCTTGGATAGTTTGACGAGTTACCGTGTTGCGTAGATTGCTGTAGTCATAGGTAACTTCCAAAGGACCAAAACAAAACTCACAAACATGACTGGCTTGCAGTTCGTATTCTGCACCACATTCTTTACATTTTAGGTTTTTAAAGGATGCAGTAGCTGCTTGAGTACCGGTCGTCGCTTGCATAGAGCTATCCCCCTGAGTTCTTGTCTATTGCGAAATGATGATATCACGGCGAAAAAATGGCAGTCAAACAATCCCGACTATTTTTGTCGGGATTAATAAAATCATGAGTAAAGTAGGTGTAATTGTGTCAAGAGGTACATAATTTTAGAAAAATTTCAATGGTTTGCAGCCAAGGATTTATCAATTCTAAAGATTACGAAAATAAAAGGTTCTACCAATTTGGAAAAATAATCAAACAAATAGATTTCTGTAGAGACGTTGCATGCAACGTCTCTACAATATTTATTCTTACCTACGGTACGCTTACGCGTTTGGAGGCACTACGTGTATGACTAAAGTCACGCTACCGCTAACAGCAAGAGACGTGCAAACATCTTTGATGCGGCTAACACAAATAATTTAGGATTGCTATAGAACGGTAAATTCCAAGTACACAGTTTTTAAATGAGCGGTGTATTTTAGGCTCCTTGAAAACTACTGCTAACAATTGTTAGATAAGCTAATCTACTAATTGCAGTTGAAGAGACTGATACGATGAGAAAGTTGTACTTCTTGCTTCCAGGAACCGATGGTAAGTTTGCTTGTGGTGGTTTGTGGGCGGAGTTAAAAACCTTTAACCTTGTAAAACAGGTATGTAGCGCCAATGTTGTTACTTACCGTCAACGAGAAAAGGACAAGCCGTTTTTAGATGATGTACTGAAGCAGTCAAACTTAGATGATGTAATCTTTATTGTTAGTTGGGGATTTGATGTTGCGAAACTTGCAACGAAGTTAAAACAATATAATGTGGTTTACCATGCCCATAGTACAGACTATGGTTTCAGTTTACCTGCAAGCATCCCGATCGTTACTGTTAGTCGCCACACCATGGGATATTGGGGTAAAAATTCACCTAATTCACTGATTTACTATTTACCCAATCAAATAAGCGATGAATTTCAAAATTTAAATTTGTCACGGGACATCGATGTTTTAGTACAAGCGCGCAAATCTTCCGAATATTTAATGGAAAAATTAATTCCTGCTTTGCAAAAGCAATGCAAGGTGGAGGTAGTTAATTCTTATGTAGAAGATTTACCGGGTTTATTTAACCAAGCCAAAGTTTACCTTTATGATTCCGCTGAATATTGGGCTTTACAGGGAGTAACTGAAGGTTTTGGTTTGCAACCGATGGAAGCTTTAGCTTGTGGATGTCAGGTTTTCTCTAGTATTAATAGTGGTTTATCAGATTATTTAGATCCTGGATTTAATAGTTATAAGATTGCTGCATATTCCCAGGAGTATGACGTACAACGTATATTAAAAAATGTCTGTAATTGGACACCACCAGAACTACCCGCTCATTTTTTCACTGAATATCGCCGTGAAAGTATAATTCAGCGTTTACAGGTGATTTTAAATGACTTAAATGACTTTTTTACACATAAACAGCAATATAAACCTGATATTGAAAGTCTGACTAAAATTCGATTTGCTAAATTATTTGCTCAAAGCGCTTACAAGAAAATTAAGAAAAAGTATTTTACTCGTTCTTAGGGGGTGTTTGGAAAACTATATTACTTACCCAGTCAATAAACCGAAATAGTTTAATGATATCTTCTTTTTGATAAGCTCTTTCGTATAGGCGTTTCGTCAGATAAAGTTTCCAGTATTTTCGTACCTCATTGTCTTGGCGTGTTTCTTTCGCCTTGATATGAGCCATCACAACTGTAGCAAAAGGATTTGAACTTGCTTCTAGTAGTCTTTTTCATTAGTTTTGATGGGTTGGATAAATCTTAGAAAGCTTATTCCTAGCGTCTTCTGTACGAAAACGCCAATCTATACAAATCTTTTTAAGATTGCGATCTGCTTGCAGCAGCGCTTCGCTATCGCACTCCCAGGTGGAAACTTCTTTTTCTAAAGTTTCAACATCTGGAATTCGTCGACTTAAACATTGTCGTACAAGTACAGATAACTCAGATTCAACCATATTTAGCCAGCTACCATGTTTAGGTGTATGGTGAATCTCTAATTTTTTCGCAATTCTTCTGGCTTCAACTGGCTCAAATACTTCATATAAAGCAGCGATAGTATGAGTATTTAAATTATCCATTACCAATCGAATTACTTCAGAATTAGAGAAATGAATATCAACTAATTCTTTCATACAATAAGCAAAGTCAACCTTAGTTCTTCTTTGAGTAACTTTAATATGTCTCCATCCTAAATATGGAGCAAAAAATGCGAACAAATTACAAGTTCCATTACGCTCATATTCATAATCAATTTTTTCTTTTTTACCTGGCTTATCTTGGGTTTTAGGGGCAGGTGGTATGGAGTGATGCACATCCTCAATTAATGGACATAATTTTTCATCAAAGCATATCAATGGATGTCCCAGATCTATTGGTTGAGCGTATAAATCAAGGACATCTTCCATTTTAGAGACAAATTCCGAGCTAACTTTAGGAATGCACCATTGTTGCTTCAACCAAGGCTTTAATTCATTTTTTTTAATGTGCGAAAAACTGTACTCTCACTCACAGCATCAACTACTTCTAAACTCACTAATCTATCCGCTAACATTTTTAAAGTCCAACGACCATAACCACTTGGCGGATTGCTGCAAGTTGTTGCGATTAAATATGCCTCTGCTGTACTTGTTAACTTCGGTGGTTTGCCACTGCGTGGACGCTCTTTAAGTGTTGTTTCTAAACTTTCGGTGCAGAATTGTTTACGAGTTCTTTCAATAGTTGGAATTGATATATGTAAAGTAGAAGATATTGTTTTATCAGTCTTACCCTCAGAAGCCATTAATAGAGTGTGTGCTCTACGAATTGCTCTAGCACTTGAAGAACCTTTTCTTACAATATCAAGTAGTTGCTGCCTTTGTTCTCCTGTAAGATAAACTTTATACTTCATCGCTAATACACCCATCTTTATCCCGTTCGGCGTAGCCATGCGATCGCTGAGCACGCGCTGACGCGTTCGGCTTGCCGCGTCTTAGGCTCATGCCCGCAGGCTTATCGCAGACCTGTGGGGCGATCTGCAAGCAGGTGGCTACGCCTATCGCAGTCCGCTTGTGGACTTAAAAGTCCACATCGCTTAATTAATTAGTATAGGATAAAACCCATCAAAACTAATGAAAAGGACTACTAGTGTCTATAGCGTTATATGGGGATTAGCGACTGGGGTAAGTCCAAACCTAACAGCAAAGAGAAAAAGAGTAATTAATAATACCAATTATCAACAACTCCTTACTCCTTACTTTTTACTTTTTACTTCTTACTTCTCAAATGATTACTTTTGTGGTGACAGACACTGGAATTGGGATGTCGCCAAGACAGCGGGAGCAGTTATTTCAGCCATTTACTCAAGGGGATGCTTCAACTACAAAAAGATATGGTGGAACTGGTTTAGGTTTA
>NZ_LMTZ01000168.1 GCF_001456025.1 Mastigocoleus testarum BC008
AGACTGTTTTCTTGCATCTGAATATATTCCTTGGGTCTGATAATGTATTAACCATCACCTTTTTGTATTTATTCAGCAAGCCCTACCTAGTAGTGAATACAAAATATTAGAAGAATATTGTCTTGAAAACTAAGAAACTAAAAGACAAGTTATTCGTACCTTTATCCGAAATTTAAAATGACTATGGTCGCTGAAGTTATTGAAAAATATATTAATGACTCACATCATGGCTAATATTCACGGCAATCGAAATTGCCGCCAATTATTGAGTATTATTACTCGTTTCTGGGGAACGGATTACGCCCTGATTGAAATTTAGGGGCTTCCCCTCGATATTTTCTTATGATTTTTGTAAATATTTTTGATAACCTAACTCATCAAGTCGTTCTTGTTTAGCCATCACAGAGTCATTCAAACTTTGACGGTACTGCTGTATTTTTTCTAATAATTCTGGTTGCTGTGTGCCAAGAATTTGTAATGCTAATAGTCCGGCATTTTTAGCATTACCGATCGCAACGGTCGCGACAGGAATACCCCCCGGCATTTGAACTATAGAATAAAGCGAATCAACTCCTTGTAAGTTGCGAGTTGCGACGGGAACGCCAATAACTGGTAGAGGTGTTAAAGATGCAACCATACCGGGAAGATGGGCTGCACCGCCAGCCCCTGCAATAATTACTTTTATCCCGCGCTCATGTGCTGATTGGGCGTATTCAAACATTCGTTGGGGAGTGCGATGGGCGCTAACGATTGCAACTTCTGTGCTTACATTAAATTCTTCACAAATTGCGATCGCAGCTTGCATGGTGGGCAAATCTGAATCACTGCCCATAATGATACTAATAAGAGGGTTCATAGGGGATTAGGGATTGGCGACTAGGGACTGGGGATAGCACTGCGTGCCGCCTTGCGGCATAGAGCCTACGGCGTCGGCAGATCCGCAGGTGACGGCTCCGGATCCGTAGGTAGCGCAGCTATAGGTAGCGCAGCTATAGTCATAGCCTCTGCCGACTGGGAAAAAGTAAGAAAATTTCTAACCTATTGTGTTCGGGTATACTTCCGCTAAGTGCTAACGTAATGGAGCAATTACGTAAATTTTGCGTAAGTCCCATAATAGATGACCGCAGGTCATATGTTTACTTTTTACTTGCGCGTAGCGCCATAATCGGTTCATATTTAGCGATTTTTGCCAAAATTCATGATTCAAAACCAAGATAATCTTAATCTTATACCTAAACCTTTTAATATTATTAACGCTCGGTTACCGGGTTCTAAAAATTTACATACGCTCTTTATTAACCGTGAAGGTAATGTGGAGCAAATACTTCCAATGGATGCAATCCTTAAACAGGAACCTATAAGTGATTTACAAATATTGGACTTTGCTGGTGACTGGGTATCTTTAGGTGGAGTAGATTTACAGATTAATGGTGCTTTGGGTTTAGCATTTCCAGATTTGTGCTCGGAAAATGCCGATATGTTGCCAAAAATATCGCAGTTTTTGTGGAAAATGGGGATAGATGCATTTTTACCAACTTTAGTAACTACCTCTGTAGAAAATATTCACCGTTCCTTAGCTGCGATCGCTAATGAAAAAGAAAAAACTGAAAGCAGCGCTAAAATTATCGGAGTTCATTTAGAAGGTCCATTTTTAAACTCCGAAAAACGGGGCGCTCATCCTGAAGAATACTTGTTACCCCTAACAGTAGAAGAAGTAAAGCGGATCCTAAGCGATTATACTCATTTAGTAAAAATAATTACTATCGCTCCTGAATTAGATACAACTGGAGAAGTAATTCCATATTTAATTTCCCAAGGAATTACCGTTAGTTTGGGACATTCTCAAGCAACAGAAGTCCAAGCAAGAAAAGCTTTTGAGCAAGGTGCAACAATGATAACCCATGCTTTTAATGCTATGCCACCACTGCACCATCGCGAGCCTGGTTTATTAGGTGCGGCGTTATTAAACGAAAGAGTAATGTGCGGTTTAATTGCTGACGGTAAGCATGTTTGCCCAACGATGATAAATATATTATTACGTGCGAGCAAATTCGCCGGTGGAATTTTCTTGGTTAGCGATGCTTTAGCACCTTTAGGATTACCTGATGGTACTTATCCTTGGGATAGCCGGGAGATAGTGGTTAAAGATGGTACTGCTCGACTGCATAATGGAACTTTATCTGGGACAACTTTACCCTTATTGGTGGGAGCACAAAATTTAGTTAAGTGGGGAATTTGCGATGTTGAGACTGCAATTGAATTAGCGACAGAAGCACCGCGCAAAGCCATGAATTTACCAGGTTTAAATGGTGGTGCAATGGCAAATAAATTGACTCGATGGCATTTTGATGAGAAGAGTAAAGAACTATCTTGGCAGCGTTTGGAGTAATGAGTAATAAGTAATAAGTAATGAGTAATAAGTAAGGAGTAATAAGTAATAAGTAAGGAGTCAGTTACTCATAAATATGTTCTTCCAAATATCTAAATACCTAATACCCAAACTTACACTACTTTCTAAACTTCCCAAACTCCTCACACTTCCCACACTTCCCACACTCCCCACACTCCCCACACTCCCCACACTTTCCTAATCACCACACTCCCCACACTTTCCCAATCCCCTTATGACGCTTTCGCGTCACGCTGAGAACGCGCTGCGCGAACGCTAACGCTAATCCCCAATACCCCAATTCATGATACGTTTAAGCATTGAAACCACTAAACTAAATTTCGACTTTCATGAACGCAGCTGACGATAAAACAATTGTTAAGGATTATTTTAATTCCACAGGCTTTGACCGTTGGAAGCGTATCTACGGTCAAGGAGAAGATGTCAATAAAGTTCAACTAGACATCCGCACCGGACATCAACAAACTGTAGATAAAGTTATAGGTTGGCTGCAAGCGGATGGTAATTTGTCAGAAATATCTGTTTGTGATGCTGGATGTGGCGTTGGTAGTTTAAGTATTCCCCTAGCCCAAGAAGGTGCAAAAATATTTGCTAGTGATATTTCTGAAAAAATGGTCGAAGAGGGGAAACAAAGAGCTGCAAGTAATTCTAAAAGTAGTGAAAATATAACTTTTAATGTCCAAGATTTAGAAAGCTTAAGTGGAAATTACCACACGGTTGCTTGTTTAGATGTGCTGATTCATTATCCCCAAGATAAAGCAGACCAAATGATTTCCCATTTGTGTAGCTTAGCAGAATCACGGGTCATTCTAAGTTTTGCTCCCAAAACTCCAGCTTTATGTATTCTAAAGAAAATTGGAAGTTTCTTCCCCGGTCCAAGTAAAGCTACTCGCGCCTACTTACACCGCGAAGCAAAAATTGTCAAAGCCTTTGAAAATAATGGCTTTCAAGTGGGAAGAAAGGAAATGACTAAAACTCGCTTCTATTTTTCTCGCCTGTTGGAAGCTACGCGTAAGTAAGGTTAAGATCGCGGCAAGATAGGTAGTGTCTTCTGCTGCGATTATGAAATTTTTAAAAAAGATAAGTGCAGCTTGTTTGCTGTCAATAGGATTCTTATTTGCAATGTACGGCGTTGCTCAAATGCCGGAATTAGCAAATGAAGAACAGACCCATGAGTCAAAGCTTGAGATTAGAGAAAGCTTTTTTATGAGCATGGGTATTAGCGTACCAATGCTAGCAGGCGGAGGATTAATGCTTTGGAGATTACACCAAAGGAATAAAAAGCAATTGCGCGATCGCCTAGATCGGATTTTTTACCGGATATTGAAAATTAATCAAGGAAAAATAACTATCTTAGAATTTGCAATGGAAGGTAATCTTTCTGGAGAAGAAGCCAGAAAATACCTTGATACCAAAGCTAAGGAGTTTAACGCCCATTTTGAAACTGATGATAAAGGGCATATTAATTATCGTTTTGAAGTTCCGGTAAGTTTTTTCTATATTCCCAGTCAAATTGATTACTCATAAATAAAAAAGATATTTTTATTTATTAACTACGATTCCCAACGAAAAATCAGCTAAACTATAATTCAGAGAAAAACTACAGAAAGATCGAAATTAACGGGACAAAGCTATTTGTCAATCTATTTAATTTATCAGCTTAATCTACCAGTTCATTTTACAAAAATACACTAATCCAAAGTGTATTTTTTGTGGTACGTATTCTAAGTTAGAGGTATAAGTGCCTTAAACTAAGTGTGAATTCGTTTTTTCTTTCTGGAAGCTTTTTGCAGCAAGAGTTAAAATCGCAGATAAAGTAAAAATTTCACATGACCTATGAAGACTGCTGAAAAGTTCGCTGCAGGTTGGTTGTTGATACTTGGATTTATATTTTTAAGTTTATCTATTTCGGCAAAATTAGAAAAAGGTGTTTTTGAAAAAGCACTTAACAGAACTCCGGATCGATTTGAATTTGGTGTTCCAGATGACGAATTGATAGATGCAATTGAGGAAAAAAATAATCAATTTGTTGGAGGTCTTGCTTTTGGCTTACCCACATCAATTTTGGGAGGTTGGTTAGCTTTATCCTTATACCGTGACAAACGACAGCAAAGAAATGCGTTGAATCAAAAAATTAACGAACAGCTCCAATCAACTTTTTACCGCATGGTTTTGGAAAATGAAGGACGAATTACCGTTTTGAAATTTGCGATGCACTCCCAATTACCCCCTGCTACAGCAAGGGAATATCTTGACCAAAAAGCTAAAGAATTCAATGCTGATTTTAATGTCAACGAAGATGGAGGAATATCTTACTATTTCGATGTCTAATGGGAATTGGCAATTTTTCCGCAATAACAAATTCAGCACTTTTGATTTGCGGGACTCATATCTTGACAATAACCAAGCTACAAATATTGCTTCTTCTTTTGCTAATAAATCTGCTATTTACTGAAACTTCGATCTTCAGTGAATTTAAAAACAAAACTACGCCTTATAGAAATCAAATCCAGTTTTATAATATCAAGGATGTGAATAAGTCTTGAAAATTTGTTGCTTGGTTATCGCCACAAGATTTGCAACTTTAATTTCTAATTTCTATAAGGCGTAGATCGCTAACTGATAAACAGTTTTAAAACTTCAGGGGGAGGTGCAATGTTACCTTTGGCAAATAAATTTTTACCTTGGAGTTCTTTCGTGATACGGGCAATATTAGCTCCGTGATGATAGCCAGCTTGAGTCATTTCTTCCGTAATTCCCACAGGTTCCATTAGCGCTCCTCCAGAACGTCCATTTGGTCCCCAGTGCATTCCAGCGACGCCAAATCCAGGAGTCGTTTTCGGAAGGGTAACAATAATCATGCCACAACCAGCCATTGCACTTAGCATTCCTAACTGTGCGAGTTCGCAACCAGCGCCCATATTTCCGTATCCACCACCAACGGTAAATACTCCACCGACTTTACCTACCAATTCATCGGTTAGCCATAACTGTTCGAGAGTGTCTTCGATGAATTTTTTAATCCGAGCATCAGCAGTACGGTGACGAATGGGAGAACCCATAATTAAAGCGTCACAATTTTTGACATCATCTTTCGTTGCTCCATCGGAAGATTTGAGGGTAACTTCTGCTGCTTCGACAGAGCTAGCTCCGTCAGCAACTGCTTGAGCCATTTTTTGAGTATTGCCGAGACTTGTTGTATAAACTATTAAAATTTTTGTCATGAAAATAATCTAATTGTCCCGTTCAATAAATAATAATTATTAGTTTTTGGGTGTAAGCGCGATCAGATTACTGCGCTATACGTAACCACCACCTACTTGAAAAACATGTCCAGTCATCCAGCGACAATCATCGCTGACAACAAAAGCAACAACATCAGCAATATCTTTCGGTTGTCCGATACGATTAAAAGGTGACTGTGCTGCTGCTGCTTGAGCGTCATCACCAGAATTTGCGTACATTTCGGTTTCGGTAGGACCGGGAGAAACAACATTAACTGTAATATTGCGATCGCCTAATTCCATCGCTAATACTTTACTCATTGATTCTACTGCTGCTTTAGAACCAATATAAAGACTAAAACCAGGTTGGGGACGTACTACCAAACCGCTAGAAACAGTAACAATACGACCATTGTCTTTAAGTCGTTTAGCAGCTTCTTTCATGCAGAAAAAAGTACCTTTGGTATTTAAACCAAACACCTTATCAAAAGCTGCTTCATCCATTTCTGCTAATTTACCAACATCCCCAGTACCGGCAAAGTTCACCACTATATCTGGCTTTCCTAATTGTTGCTCAGTTTGCTCGAATAGCTTAACGACATCTGTGCTAACGCTCAAGTTTGCTTGGAGAGCGATCGCTTCACCATTTTGCTCCTTGATTTTGCTTACTACTTTCTCTGCAGCATCTTTACTACCACCGTAATGAACAACGACTTTAGCACCAAGTTCGGCAAGTTTTAAACAGACAGCAGAACCTATACCGCCAGAACCACCAGTAATGATGGCGATTTTTCCAGAAATTGTATTCATTTCACTATTATTCCTTGTTGAGTCATTAACCTAGGTTGCTAATTACAAATATTAGACTTTTAGATTTCCCCTACTGCCTTTCTAGGGGGGGAAATTAGACCCAAGTCCCCCTTCTTTAGACTGATTTAGGGGGACTCAAGAGAATTTGAATTAAAAAGTTTTGCTTATAATTAGCAAACTTGAGTTGTGATTTTTTAGATATTTTAGAGCGCAGTCAGACTTGTGTCTTGTCTTTCATTGTCGCGATTAGTCTTTTCTTGCTGTCTCACCTTTACGTAACTCATTTAACAAAGCACCACATTATTATTCTGAAGATATTAAGGAAGGTTTTTCCGAAACAGTGAACCAACGCCACTGGGTATATTCATTCCAATTTACGTAGCTACCATAACGTCCACCATTACCAGATAGTTTTACCCCGCCAAAGGGCACGTAAGCACTATCATCAGTAGTGCGATCATTAATATGGATCATTCCGGTGTGAATTTGTTCGGCGACGCGAGTCGCTCGTGTGGGCGAGCCAAAAACTGCTCCAGAGAGACCGTAGGGTGTATCATTAGCTTTGGCAATCGCTTCAGAGTCTGTATCGAAGACAGTAATAGCGGCAATCGGACCAAAGATTTCTTGTTGCCATGCTTGCATTTCGGGAGTTACATCACTCAAGACAGTGGGATAAAAGAAAGAACCTTTTGCTTCACCACCCAAGTGTAATTTAGCTCCTTTTGCTACAGCATCTCGGACAATTTCTGTTTGACGTTTTACGGACCCTGGCTGAATCATTGGACCATAAAAAGTATCGGGATTGGTTACAGGATTATCAACAACTAATTCCTTCGCAGCAGCGACAAAACGCTGGAGATATTCGTTGTATAGACTGCGATGTACTAAATGTCTGCCCGCAGTCATACATGACTGTCCCCCAAAGTAGAAAGTGCTAAATATGGCATTGGAAATCAGCGCATCCATATCTTCCACGTCATCAAGTACTACCAAGGGATTTTTACCGCTACCACTAACGGAAACTTTTTTGAGGGAGCGACTTGCAACTTCCGCAATTTTTTGAGCAGTTGAAGAAGACCCTGTAAAGTGAACCATTGAAATATTAGGATCGCTTTCGAAAGCCTCATTATCTTTACCCCTAGCAGGAATTACATGGAGCAGTCCATCGGGGAGACCTGCTTCTTCAAACAGACGGGCGAAAATAAAACCACCACAGACAATAGAACTGGGATGGGGTCTCAACAATACAGCATTTCCGGTAGCGATGGCAGGAGCTATAACTCGTGCTGCTAATATCAACGGTACGTTGGAGGGTGTAATTGCTGCCACGACTCCATAAGGAACTCGCATACCGTAACTTTTACGATTGGCTCGGTCTGCTAAGAATGTCCCAAAATTTTGAGTAGGGTAAGAAGCAGCTTCTAAAAATTCATCAGAACAAAAGTTAATTTCAAACTGGGCTTTGGAGCGAGTCGCACCAATTTCGTACATGGTCCATTCGCAGATTTCATCGGCATATTGATGTAACAGGGTATCGACTTTAATCAAAAGCGATCGCTTTTCTTCTGGGGGAACTTTTACCCATTCTTTCTGGGCTTTGGCAGCTATTTTGGCAGCTTTAGCAATGATTTCGGCAGAACCAAGAGCAACTTGTCCGATTGTTTTTTCCGTTGCAGGTTCAATGATATCCATTTTTTTGACGCCGTCTCTCCAGCCTTGACTGTAGAGCTTACCGTCCATTTGATCCCAATTCAAAAGTTTATCAGCCATGATTTTATTAGTAGGTAAAGCAAAGCAATTAAGAATTAAGAACTAAGAATTAAGAGCTAAAAACTATGAAACTATGAATTACGAAGGTATGAATTACGAAGGTTTAAACTCCCACTGAATCGGCTCCCATTCGTAATGGTCGCTGCGCGCTCTCACATGACCTATTCCCGGAAATGGCATATGGGGAACTAACAATAACTGACGGTCGCGACTAAATTTTTTTAAGACTCGCTGACGGGTCGCAACTCCCAAAGCAGGATCGACATCAAATCTGACTTCCCAGTCTGGATGCTCTAAATTGAGAGGATCGCTGTAGAAAACATCGCCAGTTACGGTTAACTGTTCCTTACCGGAAGTAATTAAATAAGCAGATTGTCCTGGAGTATGACCCGAAACATCAACAGCTTCGATTCCTGGTACTACTTCATTTCCTGGTTGAAATAGAGTGACGCGATTAGCCATCGCTTTAAGCTGTGGTTTTACTGCATCAATTGTTTGCCGTTTGTACTCTTCGTCTAGTAAAGAATTAGGCATCTTCACAGTAGGTGCAGTCCAGAAATCCCACTCTTTCTTTGCAAGATAGTAACGGGCGTTGGGAAAATTCAATTTTCCAGTTGTGGTAGTAATACCGCCGACATGGTCTGGATGAGCGTGGGTAATAATGACCGTATCGATATCTTTGGCTTTAACTCCACTAGCTTCAAGATTAGCAACCAGTTGACCGACTGTACCTTGCCCAGTTTTACCCGCACCCATATCAATTAAAACTTTATTCCTACCTGTATTTAAATAGAGAACATTAACGTAAATAGATAGTTCTTTGGGTGCTAAAAAGTCTTCTCTTAAAGATGCTTCAATTTCTTTTGGATCAGCATTTGGGAGAAAAAAGGTTGGGGGAAAAGATAAGTTTCCGTCACTAACCGACATTGCATTCCACTTACCAATTTTGAAATGATATATAGCAGCGTTAGTTATTGGAATAGAAGATCGATTTTGAGCTTGGAGCAACTGAGTTGTTCCCAGTGCAAGAGAAAATACGACAACTATCAAAAAACCACACACCAAAAAAATTGCAATCTTGAATAATTTTGATGTGGTCAGACGATCATAGAGATCGTTCACCTTAAAAACCTCCTCTATATTTTTGACTGACTACGTCGGAAGGAAGAGGGAAGAAGGAAGAAGTGTAATAAATTTATATGCAGATAATCCTTCTTTCTATTGCTAACGTAGCGCTTTTAGCTGACGCCGACGCTGCAGGCTCTAGCGGCGCTGCGCGAGCGGTATGACTTCGCTTACGCTGTTATTTTAAGTAAACAAATATAAATAAAAGTGTCTATTTGTTTTTTGCATAATTTGTACTTTTCTTGCTCAAACTTGACAAAATATTCATTATTATCCGCCTTCGGCGGAAGGCAGAAGTACGAGGGCAGAGGGCAGAAGGAAAAACCTGGTATAAAAACTAAAACTTCTTGCCTATTACTAACGTAACGCTGCGCTAACCGCCACTGGGGTTTAAAACCCCACCGTCTTACGGTGTCCACAATTAGTTGGGGTTTAAATCCCCATCTAATTGAACTTCTGCCTTCTGCCTCCTGCCTTCTGCCTTTTTTAATTTCCTCATACTTGTTATTTTTTCTATGTCACGTTCGGAGTGATAATATCGCCAAGAGCGCTAACTTAATTGTTTTATTTGTAGTAATTGTCCCTTTGTTAACGTACAGAATTGGTTTGTTTTTGTCCAATACCAAACTTGTACCCAACTGATACTTTTAAGGTATATATAAATGGAACTTCGCCAACTACAATACTTTTTAGCTGTAGCCGAAGAATTAAGTTTTATTCGAGCAGCAGAACGCCTTCAAATGGCTCAACCACCTTTGAGTCGCCAAATTCGTCAGTTGGAGATTGAATTAGGTATAGAACTTTTTTATCGCACCAAGCGTCGAGTTGAATTAACTAACGGAGGTCAAGCATTTGTAGTAGAAGCGAATCAAATACTTGCACGCATTGAGCAAGGAATACGAGTCGCACAGCGAGCTAGTAGAGGTGAAATTGGTCAGCTAACAATAGGTTTTGAGGGTTCTTCTACTTATGATGTGATTCCTAAATCCTTGAAAATTTACCGAGATCGTTTTCCCCAAGTAGATCTTGCAGTTTTTGCAATGACCACAGAAGAGCAGATAGAGGCTTTATTCAAAGGGGATATTGAGTTAGGATTTGTAGTGTCGCCCCTCAATGATAATCGATTAACTATTGAAACCATCTTAAGCGAGTCTTTGGTCGTAGCTTTACCAGAAAATCATCCCTTAGTTACTCAAAGTGAAGTGGAAGTAGAGCAACTAGAAAACGAAGCTTTTATTACTTTTCAAAGGAATCGGGGCTGCGGAATTTATGATCGCATAATTGCTGTTTGTCAAAATGCTGGTTTCAGCCCTAGAGTAATTCAGGAGGCTGACGAAATGCAAGTAATATTAGGTTTTGTGGCTGCTGGACTGGGAATTAGTTTGCTATCAGCTTCCGTTGAAAATTTTCACAGACCAGGGGTAACTTACCGAAAGTTACATTCATCTACACCGAAGGTATCTTTAGCTTTGGCTTGGAGAAAAGAGAACTCATCTGTTGTGCGACAAAATTTTATTCAGGTTGTAAAGGAATTTTAAGCGGATACTTGTCTACGTGAATTGCTCGCTAGGAAATAATTTTCCGCCTTTATCCTGATTGGCATAATAATTAATTTTCCTGCTATCGCAGCTATCCTCTAAGTAATAATACTAGATAATTATTATCTAAATTGTTATTTACGTTTTCACTGAGCAATATTTACTACGCAAACCAATGTTGTTCGATTCGAATTCGCACAGCATAGACATACAAATGTACTGTTTTAATAAGTCTATGAAGCCTTTTTGGCAAAGTGAGACACGTCTATTATTCTATTGACGAATATTTTTATGGGCAAAGTCGATCTAAATCTGCCTGCGACCGTGATGGAAAAATTTTAACTGCTACTATAGTTTTTGACATTCTCCCACGGCTCATCCGGCGTAAGCCACCCCACAGGGTAGGTGCACCTATTCATCCCACGACTAAAAGCCGTGGGCTTTCTACTCCGAGGCTGTAAAGCAGTCCTTAAATAACAGTAAAAAAATAATTTTCTTGCTACGATCCATAGAAGAATAAGTTGCATTTGGCAATATGACCCAATTTTTTTTAAGTTTAGCGGCTGTTTTCGGTGGTTTATCTGTTGCTGCTGGAGCTTTTGCATCCCATGCTTTGAAGGAAAGAATTAGCGAACATTATTTAGAAGTTTTTCAATTAGGTGCTCGCTATCAGATGTACCATGCTTTAGCTTTGTTGTTCGTAGCAGTGTTAATGACACGTGCTCAACCTCCTGAGGGTGTACTTATCGCTAGTGGTTGGCTTTTCATTATCGGCACTTTTATTTTTTCTGGTAGCTTGTATTTGTTGAGTTTAACTGGAATCAAGTATCTCGGTGCAATTGCACCTTTGGGAGGAGCAGCTTTTATTGCAGGTTGGGGTGCTTTGGCTTTTGCTGCTTGGACCGTTAAATTTTAATTGGTAGTTGGTAATAGGTATATTGCGTTTGGCAAAAAACTTACAAAATTGACTTGTAAAATTTGCTTACAAAATTATTCAAAGTTCAAAGTCCCATAGTTCAAAGTCCCATAGTTCAAAGCCCCATAGTTCAAAGTCCCGTAGTTCAAAGCCCCATCTTTGCAGTGTGAAGATTTCTGCATGCTTTATGGGGCTAACTGTGTTTTCTTGGTATGAGCGAAACTCCTAACAAGTCTATAATTCCACAAGCAAGGAGTAAAAAAATCTTGGTGGTTACTCGGGTAAATGAATAAATTTTTGAGAATAGCCACACCATCAAAACAAATGTAAACCATTGAATTGCGGAAAGAAACTCAAGCAGGATAATACAAAATTTTTGAATATGACTAACTAATTTATTGCTAGATTGTATCTTTTTTGTAGAGGTCGAGTGTGTCGATATATTTATAGTAGAAGCTTGTGGTAAGACGAACAACCACAAAACAACAACAAAAACTATGATTCCAACTACAAATAGTTTCAGAAAGCGAAAGACTTTATTAGATAGATGTGGTTCTCTATTTATTTGAGATCTAAAAAAGGATATTGTCCCTAATATTGCAGAGATTAAAGAAATTGTAAATTCAATAATTTCCAGCATATTTATTTTCTGACCAGTAACAAGAATTTGGCTTGCTTTGCGATCTATGCTCTGATAAAAAATCGGATCTTGCTTGAAACTTACTCTCTATCAAACCCCTTCTGTAAATGTTGGAATTTCTCCAACACTCATTTATAGTGTTTGGATTGGAGTAAACATTTACAATCTGTGCATGCAAAATCCACGAATACAAAATTTATCCATCAATTTCATTGTACTGATAGCCTCCAAAATAGATATATTGTATGTAGTTGTTTAGTTATTTGTTAGAAATTTGTAGTTTATTTGGATTTGTGACATTTTTAATATACAGAATTAATAAGTTGGATAATAGTACACTTGAGGGTAATTTTTTAGTTCGTAGATTAAATTCACTACTTCTACAGGACTCTCAACAAATTATCTTTTCTTAAATGAAACCTCAAGCAATCATTCAGATAAGATGATTGCTTGAGGCGATGCTTAGAAATCTTCGAAGACCATTTTCCCTAAGACTAGGAAAGATCGAAGCGATCAAGATTCATCACTTTATTCCATGCTGCCACAAAGTCGTACACAAATTTTTGCTGTGAGTCTTCACATCCGTAAACTTCAGCAATAGCTCGAAGTTGAGAGTTTGAACCAAAGATGAGGTCAACACGAGTACCGACCCACTTAAGTTTACCTGTTGCGCTATCGCTCCCTTCAAACAAATCTTCAGCTTCAGAGACAGCCTTCCAGGTCACACCAAGGTCGAGTAAGTTCACGAAGAAATCATTGCTCAATGTCTCTGGTAGCTTGGTAAAAACACCATATTGTGTCTGTCCAAAGTTTGTATTCAAGACACGCATACCACCGATTAGAACCGTCATCTCAGGCGCGGTCAGATTCAGCAACTGTGCCCGATCCACCAGCAGTTTCTCTGCTGGTATGGTGTATCCATCTTTGAGATAGTTGCGGAATCCGTCCGCTATCGGTTCAAGGACTGCGAAGGAGTCCACATCCGTTTGCGCCTGCGATGCATCTGTACGTCCCGGCTTAAAGGGAACCTTGACATCATAACCGGCATTTTTCACTGCTTGCTCAACAGCTGCACATCCACCTAGAATGATTGTATCAGCAAGGGAAACCCTCTTCCCGCCAGACTGAGAATCATTGAAGGTTCTTTGGATTGCTTCCAGAGTCTGCAGCACAGTAGCTAATTTTTCCGGTTGGTTAACTTCCCAATCCTTCTGCGGTGCAAGACTAATGCGCGCTCCGTTTGCCCCACCGCGCATATCAGAGCCACGGAAAGTTGAGGCTGATGCCCAGGCAGTCGAAACCAGTTGGGAAATAGATAGACTTGAAGCAAGAATTTGTCTTTTAAGCATAGCGATATCCTGCTCATCAATCAATTCATGAGTGACTGCAGGGACTGGATCTTGCCAGATTAACTCCTCCGATGGAACCTCAGGACCCAGGTAGCGTACGCGGGGTCCCATGTCGCGGTGTGTTAGCTTAAACCATGCACGGGCAAAAGCATCTGCAAACTGTTCTGGGTGCTCAAAGAAGCGCCGTGAAATTGGCTCGTAAATGGGGTCCATTTTCATCGCCATATCTGCTGTGGTCATTATGGGAGCATGCCGCTTTGATGGATCGTGTGCATCAGGCACCGCATTTGCAGCAGCACCTCCCTTAGGAACCCATTGGTGTGCGCCAGCAGGACTTTTTACCAGTTCCCACTCATAACCGAAAAGATTTTCAAAGTAGTTATTGTCCCATTTCACCGGGTTGCTAGTCCATGCACCTTCGATCCCACTAGTAATCGTATGAACGCCTTTGCCGCTACCAAACCTGTTCTTCCAACCCAGACCTTGTTCCTCAATGGGAGCTCCCTCGGGTTCGCGACCAACAAGTGTCGCATCGCCAGCACCATGACATTTGCCGAAGGTATGACCACCAGCAACAAGCGCAACAGTCTCTTCGTCATTCATTGCCATCCGTCCGAAGGTTTCACGAATATCTCGACCTGAAGCGACTGGGTCAGGACGTCCATTTGGACCTTCCGGATTCACGTAGATGAGACCCATTTGAACTGCACCTAACGGATCTTCGAGTTCGCGCTCACCAGTATAGCGTTTGTCACCAAGCCACTCAGCTTCAGAGCCCCAGTAAATATCTTCTTCCGGCTCCCAAACATCTTCACGCCCACCTGCGAAACCAAACGTTTTGAATCCCATCGACTCCAAAGCACAATTACCAGCAAGGATTATTAGGTCAGCCCAAGAAATCTTCTTCCCATATTTCTGCTTAATTGGCCAAAGCAAGCGGCGAGCCTTGTCAAGATTTCCATTATCAGGCCAACTGTTGAGAGGCGCAAAGCGTTGGGTCCCAGTACCAGCACCACCGCGACCATCACCGATGCGGTATGTACCAGCGCTGTGCCAAGCCATCCGTATAAAGAGTGGCCCATAGTGACCATAATCTGCTGGCCACCACTCCTGGGATGTAGTCATTAACTCGAAAATATCTCTCTTCACCTCATTTAAGTCGAGACTCTCAAATTCCTTGGCATAGTTAAATACATCACCCATGGGATTAGACTTAGAGGAGTGCTGGTGGAGAATTTTTAGGTTCAACTGATTGGGCCACCAATTTTGGTTAGATGTTCCACTGCCAGCGGTAAATTTCCGAGTCATACCGGTGAATGGACATCCACTTTGAATAGTCATAATATCTCCTTTGGTGTGTATGGTGCGAATTCTTTTTGATTTTCTACTGATATACCTAAATAGGCAAGATAACTCTTAATCATATTATTTTTCATTACCATGATTAATATTGTATGGTAGGAAAAACTTTATCTGATAGGCAATATTTACTAACAAGTTAAGACTATCTATTAAAAGTACATTGAATCAAAAATGATGTCTACCATGATGGGATTTGTTCCATAAATAAGCCCTAAAAGGAGAAAATAATGTAACTATGGGTGTAATTTTGTTTACACTCAAAAAAATAACGACGAGAAATACTTGACTGGTTTCATAAGACTGGAGAACCTGTATCAAGCTGGTAGCTCTAGTCAAAAGATATTTGTTACTCAAAACTACTTTATTTTAAGTTTTAGTTACACAAAGAAACAATTGTTTAACATTTGCTAATGCAATTGCACCAGAATTGCACAAAAACTTTGGTTATATAGTTATAGTCCGAAAGCCGCTGAATTCCTAACTTGAACGCAAAAAATTAATGTTTTTTGAGTCAAGCGAGAAATCGAATTCACTCAGTTCTATCCTTAGCTAACCCTCAGTTTTTTGTGAAAAGTTAGGTTTCAGCTTTCTAGAATTCCATTTGTGCGATTAGATATATAGGGGATACTTAGATGTTAGATGCATTCACCCGGGTTATTTCCCAAGCTGATACTCGGGGTGTTTACCTTAGCAACGAGCAATTTGACGCCCTCAGCAATATGGTTGCTGAAAGCAATAAGCGTATGGATGTAGTTAATCGCATCACAGGTAATGCTTCAACTATTGTTGCTAATGCTGCTCGCGCTTTATTTGCCGAACAACCCCAGTTGATTGCTCCTGGTGGTAATGCTTATACCAGTCGTCGTATGGCTGCTTGTTTGCGAGATATGGAAATTGTCTTGCGCTATGTTACTTACGCTGTTTTTGCTGGTGATGCTTCTGTTTTAGAGGATCGCTGTTTGAATGGTTTACGAGAAACCTATGTTGCTCTGGGAGTACCTGGCGGTTCTGTTGCTGAAGGTATTAATAAAATGAAGGAAGCTGCGATCGCAATTGCAGGTAACAGAGAAGGTATCACCCCTGGGGATTGTAGTTCTTTGATGTCTGAATTGGGTAGTTACTTCGACCGTGCAGCATCAGCAGTTGGTTAGTAGTTTTCAAAGCCAACATAGATATTTCTTGTATTTCAATAGCAAATAGTAAGTCAAATTTCCAAAGGAAAATTATCGATGAAAACTCCAATTACTGAAGCAGTATCTTCCGCTGATTCCCAAGGTCGCTTCCTTAGTAGTACCGAAATTCAGGTTGCATTTGGTCGTTTTCGTCAGGCTAGTGCAAGTTTAGAAGCTGCTAAGTCACTCACTAACAATGCGGATCGTTTAATTAATGGTGCAGCACAAGCTGTTTATCAAAAATTTCCTTATACGACCCAAATGCAAGGAGCAAACTATGCTTCAACCCCTGAGGGTAAAGCTAAATGTGCTCGAGATATTGGTTACTACTTACGTATGGTTACCTACTGTCTTGTAGCTGGAGGTACTGGTCCTATGGATGACTACCTGATATCGGGAATTGCTGAAATTAACAGTACTTTTGAGTTATCTCCAAGCTGGTACGTAGAGGCTCTCAAATATATTAAAGGAAACCATGGTTTAAGTGGTGATCCTGCTGTTGAAGCAAACTCCTACATTGATTACGCGATCAATGCTTTGAGCTAGAACTTTAAGCTAAAAATTTCTCATTGCTCGGCGTTACAAGTAGCTATCAGTTAAAGTCTATTTATCAGTATTTACTAGATACTTAGCTTTTAGATATTTTCTTGTAATTCCGAGCAATACCAAAAAAATAATCTTAAGAAAATAAATCTCGTTCGTGGCGCAGACATAGGATTCAATAAGCAAAATCCAGGAATACAATCTAAGAAGACATAATTTAGAAAAGCACAATCTAGGAGTAAAATCAGTGGCAATTACTGCAACCGCATCTCGTTTAGGAACTTCTGCATTTAGCGATGAAACTCCTTTAGAATTGCGTCCTAACTGGAATCAAGAGGATGCAAAATTTGTCATTAATGCCATTTACCGACAAGTTCTAGGGAACGACCATCTGATGCAATCTGAGCGTCTCACCAGTGCTGAATCTTTATTATGTAATGGTGCAATATCTGTTCGCGAATTTGTACGCGGAGTCGCGAAGTCGGAACTTTATAAATCAAAATTTTTCTACAATAATTATCATCCACGCACAATTGAGTTAAACTTCAAACACTTACTCGGTCGCGCACCTTACGACGAATCTGAAATTATTTACCACCTAGATATTTATCAGAATCAAGGCTTTGAGGCAGATATCGATTCTTATATTGACTCTGAAGAATATAACGAAAGTTTTGGCGATAATATTGTACCTTACTACCGTGGTTTTTCTAACCAACCAGGACAGAAAACCGTCGGTTTTACCAGAATGTTTCAGCTATATCGGGGTTATGCTAACAGCGATCGCGCTCAAGGAAATAAAGGTCGCCCTAGTTTAACTTACGAATTAGCTCGCAATATGGCAAATCCCATTCGTACCCCAGATATGGGACAAGCGTTGAGTGGAGTTACTGCGACTGGTCGAGGAAATTTATATCGCTTGCGGGTAAGCCAAGGAGCGCGGGGACGTGCGCCCCAATTAAGACGTAGCATTAAGGAATATGTTGTTCCCTACGAAAGACTTTCTGGAATTTTACAAAATTTGAACAAGAATGGCTGTCAAATTCTTAGCATTGAAAATGCCTAAGCGAGGATTAATTTTGGCACATCTAAATTTATACTTATAGGGGAGAATAAAAACGTGGCAATTACACAAGCAGCATCCCGTTTAGGAGTTTCTGCATTTAGTCAAAGCAAACCTGTAGAGTTACGACCTAACTGGAGTAACGAAGATGCTCAAATCGCCATCCAAGCAGTTTATCGACAGGTACTTGGTAATGACTATATTATGGCTTCTGAGCGTTTAATTAGTATAGAATCTTTGCTATGTAATGGTTCGATTACGGTGCGGGAATTTGTACGGGCTGTCGCTAAATCGGAACTGTATAAGTCTAAATTTCTTTATGGTAGTTTCCAGACCAGAACTATTGAGTTAAATTTAAAACATTTGCTTGGTCGCGCTCCTTACGATGAATCAGAGGTAATTTATCACCTTGACCTGTACCAAAATAAAGGTTTTGAGGCAGATATTGACTCTTATATTGATTCTGCGGAATATGATGAAAATTTTGGTGATGATGTAGTACCTTTTTACCGAGGTTTTTCTACCCAGTTTCAGCAAAAAACAGTTGGTTTTACCCGGATGTTTCAATTGTATCGGGGTTACGCCAATAGTGATCGCGCTCAGATCGCAGGTACTAAGTCTCGTTTAGCAAAAGAATTAGCATCTAATAAAGCTTCTGCGGTGGTCAGTCCTTCGGGAGGTGGTGATGGTTGGGCTTATCAAGCTTCTAACCAAGGTATTGCTCAAAATAAAACTTTTCGGAATTCTAATCGGGAAGGTCGCGTTTATCGTATAGAAGTTTCGGGGATGAATTTACCGAGATATCCAAAAGTACGACGTGTTAGTAAAGCATTATTGGTTCCCTACGAACAGCTATCAGATACTTTACAACAAATCAATAAAATGGGTGGCAAAGTTGCGAGTATTACTTTGGCGTAAGTAATTCTAGCATGAGTCAGTCTGGCATAGATTAAGTCTGATATTTATATAAAAGTATCTGAGGGTATTTAAGAAATGTTGGGAAAATCTTTAATCGGTGGTAGATCGAATTCCGTTTCAAGTAACCGTATTTTTGTTTATGAGGTTACTGGATTAAGACAAAATGACCAAAATGATGCTAATAGCTATCCTTTCCGTACTAGTGGTAGTGTTTTCATTCAAGTTCCTTACAGTCGCATGAATGCAGAAATGGTTCGTATTACTCGTATGGGAGGAAAAATCGTTGGTATTCGTCCTCTCGATGCGGTAGAAAACAGTACTCCATCTGAGTAATTGGTTGCAATCTTAAACTTTATATTTTGTGAAGACGATCTAACCCTCTCCTAGCCTCCCCTAGGGAAGAAGGGTTGGGTTGTCTGTACCGGATTTTGACTTTTCATAATAAATCTTTCATGACAAAAGTGAAAGGACACACAAACATTCACACATCCTTATTTTCATTTAATGGGTTAATTTTGATTAACTTTTAATTGCAAAACTTAAAATAGAGTTAATCTATAATAAAAAATTAATAAATAATTCAAAAATTAAAAACTTATGCAGCGAGTAGGAGAATTTCAAGGAGAGAAATCATTACTCCAAGCTGTATTTGAACATTCTGCTGAAGCGATCGCAATTCTCGACCAACAAAATAATTTTGTAGAGGTCAATCGAGCAGCTTGTGAGTTATTTGGTTCGACAAAGAAAGATTTAATTGGTCAGTCGATAGCAGTTTTTTTAACCTCCCCTCTTAATTGGGAGCAGGAGCAAGATATCGAAGAAATTCAAATTCGACATCTTGATGGGACAATCCGAACTGTAGAACATAGTAGAGTTAAAGAATTATTACCCAACTACAACTTATTAGTTTTCAGAGATGTTACCGATCTCAAGCGAGCAGTAGCAGAAGAACTCCACCGCGAACATCAACGAGTAGAGTTATTTGCGGAAGTGACCCTCAAAATTCGTCAATCACTCCAACTCAGAGAGATTTTACAGACTGCGGTTGATGAAGTACAAAGAATTTTGGATGCCGACCGAGTATTAATTTACCAGGTTTTTGCCAATGGTACTGGTAAATCCATTAGTGAGGCTGTGTTACCTGAATATCCTGCTGTTTTAGGTGTTGTGTTTCCTGAAGAAGTATTTCCCCAAGAATATCGAGAACTCTATGGAGGGGGAAGGGTAAAAGCTATAGCTGACATACATTCTCCTGATGCAGGATTAGCTGAATGCTTAGTTGAATTTATGGACGAATGGACAGTAAAAGCTAAATTAGTGGTACCAATCCTGCAAAATCTTAACCCTCAGACTAACGATTCTAAAACTAAAGATTCTCAAACTAAAGATTCTCAAACTAATAACTCCAAAAGTAGTGATTTTAAAACTAGTCATTACAAAAATAACGATTCTAAAACTAATGATTCTAAAACTAATGATTCTAAAACTGATGAGTCTGGAATTCATAGCCAGTTATGGGGTTTATTAATTGCTCATCAATGCAAAAATACCCGAGAATGGAAAGATTTTGAGTTGGAGTTAATGCAACAACTTGCAGACCAAATCGGTATTGCTTTATCACAAGGTGAATTACTAGAGAATTTAGAAGAATTAATCGCCCAACGGACTGCGAAACTAAGACAGGTTAACAGTAATCTTCAGCAGGAAATTAACGATCGCCTGACGGTAGAAGCTGCATTACGTCGCAGCGAAGAGCAATTACGTTTGATAGCTAATGGATTACCAGTTTTAATTGCGTATGTGGATAAAAACCAGCTTTATCGTTTCAACAATGAAGCTTACCAAACCTGGTTAGGGTTATCCCCAAGTAAAATTTATGGCTGTCATCTCAAGAAAGTTCATGGAGCAGAAGAATATCAAAAGATTCGGAAGTATGTTGAAAGTGCACTTTCAGGACAAAAAGTTACTTATGAGGAAGATATCACTTTCCAAGATGGATGCAGTCACTCTGTCAATATTACCTATATACCCCACATTAATGAACAGGAGAAAAATGTAGTCAAAGGATTTTTTGCTCTTACTAGCGATATTAGCGAACGCAAAGCTATTGAACGGATGAAAGATGAATTTATTTCTGTTGTTAGTCACGAACTGCGTACACCACTAACATCTATTCACAGTTCTTTGAAAATTCTGGCGACCGGAAAACTGGGTAACCTTTCCAATAAAGGACAGCGGATGTTACAAATTGCTGACGAACAAACAGAACGTTTGGTGCGTTTAGTTAACAATGTCCTAGACTTACAAAGCATCCAGTCAGGCAAAATAAAAATGAATAAGAAAGCCTGCAAAGTTACGGAATTAATGATTGAAGCAGCCCAAACTATGCAAACAATGGCTACTGAGCATGGAGTTAAGCTATTTACTGAGTCGGTTGATTTCGTAGTTTGGGCAGATCGCGATTATATCGTTCAAACCCTGACTAACTTATTGAGTAATGCAATTAAATTTTCCCCTCGAGATAGTCGCGTTTGGCTTTCCGCAAAAATGGAAGTATTAGCAAAGAAAACCAAAGGTAAAAAATCAATTCCTTACGTCACCTTTGAAGTTAAAGACCGAGGACAGGGAATTCCTACAAGTCAATTAGAAACGATTTTTGAGCGTTTTCACCAAGTTGATTCTTCCAACTCTCGTAAAAAAGGTGGAACTGGTTTAGGATTAGCAATTTGTCGACAAATTATTGAAGGACATGGAGGGAAAATTTGGGCGGAGAGTTGCTTAGAAGAAGGCAGCACTTTTTACTTTACCTTACCTGCAATCATACAAAAGAACAGTGAACTGACAAAGATTGAAGCAAAAAAAAGTGAACCGAAAGAGAGCGATCGCCATGAGTGAAAAATGTATTTTGCTGATTGATGATGAAGAAACGATTCAGGAAGTCGTGCAAATTGGTATAGAAATTGAAACAGATTGGAAAGTATATATTGCTTCTTCGGGTTCGGAAGGAATAACTACAGCACAAACAGAACAACCAGACGCAATTCTCCTCGATGTGATGATGCCGGATATGGATGGAATTTCCACCCTTGCAAAGTTAAAATCAAACCCCGAAACTAAATCAATTCCAGTAATTTTACTTACAGCAAAAACCCAAGTCGCCGATAAAAATGAGTTTCAAAATCTGGGGGTGATTGATGTCATCACTAAACCTTTTAATTCAGTGACTTTAGCTAGTAAAATCGCCAAAATACTTCATTGGGAACTGTAATATAAAATGAGTAACATGAATAATAAATTAGTTATTTAAAGCTATATATAGGTAGATAAATTACTTTTAATTTTAATAAATTAGTAATGTTAAGCTAATAAGTGAAAATATATGAATTGATTACATTTTAAAATAATTATCTTAGTTTAAAGTCTTAACGTACCGCAATTGAAATTAATGTTATATATGAGAAAATTATTGTAGATATAAAACATAGAAAAATAGTGGTGTTAATATTAGGTTATATATCTATTAATTTAAGAGAAACAATCATTTATAAAGTCTATCATTTGGTTAAGATAAATCCAGATTTCTGCTTTTTATTCTCTCATAACTACTTAATGATTTAAATTCATGAATTATCAAATACTTACAGCCCCCTATATTTTTAATTGTGAGAATATTTTCTGAATATGTTAATTGAATAACGCTAAAGTTATTAAAGGGAACAGGCAATTTTGGGGGATGTCAACATGAGAATATTAGTAGTAGATGACGATCGAACCTTAGTTGATGTACTCAAAAAAAGTCTTGCTGAATTGAATTATGCGATCGATGCTGTTACTGATGGAGAACAGGGATGGATTTATGGTTCTACCTACACATATGATTTGATTATCCTGGATTGGTCTTTACCTAGGCTCGATGGTATTAGCCTTTGTGAGCGTTTTCGTGAAAATGGCTATCATATGCCTATTCTTTTACTAACATCTCGCAACGGTAGTCAAGCGAAAATTCAGGGACTTGATGCAGGAGCAGACGATTATTTGGGTAAACCTTTTGATATTGATGAATTAGCTGCTCGTATTCGAGCTTTATTGCGTCGCGTAAACTCCAACTCCCGTCCAGTTTTAAGTTGGGGGAATTTACAATTAGATCCTTGTAGTGGTGAAGTTAACTATCAGGGACAATTGCTATTCTTAACAGGAAAAGAATACGGATTACTTGAATTATTTTTACGCCACAGTCAAAAAATTTTTAGCATCGAAGAAATTATTCAAAGTTTATGGTCTTCCGTAGAATATCCTGCTCATGCAACAGTTCGCTCTCATTTAAGACGTTTAAGAAATCAATTAAAATTAGCTGGTTTACCAGAAGACCCCATTGAGACCGTACGAGGACGAGGATATTGTTTAAAAAATGCACCTCAAGTTAATAATCCTCAAAACCGAATTAAATCAAATGTTGCAAAAGATAGTAAAAATGACAAAAAATCCCTACATTTAACAGCATTAAACTCAGTCTGGGAAAAACATCGACAGCGGAACAAACAGCAATTATTAATTTTAGAATCAGCTATCAAAGCTTTAAAAGAGGAAAATCTCAATCAAAGCGATCGCCAAGAAGCAAAATTAATTGCTCACAATTTAGCAGGAAATTTGGGTATTTTTGGTTTTGATACGGAATCGGAATTAGCAAAAGAATTAGAGCAACTTTTGGAGACAAATATTAGTCAAGACAGCCTAGAATTGCAGCAAGTAGAAAGCATTTTTAACACTTTAAATCAAAACTTATTTGGAGAAGAGGAGCCGGAAAATAATCTTTCCGATCAAGTGTCTTCCCAATTAGGGCAACATTCACCTTTGTTATTAATTGTGGATGATGATACAAAATTTACCGAACAGTTAACCCAAGAAGCAACGACTCAAGGAATTAGAACCGCGATCGCAACAACTCCTGATTCAGCTAGATCTTGGTTGGATGGAGAAGAACATCAAGAATTTCCCGATGTAGTTATTATCAAGGTGTCTTTTGCTCGCTCTGCATTCGATCCAACATTGCGCTCCAAATATTTATCTTTAATTGCTGAATTCAACTTACTCACACCATCAATTCCCGTTTTGGCGATCGCCGATAGCGATCGAGTTGAAGACCGCTTACATGTAGCGCGACATGGAAGTTCTTTTTATTTAAAACAGCCAATTACCCCCATCCAAGTAATTGACTTTTGTAAACAAGTAATAGAACGTTCCCGGGACAAAAGAATTATGGTCGTAGATGATGACTCAGACTTGTTACGATTATTACCGTCCCTATTAGAACCCTGGAAATTTCAGCTTACAACCTTAGACGATCCGCGACAATTTTGGGAAGTACTTCAAGTTATAAATCCCCATTTACTGGTACTAGATATTGAAATGCCGCATATCAGTGGTATTGAATTGTGTCAAGTACTTCGCAATCATTCTTATTGGTGTAAACTTCCCGTTTTATTCCTCAGCATTCATCAGGATGTAGCTCTGCGAGAACAAGCACTGACGAGTGGTGCTGATGATTTTGTAAATAAACCCGTGATAGCTAAACAGCTTGCTGTTCGCATTATTAATTGTTTAGAACGAAGGGCTTAAATTTTGAAACAGTAACGCAACAACTGGGATTAATAAATTTAGGGCAAAAATCATGTAAGCTACCCTAAAATATGCCGAATTATAAAAGATTTATAGTTACAGGTCGTACCTATTTTTTCACGCGAGTTACCTATCAACGTTACCCTTGGCTGTGTACAGAAAATGCACGTCAAATATTAAGAGTAAGTATAAATAAAGTACGTCAAACCTATCTCTTCAAAATAGAAGCTTTGGTTTTGTTGCCAGGTTATCTCCACTGTGTATGGATATTACCACCAGAAGATAGCAACTATGCAACTCGTTGGCGAATGATAAAAATATTTGTCAGCAAAAATTATGTTAATCAATTGCCATCATATTTAAACATTACAACATCTAGAGGAAAACGTAAAGAATCTAATCTATGGCAAAGAAGATTTTGGGAACATTTAATTCGTGACGAAAATAATTTTATCAACCATTGTAATTACATCTATTAATATATTTACATAAGATAATAATTATTAAATACTTGTTTTTTATATTTCGAAAATATTTTCAATTGCGTGTACCCGAAAAATTTTGTGGTGCGTTAGCGACAGCGTAACGCACCCTACTGGACTGACACAGCTAAAATAGTGCGTTAGCAAAATCCAAAAATCATTAATTGAAATAAATTTTAGGACAAATCTATTGCATCATTTTAGGCGTGTCAGTCCACTACATTCACATTTATACTAGAAAATAATTATTTAACACCGGCTTTTGGCATTCCCAAAATATCCTCAATTCTCGGCATTTCTTCTAACGGAATCACCCTTCCTTCATCTTCAAAACCAGATATTTGGTCAAAGTTCAAATACCGATATAGATCGTCAGCAAAGGGATGAATTTTCTTCGCTACAATATCCATATATTCCTCTACCGTGGGCATTTTACCTAACAAAGCACAAACTGCAGCTAATTCCGCCGAACCGAGGTAAACTTGTGCACCTTTACCCATACGGTTATTAAAGTTACGGGTGGAAGTAGAAAATACTGTGGCGTTATCTTCTACTCGGGCTTGGTTACCCATACATAGACTACATCCTGGCATTTCGGTACGCGCACCAGCCCCACCAAATATACCGTAAACTCCTTCTTCTTTGAGTTGTTTTTCATCCATGCGGGTTGGAGGACAAATCCACAAACGAGTAGTAACTGTTCCCGAACCTTCCAAGACCTTAGCAGTAGCGCGATAATGTCCGATGTTGGTCATGCAAGAACCAATGAAGACTTCATCTATGCGATCGCCCACAACCTCTGATAATAATTTCACGTTATCGGGGTCGTTAGGAGCAGCAACAATCGGTTCTTTGATTTCGTTTAAGTCGATTTCGATGATTTCGGTATATTCTGCATCGGGATCAGCCGACATTAATTGGGGGTTTTCTAACCATTCTTCCATTTTGGCGACGCGACGCATAATGGTTTTTGCATCGGTGTAACCCCGCGCTACCATGTTTTTCAATAAGGCGACATTGGAACGCAGATATTCGGATATGGTTTCGGTTCCTAATTTAATCGTACAGCCAGCACAGGAACGTTCGGCACTTGCATCGGTAAGTTCGAATGCTTGTTCTACTTTTAAATCTGGTAAACCTTCAATTTCCAAGATTCGTCCGGCGAAGACATTTTTCTTATTCTTTTTCTCTACCGTCAGCAAACCTTTCTGAATGGCGACATAGGGAATCGCATTCACAATGTCTCGCAAGGTTATACCCGGCTGCAATTCTCCTTTGAAGCGTACTAATACTGATTCTGGCATATCTAAGGGCATTACCCCTAATGCAGCAGCAAAAGCTACTAACCCAGAACCTGCAGGGAAGGAAATTCCCAGGGGAAAACGAGTGTGGGAGTCACCACCAGTTCCTACGGTATCCGGTAATAACATCCGGTTTAACCAGGAATGAATAATTCCATCACCGGGACGTAAAGCAACCCCAGCACGTTGGGCGAAGAAATCAGGTAATTCTTTATGAGTTTTGACGTCAACTGGTTTGGGATAAGCTGCTGTATGACAGAAACTTTGCATCACTAAGTCTGCACTAAAACCCAAACAAGCCAATTCTTTTAATTCATCCCTAGTCATGGGACCTGTGGTATCTTGGGAACCAACGGTTGTCATAATTGGTTCGCATGACATTCCCGGATGTACCCCAGGTAAACCACAAGCTTTCCCGACCATTTTCTGAGCGAGTGTATAACCCTTACCGGAATCACTGGGGGGTGTAGGACGCTTGAAAATAGTACTCGGTTCTAAACCTAATGCTTCGCGGGTTTTATCGGTGAGACTGCGCCCAATTAATAAAGGAATCCGTCCCCCGGCGCGAACCTCATCTAAAATAGTTTCAGGCTTTAAGGTAAAAGTGGAAATAACTTCCCCTGCTTCGTTGGTAATTTCACCTTTGTAGGGATGGATGGTAATTACCATACCGGTTTCCATTTTGGTGACGTCACACTCAATCGGTAATGCACCAGCATCTTCAGCAGTATTAAAAAATATTGGGGCGATACTTCCACCTAAAATATATCCGCCAGCCCGTTTGTTAGGTACAAAAGGAATATCATTACCAAGGTGCCATAATACGGAATTAATTGCTGATTTGCGGGAAGAACCGGTTCCTACCACGTCTCCCACATATGCTACCGGGTGTCCTTTCTGCTTTAATTTGGTGATCGTCTCTAAACTTCCTGGTTGGCGAGATTCCAACATTGATAAAGCATGAAGGGGAATATCGGGACGGGTTGTGGCTTCTGTTGCAGGGGATAAATCATCAGTATTGGTTTCCCCAGGAACTTTAAAAACGGTAACAGTAATTTCTGCTGCTACTTCCGGACGAGATGTGAACCACTCAGCTTCAGCCCAAGAATCCACAACTCTTTTCGCGTAGGGATTTGCTTTGGATAAATCCATGATATCGTTAAAGGCGTCATACACCAGCAAAGTTTTGCTCAATGCCATTGAAGCGTATGTAGCCAAAGGTTCTTTTGCTTCGCCCCACATTACCAAGGGTGTTTCTGATGATTTTGATTGGGACAAGCTAGAATTAGAAGTCTGTAGCAGGTCAATTAAAGACTGTACGTTGTAACCCCCAACCATGGTACCCAGCAATTGCACCGCTTCAACCGGCGATATCAGGGGAGAAGTTATTTCTTGTTTAGCGATCGCGCTTAAAAAACCAGCTTTGACATACGCTGCTGGATCCACCCCAGGGGAAACTCGGTCTCTCAACAAATTCAGTAACGTTTCTTCTTCACCTTCTGGGGGGTTCTTCAGTAATTCACACAATTCTGATGTTTGCTTTGCATCTAGTGGTAAAGGAGGAATTCCCAGCGCAGCTCTTTCTTCGACTTGTTTGCGGTATGATTCCAACATTTGACTCTCCATGGTTCGATAAATTTAGATCGGCAATGATAAAACTCTGTTTACAATTGCTGTAATTCTCCGGGGATTCATTCTACTGTCATAGCTCTGCACACTATCAACTAAAAAGTAATAAATCAGAAAATGGATGGTTCAGAAAGTAATATCTCTGTTATCCATAGAACATGATTTTAAAGACTTGTACGGTGATTTGATGACAGGAATGAGGTAGTAAAATCATTTCAAAAGTTTGGATGGAGAGCTAAAATTAAACACTCAGATAATCGTAATTATAGTTACTTACATTTTATTCAAAAAGATTCTACTATACAAGTAGCAATATGTTTTTTTGGTTATTTATCAGAGTCATTACTTTTATTTTACAGCTACTTCCAATTAAAACCCATTCTTATCCATCACCACAGTCTGATTTTGGGTAAAAACTAAAGTTTTTTAACTGATATGATTTATTATTCAATATCCCCTTGTGAAGTGAAGTTTTTGAAATAATGATTTTACTAATTTTTGTAGCTTAGGTTTATGCCCTATTACTTATAAGATAAAATATTTTATTTGTTTGCTGCATTAATTCTAGGGGAATACATATGTCTAAAACTTACACGGTTGAAATCCTCCATCAAGGGGAAACTCATACTTTAGAAGTTCCTGAAAATCAAACTATCTTGTCTGTGGCTGGTGAATCGGGGCTGGAGTTACCTTCTTCCTGTCATGCTGGTGTTTGCACTACCTGTGCGGGCAAAATTATTAACGATGGTAAAGTAGATCAAACTGATGGTATGGGGGTTAGTCCAGACCTACAAGCACAAGGTTATGTTTTACTTTGTGTTGCATATCCTCGCTCCGATCTAAAAATAGAAACGGAAAAAGAAGAGACTGTTTACCAAAAGCAGTTTGGTAAAGGTTAATTGACTGTTGCGAACGCCTGCTAGTTGTTAGTGGTTAGTTGCTGTTTACTATAGTTTTCATCAAAATATAGATGAGAAATTAGATCTAGGATAATAGAGTATTTATATTCTCATGATTTAGGATCTATTGCTATAGTTCATTACAATTAACCATTAACTATTAGCCAAAACTAATTGATATCAATTTGCTTTAAGGTTGATACACTTTATTTATAAAAGGGAATGGAAAAAGGAGAATAGATTCCAATAATTGATGTGCAGCAGTATTTTTTAATTGGTACGAGTTAATTTAAAGGAAATATATTTCATTAAAAATTATTGTCTTAGTACTTGATATATAGTTTTTGTATACGAGCCATAAGTATAATATATAAGTGTTGAGCGATAAATATCGAACTATAAAAATTGAACCACAAATATTGGACTATAAATATTGAAATTTGATATTTCTATCTCAAATTAAAAAGCTTCAATTCTAGTCTGACTGTTATAAATTTTCACTGGTAAAGACTTAATAACAACAGAGGATACTGCTCGATAATAAAAATTAGTAAAAGCAGCCAAATAAATTAATTTTTTTATCCTTTGCTGTATCTGAAAGATTATCCGTTAATCTGTAGTAACAAATAGCCTGAAGTTACTTCAATGACAACTCACTTTATTAGTACAGAAATCGACCTGCAAGATAATCCACATGAATTACAACTAGCGATCAAAACAGAATTACAGAAACAAGGAGAACCTCTACGCTGGGCGATTACTTCTGTAGATACAGAACAGCAAAAGGTAAAGGTAGAAGCAGTTGTTACCAGAATTAGCTAGTAGGGAAAGGGATACAGAAAATAGTTTAGCGGTCACAAAGTTGACTGCAGGTAATTAATGATTCTCAGACAATACCAAAAAAGTAAATAATCCCATACTATTGATTTCATTCATGGTGCATTACGGCTAAAGCCTAATACAATCTACAAAATCTGATAACTGATAACTGATAACTGAATAAATGCGTCCATACACTGCGATTTTAATTGTCCCCACAGGGGTAGGAGCTGCAATTGGTGGTTATGCTGGCGATGCAATTCCTGTCGCTAAAGCCCTTTCTCAAGTTTGCGATCGTCTAATAACTCATCCCAATGTTCTCAATGCTGCAACAATGTATTGGAATTTACCCAACGCCCTATATGTTGAAGGTTATGGGTTAGATAAATTTGCTGCAGGGTCTTGGGGTTTGCGTCCAGTACATCAAAATAAAATAGGTTTACTCTTAGATGGAGGAATTGAACCAGATTTACGTTTGCGACATTTGCAAGCATCTGATGCAGCCAGAGCAACATTAGGGCTTTCTCTCACAGATTATGTTATTACTGATGCTCCCTTAAATGTAGAGTTACGCAATTCCCCGAGTGGTGCAAGTTGGGGAACCATTGGAAATCTAGATAGCTTGTTGAGAGCAGCAGATATTTTGATAAATAAAGCTGGTGCGGAAGCGATCGCTGTGGTAGCTCGTTTCCCCGATGAGGTCGATCCAGAAACAGAAAATAATTACCGTCAAGGTAAAGGAGTAGATCCCATCGCTGGAGCTGAAGCGGTAATTAGTCATTCCATCGTCCGAACCTTCAAAATACCTTGTGCTCATTCACCTGCTTTTTTACCCGCACCTCTCGACTCAAACTTATCTCCCCGTTCGGCAGCGGAAGAATTGGGCTATACTTTTATACCTAGTGTTTTTGTGGGTTTAAATCGAGCGCCTCAGTTTATTGTCGAGGGAAACGATCAACATCCCCAACCCGGAGATATTTGGGCGAATCAAATTGACGCCGCGATCGCACCAGTTAATGCTTGTGGAGGTAGCGCTTTACTCAGTTTAAATCAGCAAAGATGTGAAATTATTGTTGTAGAAGAAAATCAAACCCAAATTCAAGTACCTCCAGAACCTTTGGGAATTAAGTCAGTGCGAGTAAATTCCTATTTAGAAGCTGTAGGTTTTATCGCCGCACATAAAGCAGGTATTAATCCTTCTGCCCTTGGTTCAAATATATATCCTTTGCACTCTTTAAGGAATAATTAATTATATTAACTCGAACAAAATTGACTATGTAACAAAAAATCAAAGTCAAAAAGTTAAAATCTCATATCAATTCCAAAAAACTGCTACACATCAATTATTTGAATCTGTTTCCCATTCCCCATTTCCTGTTCCCTGTTCCCTTTTATAAAAGAAGTGAGCAATTTTAAAAGAAATTGGTATGACTTTGTGACAAAAGAACCCTTGACGGTTAACCAGTAATAAATTACTCATGACAAATGACCAAAAGCCCGAATCAGAAATTCCTCCATATCTGACCCGCACTCAAGTACTTGCAGCAATTGGAGCAACAGCAATATTTTTATGGATAATTGCTAAATTGTGGTTGCGATTTAGTAATGTTTATTTGATGTCTTGGCGCTGGGAAGAAAACGAATTATTTTTAGGAGCAGTTCTAGGACTAATTATAACTATTTTCAGCAGCCTAGCTTACAAGTTTTGGAACTCGTACCGTCTAAGTGCAGATTATTATCTGGACATAGTTCTTAAGCCTTTGGTATTACCCGATTTAATTTGGGTCGGATTGTTACCTGGTTTAAGTGAAGAATTATTGTTTCGCGGGGTGATGTTACCTGCTTTGGGATTTAACCACCTAGCTGTAATTATCTCTAGTATTTGTTTTGGTGTCTTACACTTGAACGACTCTCAACAATGGTCTTATGTCATTTGGGCTACTGTTGTTGGTTTTGTGTTAGGTTACAGCGCAATAATCAGTGGAAATTTATTGGTACCCATAGTTGCTCATATTACTACCAATTTACTTTCAAGTTTTATTTGGAAATTGCTTCAATACTTTGAAATCAATCATCAGAAGTAAAATATAATTTAGTGCAATCAAGTTCTATGATTGATGTATAAATCCTAAGGATATAAATCAAATAAACTTACATAACGCCCAAATCATACTTTGCCTTCAGTAGTATGTCTTTAAGTATGCCTGCTTCTAAGAATAGTTACGAATCATTGACATTTGAAAACAAAATTAATTAATACATACAAATAAACAATTAAAAAAATAGATATAAATATTTGCGCTTATATTACTAATTATTTTGATTTTGCAAAATTTTACTTATAAGCCAATATAAAGTAAACCATATAAATAAATATAAAATATACAATAAATAATTCATTACCTACACTGGATAGATTATTCTTGTATGATAAATTTTAAGATTACTGAGAATTTAACTAAGTATTTACTTTAACATTTTGATGTAGAATATTTGCGAATATGAAATTATTATTTGACTTATTTTATATTTGCTGACTTTCTAATCATTAAGAATTACGATGTAAATATAGGGTTACTGTAAAGGTCTTTGTCAGTATATCCTAGGCTCAATCATGCGTAGCCTGTGCTTGCATTTAAAATCTTATTACACTTTATCTTACCTGTGCCCTGTTAATAGTTTAATTGCTACAAGAGTTGTCATGACTGCTCAACGCAAAAACATAAACTAAATCTTGTATAGGTTAGTTCCCTACCCAAATTATTAGCTATTGCTCGGATAGTTATGGACAGTACCAATAGCAACAAATTTTCATCTCCAATAGAGAACCTTAAAATCAAAAGTCAAATCCTGAATCCTCGTCGAGGTTTTTTTTGGGCTGCAAGAACCCGAATATTGTTTTGGTACGTACTAATTGTTGGTTTTATCTTTGTCGCTTCTATTCCAGCCTTTCGCCTGCTTTTATACCAGCGCGTTGATACTCGAGTTCGCAGAGAACTTAAGGAAAAGATGTACATATTTAATAAACTAGTTGACAATGATACATCTTCCGAAGATATCGATATTAGTGGTGGAATAGAAGGGATCCCCCTATGGTTAAAATATGGAGATGAAGAACTCAAACGACGCCTCAAACCTCCATCTTCAATTGCACAACTAGAAGACTTCTTCAATGCATTCATGGCAAAGCAACTCCCTGAAGATGATACATATTTGTTAACCTTTGTTGATGGAAGATTTTTCAAATCTAGTCCTAGGGGTAGACCAGAAATCTTCGACCGAGATACAAAATTAATGCAGGATTGGGCAAAGTTAACTAAACCAACCAAAGGTGAAATGCAAGCGACTGATGGAGAAACAGGTGGAATAATTTACATCGGTTATCCAGTGAAGTTTCAAGGTAAAACTTTAGGAGCGCTTGTAGTTGCTCATACTATTGACGGCGAACGTTCAGAAATTATTGAAGCTGTCAACGTTGTAATTCAAGTTAGTTGTATTATCTTGATCATAGCCTTAGTATTAGCATGGGTTGTTTCTGGTTGGGTACTTTCTCCCCTGCGATTATTAGCAGTAACCGCGCGTTCCATCGGTGAATCAGACTTAAATCAACGCATTCAAGTCGAAGGAAAAGGAGAAATTGCAGAATTAGCTACCACATTTAATGAAATGATGGATCGCTTGCAAGCAGCTTTCAGTACTCAAAGAAATTTTATTAATGACGCTGGACACGAATTGAGAACGCCAATTACAATCATTCGGGGACACTTAGAATTGATGGGAGACGACCCCGAAGAAAAAGAGGAAACTGTAGCGTTGGTCTTAGATGAATTAGATCGCATGAGTCGGTTTGTAGAAGACTTGATTTTATTGGCAAAAGCTGAGCGTCCAGATTTTTTACTACTTGAAACAGTTGATGTTAAGCAATTGACAGAAGAGTTATTTATTAAAGCCAAGGGTTTAGCAGATCGTAACTGGTGTTTGGATGGAACTGCTACGTGTCATGTAGTAATAGATCGTCAACGTCTTACTCAAGCTGTAATGAATATGGCAGGTAATGCAACACATTACACTAGTCACAATAACACTATTGCAATTGGTTCTGCTTTAGTCAAAGATAAGGTACATTTTTGGGTACGGGATACCGGCGAAGGAATTGCTTACGAAGATCAAAAACGAATTTTTGAACGTTTTGCCCGTGCAGCTAATAGCCGTCGTCGCTCTGAAGGTGCAGGATTGGGACTATCTATTGTTAAGGCGATCGTTGAAGCTCATGATGGTGAAGTGACCCTTACAAGCAAACCAAAAAAAGGTTCAACTTTTACAATTATCTTACCCCTCCAACCACTAAACACTGAAGAAAAACCACAAGAAATAAAGGTCTAGGATTTCTACACCCCGATCGTTTCGACACCCTACTAATTTTGTCAATTAATCGATAGTAGTATCTTGGCTTTTTATTATTTAAAGTTCGACTGGATATAAACTTAATTTAAAACTAATTGGGATAGTAAGATGTATATATAATGACAAGCCTATAAGTATAGGAGCAAAATTAGCATTCGATCCCAATACTTTTACTTCTTCCGCTTAATCAATAATTCATATCTATGGCAGATTACAAATTAAAGAGGGATGATATAAGTTTTTCTTAAAAGCACACACACATAGATTAGTTTCGAGTTGTAATCGTGACTTCCTTACAGATGCGTAATATCTAGCGCAAGCGTACCGGATGAGTAGATAGCAGTCCGTTCCATAGGTACCGCATCTATAGCTAGAGGCTATAACTACGTTACCTATAGCTGCGCTACGTTCCGAACGGATCCACCGACGCCGAAGGCTCTGACTAACGTCACGTTCCGAGCCACCGCCGAGACCGCAGGCTATGACTACGTAACGTTCTGAGCCGCCAACGCCACAGACTCTAGCTGTAGTTATTGCGCAACCAATAGGTTAACATGTGCCGTTTTTACAACTTCTAATTTCCGTACAGACGCGACATGTGGCGTTTCTACAACTTTTGATTCCTAAATTCCAAGACAAATAATGATCGCACAAAAATGAAATTCTCATTCCATTTAAATTCTCATCGAAACAAACTTAAATTTTTCTTAGGGAAATAATAAATTTTCCCAATTATTACGATATTGATAATTGCTTAGTAAGTACTGATGATGTTTCTATGACCCAAGTTCTAATTGCTGAAGATGAATCTCGTATTGCAGCTTTTATAGCTAAAGGACTTCGCGCCAATGGATTTACTCCCACAGTTGCATCAACTGCTGATGAAGTCTTAAGGCTAGCTGTTGGCAAAAAATTTGATATGTTAATACTTGATTTAGGACTACCCGGTCAAGATGGCTTAGAAGTATTAGAAGAAATACGCGGACAAGGAGAGCAGTTACCTGTAATCATACTTACTGCCCGTGATGATATTAACGACAAAATAGCCGGTTTTGAAGGTGGTGCGGACGATTACATGACCAAACCTTTTCGGTTTGAGGAACTTCTAGCCAGGATTCGTGTCAGACTACGTAAAAAAAGTCAAGGGATTGCAAAAGAAGAAAATATTCTCAAAGCAGGTAACGTAGAACTCGATCTGCGAACTCGCAAAGCACGGGTAGCAAATGAAATCGTAGACTTACCCGCCCGAGAATTCACTTTAGCGGAAACATTTCTCCGTCATCCCGGACAAGTTATGAGTCGGGAACAATTATTAGACCGAGTTTGGGGGTATGATTATAATCCAGGTTCTAATATAGTCGATGTTTATGTAGGTTATCTGCGTAAAAAACTAGGGAATAATTTAATTGAAACTGTTAGAGGCATGGGGTATCGTTTGCGGGTATAAAAAATTTTTTTGAAATATAGTTAGTTTTGAAGTTTGACTGAGATAATTTAGCTTTAGTATGAAGCAATAATACAAAGTAGTAAAATGAGCAAAATTTTAATAGTCGAAGATGAAGCCCGTCTTGCAGCCTTTGTTGAAAAAGGTTTACGCAAGAGTGGGTTTCAAACTACGGTTGCAGAAGATGGAGAGCAAGCGATACTCAAAGCTGAATCCGATGATTTTGATTTAGTATTACTTGATTTGGGTCTTCCAATTAAGGATGGTTGGACGGTTTTGCGAGAACTACGTAACAAAGGAAAACTCTATCCAGTAATTGTAGTAACTGCTAATAGCGACGATCGCAATAAAGTAGTAGCAATGAGTGCTGGTGCGAATGATTTTGTCACCAAACCTTTTCGCTTTAAGGATTTACTACAAAGAGTAGTTGCACAATTACCAGCTTAGCTTATAGTAATAATTTGAAAATATAATCTAGTGATTTTCAAAATATAAAGTAAATTAAATTAAATTAATAGCATTATACTTACCAACAATTATGTGAGTTTGAAATATAGTACTGGTTATGAAATTGTACTCAAACAAATAAAGTCATTTTGAGATAAAAACTTATTGCTTTGAAAATTATAATTTTGCTAATTTTGAATTTGCTGAATTTAATCAAACCAAGTTAGTTTTTTCTGGGAAAACTTCAAATGTGCATTCAAACTGCTTGGTAAAAAATAGTTTTTTGTGACTCAAATGTGTACCGTATATAGCTGATCTTTACATAAGAGATTGTTTTTATTTCGTTTTCAACTCTCTAAAGTATGCATTTAAACTCGATTGTTGATACCTTGGAAACATTGCAGATAAAAGTATGTTTAGGGTGGAAATGCTACTATGGGTTTAATTGATTTACGGGGTGTTTATTTTTTATCCATGTAACATATATTTCACCCTTGGAGGCTTTTGATAATTTATTTAATGTGAATTTATCACCATACTATATACAGTTCTTTGTACGGGAACACAAAGGTTTTTAGGGTGACGCCAGACAACCGCCATAGCACGAAATATCTAGAGTAAGCATTCGCCATAAGGTTTTGAAGCAGAGTCGTTATCCACAGAATTTCTACTCCCTTAAGCATTCTTCCCTTTACCACAGGACTTGCGTAAACCCCGAAGCTTGTAAACCGGTATAAAACTACGACTTCTATGAGAAACTTCTCATGAAAACTTCATTCATAACTCATCACGAATTGTGAATCTGTATATAGAGAATCTCGGTTCAATTGTATTTCTCTGGTAGCCAAAACCCAGAAAGCAGTCAGCCTTCAAAGGCTGTAAGGTCAATAAAAAACCTTACAAAATACAAGCCGACCTTCCTTAAGGTTAAAGGCTGACTCTTTTCTTCTACAAGTAATTTGCCGGATTCCAGATTTCTCACATGACGAAGATTTCTACCACAGAAAACAGGAGTTAGTAAGAAATCGCAGTTTGTAAACAGTCCAAAAAATCGAGGAAAATCGAACTATGAGACTGATGGTTTACTCTCACGATGCTTTTGGTTTAGGGAATATTCGGAGGATGCTGGCTATATGCGAACATCTGCTGAGTGAGATAAATAATCTTTCAATACTGTTGATATCTGGCTCGCCGATGTTGCAAGGGTTTCGCTTACCACCAGGTCTAGATTACATTAAACTTCCTTGTCTTAATCGTGGTGAAATTGGCAAAGTTTCAGTCAAGTATCTGGGTACAGATGTCAATGAAACAGTCAAATTAAGATCGGATTTAATTTTATCTGCTGCGGTTAACTTTAAGCCAGATTTACTGATGGTGGACAAAAAACCCTACGGATTAAAAAATGAGTTACAGGAAACTATCCATTATCTCAACAATTCTCTTCCCCAAACGAAGTTAGTCCTTCTATTGCGCGATATTCTTGATACTCCAGAAAAAACTGTTTTGGAATGGCAAAGCCAATCCTACTACGAAGCGGTTGAAAAATTTTATGACCGGGTTTTAGTTGTAGGCATGCCTGAGGTTTTCGATGTTTGCAGAAAATATCAATTTCCAACAGTAATTGCCCATAAAACTAGTTATTGTGGTTATATTCGTCGCAAAGCAGGTTCTAAAAGTGCAGAACTGATCCGTAAAGAATTAACAATATCTGCAGAAGAACGTCTTATTTTAGTCACTCCCGGTGGCGGACAAGACGGTTACAATTTAATCGATACTTACTTAGCCGGCTTGGATTTTTTCTCAAAGGAAGGCCAATTTAAAATCAAAAGTCTAGTTCTCTGCGGTCCGGAAATGTGTGCATCTCGAAGAAAATCTTTATTTGAGAAAGCAGACAATTATCCACAGGTCGAAATGCGAGAGTTTACAGATGATTTGATGAGTTATATCGCGGCTGCAGATGCAGTAGTTGCAATGGGTGGGTATAACACCGTCTGCGAAATTCTTTCGGCAAGAAAACCTGCAACTATCGTACCTAGGTTTAAGCCTTCTAAAGAGCAATTAATGCGCGCAGCAAGAATCAGTCGGTTAGGGCTATGCAAAATGATTCACCCACAATATTTAACCCCTGACACCCTTGCAAATTCTTTATTGAGTCAGCTATCATTCGACCGACTCACTCCTAAGATTCAACTCGATCTTAATGCACTTCCAAGAATTTCTCATTATATTGGTCAGCTGTTATCTTTGAAAGAACAGAAAAGTAAAGTTTTTTACATTACTTCTTCCCATTCAGAATCATCAAATTTAGTTGCTGCGCTCCAATAAGTAACTTTAATAATCTGTATTTAATTAACTTTCATCTAAGATATACCAACTAATTTTAATATTTATCCGGGGAAGAATTTTTATGAAAAAGATTATGTTTTATTGCCAGTACTTGACAGGAATGGGGCATTTAGTTAGAAGTACAGAGATTGTGAGAAGTTTAGCCGAAAAATTTCAAGTTTACTTTATTAATGGTGGTCCGATAGTAGAAGGTTTCAAAATCCCCAAAAATGTGGAATCAATTCTTCTGCCGTCTCTTTGGTTAGAGAAAGGTAAATTTCAAATATCTGAAGGCTGTCAAAGTGTTGAACAAGTCAAAGAAATCAGAAAAAATCAGTTAATAAATGCTTTTGAGCGCATTAGACCTGATTGTTTAATCACAGAATTTTTTCCCTTTGGCAGGCATAAATTATTCTTTGAATTACTTCCCTTGCTAGAACATGTAAAATCTTCATCTCCTGAAACAAAAATTGTATCTAGCATTAGAGATGTAATTGGTAGAAAAACTCTCAATGAAGAATCAGATATTATTTGTAAACTCATCAACCAATACTTTGATTTGATTCTTTGTCATTCCGATCCAAGTTTCCAAACATTTCCAGATAACTTCCCTAGATATCAAGAACTTAAGTGCGAAGTAAAATATACTGGATTTGTAGCTCAATCATTGGCAGAAAACTTACAAAAACCCTCCGAGCAGCTAGATATAGATGTTGATAAACCTTTTATTGTTGCTAGTGTTGGTGGTGGGAGATTAGGTTATGGATTATTAGAAACAATTATCGAAAGCGGTAAAATATTAGCACACAAGATTCCTCATAATATTCATATATTTACTGGCCCATTTATGCCAGATAGTCAATTTTTTACGTTACAAAAGGCTGCTGCTAGCGAAAAAAATATTAAGTTAAAAAAGTATACTTCCCTGTTGGCTGAATATATGAAACAAGCCGAGCTTTCTATCAGCTTAACTGGTTATAACACTACAATGAATATTCTTCGCACAGGTGTCCGTTCCATTGTGGCACCTATTGGACATTATAGCCAAGATAATGAACAACTAATTAGGACTAATAAATTAGAAAAGCTAGGTATCGTAGAGGTTGTAGACCCAAATTACTTGGAATCAAATCACCTCGCAGCAAAAATTATTGAATCTCTAAATCATAAAAAAATTGATAATTATACCAAGTTATTTGATTTGGAAGGTTCACAAAAAACTCTAAATATTTTGGAAGAATTTTTGGGAGTTAGCAAAGTATCAACGGTTAATTGTCAACCTTCAATGATCAATTATTAAATTTCATTTTTAATCATCGGGCTATTTTAAGAATCAAAGCCCAACCCTGATGACTTAGCTGATATAAATAAAATGAAAAATCGACGCAAACAAAAAACAACAAAGGGAGTTATCTCCGGAATTTTCAAAATATTACGAAAATTGTCTCCCTATCTTCGCAAACACAGAATTCCAATCGCACTTTCATTTCTCGCGTTGTTATTTGAATCAGGATTGCAGTTATTAGAACCTTGGCCTCTTAAATATGTATTTGACCATATTCTAATCCCGGCACACAATAATTCTCCAGGAACAGCAGGGGCTTTTGGAATGCCGACCATGGTCTTACTTGGTCTTTTGACTGTTGGTATAGTGGGGATAGCAGGTTTGTCTAGCATGGCATCCTACCTCAGTACCTACGGTATTTCAATGGTTGTGGTACAAATCCTATCGGAAGTACGGGGTAAGCTTTTCTCTCACCTGCAACGCTTGTCTCTTTCTTTTCACCAGCAATTTAAGAGTGGAGACTTGATTACTCGGGTGACAACCGATATGGACAAAATGCGGAATGTCGCTATTAGCAATGCTCTACCCTTAGTAACAAATTTGATATTTCTTTTGGGTATGTCCATAGTAATGTTTTGGCTTAATTGGGAGCTTGCATTACTAGCAATGGCAATTTTCCCTTTATTTATAATTTTAAATGCCCATCTACTAATAAGAATTCGGAGTTTTTCTAGTCAACACCGCCAATCGGAAGGGGTTTTAGCTTCTACTACTGGCGAGACGATGGGTGCGATTAAGGTCATACAGGCGCTATCTTTACATGATCGCCAACAGAGTATCTTTGTAGAACAAAATAAGAAAAGTTTAGAGGAAGTTATTCAGTCTTTAAGACTTTCCGCTGCGCTACAACGAACTGTCAAGGTATTAATGGCTATAATCGTTGCTGTTGTTTTATGGCGCGGTTCCCAAGTAGTACAACACCAAGAATTAACTCCAGGGGAACTTTTAGTATTTATCACTTACCTGAAGAATGCTTTCCAACCCATACGCAAATTATCCAACCAAATCCGCCAAATAACTAAGGCTGTAGCTTCGGGAGAACGGGTAATCGAACTATTGGAATACGAACCAAATGTGCGAGATTTACCAAATTCCAAAAAAGCTCACCTTTTCTTTGGTGCGGTACGTTTTGAAAATGTCAGCTTTGGTTACGATCCAGAGCGAACTTTATTAAAAAACATCAACTTCTCGGTACAACCAGGTCAAACATTAGCGTTAGTTGGACCCTCCGGTAATGGTAAATCAACTTTACTCAGTTTAATTCTTCGTCTTTATGACCCCCAAAAAGGTCGAATTTTAATTGATGGTCAGGATATTCGCGAGTATAAATTGGACTCATTGCGCCAACAAATCAGCATAGTTTTGCAAGAAAGTGTTTTATTTGCAGCTAGTGTCCGAGAAAACATTGCTTGTGGTAAGATTGGTGCTTCCGATAAAGAAGTAGAGAAAGCTGCTCGGTTAGCAAATGCCCATGAGTTCATCATGAAATTACCCCAGGGATATGACACTGTTCTGGGAGAACGCGGTGCAACATTATCAGGTGGTCAAAGACAGCGAATTGCTATTGCTCGGGCGGCGATTCGTAAAGCACCAATTGTGATTCTTGACGAGCCAACAACCGGTTTGGACAGCGCTAGCGAGTACAGCGTAAATTCTGCTCTCAAACAAATAACCAAAAACCAAACAACTTTCATGATTTCCCACAACCTTAGAGCAACTCAAGATGCAGATTTAATTCTCTATGTTGAAAGCGGGACCGTACGGGAAAAAGGTACTCATGAAGAACTAATGCGCCTGGGTGGTTGCTACGCAACTTTGTATCGGCTGCAAAATATTGTAAGTGAGGATAAATACAGAGGAGATACCTATGCCTTCGAAAATTAAGGAAGATTCCAAGACCCGGATAATACTTTTACGTCATGGAGAAAGTACTTATAATCGGCTTGGATTATACCAAGGCAGTTGTAATGATTCTGTATTAACAACTAATGGGATTCTTGATGCTCAACACACTGGAATTTACTTGGCAGAGTTGGGATTAAACAACAAAAATCTGGATCTAATCTATTCGAGTTCCTTAAGGCGATCTTATGATACAGCCCAAGAGATAGCACAAGCAATCGCTAATACTTTTGAACCAAAAATTATTCATACCAGCGATCTACTTTGGGAAACAGATTTACCGCAATGGCGAGGTTTGGGGATTAAGTACGTACGGAAAAGTTTTCCCGAAGAATATCACACTTGGAAGCACAATCCCCAAGATTTTTTTATGGAATCTATTGAACGAGTAGATAATGAAGTAGATAGTATTTCTCGTTTTTATCCCCTTGTGGATCTCTATAGCAAAATTCGCTTATTTTGGCAGGATCTGCTACGGAATCATTTTGGTCAAACTATTTTAGTTGTAGCCCATGGAGGTAGTAACCGCGCTTTAATTAGTGCAGCACTGGGAATCGAACCCAAACGCTATCATTGCATTCAACAATCAAATTGCGGCATTAGTGTATTGCAATTTAGGGGTAATTCTTTGGAGTCAGGACAACTCGAAGCAATGAACCTAAACTCTCATATGGGTTATACCATACCCAAACTTCAAGAGGGTGCTGGAGGTATACGTTTATTGTTAGTATGTTCCGAAAATGATGTAGTTAATAAACATAAATTAATTTCATGTTTGAGAAATATTGTTTTAGATTTTAGTATTTTAGAGGAAGGTAGTAATTCCTTTCATACTGGACAACAGATTTTAAAATATCATTCAGCTACATCACAAATGTCAGCAAATTCTTCAAATTTTCTGCAACATTACACCAAAATCATTAAGAAAAGACTTAATATCAGCACAGAAAACAAGTTATCTAACGGGCTAGTTGTAGCTGAATTAGAAACCATTAAGAAACTTATAGGTAACATCTTGGGAATGAGTTCCCAAAATTTAGAAAAATTAAATCTACAACCAGGAACAATTAGCGCCATTCACTATCCCAGTGTTGAGCTTCCCCCGGTTTTACAAGCAATGAATACATCAGAATCAGAAAAATATTTAATTCATAAACCTGAGTTTGCTCAAAGTTATTTGTTTTAAATTTTTCTGAGCGAAGATGTGATTTATCCCATCTAATAATTTTAGTTTAAACACTTTTCTAGCAGGATTTAAGAGACAGGATTCAGGAGTGAAACTTGCTTCAAGTATAACTTTCAGTTTTACCTAACTTACTTGCAACTTGCTATAATCTAAATACTTTTAATCCAAACACTTTTAATTCAAATACTTTTTATTAGCACCCTAAAAGATAAATAAAACAAATTTAAATAATTTTACCCCTGATAAAATATAAATTATTTGAACATTTTCCTTGTTCCTATTCCCTATTCTCTGTTCTCTTTTATAAACCAACACGGTTCAGTGAAGTATTTTCGTAGGTGGGGTTAAGCGACAGCGCAACCCAATAAAACCTGATTATTGTTGGGTTAACGCTTTGCTAAACTGCGTCAAGCCAACCTACTTCAATCTTGAGATTTAGCATTAACTGAACTGTATTGTTTCATAAAGTAAGTTTAATAAAACTAAAAAATTGGTCTTACAAGATTTTTTTATAAAACAAACTATGAAAATAGCTTTTCTAGTGTGGCGTTTCCCGGTGATTTCAGAAGCATTTATCTTAAATCAGATTACGGGATTAATCGACCGAGGACATGAAGTTCATATTCACGCAGTGAACGGTCCTCCTGTTAATATGCCTAAAGTACATCCAGCAGTTGAAAAATATCGCCTGATGGAACGTACTTATTATCCCCCAACCCGACCCGGTAATTATCTATGGCGATTACTCAAAGGTCTGAGGTTGATTTTCAATAATCTCCAACGAGGTTCTTTAGACTGCTTAAAATTATTGAATTTTTTTAGATACGGTCACCAAATTACCTCATTAAAAGCATTATATAGAGCAATCCCCCTACTTAGCGATCGCTCATATGATATTATTCACTGTCAGTTTGGCACAATTGGACCTGTTGCTTTAAAGTTTCGTCAAACTGGCATACTTAGCGGTAAAATTATCACTACTTTTCGTGGAATTGATATTAGTCGACATATTCAAGAACAGGGAGAAGACGTTTATGACGAACTCTTTGTTGAAGGAGACTTCTTCTTTGCTAATTGTAATTTTTTCCGCGATCGCGCCATAAAACTTGGTTGCGACCCAAACAAAATAGTCGTTCATGGTTCGGGAATTGATTGTTCAAAATTTGCTTTCAAGTCTCGCTTATTTCCGAACGACGGTAAAATTAACATTGCTACTACAGGTCGTCTGGTTGAAAAAAAAGGTATAGAATATGCTATTCATGCAGTAGCAAAAATAGTTGAGACCTATCCCAATCTTGAATATAACATCATTGGTGATGGCGAATTAATGAAAGATTTCCAACAACTCATCGCAGAACTTAAAGTTGGTAACACCATAAAGTTACTCGGTTGGAAAGATTCCTCAGAAATCGCTAACATCTTGGATCGCAGCCACATTTTTATTGCTCCCAGCGTTACTGCTGCTGATGGAAATCAAGATGCACCCGTAAATACTTTAAAAGAAGCCATGGCGATGGGTTTACCCGTAATTAGTACTTTCCACGGTGGTATTCCCGAATTAGTAGAGGATGAGATTTCTGGTTTTCTCGTCCCTGAACGTAATGCTAATGCGATAGCCGAAAAATTACGGATGATTATAGAAAATCCAGAATTATGGGGGGAAATGGGGAAAAATGGTCGAAAAAAAGTAGAGGAAAAATATGACATGAATAAACTCAATGATGAGTTAGTTTCAGTCTACGAGCAACTTTTAGAATCTAAAGTTCATCCCTCGATTTCATTGGATAGATCTCTTGCAAGTCATCATATTTAAATTAAAAAATATTTTAAATATTAATTTAACACTGATATTTAAACATGATGATTTTCATACCATCTAATTAATCTCTTCACAGTATTATTTAATCCAATATTAAATATATCCTTCCTTCAGGAAGCCTCTACCAAACTGTTCATTATAATTAATGCGTGTTGCAATAGATTACTAACTATGCAAGAACCACAAGTAACAATTGTAGTAGTACCAAGGGAGCGTTTTAGCTGTACCCAACGCTCTCTAGAAAGTATCTACGAACATACAAAATTACCTTTCAAATTAATTTATGTTGATGGGAATTCCCCAAAGAAAGTTCGACAGTATATAGAAAGTCAGGCGCAAGAAAAAGACTTTAAAGTTATTCGTACAGATTACTATCTATCTCCCAATCACGCTCGGAATATCGGTCTAAGCCACGTTGATACTAAATATGTGCTGTTTGCTGACAATGATATAGTTGTATCTCCAAATTGGCTCAAAGCTTTAGTTAACTGCGCAGAGGAAACAGGTGCAACAGTAGTTGGTCCTCTCATGTGTGAAAAAGAACCAGTACATCAAAGAATTCATTTTGCAGGTGGAGAATCCCATATTGTTACCGATGTCAACGGTAGACGACATCTGCGCGAAAAGATGTACAAACAAGGTCAACAAGTAGCAGATTTACGTCCCCAGCTTCAACGTACCGAAACAGAATTGGCAGAATTCCATTGCGTGCTAGTTCGCACAGAAATATTTGAGCGCATCGGTTATCTGGATGAGGGGATGTTAAATACTAAAGAGCATCTTGATTTTAGCATGACAGTTGCAGAGGCTGGAGATAAGGTATATTTTGAACCTGATAGCCTAATTACATATGTACCTGGTCCTCCCCAGGACTTGACAGATATGCACTTTTATATGTTGCGTTGGAGTGATGCTTGGACTTTGGATAGTTTGAAGCATATCCGTAAAAAGTGGGATTTGTCGGAAGATGGATATTTCAAAAATAAATACAAGAAATTGGGATGGCGTCGTAGTGGGACAATAATTAAACCTTTTGTACGTCGCGTGAGTTTCGGTTGGGAAAATAAACCTCTGAAAAGGATTTTGAAGTTTTTTGATAGAATTTTGAATCGCTATATAACCAATCGTTATGCTGAAAATTTTGCTCAACACAAGCTGGAGTTAAGACCTATCAATAAATCTGAATCGAACGCACAAGAATTATCACAGGTTTAATTGGGCTTCCTGCTCCGATACAGTGAAACTTACAAAGTGAACCAAGCATAAGATTCAGAACAAAGTACAAAGATGAGTGGAGGCGCAGTGGCTGGCAGTTGCGTTGTGCAGTAGCAAATTACTTTATCGATCTCCATTTGTATTCGGCATTGAACACTATGTCAGGCGTTTTCAAATCTTGTCATTTCATTCAATGTAAATGACGCAACTGCACCTTCTGTTGCCTTCATGTGGTTTTGCCACAGTTAACGATTCTCCCATCTCTCGTAGAACAGAAATACCACTGGATTTTCGTTATCCTGATGTAGCACTGCAAAGTTTCAATGTGAACGTAGTCAAATATAGGCATCTATCACATGATTTTTGAATAATTGCCTAAAAATGGTAATATACCTATGTTCTATAGTTCAAATGCTTTTGGTTAAGAAGCACGCAATTAAAAGACACCATTCCTATTTCAAAGAAATAGATAATTTGTGCTTTTTGGAAAAAAATCTTTATAACTATGCCAATTACAGCACTTTTCAGGTAAGTGAGGTACAGTAACAACAACTTGTGAACCAGTTTTTTAAATGCTTGGGATTGACTAGATCGAGGG
>NZ_LMTZ01000169.1 GCF_001456025.1 Mastigocoleus testarum BC008
AACAACTCGAGAATTTTGGAACACTGCGAGAAGCCATGGAGCATGTCTTGACTTTAGCGTCCTAGCTAACCTGGCGGTTGCTATAAAGCCAATCTGGTTGCGAACCTGTACCAGTTGCTGCTTATTTGCCCCGAAGAGTTCTTGTCCCAGAATTTTTACACTACCATCCTGCACCGATCGCAATCCTGCGATCAGAGTTAGTAGGGTGGTTTTCCCACTACCAGAAGGTCCTGTTAACAGAACAATTTCCCCTGTACTGATATCTAAATCAACATCAAACAAAACCGGCTTACGTAACTCGCCCCTACCAAAGGCGTGGTTCAGATGACGAACAGTAACAACAGGTGTTTGAGACATCATTAAAACCTAAAATAGATCGAATTAGAATAGATTGAAATCTAAAACACATCTGCCGGATCGGCAGAGTTCAGTTTTCGCATCGAAATAGCTGCTGAAATCATACACATCGTAACTGTTGCGATAAATACTTGTAATGTCACCCCAAGCCGCATCCCAAGAGGAATTTTAGTCAAAAATGCCAGCAAATCATACATTCCTAGTGAGATACCATAGCCTGGCAAAAACCCCAACAGAGCTAGGATGATAGCTTCTTGAAATACTACACTTAGCAGTTTTCGATCTGAATACCCCATGGCTTTGAGGGTCGCATATTCAGGGAGATGATCGTTGACATCGGAATATAACACTTGATTGACAATTACTATACCGACCACTGCACCCATGATGGCACCAAAGTTAAAAATTACTCCGGCTGGTCTTTTTGTCCAGAAAACAATCTCAGTTTGAATAAACTCTTTAGGAGTGAGCACCTTAACATCCTTAGGAAGGCGATTTTGAAGGGTCTGGCGAACGGTTTCGATATCAGCATTAGGTTCCAGAGTTAGTGCTCCTAGATCGACGTTATCAAGACTATCTTTACCGTATAAACGCAAATAGTTCCAATCGCTGGTAATCATATGACCGTCAGTAAAAATACTACTCCCCAAAGTAAATAATCCTCCGACTTTAATGCGACGTCCTGAAATCTCAGTGGTAACCGTTTCTCCCCGTTCAAGGGTCTTGGCTACAGGACCAAGCTTTGGCTGAGATTTACGATCTAGCAAAACAACATTAGGCAGTTTAATCTGGTCGAGTTGTTCGTTGACTTCGGGTAAATCCAGAATAGGTCGGGCGGGATCGAAGGCTAGAACAATAACACTAGTGATTTTCCGATCCCAGGGATTGACCCAACCAGCTTCTGAAACATAGAGTGGGTCAGCAGAGATAACCCCTTCAACTGCATTAGCCTGATATAAATGTCTCCGAGAAAAAGGTCGTCCGTAATACAATGCCTCCGTTCGCTGGCTAATTAACACCAGATCGGCTTGCAGATGCTTGTGGGTAAAGGTAGATCCCTCAAAAAACATTTCCTTGAAACCTAGCATCGTGAAGATTAAAATGTCGGCAAAGGCAACACCTGTTAAGGCTACGAGCAATCGCACTTTTTGATGACTCAACTGTGCCCATCCTAAAGGAGGCTCTTGGCAAAACCGCTTGAACAAAGCCTGTAAAGAAAAGAGTTTCATGACTTATACTCTACGTTCTAAATCAATCGTGATGCGGACTTGCAGATTGGTTAGACCAGCGACTCGATTATTATCTTTCGGGTCAATCCGGATTTTAACTTCGACCACCCGAGCATCTTTATCAGCGGCGGGGTCGGCACTTAGAACATCTTGCTTCTTAATTTGCATCCCAATGTGGTCAACGGTACCGTGAATTTTTCTATCAAAGCCGCCATGTTCGCTGATAATACTTGCCCGTTGTCCTGGCTTTACAAGACCGACATCAGTTTCATAGACCTCTGCGATCGCATACATCTGGTGAATCCGTCCCAATTCCACAATACCTTGACTGGTATTGACTTGCTCGCCCACACGGGTGTTAATTTTCAGAATCCGACCAGCAACAGGGACACGTACATAAAGGTCTTCTAGTTCAGCTTTTATTCGCTTCACTTGAGTATTAGCTTGTTGGAGTTCGGCTTGAGCAACTTTCAGATCTACCGGACGCACCTCTTTGAGTTTCTCTAACATAGCCCTTTCTTGAGCAATCTGTTCTTGCAAAGTAGAAACAGTATTTTGCAGGTGAGCTTGTGTCTGATTGAGCTTGGCTTGAGCCCTTTCAAATGCTTCTTGTGCGTTATCCCGCTTTTGCGCAGTTTCTGCTCCTTGTTGATGTAAAGTTTGATAGCGCTGATAGTTAATTTCAGCATTTCTTAACTCTGCTTTAGCATCAAATATTTCTGCTTCTCGTTCAAGTTTTTGTGTACGTAGTTGAGCTTCTAAGCGGGCAATATTGGCTTTTTGTGCAGTAATCTCAGCATTTTTCGCTTCTCCAGCTTGGATTTGTATCAGTTTCGCCTGATAAACAACCACATTTTGTTTTGCTTCTGCTAACTCTGCCTTTTTTTTATCCAAACCTTGCAAAATAGCAATCACTTGTTCTGCTTTCACGCGATCGCCTTCTTTAACCAGTAATTTATTCACGCGACTATCCTGAGCATTAGACACTGAAAGCTTAATAACTTCACCCTCCGGTTCTAATCGCCCCAAAGCAGTGACTTTTTTTGCTTCAGTAACGCTTGCAATCTGTTTTGGTGCAGAGTGTTGTGATTTAGCTTGGGAAAGTACTAAATAGATCCCACTACCAAAACCGATGGCAGCAAAAATAATGATGCCAACGACCCAAGGAACAAACTTTCGCCTAAGCTTTGATTTTTTAGTAGCTGGAGTAGGATCTGAAGATGGTGGCTTGGTTGACTTTTTGTATCTAATCACATTCATCATTAATTATAGATAGTATAGTGATATTAGAGTTCTTTATCTTCCCCCAACGTTCACAATTGTAAGGATAAAGGTTGAGCAACTTGTGAGGAAGGTTAAATCATTTACAAGTAGTGTGGAGTAATTAGTAGTTAAACTTCTGATTTGCTACCTTTCTTCACAGGAGAGGCAAAGTAATAGGGGTAACACTAGAATTATTTTCTGTTTACCAGGGTAAAACCTAGGTCTACATGAATTACTCTATACCTACTGAATTTAGCTGTTTACACTCTACTTTCAAGTGAGATGAATACTGAAAGCTTGATTAAGATTCAGTATTGACCTGGTTCCAACTAAAACAATTAATGTAAACAAGGTAAGGAAGTATGGATGTGGATGCTCTGTGGCAACAATATACTGCTGGAGAAAGGGATTTCAGCAGAGCAGAACTAAGTAAAGTCAACTTGACGGGAGCAAAGCTAAGCGGTATAAATCTAATCCGTGCTAATCTCTCCCAAGCTATACTTCGGGGAGCTAACTTAAGTGGCGCATTCCTCATTGTCGCCAAAATGAATGGAGTAGATTTACAGGGAGCTACTCTGATTATTGCCAACCTTAGCGGTGCAGATCTTAAAGATGCTAATCTCAGCATTGCTAACCTCAGTGAAGCTGTTCTTACAGGTACTTTGCTACAAAAAGCTAATTTATCAGGAGCTTGCCTCCAGGGAGCTATTTTAGCAGGGGCAAATCTGAACGAAGCCGACTTACAAGGTGCGGATTTGCGCGGAGCTAATCTTTATGGTGCTGACTTGCGCAAAGCTAACCTCAGCAGTGCTAATTTAAACCGTGCGAATCTACGGGGAGCTAAGCTCGAAAAAACTATTATGCCCGTTGATATCCTCCATGCTTAAATTTCAAATTTTGTTGGGAGATAAAAGCAATGATGAGTGTAGATGAAGTACTGGAGCAATATGGGTTAGGGAAGCGAAATTTTCCTAAAATCAAACTGAATGGAGTATGTCTATATCGTGCCGACTTGCGGGAAATTAACTTCAAAGGTGGAAGTTTAATTGGTACCAACTTCAGTGGTGCAGACTTAGCAGGAGCAGATTTGAGTGGCGCGAACTTGATTGGTGCTAACCTCAGCGCAGCGAACTTGATTGGTGTCAACTTCAGTGGCGCTGATTTGATTGGAGCAAACTTAGGCGGAGCTAAGTTGGGTAACGCAAACTTGACCAAAATCACTTTAACTGGAGGTAACTTGAGTGGAGCAAATCTGAATGGGGCTAACTTGAATGAGGCATCTTTGCAGCGAACTAATTTTAGTGGTGCAGTCTTAACTGCTACTCTGAAAGAGGCATCTTTGCAGGGAGCAAACTTGAGTAGCGCTAGTTTAGTAGAGGCAAACTTGAGTGGTGCTGATTTAAATGGTGCTAACTTGGCGGGAGCTAACTTATCCAAAACTAATTTTTACGAAGCAATTCTAGCTGGAGCAAATTTGAATGGAACCAGTTTAAATGGAGCAGATTTGAGATTTGCCAACCTCAGAGAAGCTAACTTGAATCCAGAGAGTATTAAGGAAGCAAGATTACACAGAACTGTTCTACCTGACGGTAGTATTTGGCAGCATGTAGAAATGCCAAAGCATTGATTTAGTATCTAAATGACCAGATAATTCGAGCTAGCTTAATAAAATAGTGACAATTAATGCTAGCTATTTTGCATGCATTTGCTGAATAAAGAAAAATACCACCACTATTTAACTTTAGTTGCTGACAGAATTAATTACATAACACTTTTTCGAGTTAAAAATATTAATCTTCGTCCCATGTTTCATTTGCTAAAAGATCGATAATTTTATCTCTGGGTAGATAATCATTTCTTTCTAATTCGCATTCAAAGCAGATCCATTCCCTTGGTGGGATAAACTTGCATAACATGCAGATTGGTTGATTGCGGTTAACTCTTCCTTTTTGAACTAATTCTCTTGCTTCGTCTTTTATCGCATCAATATCATATATATTAGTTACATCTGTTTGAAACATGACCTACCTCCTTGCGATAAATGAAGCTTGACCTGCAAATATTTTGAACGATAGATATCTATTACAAGTTATTGCACATATCCCTTTTTACTTTATGCTAAAAAATAAATATGAAGAAATTGTGAGAACAGGTTAAGTATTCAATTATTTTCCCTCAAAAAGGGACAAGCGTACCCATCCCACAACAAAACCTTGCAATTCTTGTTAGTGGTACTAAAGACAAAAATGAGACTTTGGAATCTGCACGCGGGAGAAGTGTTACGCACCCCGAGGGAGAAAATAATCGTTACTAATTCAAATCATGTCTATTTTCTATTCATAGAAACCCGGTAAGATAGCTCTAACCATAAATTCAAAAGCTTCTTGATTATCTTCTCTGATAGCCGAACTCAGGAGTATTCTATAACCGGTATAATGACCTGCCAAAAACTCATTTGTAAATCCTAAAGTATCTATCCAAGTTATTAAATCTAACTCGACCGACTCCAAGAAACCATCACTGTCTTTCTTGCAAAGGTAATTATTTTCATCGGTTGCATATTCGAGTGTGCCGTGAAAAGTAACATGTCCAGGATTTATTTTGCATTTTGCAACTATACTTAAGTTCGGCTTTTGTTCTTTTCCTAACTCAAATTCTAAGATAGCGTTTTTAGAACCTAATAAACAGACTCCTTTAGTTATAGTCATAATTTTTTATCCTCGCTATTAGGATAATTTTAATTTTTAACTTTTTCATTGCTAAGTAGATGTTGCTCTTGTACCAATGGGATTAATTAGGTTGTACATGGGGATACCAGAGTATATTTACTTCTAAAACTGACACTATCGGATTATTAAAATATTATCCCAAACAACTACTTCTCATTACTGTTATTACAGAAACAAGATTAACTTCAAAAGCTATCTTGTTGTACATACCCAGCGAACAACCCGACATTTTTGCCCATGTTGATTACATGTTTCTATTGCATAACGTTCTGCAGTAGATCTATCAGCACCCCAACCAGAACCATATGCTCCACTCGGGGCTTTTGCTAGTGCTCCACAAGCATTACGAAACCATATTAGGACTTTACAATCTCCGTAACCAGAACCATTTTCACATTCTCTCATTGCTCGTACTCCAGCTGCTGAGCGATTGGAGTAGTCATACGAAAAACCATGACTACCAGAAGCTTCCGAGTAAGCAATTGCTCCGTAGTAATTTTGCGCCTGTGCAGGTGCAATGACTAAAAGACTTACGGGACTACTAATAGTAGCTGCAAGCGCAAGCTGAAATAGACTAACTTTACAGAACATCAATTGATTTTCTCCTAAATATCCTTTGATATAGGGATCTAATTTTGTGCTTAATTTCCCCAATGCTAATATACTCAGTATCATAACTACCGTAGATCTGAAAATATACGGAAAATTTCTTTATTTATATACCTATTCAGAATAAAAGCTAAATATATTATGAGATACTTAAAACATTATTTGTAGCTACTAAAAAATCATTTAATATAATTTTTTTACAGAAAATATAATCAATATTTCAACTATAAACTTTCCATTTAGGTGGGAAAATATTAGCTCTGTTTGTTATTGTTCTAGCTGAAATCTATACCAAAATTATTTAAACATAATAATTGTTCACTGATTATCTTCCTAATTTAATCTTAAAGCTGGAAGAAGAATTGTGAAAAATCTATGATTTATAAAATAATTTAAATGCGTGAATAATTAAAATGCAAAATCTATTGAGTAAATTTTGTTAGCTAAATTTTCAGTTTTGATATGATAATTTTTGTTTAAAAATATTGACAATAACCTTATCTGCTTTTGTGAAACATGTATAATATAATTTAAACAAATAATTAGTAATATTGCTAAAATCTAGTAATAGCGGCGGAGCGAATAATTAAACAGATTCTATTCTGTATTTGATGTTGATAATAATAATCAAATTTATTTGACAAAAAATTTTAAATAAATAAATTCAAGCTATGAGTAATAAGCATCATCTTAGCTTTACTTATTTGTCTCAGGAAGATCTGCTTGATGCAGGCTGTTTTGATATTCGCATGGTTATGGATATTGCAGAAAAAGCCATGCTCGAATTTGAGAGACATCATGTAATTTTTCCCGAGAAAATCGTGCAGATTTTCAATCAGGCAACCCAAGAGCGGATTAACTGTCTGCCTGCAACCCTTTTAGATGAAAAGGTGTGTGGAGTGAAATGGGTTTCGGTATTTCCAATGAATCCCATTGAGCACGATCAGCAAAATTTATCTGCTATTTTTATCCTGTCGGAAATTGAGACTGGTTTCCCCATTTGCGTCATGGAAGGTACTCTCGCATCGAATATGCGGGTAGCAGCCATAGGTGGTCTTGCTGCCAAATACTTAGCCCGCCAGGACTCTGAAGTCATTGGTTTTATTGGTGCAGGGGAACAGGCAAAGATGCATCTAATAGCCATGAAAGCAGTCTGTCCTAGCCTTAAGCAATGTCGGGTGGCAGCACATGTTGTAAAACATGAAGAGCAGTTCATTGCCGAACTGTCACGCCTGTATCCAGAAATGGAGTTTGTATCAACTAACACTAATCTCCAAAAGGCAATAGAAGATGCCGATATTTTGGTGACCGCCACCAGCGCCCAAGCTCCCCTACTCAAGGCTACGTGGGTGAAGCCAGGTACTTTCTATAGCCACATCGGCGGCTGGGAGGATGAATTTGAGGTAGCATTACAAGCAGATAAAATAGTCTGCGACGATTGGGAAACAGTCACTCACCGCACCCAAACTTTAAGCAGAATGTATCAAGAAGGGCTGATTAATGCTAACAATATCCATGCTGATTTACACGAATTAGTTTCTGGGAAAAAGGCAGGTCGTGAATCCCAAACAGAACGGATCTATTTTAATGCCGTTGGTTTAGCATATATTGATATAGCGATCGCCATGGCTATGTTCAATCGAGCTAGGGAAAAGCAAAAAGGTACACAATTAGACCTACAACAGAGTATGGTATTCGAGCATCTTGGTCTGAAATCGAAAGTTAAGCTCTGATGCTGAGGCAATATAAGGGGGAGCAAAACTACAATGTTTAAACGCCTGAGTAAATTAAACGGCAATACAGTCACAGTAAATATTGAAGGCGAGGACATTCAAGTGGCTGTAGGTGAGACAGTAGCAGCCGCAGTTTTAGTCCATAATTTGGGCTATACTCGCACCACTCCTATATCAGGGGCAACTCGGGCACCTCTATGTATGATGGGTGTGTGTTTTGAGTGCCTGATGGAAATTGACGGCTTACCCAACCGTCAAGCTTGTCAGGTACAGGTTGCAGAAGGTATGAAAATTCGTCGCCAGCAAGGAGTAGCTGGGGATGAATAAGTTAGATCGACAGTCATATCAACTTGTGGTGATTGGTGCTGGACCTGCAGGAATTTCTGCAGCAACCACCGCTGCGAATTTGGGGATAGATGTGGTAGTACTGGATGAGCAGCCATCCCCTGGTGGGCAAATTTACCGGGCGATCGCTAATACTCCAGCACACAGGTCGGCGTTGCTGGGTGCAGATTACCAGCGCGGTAAGAATTTGGTAGAAGTATTTGGTGCTAGTGGAGCTAAGTATTTACCTCATACAACTGTTTGGTCTTTGAATTCCCATCGTCAGATTGGTATTCTGCGTGATGGTCAGGCATCTATAATTGAAGCTGAGCGAGTGATAGTTGCCAGTGGGGCAATGGAGCGTCCAGTTCCTTTTCCCGGTTGGACACTACCAGGGGTAATGAATGTCGGAGCTGCCCAAATATTGCTAAAAACAGCTGGGGTTGTCCCCGCTAATGGGACAGTAATTGCCGGAACAGGTCCTTTACCGTTACTAGTTGCTTGGCAATATCTCCGGGCTGGGGTATCGGTGAAAGCAGTACTGGAACTTTCCCCCGGCAGCAACTTATGGCGTGCCGCTCCACGCTTACCAAGGGCGTTAGTAGCTGGTGATTACATTAGGCGTGGTTTGAAATACACCTTGGATTTACACAAAGGTGGAGTACCAATCTATTATGGAATTTCCAAGTTGCAGGCTCAGGGCAAAAACCATATTGAAACAGTAGAATATGGTTGGGATATTCTGGGATTCAGTAGGTCCGAGACCATTAATGCAGACAGTCTTTTAGTACATTTTGGCGTCATTCCCAGAACAAATCTCACCAAAGCCGCTGGTTGCAATCATATCTGGGATCGGGGTCAACAGTGTTGGCGACCTCAAGTAGATATCTGGGGCAACACCAATGTACCTGGGATTGGAATTGTCGGTGATAATGCCGGTATTGGTGGTGCTCGCAGTGCCGAACATAGCGGACGTTTAGCAGCCCTGGAAGCAGTTCGGAGTTTGGGTATCATCAGCACTCAACAACGCGATCGCCAATGTAAGGATGACCTTAACTGGATGCAGAAAGACCGGGAGGTGCGTCCCTTCTTAGAAGCCTTATACCGCCTACCGGATTCACTACTCGTCCCCCAGGATAACAATACTTTGGTATGCCGATGCGAAGAAATCTCGGCGGGGCAAATTCGCCAAGCAGTAAAGGAAGGACACACCGGCCCCAATCAAGTTAAATTTTATCTCCGTTGTGGTATGGGACCTTGCCAAGGACGGCAATGCGCTCTAGCAGTTGCCCATATTGTTGCTGCAGAAAACAAATATCCAGTCTCAAAGTATACTCCATTTCGGGTGCGCCCACCGATACGACCCCTGAGTATTGCTCAATTAGCTAATTTGGGGAGGGCAGAAGATTGAAGTTTGATATAGCCATAATTGGTGGTGGTTTAATGGGATCTTCCACGGCTCTCCATCTAGCCATGGCTGGGAAAAAGGTAATTATCATAGAAAAAAATAGCCCAGGTCGTCATGCCTCTGGGGTTAATGCTGGTGGTTTGCGTCGGCTTAATCGCCATCCAGTGGAGATTCCCCTAGCGGTAGTCGCTGCACAAATGTGGCAAGATATTCATTCCCTAGTTGGCAGTGACTGTGATGTTAAACTCAGTGGTCAGGTGCGGGTAGCAGAAAATGCAGCCGATTTACAAAAGTTAGAAAAACGGGCTGCCCTAGTTCGTTCCCTTGGCTTTGAGCACGAGCAGATCATCGATCGCGATCGCCTTTACCAACTGCTACCGGCTCTTGCACCTCATTGTGTTGGTGGACTTTATACTGCAGGCGATGGTTTTGCCCGTCCCTATCATGCATTGACTGCCTTTCGTCGCAAAGCTGAGTCTATGGGAGTGGAGTATCGGACTGGTTGCCGGGTGAATGGCTTAGAACAGTTAGGAGATTATTGGCGGATAGTAACAGAAAAAGCTAAATTTGATGCACTAATCCTAGTTAATTGTGCAGGTGCTTGGGCAGGAAAAATCTGTTCTTATTTAGATGAATCAGTGCCCCTAAAAGTAGGTGCACCAATGATGATGGTAACTGAGCGTTTACCCCATTTTCTCGAGCCGGTTGTAGGTGTTGAGTCCCGCAAGTTGTCTTTTAAACAGATGCAGAATGGCACGGTACTGATTGGTGGGGCTCATCTTGCTGAATATGACATAGTCAAGGAGACTACAGAGATTGACTTTGTAAAACTCAGTGAAAGTAGCCGCACTGTCCTAGATTTATTCCCCATAATGGCTAAGGTGCGCATCGTCAGAACTTGGGCTGGATTGGAGGCATTTATGCCCGATCGCATCCCAGTTATTGGTCCTAGTGCTAAAAAATCTAACGTTTATCACGCTTTCGGTTTTTCTGCTCATGGTTTCCAACTTTCACCTGTAGTTGGGCGAATTATGTCGGAGTTGATTTTGGATCGCAAGAGTTCTCTGCCAATTGAACCATTTTCTATTAAGCGGTTTCAGTCTGCAGATTAAGATATGGAACTAGTCTGAACAAATGTATAGAAGTATCAAAAGTGCTCAAACATCAACATTTATCTGTTCTATCTGTCTAGCGGCTTTCTCCCAAAGCTTTGCCGAAGCCTCATCTTGCCAATGAGTTCTCATATTTTCTGCTTTTTTGTGGCATATTCGCTCTAACATTTCTAAGATTGCGGATAATGTCAATTTATCAATTAATCCTTCTACAATCTCCATATATTCTTTGTGCATGATAGTTTAGATATCTAAGGTCATCTGACATATTCCGACAAAACATATAAAGATGCAACTGCCGGATTTTATAAAATCCATGCAGGTGGTTTTTGAGATTGCTTTTGCTAAAAATTAGAAGAGCGCTAATACTGCAACTGCGATAGAGCTTATAAGTTTTTCCTAAAACCTGCCTGAGAAGCTTGATTTTCCGTTTTTAGTTCTTAAAATATTTAAGTTTTTTAGGAAAAGTAATATTAGTGGCGTAGGTTGTTGTTTTTATTTACAGTTCCAAGAAATTTATGGCTGGTTTTTTATTGTGTTTTTGTTTGTTACTGACCTACATGTCTGACTATACAGTAGAATTGTCTTCCAATTCCCACCAACTTCAGACAAATAGGTTCTATGCTGCGATGGATAAATTTGACTGGAAGCGCAAGCAAATGGTGAAATATCAACTTCGCAATCGCGGCATAAAGGATAAACGAGTCTTGGCAGCGATGTCCAAAGTGCCCCGCCATGAATTCGTTGATTCATCTCTGAGGGATTTAGCCTACAGTGATAGTCCTTTACCTATCGGTCACAATCAGACGATTTCTCAACCTTATATTGTTGCTTATATGACTGAAGCTGGAGAAATTTCTCCCAGTGATAAGGTGTTAGAAATTGGGACTGGTTGTGGATATCAAGCAGCGGTACTAGGTGAGATGGCTAAAGAAGTCTATTCCATGGAGATTATTCCGCAGCTAGCGATTAAAGCGCGTCGAACCCTGACTAGGCTAAGTTACCAGAATATCCAAGTTAAAACTGGTGACGGATACCAAGGTTGGGCAGAAAATGCTCCTTACGATGCAATTATTGTTACTGCAGCCCCAGAAAGTATACCCAAACCCTTAATCGAACAACTAGCAATTAATGGAAAGATGGTGATTCCAGTAGGTAAGCGGGATCAAGAAATATTTGTCTTGACCAAAACCCACAATGGTATGCTTAGTGAAAAAACCATTCCGGTCCGTTTTGTACCGATGAGAACAAAATCCCTTCAATAGTGGTGAGGATAAGAAGATAGAGAAAGATGTCATAGGACGGCAGAGTGTCAAATCAGGAAGCACCGACACCTTGTGGACGATAGTTTTCAAACTTCTCGTTTTGGAACCAATCCTTCCTACTCCATTCTTGAGCAAGTGTATGCAATCAGGTAAAGATTAGTTGCAATACCAATTCTTCATTCGCTTGTAGTGATAAATTAAATACTATAGCTTAAATAGCTTTTTTGGCAGATATTACAGCCAATATTGTTTCCTGTTATTTAGTTTCAGAGGTCAAAACGCTGTTTCATCGTCTGTCTTATCAACTGACAACAACACCCAAACAAGCAAACTTATATTTCCTCATATTGGTAAATTGAGGGCAATTGCACTGACTTTTAATTTGACTTATCCGTCACTTTTATCACTCATTGTAATCCCAGGTCTTAATATGAAAAAGAGGAGATTCCTAAGTCTGCAGCTTCCTGGGTGTTGTTTTAACATGTATTTCCTCTTCGCAGAGTTAAATTTTCAAAAAACTATATTTAATTTTCTATATTTAAAGTACTGCTGCACTAACTCAATAACATGCAAAATAATATTTGCACCTAATTCTTGCTGTTTATATTTCAAGCATTGAACTCCCCACCATCGCTCAAGGAGCTAACCTTTGAATATCCCAACCAGATTCGCCATCTGAGCGAGAATATAAAAATCGATCGTGTAATCGATTAGGTCTCCCTTGCCAAAATTCAAAACTATGAGGCAAAACTCGATAACCACCCCATACTGAAGGTAAAGGGATTTCTTGCCTTTGAAACTTATGCTTCATCTCATCAAATTTCAGTTCTAGTATTTTACGGGAAGAAATCGCCGTACTTTGTTGCGAACACCATGCTCCGATTTGACTACCTCGGGGACGAGTGGCAAAATATTTTAGAGATTCAGCAGTAGGAATTTTGGCAGCATTCCCGGATATTTGGACCTGACGTTCTAAGGCGATCCAAAAAAATAACAGTGATACTTGGGGATTGGCTTCAATCTGACGGGCTTTTTTGCTTTCGTAACTAGTAAAAAAAACAAATCCCTGACGATCAAAATATTTCAAAAGCACTATGCGTTGTGAAGGTTCAGCAGTAGCAGAGGCTGTTGCTAAACACATGGTATTTGGTTCTGGTATATTGGCATTACAAGCTTGTTGAAACCATAGTTCAAATTGTTCAAAAGGATCTCTAGCGAGGTGTTCGCGTCTCAGACCTGCTAGCGTATATTCTTTTCTGAAATCGCTGATATCCATATTGGAGATTGCCAATTTGAGTAACCATCGCGAATTTAGGCGTTTCAAATCTCAAAAAGGAAATTAATATGCCGTATTTTTCTAATCATAATCTTTCTCTATTTTATCGCGAACGGGGAATAGGGGATCTGTTATTAATACTTTTTGGTAATACAGCATCATCCTCATGTCAATATGATTGTTGAAAGATTCATCCTCCAGGATACCTTTATATGTTGCAACGAATTTTTACACTTCCATCAAATGCCAAAAAAAATACCCTAGTAAAACGTCCTCCCCGCAAGGGTGTAATTATTGGTGCTGGTCAAGTTGGATTAGCCTGTTCCTATTCCCTACTAATTCAAAATACTTTAGACGAATTAGTACTGGTTGATATCAACCAAGAAAAACTGGAAGGGGAAGTTATGGATTTATTGCATGGTTCGCCCTTCATAGAACCAACTGTAATCAAAGCAGGTTCATTGGCAGACGGTATTGGAGATAATGCAGACGTTGTAATTATTACTGCTGGTTCAAAAAGACTTCCTGGCGAAAATCGTCTCAACCTCATGCAGCGTAATACAGAATTATTCAAAAAATTAATTCCAGAGGTGGTACGACATTGTCCTGATGCAATTCTACTAATTGTTACCAATCCAGTAGATATAATGACTTATATTTCATTAAAGTTATCTAATTTACCTAGTACTTCAGTCATTGGTTCGGGAACAATCCTAGATACTGCTCGTTTTCGCTACCTGTTAGCAGAAAAACTACAAATAGACCCCCGCAGTTTACATGCATACATTATTGGCGAACATGGTGATAGTGAAGTTCCTGTATGGAGTAAAGTTAATATTTCTGGGATGCATTTGTGTGAGGGAGGTTTAGAAGAGTGTACAACTGCAGAACAAGAGTTTTTACATCAAATCTTTAAACAGGTCAAAAATGCAGGTCATGAAATCATCAAACGTAAAGGTGCGACGTCCTATGCAATTGGTTTGGGAGTAAATGATATTGTCAAAGCTATTTTGCGCGACCAAAATCGCGTATTAACTGTGAGTAGTTTAGTGGAAGATTTTTACGGCATTAAAGATGTTTGTTTGAGTCTCCCAACAATTATTAACCGTTATGGTATTGGTCGAAAGGTGAATTTTACTCTCATAGAAACAGAGTTACAACAACTGAAACATTCCAGTGAAGTTTTGCATTACGCCATTTCACAACTAAAACTTTGATATTGTAATCATTATCATAAGGAATTTTAGACTTTTGTTGAGTATAAATCTACACTTTTAAATACTTCGATCTTATTTTTGCAACACAACCTTAAATAAAAATACCCAAGATTTGCATCTTGGGGAGATAATTTATTGATATAACACACACGTAGGCACGTTGCTCTGAGTGCCAAAGTCATTAGGAGTACTCGTTAACTCACACGAATATTACTTAAAGGCCTTAATGTGAGTTTAACAACCTTCTACCAAGGTACTACTAACATTTAGTTGCGACTGTGATATTGATCTGTTTGTATTGCGACCAAAATATCTAAACTCAATTACTACAGTCACACAATCCTTGACACACTTGTGCTCATATAGTCAGTTGGTTTTTACTTATGCATATCATTCAAAAATGACTTAAAACAACGAGCATCTTGGAATAACTCAACTAGTTCTGTTGTTGAATTTACAATCAGTTTACTCAAAATAGGTATTTGGTTATTTTCCCGACGCTGTCTTAATCCACCAGTAATTTCTAGGTTTTTCTAAATTTTAGGTTTTTCTAAATTTATTGTAATTTCAGTGAAATCATCTATTGGCAACGATTGTGCTAACATTAATTTTTTAAGTTCCGATAATTGATGTGTGGCCGTATTTCGAATTAGCAGAATGTGGGGCTTTTACTTCTACTGCGCTTCAGCCCCAAATTCTGCTGCTATAAATCTCGCTCCAAACCCAAAATATCCTAAACAATCAATACAACTCTTAAATATTTTAGTTAGCTAGGAATTAACATAATATTGTACGCCTGCATCTAAAATCTTATCTCTAAATTTATGTCTACAAAATTTTACGTTATTGAACGCTTTGTTCACCCATTATCAGGAGCGATTGCCTTAAAGATTTCTCCACATTCTTCTAGAGAAGAGGCACAAAAAGTTCTCGAACTTTCATCAGCTAACAATAAAGCTGTTTCTAGTTTTGGCAAGAAAAATGATGTGTGAAGAAGAATTAACAAAAAACGCTTCGCTTATCCCTGCAAACAGGAAACTTTTTCATGATGTATCTAAGTTCTGAGCATTAACAGCAATCCTTCCACCATTATCAGCAGAAACTTTAACACCCGCACCATTACTCAAACTGATATGACTTCTTTCTACTCCCGAGGAAAAATCTAAACTGTATCCCCACCCACATTTAGCCCAACGGTTCCCCTATTTACTAACCCACCTAATTCTACTCGTTCCCCTGAAGCGACTAATCCACCATCATCCATTGACAATTATTTGATATTTTCTTCACCTACAAGCCAGTCATTTACTGGTCATAGCATCAAATATCTATCAACTTTTTTTGGTGCAAGTTTGTAAATAACAGTATGTTTCTATACTCTATTTTAAAACGTGTTATTTTTGGGTATCTGTGCTGTAAATTCTTGTAATACAGGGATTTGAGGGTTTTCTATATCCTGACAAGCAAGGTGTTTATTGGTAAAGAAAGATCGATGCTTATGAGGTCTGGAAACCGCTTTTTACAACATGTGTGGTTTAATATCAGGTTAATATGTATGTAAAGTATTCATTAATATACAGTTTTGCATCACATTTGACATCTACCTAACGAAGTGGATGTTTTAATTTGTGTCTTGCAAACATAAATATCAAAACACTAGAAGAGACTATAACTTATGCCAGCCCAAAATTTTGATTCACAAAATTTAGTAGGTAACGACTTCAGCTTTCAAGACCTGAATGATTCTAGTTTTTTTAAGACAAGGTTAGAGAATGTTTTATTTACAAATACTCTTTTGCAAAGAACTAACTTTGGCGAAGCTATCTTAATTAATGCAAGTGCATCTGGTGCAGATCTAACTGATGCTCGACTAAACCTGGCTACATTTCAAGGTGGTATTTTTGACGGGGCTAATTTCACCCGTGCGGATCTTTCTTCTATTTCCACTTCATCTGCTCCTGGTAATGTATTCAGTGCTCAAAATGCTAATTTTACCGATGCGATTCTCACTTCATCTAACCTCAGTGGGGAACAATCTGAACGTCCCAATCTAGCTGGAGCCAATTTCACTCGTGCTAATCTTTCACAGGCTAATTTGAAAGCTGCCAACTTAACTGACGCTATTTTTAAAGACGCTAATCTACAAACAGCAAATCTTGAAGGTACGGTAATGGTAGATGTTGACGCTACCGGTGCCGATTTCCGGAATAGTAACTTCACAGATGTTATTCTGAGTGGCACTACTTTTGACCTAGCGAATCTGAGCGGAGTGACAGTCACTGATACAACTCCATTAGACCCTCTCAATTTGAGTAATACTAGCTTTCGTGGTGCTAACTTGACGGGCTTCATTGCAGAAGACCTTAATCTATCCGGAGCTGACTTCTCAGCATTTGTTGACTCTACTACCGGTATTACAACTGAAACTAATTTGACAAATGCAAATTTTGCTGATTCTAATCTTACCGGGGCTAACCTAACTGGAATCACTGCAATTAATGCTTTTCTAGAGCAGATAGATCTGACAAATGCCACTTTGGTAGAGGCTAATTTGAGTGGAGCTAACTTGAACAGTGCGGACCTAAGTGGAATCAATTTAACTGGAGCTGACCTCAGTGGTGCTATTCTCACAGGAGTCGATCTCAGTGGAGCCGATCTCAGTGGAGCTAATCTGGATGGAGCAAACCTCAACGGGGCAATTCTGACTGGGGCTGAATTTGATAATGCTAGCCTTGTAGGGACTAACCTCAAAGAAGCCACTGGGGATAACCTTACGAACTTTGCAGGTGCAAATCTGAGCGGAGCTAACCTGGAAGTAGCAAGTTTTATTGGTACTAACTTTACAAACACCGATTTCTTCGATCCAAATCTTTCTGATGCGAACCTGAATGGAGCTAATTTGACTAATGCGATCCTGAATAATGCCGATCTGACCGAAGTAACGTTTGTCGATGGGATAGCCGTTAATGCTAGTTTTGTTAATACTTTTCTAGTTGATTCTAACTTGACCAAGGCTAATTTTATTGGTGCTGACTTGACTGGAGCAGACTTAACAGGTGCTATTACCGTAGATACTATTTTTGCTTAACAAGTGTTGAGCAGGCGTCGGATAGATGACTTTTCGATGCTTGCTCAATTAAATATAGTAGTCATATTTGATTTATTCTCATGAATTATTTAGGGTTGGGATAGAAACAAATAAAACTTTTCACCTAAATTCAGATTATTTTTAGAAATTTTATGTATAAATTTCGTAACGTTGGTGAGTGCGTAATGCTTTTAATGCAAGTATCTACGAAAAATCAATGTTTCAATAATTAAATTTCTTGATTAGCATTCTCTATTCAGCAACACTAATTTCTTTCTATGTTTTTCTATATTAAATAGTAAGTTAGACGTTATTTTTTTGAATTGTATTATTAATAACTTTAGAGATATTAATTGTTGAATTAATCATATCAACCCAGGGTTGAAAAAACTTTAGCTTTTAGGGTTTCTGAAAAGATTATATCTCTACTCTCAAACTGAAAAATAATAAGATAGAAATCCAGTAGATTTAGTGTGAAATACTACTACTTGATGATTGTTTGGGAAGCTAAGTATATTAACAGATTACAGATTACACGCTAAACGTAACCCAATATTGATAAAGTTGACCTCTGGGTCGTAAAAGTTCCGGTAGGCACAACGGCAGTGCTCAGAGTAGTTGAGCCACGAACCACCGCGTAATAACCGACGGCGATTCTTCTTATTTTTATAATCGCTCCACGCGCCTCCATCTGTTGGCGCTCCATAATAATTTTCGTGCCATCTATCTTCACACCATTCCCACACATTTCCATGCATATCATACAAACCAAAAGAATTGGCAACACCAAAACTCCCTACATTCGTTGTTCCTTTGTGATAAGCTTTTTCGGGTTCCCGATCAGAAGATAAACCTGACAATTTAAATTTTTGCCTATCTGTACTTCGATAATTTGCAGTACTGGTTATCATGGTCATGCCGAAGTGAAACGGAGTAGTGGTTCCGGCACGACAAGCATATTCCCATTCGGCTTCGCTGGGTAGACGGTAATTTTTATTCGTGTATAGCGAAAGACGTTGACAAAATTCCACAGCATCAAACCAAGAAATACCCTCAACTGGTCGGTTTTTACCTTTAAATCTAGATGGGTCAGATTTGAGTTCCCGGCTTACTTCAGGAAGAGATGTAATTGCTCGCCATTGTGTTTGGGTTACAGGATATTTACCCATAAAGAAAGCTGGAACTGTGACTCGGTGTTGTGGACGTTCACTATTTCTACTACCTCTCTCTATTTCTGATGCACCCATCATAAAAGCACCATCAGGGATATGTAACATCTCAACTTCTACACCATTGATATTTTCTATAAAATTCTGGTTTGGTTGTTGCTGGGAATTAATTGTTGTTGTTTCATTCCCTCTATATTTATTTTTTTCTTTATTCTCGTAATTAAATAATTTTTTCCTTATATTTTGTAATTCTGGATTATGGAGATTACCTTGATATGCGCCTTCAATTAAAGGCTTCAACTTTCCACTAGAATCAGCCCATTTAATTAACCTAAAAACAACTCCTTTCAGATTTCCTTTTCCTCCAATCACATTTAAATTCTCGTTTAATTCCTCATAAACCATGATCTCTAAATATTCTACACTTGGATAAGCGTGCATAATCGCTTCTCGTATTTGTTTAAGTTCATTTCCGTTTAAATTTATACTCATATCCTACTAACTTATTTTCCTTCAAAAAAATTAATTAAAGTAATAATTAAAGTATAAATAATCAACAATAGTGAACTATAAACTGGACGGTAAAAATTTAATGAAGAAAACAGTTATCCCAAAGCAAAAACCCAAATGACAAATGCACCAGTAGAACCCAAAGCAGTTTTATTCACGTATTGAATTAGTTATCTGTCTTGATATATCCCAGTTATGCCATCATGACTGATAGAAATTTTCATCGAGTTTTCTTCAGGATGTTGCAAAAAATTAATTCCCATCGCTTTTGCTCGAAGAGAATTAATATTCCAACTAGCAAGTTTAATATCTAGAGCATCAATAGTATTTTTATTAACCTGTAACAAGACACAGTCAAGTTAATGAGTAGGAATATGATGTAAAGTTAGTTGCTAAAGATCTAATTTAAATTTATATTTTTCTGTTAATACAGAAATTTTTCCTAATGACAAATATAGAGTAATAAATTGATTTTAACTAATCGCTATCGTGGGGAGGTTTAATGAAATATCTAAATTTAAACACCACAAATTGAAATACTACCTTCCACTTGTCAAGAGATGAGACAATAGATTGATATATTTATCATGTCATATCAAAAAATAGATTCAATCATCGATCAGGTTCTCCAAGCAGCCGAAACTTTGTTGCACGAAGTTGGTGAAGCCTTCACCATGGAGGAATTAGCCAGTAAAACCAACATTTCCCGTGCAACAATTTATCGACGTGTAGGTAATAAAGAAATGCTCTTAAAACGCTTAGCTCAAACCCGAGGTATAGCTTTTGAGGAACTGACAGATGTGCGAACGCGCATTTTGCAAGCAGCACGAGAAGTCTTTGGTAAGCATGGTCTTTCTAGTAGCACCATGGAACAAATTGCTAATGGAGCTGGGGTTGGAGTTGCAACTGTCTACCGTCACTTTGGGGATAAAGATAACCTTGTATGGACTTTTATCGATGAAATGTCTCCACGGGCGATCGCTCACAACCTATTACTTGAAACTAGCGACGATATTACCTCTGACTTGAAAAATTTTGCGATCGCAGTTATTCCCTCATTTTATGAAAACCGAGATATTATGCGTCTCATTCTTGCTAACAATGAGTCCGAAAAAGCCTACATAGAGTACTTACGCAAGGGTTCAGATAGAGTATTCGACCGCTTAGCAAATTATTTTAAAACCCAGGTTAAGACTGGTAAGTTGCGAAGCTTAGCAAAACCACAAGAACTCAGCCTGATATTTCTGGGTATGATTTTTTCTTTTACCGTCATTGCTCCAGTTAATTACGGTATGAATCTTAAAGATCCAGAGCGGATTGGTAATTTGATTGTGCAGATATTTCTTGACGGACTCAAAACATAAGCCATGAAAACCACTTTTATTATCCTAATCAGCGCTGTTATTGGGTTAATGATTCTTGCTTTGTCCCAGGGTTTGGATACCTTTAACTCAGGTTTGCGTATATCTTGGCTGCGACTGATACGCTTTTTACCTGTCATGGTTGTTGCAATGTTAATCGCCGGCTTTACCGATGTCTTGTTACCAAAAGCACTTGTAGAGCGTTGGCTTTCGGATGGTTCGGGTTGGCGTGGTATTGGTTTAGGCTATTTAGCAGGTGTATTAACTCCTGGTGCAGGCTTAATTGGATTACCTTTAGTAGGAACATTATATAAAGCAGGTGTAGGTCCTAGCGTACTAGTAACCTACATGACTTCAATGACCACAATGTCACTTATGAGAATTCCCTTAGAACTTGGTTTTTGTGGTTGGCAACTAACAAGTTTACGATTAACTGTATCCTTTGTATTACCAATATTTGCAGGATTTTTGGCACATTTTGTGTCACCTTGGTTTATCAAAGTTTGAATTTAGTAACGAGGGAATATCGTTCTAGACAAACTAAACTATAAATTTTGACCAGGTTTTCTTGTTGTTATTTTGAACCTCTTGCTGAAAACTGTGAATATTACAGACAAATACGCGATATTTTGGCGAACTTATTAATTTAAGGTCGAATGACGGCTATTTTTTTTATTTATCGGAATAATAGTTCTAATAAAATCTTCTTCTGCATGCTCAATCGTTAACTCCCATCGGGATTTTTGGAGGATAATATTAAGCGTTTTCATCCTACTTCAGGAAAAAAATTAGAGGAAGATGGAGAAAGGAGAAGGAAGGAAGAACTTGATGTATTGGCGAACAGAGTAACTAAAATTACTATGTAATTACAGTATTTTCAACACCTCCAATAATCTCTGCGAGATATTGACATCATTAAACTAAAAACATCAAATGAGATAAATTATCAATAGATGCCTCGATCTATTTCTTCAAGTAGAAGATACACAAAAAACCATCCTAGAAATATGGGAAACAACACTACTAAAGTGCGAGGGTCCGACAATAAAACATCCATTTAGCTTATTTATATTCGATTTAAGACATCTTTATTTTCAGGTTTAGTTTGCTATTATTTGATTCAAATCAGACATCACTTATAAAATTATTAAATCATAATTACTAAGCCATATATTGAGAATTTTTTTAATTTGTATCATATTCTAATATGATACATATCATCAATAGTCATCAAAAGTATCATGATAGAAATTTTACCAGAGAAATATGTTTCCTTTGCAAGTGCAGCCGCATTGACTACGATGCTCACCTTGATCGGACATAATTTCACTTCTGGGGCAAAAGTAAGTAACATAACAGATATAGGTGTAGCCAATGCTCAGACCATAGCAAATATGAAAGATATGACTAAAGGAGAGCAAGCAAATGCGAACTTCAAAGATAAACTTACTGGTAAGGAACTTCTTAATGCTTTGAAAAAAGGGGGTTATGTTATTTATATTCGCCACACCCAAACAGAAAAAGATTATGCCGATCAAGTAAAAGCTGTTATGGGTAATTGTTCAACTCAACGCGTACTTAGCGAAGTGGGCTGGAAACAAGCCAAAAGCATTGGAGAAGCATTCCGTAAGTATGATATTCCTGTTAATAAAGTAATATCAAGTCAATATTGTCGTGCTTGGCAAACAGCAGATTTGGCTTTTGGTAGATACGAGAAAAATGGCGATCTTAACTTCCCCAAAGCTGAAGACTATACTCCCGAACAAGTCGCTCAAATGAAAGCTCGCTTAGCCCCAATGTTAACTGCTGTACCCCAGCAAGGTAAAAATACTGCGATTGTCGGTCATGATGATTTATTTGAAGCAGCAACAGGAATTTATCCAGATCCACAGGGTATGGCTTACATTATTAAGCCCGATGGTAAAGGTAGTTTTGAACTGATTGCTAATATGCTTCCAAAAGAGTGGAAAAATTTAGATGAGAATTAAGTTTCTCAGTTTTATTTAGACCATTGTCACAGGTATTTATAGCAGTAACTATATATCAGATCAATTATAATCCTTCCTGTGTTTTCTCCGCTACCTCCGCTCCTCTACTTCTTTCACTCCCTCTACTCCCATTCAATCGTACATTTTATGATAAGTAATTAAGGGTTAATTAACAGAACATAGGGTTGCATCTAATTTCTAGAGTTTTGGGTATACCTCACTTATCTTGTAATCTACCGTGAAATATTAAATAGAACATCTCATAAACTGAATAAAATTAGATAAAATTTAGCTAAGTAAAACTATTTTTACAATATAAATATATACCACAACAAAATAACAATAAGTATGAAGTGAATACTTTACTTAATTATTTTATGACTTACGCAACCAGCAGATTTTTCTTGTAGGGTGCGTGACACTTAGAGTTAACTCGAACCTATTAATAAGGTTTGACTTTTAGTGTCACACACCACTGGTGTATTGTGACAATTACGTAAGTCCTGACTTAAAACAAAATGGATCAAAAAATTATAGAGATTCTAGAAACCTTACTTCTTGAATGCTGGTCGTCTGAGACAAGCAGTCTGTGGTCTCCAGAAAATCCAGCACGGGGACAATGTGATCCGCGTAGCACCACGTAGCGTTAGCGAAGTGACGTTACTGCAGTAGTTATCAATGATTTTTTCGGCGGGGAAATTCTCAAAACTTTCATTGATAATCAACCTCACTTCTATAATCAGATAGATGGGGTTAATTATGATTTCACTGCTAGTCAGTTTCAAGTTCCACCTAAATATCTAGACTTACTTGCAGAGCGAGAAGAAATTTTTCGCAGCAGTTTAAAAGTAAGACAGCAATATCAAATTTTGTATCATCGCTTAGAAAAACACTTACTTGCAAAAGCGATCTTATTTAAGGTTCAATAAAAATACTTGGATGTAAAAAGTAAAAAACTGTTTTAGATTCCCCGCGAGCAAACTATATGACACACTATATCGACTTTAAATTAAAAAATAAATTAAAATGTATTTTTAATATCTTTCTTTCATTTGTTTTGATGCTCAGCTTTTGCTTGATAAATACCCAAACGAGCTTAGCAGAAGAAGGTAAAGTTAACTATACCCTTACGGATCTAAAATACCGGGACTTTTCCCATCAGGATTTAGAAGGAACCTCTTTTGCTGGTGCGGAAATGTTGGGAGCAAATTTTCAAGATGCGAACCTCAGTGGAACAATTCTGACCAAAGGTTCTTTTTTGCGAGCAAATCTTAAAGATGCTAACTTATCAGGAGCATTTTCCGATCGCGTCAACTACAATGAAGCCGATCTAAGCAACGCTATTTTTACAGATGCAATGCTCAGTGGAAGTAAATTTCGGGATGCAATAATTACTGGTGCTGACTTTTCCTATGCGATTATTGACCGTTATGAAGTCAAGTTAATGTGCAAATACGCTGATGGAGTTAATCCAGTTACTGGTATATCAACCCGTGAAAGTCTGGAGTGTAAGTAAAGTAGCTGAATCATATAAAATTATCAAACTCCACCAAACTTGGAAAATTGAAGGGGCTGTATAATCAATTTATATCAAAAACATTGCCCTTTTCTGCAAACCTCAAAAATTTATAAATCATAGATTTGAGGATTCATGAATATGCGAGCCTAATTAAATAGTCCGATAAATCTATGTTTTATATCATGTCCGGTAAAACACTTGTAATAAGGCTCGTAGTAGCGCTTTAGCGCAATAGACAAATATTGGCGCTAAAGCGCTACTACAAACATATTTTTTMATAACTAATTAAGCGGTAATCATATTATTTAACGAATTCACTAAAGTGATTTTTTTAAAGTTTTTGATATTTGCAAACAATGATGAAAAGCAGCAATAAACATTCCTCCGGCAAAAATTTTGCAGGACTCCTCAATGATAATAAGAGAGTGATAAGCCATATCAACTGTAGAGCTATTTACAAAAAATAATCTAAAAAAATCTCTTGAGTCTGTTAAAAAATCAAACAATATCATCATAAATATCAAGCCAAAAGCAATACCAAATAAAGTAAAAGCTGACTTAAATTTTTTTAACTCAGATTTTGCCCAATATAGAATTCCAACACCAAATAAGGCATAGATAAGAACTATTAAACTATCAATTCTGTCAGTTATTTCTGTTTGTTGAATTTGAAACCAATCATGAATCAAATAGTCTAGACTTTCATGAAGCTCAAATATCTCATCTAAACCTAGAAATAAAAAACCCAAACTTAAAATAGCCCATAAATTATAACTAGCCTTCAAGTTCATTGATGTCGCAGTAGATTTCCTAGACTCGAAAGTTTTCCAGGATAAATAAGCTACAATTAGAATTTGAAGAAAAGACACCCAACTTACATAGCCTTGTTCTGCAAAATATCTTCTGGGATTAAGGTTCAATAACATCGCTCGTAGTAGAGCACTTCCTATTACCAGAATTTCCACAAAAACTATTGTCGAAATTACTTTTCGATTTGAAAATTTTATTTGCATTGAGAAATATTAAGAACTGTTTAAGGCATAAGGATATATCTTAAACTTTAGCAGAATAGGATTTCAACAAGTGCAGTAATTAATAATCATATTTCCCTGACTCAATTGGGTGTATATTTAGCTTAAGACTTTAGACCTGTGTACTTCAGGTATAGTTGTAATAAATCCACATTGACGTTATGACAGTTTCCCCTGTCTTGCTCGGGATTACCCATTTATTTTAAAAAATTCCTCCCTACTGCTTCCGCAATGGGGAGGTGAAAAAAAATTCATTTCATAGTTAATAACTATATATTGAACTAATTTTTCAATACTAGCCGATATCGAGCTTTACCTGCTTCTAAATGAGCGATTGCTTCATTAACTTGACTGAAAGGAAATGTTTCAATGATAGGTTCAATATTATGACGTACTGCAAAATCGAGCATTCTCGCAATTGTTTGAGGACTTCCAAGAGGACTACCAGATAAGGTTTTTTGTCCAGCAATCAAGGAGAAAGCATGAGCTTGAATCGCACTGGGTACCACTCCAACAAAGTGCAAACGTCCTTTAGGACGGAGTGCATTAATGTAGGTACCCCAATCTAAATCCGCATTAACGGTTGAGATAATCATATCGAAGGAGCTAGCAAGTTTTTCTAAAGCTTGAGGATCGCGGGAATTAACAAAATCCTTTGCTCCCAATTTACGAGCTTCAGCTTCCTTATCAGGGTTAGTTGAAAATGCTGTGACGTTACAACCCCACGCTCGCAGAAATTGTAGCGCAATATGTCCAAGACCACCAATTCCGATTACACCAACCCTATCAGTTGGTTTTATATCAAACTGAACAATAGGGTTGAATACGGTAATACCACCACAAAATAACGGACCAACCTTTGCAGGATCTATATCCTGCGGTAGAGGAACAGCCCATTGTTCATGGGCTCTAACCTTATCAGCAAAACCTCCATGACGAGCGACAATTGTTGACTCTGCCTTTAGACATAAATTGTGATTTCCGGACATGCACCATTCACAATGCATACAAGAATGGGAATACCAACCCAATCCAACTCGCTGACCAACTTTAACTGTTTTGACGCGATCACCAATTGCTGCAACAGTTCCTACAACTTCATGACCCGGTACGAGTGGATATTGACTAATACCCCACTCGTTGTTAAGCATACTCAGGTCGCTGTGACAAATACCGCAATACTCAACATTAATTTCTACCTCTTCATCTTTAAGTGGATCTGGTTCATATTCAAAAGGTTCCAATTTTCCACCAGCTGTTTTGGCTGCATAAGCGTGAATCATACCTTGTCTCTTTTTTGAATACTTGCAGACTAAATTTTCACTCTTGTAACGATGGAAAATTCTGAGAAGACACCAAAGTTTATACTTGTTAAAGTATATTCAAATATTCTTATGAACTTGTTTGGTTATGGTAATACTGAGCTTTCTAGGAATTTAACGTCAAAGATTTGACACTCCTCATGCCTTTAGGCTGAGGATTCTTCGTTCACAGACTCGGCTTGCTGAGATAGGTTTGCACCTAAAACAGTAGGGGCTAAATCTCCCGAAGCGTTCGGATCTGAGATCCAAGTTCCCACATGCCCTGTGGTACTCAAAGCAATATTCAGAATATTAATGGCTGCATTGTGATCGCGGTCTAATTCACATCCACATTGGCAAATATGAGTCCTAGTGGACAGTGATTTCTTCACCGTTGCACCACAAGTCGAACAATTTTGGGACGTATAAGCAGGATTAACAGCAACTGTTATCTTGCCAAACTTAGTTCCAAAATATTCCAACAATTTCCGAAACTGATACCAACCTGCATCATTAATAGACTTGGCAAGACAATGATTTTTTACTAAATTCTTCACCCTCAAATCTTCATAGGCGACCAAATCGTTAGATTGGATTACGCAACGCGCTAGTCTCTTAGCATGTTCTTGACGTTGCCTACTTATATTGAGGTGTACCCTACCAAGTTTATTAATTGCCTTCTTGCGGTTGGTACTGCCTTTGTTTTTGCGAGAAACGCGACGCTGATAAAATCTTAATCGCTTTTCTCCTGTACGATAAAATCTTGGGTTAGATTCGCTATTCCCATTGCTATCAGTGTAGAATTCTTTTAATCCTACATCTAAGCCTATGGTCTTACCTGTGGGTTTTGATTCTATTTTAGTATCAGTTCTAATCAAAAACTGAACGTAATAACCATCAGATCTTTTAACTAACCTTACTCGCTTTATCTGTTCTAACTGATAGAAATATAAGTCCCAAGTACCTTTTAGCTTTAAGGTTCCAATACCTTTTTTATCAGTAAAGCTAATCTGTTTTCTATTTTCTGACAACGACCACCCAGAAGTTTTATACTCTACTGAACGGCAGTTTTTCTTAAAACGTGGATAGCCCTTTTTACCCAAAACCTTTTTCTTGCAGTTATCGTAGAATCTAGCGATTGAACTATATGCTCTTTCCACAGAAGCCTGACAAGCACTAGAATTCAAAGCTTTAACGAAATCAAACTCTTTCCTGAGTGAGGTACTATGACGATACAAATCTTTCTGCCCAACACCGGGTTTGTCCATCCAATAGCGGATACATTTATTGCGGACAAACTGAGCAGTTCTGATTGCCTCATCAATACCTGCATATTGAGTTGTCTTCCCTTTAGCTTTGAATTCGAGAATAATCATTTACGTGGGACTACTCTACGCAAAATATCATAACATAAATAAAGCTGTCCTGAAAGGACAGGGCTTTAGACCCATTATTTCCGGTAAAAAGGAACTTATTGACATTTTAATTTCACCAAGTTTAATTTTACTAATTTAAAACTGATTGAGTGCGGTCAGTTCTTCAGAAGTGAGAACAATGGAAGCAGCAGCCATATTTTCTTCTAAGTGAGAGATAGTCGTAGTTCCAGGAATTAAGATAATATTTGGTGCGTAATGAAGTAACCATGCTAAAGCAATTTGATTAGGTTTTACACCTTTTTGAACTGCAATATCTGCGAGTATTCCTTCAGATGTAGCCAAAGGTGCTCCACGTTTCAGGGGATGTGCACCTAAAGAACCATAGGGAATAAAAGCAATCTTATTTTGGGTACAGTAATCTAAGATATCTTGATTAGTGTGCTCGCTAAAGCTAAAACGATTTTGCACGGAAGCGATTTCCACAATACTTATTGCTTCTTCAATTTGTTCTAAGGTGACATTAGAGATTCCAATGTGACGAATTTTGCCTTCTTGTTTTAATTTTGCTAATGCTCCTATAGATTCAGCAAATGGAACTTTGCGATCTGGACGATGTAGTTGATATAAGTCAATTTGTTCCAATTTCAATCGTTTTAAACTAGCTTCTACACTGCGTCTGAGACTTTCAGGTCGACCATCAGCTTGAATATTATCGGGTGTGGGTTTATTAATCCCACCCTTGGTAGCGATAACTAAATCCTCTGGATATGGATGCAAAGCAGAAGCGATTATTTCTTCATTGAAACCTGGACCATAAGCTTCCGCAGTATCGATGAAGTTTACACCCAATTCAACAGCACGACGTAATAATTGTTCTCCTTCCTCCCAGTTTGCATAGGGTCCAAAATTACCGGGTTGTCCGGTCAGTCTCATTGCACCGTAACCGATTCGATTTACTAGTAAGTCATCGCCGATCGCAAATTTTGTGGTAACTGATATAGAACTGTTATTCATGACTTATTTCCGAACAATATTTAATTACACAATTTCAAACTGATAAGATTCAAACTGATAAGATTCAAACTAATAAGAGATTACTTGTCTATCCCGCCAAAATTTACCGGTCTCATTCCGTGGAGCCTCAGTTGCTAACCAAATAGCAGTATCTGCACCCTGTTCTGGCGATCGCGGTGCAGATTCACCACCCATATCTGTTTTCACCCAACCAGGACACATTGCATTCACGACTATCCCTTTTGATCGTAAACTTTGCGCCAGCATAATCGTTGCGCCGTTGAGTGCTAGTTTCGATAAACAATAACTGGGAACATCCGCAGAGAGTCCGTTAATTTCCCCATAACCACTAGAAACATTAATTATACGTGCATCTTCAGATTTTTCCAGAAGTGGTAAAAATACCTGTACCATCTGAACTGGACCAAAGGTATTAGCATTTAGGGTTAAGTCTAACAAGTCACGAGAAATAGTGAGAATATTTACGCCTTCATCAGGATAAATACCTGCATTATTAATCAAGACATCTAAGCGAGGAATCTTGTGATTTTGATTTAAGGTGTTTAGGGCTTGTTCGATAGAATCATCATCTGTCACATCTAATTCTATCGGTATTACCTTACCAAATTCTTGTAGTTTCTCAGCAGCTTCTTTCGCCTTATCCAGGGAACGTGACGTAATAATTACCTCATAACCTTTTTGCATTAAACCTCGAGCGATCGCAAATCCAATTCCTCGATTACCACCTGTGACTAATGCTGTTTTGCTTTGTTTGAGTTCCATTGTTTTTATCTGTTGTTATGACATTTTGGTTTTTCAATTTCCACCTTCTGTTGAACTCTAACTAATAAATTAATTCTTCACGGTTCTTTTCTACAAATTCCCACCAGCTAGTAGGTTTGCATCCTGTAATGGCTTCAAAGTTGTCAAAGGTAGCATCAGCATTGGGGATTTCGTTAGCGATATTGAGTTTTAGTTGAGTGTAGACACAGTGAATGTAAGTTGCTTCTGCACCTAATTTGAGCATATTTTCTAGAAAATCTTCGGGCGATCGCGTTTCGACTCGATAGGGTTTTCCAATTACTTCCGTTAAAATTTCCGCCACTTCTGACATAGTTGCGGTATCGTAAGCAAGAGGATAGATTTTACCGGCATGTACTTCTGGCTGGCGTAAAGTTTCTGCAGTAACTAAAGCCAAATCATCGCTATCAACCCAACTCCAACGAGCATCGCCGATATAGTTAGTTATAACGTCTTTATTTAACCAACCAAAATCGGTTATGTTTTTCATAAAAGCTTCAGGACGCAGATGAGTATAGCTAAATTCTAATGACTCGATATACTTTTCAATATACTGATGCCAACCCCAGTGAGCAACTTCGTTAGTGGGTGCGCCAGATGCACCGATGTGAACAATGTGTTTAACTCCTGTTTGTTTTGCGATATCGAGAAAGGCTTTGCTCTGTTTGAGCATATTGACAGTGTAACCTGTTAAAAGTAAAGCGCGATCTATTCCTTTTAGAACTGGTTCTAAAGTATTTTGTTTATCTAGGTCAAGATGCCGAATTTCTATTCCCTGCTCTTGTAGGGATTTAGCTTTTTCAGGAGAACGTACCCCCGCAATAACTTGTAGATCTCCTGACTCTACTAACAACCTAGCTACTTTAGAACCAACTTTTCCTGTCGCACCAAGAACTAATACAGTTGGTCTATTTTTTACTTGCATCAGTGAATTACCTCTATTCAAAATCTGTATTTGCTACGACTTCTTCCCAAGCATTCAACTCTGCTGTTAAAGATTGAATCTTTTTGCGAAACTTGGAATAAGCGTACTTTCCTAACACCAATCTTAAAGGTGGGTTGGGTGAATTTACTACCTTGCTAACTTCCTCTAGTGCACCGATTAAACCATAGCCAGCATTATTAACTAATACGTCGATTCGACCAAATAATACGTCGATTCGACCAAATTTTGCGTTCGCTTTTTCTAGGGTAGTTTTCATTTCGTCTTTATCGGTAACGTTGAGACGCAATGCGATGGCTGCTTGAGGGTATTGAGCGGTATTCTGGTTTACGTGCAGTAGCAATAAGGCGATCACCTTGCTTAAGGACAGTTTCAGCTAAGGTGCGTCCAAATCCTGTAGAACTACCTGTAATCAACCATACTTTGGAGTCATTGCTATTCATAACGCATAATTTACTTTGCGTAACGTAATTAATTTAAGATAAAGAAAATACTTTGTCAAGTTTGAAATTCTTGCTATTTATCCAAAGTATCTTTTCTGGGAGTTACTTTTTGGGATAAACATTTACGCAAGCGAAATTTGTCATTGCGATCAGCACGCGCCATTTCAATGGCGATCGTAGCCTAGTTTAAGCTTGGGACTTAGGGCTAACGCGATCGCGAAATTGGATAAATCTTGTGTAAGTCCGAGCAATTAGAAAATGTGTACGTTCGCATTTTGCAGACTCGTAAGTTTACACATTAACGGTAGAGTAATTGCTTTTGCGGTGATGGTATATAATAAAAACGCTTCGTAGCGTAAACATTAATATTATTGATTCATATAAAAAATCGTGTCAATAGCCAAAACTAAAAAAACTCAAACTACCGTTCGCGGACGCGGTCGTCCTCGCTCGGAAGAGATTCAACAACGAATTTTGCAAGCGACCTATGAAATACTCAATGAAGTAGGATTTATGGCGCTAACAATTGAAGGTGTTGCAGCACGAGCAGAAGTGGGAAAACCAACTATTTATCGGCGTTGGAGTACTAAAGCCAAATTGGTTATGGATGCTTTTTTATCAGCGGTGGCTCCGGAAATATCCTTTCCTGATACGGGTTCGGTAAAAGAAGACTTTCGCCAGCAAACCCAGAAAATTGTCAAGGTGATGAATAGTCCTAGAGGAGAAGTTTTAGCAACCGTTATTGGTAGCGGACAGATGGATCCTGAATTGATAGCTGCTTTTCGAAAAAATTGGTTATTACCGCGACGCGACGATGCTAAAAGAGTATTTAAACGTGGTGTAGAACGGGGAGAACTACGTAGTGATGTAGATCCGGAAGTGGCGATAGATGCTCTTTACAGTCCCTTGTTTTATCGCTTGCTTTTGAAACATGCACCTTTAAATGAAGCCTTTGCTAATGAATTAGTTGATGTTGCGATCGGGGGGTTGGAGGTCTCTCATCGGTAGGTATTTCGTATTTAGTCACTAGTGAATCTCAACTTTTTTCTAGAGTTATTAAAGAAGTTGATGAAATGCAAAGAATTATGGTTTCCACACTCAACAAGCGGTTAGAAATCTTCTAACTTCTCGTAGGATAAAAGCCCTGTCGTTTACGACGGTTAAAGTTATGACTAACGTCACGCTAGAGCCTGCGGCGTCGGCGTTAGCCTCTAGCTATAGCTGCGCTACCTACGGATCCGCTAAGGGAGCAGTACAAGCTTCTTCCAAACATAAAATCAACTTCGGACGGCTCTTCGCTGTGACATGACACTCCTCAGCCTGAAAGGCGCGAGGATTCTTCGTTCTTTAGTTTTTCAAACGCTATAATTTTTCTAATTCCTCAATTGTTTCCAAAGCCTCATCGCACCAATTTAACCAATCTTGCTCGTAGGAAATACCGCGACGTACGGCTAAATATCTTAATTTCGCTTCTGGTGGTAGGTTTTTACAATTTTCTAGATAATGTGTTTCCATTTCTTGGAATTTTTTTAAAGCTTCTACGTGTAATTGACGATGACGTTCTAATTCTTCACGCAATACTTTTGGTTGAACGAGTTCTCCAGCCAAAATTTTTAATATCAAATCTTCGCGTAAAATTGCTGGTTGAGAAGGTTTATTTATCCATTCAATCAGATATTTTTTGCCTGCATCTGTAATCGAATAAAGTTTTTTATCTAAAAAAGCATCTCGCGGTACTATTTCACAACTAACGAAGCCTTGCTGCTCTAACTTGGCTAATTCTCGATATACCTGCTGTTGAGAAGACTTCCACAAATGCACGAAATCAGCATGAAACTGTTTTGCTAATTCATAACCACTTGCAGGTTTCTTTATTAATAATGCCAATATTGCTTGCGTCAGCGCCATTTCATTTTCATTTCTAATAAGGTAATTGACAATTACTGTTACCTAAGTATACATTAGTCACTATACTCAACATGTTGAGTACAACAAGTTGAATTAATTTTGTTATAGTTTGATTGGGTAAGTCAAAAAATATTTTCTATTTTAAGATAGAGGGAAAAATGAATAGCGTTGTTGTTACAGGGGCGTCGAGTGGTATTGGTTGGGGTACAATCAAAGTTTTGACTGAACGAGGGTTTCATGTATTTGGTAGTGTCCGCAAGCCGGAAGATGGGGAACGATTATCTATTCAATTTGGTAATAAATTTACACCATTATTATTTGATGTTACTGATGAAGAAGCTGTAAATCAAGCTGCAAATAGAGTACGCGAGCAAATGAATGGTCATACCTTATGTGGATTGGTAAATAATTCTGGAATTGCAGTACTTGGACCACTGATGCACCTGAATATTGCAGATTACCGCACTCAGATGGAAGTAAATTTAATTGCTCCGTTGATTGTTACACAAGCTTTCTTGCCTTTATTAGGAACAGATTGTTCTTTAGAGGGTAAACCAGGACGAATAATTAATATTAGCTCGGTTGGTGGCAAAATTGCTATTCCCTTTATTGGTGCTTACAATGCTTCCAAGTTCGGTTTAGAAGGTTTTTCCGAGTCTTTGCGTCGCGAATTAATGCTCTACGGCATTGATGTTATCGTTGTTGCGCCAGGGGCTGTAGCAACAGCTATTTGGGACAAAGCTCAAGCAAGTGATATTTCTCAATACGAGAATACTGATTATGGAACTGCAATGAAAAGTTTCAAAAGTTATTTTATTGAACAAGGGCGTAAAGGTTACCCCCCAGAACGTGTAGGTGAGGTGATTTGGAAAGCTTTGACAGTAGCTAATCCTCGCGCTCGTTATCCTGTCGTACCAAATCATTTATCTGGCTGGATAATTCCTAGAATGCTTCCTAAAAGAATGCTAGATAAAATTATTGCAAAAAATCTAAACTTCCTATCTAGATAGCCTATTTAAATAAATGTGTAAATTTTACAAGTATAACCTTTAGATTTAGTGAAAGGTCTCATTTTTACAATACATATTTGGAGTTCCTATTTTGTAGAAGCCAAATGTATTGAATTTTAATCTATCAATTTAAGTTGAATGGACTAATTGTCTTACAGTCTAAATCTTGTATATATTCAAAAGTTTCCAGAGGATAGGTCATGAAACGCATTCTAACCGCTTTTATCTTTACTGCTATTGCAACAGTTTTTCCTACATATATTGCAAGTGGAAATCTTGAACGCGATCCACTTTTAGCCGAAGGTTTCGAGAAGAAAAATTTTAATTCACAACGTCAAATACCTACATTCAATTCAGTTGATGAAATTGTTCCCCGTTCATCTGCAGCCCGAGTAGTCAAAGAATTTTTACAATCTCTCGAAGCCAAAGATACCAACGCGATCGCTCTACTTTGGTCGCAAGATGCAGCGGTTGAAGTACCCTACGATCTCCAGGGTAGAAGTTTTCCCAACAGAGAAGCCGCGCAGAGATATATAGAGGAAGTCATCCAACCTTTTAGTGAAATTAGATTTGAACGAATTCGCCTCTATCAAACTAGAAATCCCAATGTTGTTATTATTGAAGGTCAGGGCGATTTCACCATAGCAGAAGATGGTAGATCCTACAGAAATACTTACATATCAGTATTTCAAACAAAAGGTAATAAATTAAGTTTGATACGAGAATATTTTAATCCCCTAATTATTGCTCGAACATTTGGGGTCGATCTTAATCCTACTCTGCAGGAATCAGAAGTTAAGTTTTTTGCTCCTCCCAGTCAAGGACTTCATTTAAGTCAAGTCACTGAAGTAGATCCGTTTAAAATTGCTCTACCAGGAGATGAAATGTGCCGATCTGTTTTTGTTCGCAGTTGGATGATTGATAGTTCTTACCAAAGGCAAGCTCAAGTTCCTTTTTTAAAAGATGGGCAGCAAACTCTCAAGAAGATGAAGCAAGATTTTCCCAACCTATGGGATATGTATACCTTAATCATTCACCCAAGTTATGCGGAACTCGGTCAAGCATTAGGATTTCAGAAAACTTGTTCTGACCCCAAACTACCACTCTATTGGATATACCAAGCAGTGGATCGATACCTGAAGCTTGACATGCAAAAGGCTATGAGTAAATCAAAGGGTTAATTAACGGTTAAATCACAAACACAAGCTGACTATATCACATCTCTACGGCTAGCCGCGTCCAAACGCCGGAAGGCGCGTTGGAGCGCGTAATATAACGTAGTTAGAGCCTGCGGTGTCGGCGGTTCACCGTAAGGTGGGGAGCCATTGCTCAAGCTTTTCAGAATTAAATGCAGATAATTCTGACATGATGGCTACGGATAAGAATAAGAAGATAACCTTGCTTTGATACCGAGCATAACAAATTCTTCGCAAAAACTTCGATTTTCTTCGACTTCCTTCGATCTGTTTCTTCAGCCTTCGAGAGTGTTACGGCATGATCGATTGGGTCATTTTTACTGCAGAGGTATGGTCTTTATATTTAGGTTATAAGTTTTTGCTCCCGGCTGATGTTTATCCTATATCAATTTAAATCTGCATTCCAAAACAGATGCAAGTGTTTGGGGAAGATTATTGCAGGTTTTTCGGGGACAATTTTTCCAGTTTGCAGCTTGGTTTAATTAGGGCTTGCTGAAAAAACAAAAAAAGGTGATGCCCAATACATTAAAAGAAACCTATGTCATATTGAGCAGCTAATCATGTTAGGAGCAAATCTGGAGGGTTTAAGTAAAATCCAGTATAAATTATTGCTATTATTCTAAGAAATTTACCGACAACAAAAGAAGGTATCACTTTTTCAGCAAGCCCTAATTAAAGACCAATACCTAGGCAGTTACCAAATAAAAATAAATATATGCGACATTTTTTGAACGGATTAATTTGTATTAGTGGGATTTGTGAGATATTTTTGCTTGTTTTACTCTTCTCTAATATCCCGATTGCTAAAAGATTGACGGCCGGTATGGCGGCACTCGTCTTTTTTTTGTATGCTGGTATAACATCTGTCTTAACATTTTCATTGAGTAGTTTTAGTTTTGCAATAGGCTGGAATGCCGAACCTAGAGAAATACTCATACCAACTATTGGCTTATTTTTAAGCATCCCACCCTTTATCATAACATTAATATATACATATGCTGATGCTTATAAAAATGGTCCCATGACTGGGGGACTGTTAGGTATTTTGAGTTTGATAGGACTAGTAATACTAGAAATAATGCTAGGAATAAATACAATAGGGATAACACAAACCTGCGTATCTATGGGCATTTTCGGTCTAACAGTATTATTGTGGTTACTTTTTCGGTTTTCATCTTTCTTCGTTCGCCGCTAGGCGCGGAACGACAATCGTCTTCTCGAAAAGTAACATCAAGCACCCAGTGCAAGGAATTTTCCACTCCCCAGTGACTACGTATTGAAGTGCCTAATTTTTCCGGATCACTACTTAACACTTAAGTACAATAAATCACTCAATCAATGGTATTATTATTTACATTTAATACTAATTAAACCACGGAAATTATTATCTTGGGTTTAATTTTCATCCAAATCATGATTACGTAAAGATGAAGTTTTTCTCAGACTCAAAGCTTTACTTTTACCCTTTGGAATTACTCGATTTTATACAAGAGTATGGTTTTGAGGGTTTATTACCAGAACAAGCAATCTTTGATGCTGATGGTAAATCTTTGGCTGTAGTGATTTACAACTACCCCGAACAGAGCCCTAAAACAGGTGCAGTAGAATTTTGGAATATTGTAGGAGGGAATAAGCCGAGGTTAGAGAGAACTGGATTCAAAATTGATGTGGTGCGCGGCGCTCATGATGTTACTTCGGTCAGATGATATAGTCTCTGCCTTAAACTGCAATTCGTACAAGATTTAGCTAGCGAATATTTCACTCAAAATACAACGTGTCAAATCAAATACGTAGAAAAAAAGCGCAATAACATACTATACAAGAAAATCAACTACAAAGAAAATACTAATATAATAAAGTCGATACGAGCATGAGTTATGTCGAATGTGACGCGTCGTAAAATACTAACAACAGGAGTTGTAGGAGCCACAGGAGTTGCAAGTGCGTTTGCTGTTGGTAAAGAGTTACAAGCCAATACCAAAAACTCACCACAAGCACAAAACACTACAAATTCTCAAAGTAGATTTGCAAATAAAGCAGTTTTAATTACCGGAGCTACTTCTGGAATTGGTCAAACTACTGCTAAGGCTTTTGCTCGAGAAGGTGCAAAAGTTTTTTTCTGCGGTCGACGTGAGAATTTGGGAGCGCAGGTAGAGCGGGAAATCCGCGACCTCGGTAAAGAAGCAACATATATGCGCGCTGACATTCGTAAACCCGAAGAAGTTAAAGCTTTTGTCGATGCTTGTGTTGCTAAATACGGTCGTTTAGATATTGCTTTTAATAATGCTGGAATTGACTATCCACCTAAACCCATAGCTGAAACTGCGATTGCAGAATTTGATGATTTGATGAATACCAATGCTCGTGGTGTTTTCCTGGGTATGAAATACGAAATTCCCCACATGCTGAAAACCAAAGGTGGAGTAATTATAAATACTGCAAGTATTGGTGGCGCTCGCGCCTTTCCTAATATCATCGGTTATGGAGCTAGTAAGGCTGCTGTGATTCACATGACTAAAATGGCGGCTCAAGAATATGGTAAAAACATTCGTATTAATGCCATATCTCCAGGAGCGATTGATACTCCTATGTTGGATCGGGTCAAACGGGACTGGAAAGTCACAGAAAAAGAACTTGTTGCATCGTATCCAATGCAGAGAGTTGGGACACCGGAAGAGGTCGCAAACCTAGTCATGTGGCTCGCTTCCGATGAAGCATCTTATGTCTCTGGGAATCAGTTTAGTGTTGATGGGGGTGGACTTGGTTAAAAATCGGTTTTACCTAGCAAATATTTGCTAGTAAATATTTAACTCAAAATCTCAATAAGATACAAGACCAGAAAAAATTAAAGAATCAAGTCAATAGGAAAATGAAACCTTTACAATCTCTAGTTTTCTGTTTTGCAATTCCTTTGATGTTAGGTGCCGATTTAGCTGTTGCAAGTAATATCAATCTTGAAAATAAACAGGGTAGGAACTTGGTAACAACACAAAACCAAACTCCGAGATTTTCTAACCCGGAATATTTGGCTGCTACAAATTACAAGCCTGGTATAAACAAAGTTAATTTCACTAGCGAAGGGGTGAGAATGGTGGGAGACTTATATTTACCGGCTAATTACAAGTCTGGTAAAAAACTCCCAGTGGTAATCGTTACCGGTTCTTGGACTTCGGTAAAAGAACAAATGGCAGGTTTGTATGCGAAAAAAATCGCCGAACAAGGGTTTGCTGCATTGGCTTTTGATTTTCGCTACTGGGGCGAAAGTGGTGGTGAACCTCGTCAGTATGAATCGCCAAATGCAAAGATTCAAGATATCAAAAATGCTGTAACCTATTTGCAGTCTTTACCAATTGTCGATTCTAAACGCATCGGTGGTTTAGCCGTATGTGCAAGTGCGGGTTATATGGCGCATGCTGTAGCTGAAGATTCTCGCATTAAGTCCTTTGCAACCGTCGCTGCATGGTTACAAGAGGCGGAATCGGTACGTACTGTTTACGGTGGGGAACAAGCAGTACGTAAGAAAATCGAAACTGGATTAGCAGCACGAAGAAAATATGAAAAAACAGGGAAAGTTGATTATGTCGCTGCTTTCGAGCAAGATAATCCCAACGCTGCTATGTCTGGTGAGCCTTTATATTACGGTAATCCCGAACGCGGTTCAATTCCAGAATGGAAGAATAGGTTTGCAGTAATGTCTTGGTCTGAATGGCTGCAGTTTGATTCTATTTCTGCAGCACCTAAAGTTAATGTTCCTACCCTTTTTGTTCACAGTGAAAATGCAGCATTACCAGATGGAGTACGTAAATTTTACAAGACTATGCCTGGAGAAAAGAAAGTTATTTGGATGGAAGGACAGCAATTTGATTTCTACGATCGCGAACCTTATGTAGACAAAGCAATACAAGCGGTTACAAGTCACTTTCGCAAGAGCCTAACAGATACTAAAGTATCGCAAAAATAAACCTTTAATAGTAAAAGTAGGGATTGGGGATTGGGGATTGGGTAAATTCCTCTCTTCTTAGTTACCAATTACCTATTTTTTCCATTGACTTGTAAATATTCCTGTAATCAGCACGATTGCATATCCCCACAATAACCAAGCTCCAAATACTCCATTTGCTCCATCAGGAAGATTTGGAAAAAAGTATGGGAAGAAGTAAGTAGTTAGTGCATCGAGTAGCATTCCTGGAATCGCCAAACAAATAGCAGCATCCTTTCTTTGCACAGGCTCTATATTTTGCCAAGCAAACAGACTATAAGCCAATGGTGGGAGGAAAAGAAGTGAGAACAAAAAACTCGCAACCATACTGAGATTACTGTCAGGGATAAAAAATATTTCTCCCCAAAACCGAATAATTAAAGTTGCAACCAGCCAAATCATAAAACTCATGAACAAAAAGAATCCATAAGATATCTGTTTGTTGCGACCTACAGTATTTATTCCTGATTTCGCAGTTTGCATGGTTTTCTACCCTAAAATGCTATAAATAAAACTACAAACAAAAACACGAGGTTAACCTCACTTTTAAAATACGAGGAATGCCTCGTGTTTGTCAATAGAATTTTTGGGTTAGCAGCAGGTAATGACACAAGAACCTCAACAGCAATTGCGATGGCGTTTACCGAAACAAGCAAGGAGTCGGGAAAGATTTAATAGAATTTTGGATGCAGCAGCTGAATTATTTGTTGAAGTTGGCTATGAGTCTGTAACAACCGATGAAATTGCGGCGCGTGCGGATACATCCGTCGGAGGTTTATACCGTTTTTTCCCGGATAAGTTGGCTGTGTTTCATGCTTTAGTTGATCGCTATTTAAAGCAACTTGGAGAGGTATTTGCAAACCTTCACACAGATGGAACCACTGAATTACCTCTGGAAGTTTATATCAGTAATGCGATCGATGCATTTGATGAATTTGTGACAGCTAATCCGGCATATAAAACCGTATTTGTACAATCTCGTTTAGTCTCAACGGAAGTTATGGCAATGGATACGGCATTTAACCAAGAGATTGCTCGACAATTGTCAGCATTTTTTATTATACGTCAACCTACACTAGCAAAAACTCAAGCCGATTTATTAGCAGCAGTTACAGTTGAAGCCGCAAGTGCACTAGAAATTTTTTCATTAACCCGCGAGGGTAATTTTCAGCAACAGGTTCTAGCTGAAACAAAGAAAATGTTGATTCTCTATTTAAAACAATATTTCCCGAATTAAATTATCTCCCGAATTAAGATTTACCGATAATTGTGATACCAAGAAGAGTAAGAAGTAGGGAGTAAAGAATTAAAAGTTTAGTAATCATAGGTTTTGAGATTAATCAGCGTCTCGAGCTAATTACCCAGTACTATACTTTTAACTGGCTAGATGAGTTCAATTTACATAAATGGGTTGATTTTGGATTGCTTTATTATTCCAATCATTCGGAGAAATAATACCACCATCTCCAACACTCTTTAATTTTGCTAACATCAATTCATCTCTTTGCTGCCAAATTTGAAATATTTCTTTTCTCCCATCATTGAGCATTTTAGAATCTATTTGATAAGTAAGAGTACTTTTCTTTAATTTCAAAGCTAGTAAATTCAGTAATCGACCCAAAATAACAATCCCTGAGGTTGAATCTTTACCTCTTGCGACATTAATTTCCAAAATTCTTTTGATATGCTTACTGCATTCTAAAGCTGTATTTTTCATTAAGAGCAAGTCCGGGTCGCGATCGGTAAATATTCGTTGTGGGTCTAGAAATTGGTTTAGACCTAAAGCTCTTAAAGCTTCTATTTTTAGAGTGTAGTTTTTGAAGTCAGGTAAGAAGACCTTTCCATCTCCCCAAGACAATTGTTGGAGCCATTCTTGTTTATCTCGCAGACGGAAGTATTCTAAATCATGGGTGAGATAGTAATGGATTAACAATTGATAATAATACCCTTTATCATCTCTTAATTTGAGTTGGGGGGTGACATCGATTCCATATCTATGTCTGAGGACATATTTATTAATTTGATAGCGCTCATTTTCAGTTAAGGATGGTTTAATAATTAGTCTGTCATATTCTATATAATCAATATCCCTCGCATTAGCGACAGAATTTGCTGTTTCCAATTGCTTTTGACGTTTTATTTTTTTGATATTGCGGTTAATATTTGTATTTCTATTCCGACTCTTTTCCCAATCTTTACGAGTTTTGACAATTTCTAAAATTAGTCTCCTTCGGGTTGTGACATCCGAAGGATCGGTTGCTAAAAATGCTTGACGTAAATCGCGAATAATATTTTTGTAAGTGTCATTACTCCGAACTTGAAGCTGATTTCCATCAGCGATTAAACCATCCTTCATCGCTTGACGGTAAATACTCACCGAAGCATTGATTCTTGCGGATAATTTTGCCCAAGTTCGCAAATGGATGGGATCGTAAACTAGAGGTAAATCTACATCAATTTTATATAAAGGACTTAGTAAAGCTAGATTTTCTTTTTGATTTTCTTGATACCAATGGGATAACAAACGATAGTTAGTGCTACCGCTACCGATTAAACCAATACCTCGCTTCGCACACCAAACGATTCTGGGTACATCATCGCGGACTCTAGCTAAGGCTTGTCGAGCTTCAGAATCAGGAATTACACCTTGAAAGATACCATAAACTCGGTCGAAATGTTGAACATCAATACTAATTCCCGTTCCCAGACTGGGAGTTACAAAAACTGCTTGATAATCAATAATTTTTTCGTTAATGGATTCGACAATATCTACCGCTGGGTGACCTGGTGTATTGGTAGTATGACTGCTGACCACTAAAGTTTGAGGAAATTGATATCGTAATTTTTCTAAGCGTTCTTTGAGATATCTTTCAATAGTTTCACAACTATAACGTCCAGAACGACTATCTGTAGTAACATAACATTTCCTTCCAGCCATTAAATCTACTTCTAGTTGTTGAATTAATGGTGTGGGATTGGGAGAATCGTAAAAAGTTACATCCCAACCAACTGTGGGTTTCCATTGATTCTCCAAAATCCAAGGAGCAATTTTAATTCCTGACAGTCCCTGTAAATACTCTAAAGAAATATCCGATAAATCCGCATCCTGAGCAATCACTAATCCCCCAGTACTCAAAACAGTGGAAATTAGTTGTCCAAATGCAGTGAGAATTTTCACTCGCTTGGAAACACAAGTACTACTATTAAGTAAATGCCATAAAGATTGTTCTACTTCATCTAAAATTACAATCCCACCTCGCCAATCTTCAGGATTTAGCTTCCAAATCGAATCTATACATAATCCTAAATTTTTAGCTCCTAAATTTGTGGAAAGGGAAGCTGAAAAATTGAGAATGGAAAACGGTGAATCAGATATTTCAGCTTGGGTCTGAGTTTGGGTTTGAGTTTGAGCATAAGCTTGAATGTTTCTATATTCGTTCGTTCCCAATCCCCAATTTAAACCAACCTGTTCGCATAAAAACCGTCCCAACTGAATTCGGTGGGTAATCAACAAAACTGGTTTTTTTGTACTAATTGCCCGTTTGATAACAGGTTGTAATGCGGTAGTTTTTCCCGTACCTTTAGCCGACTTGACTCCTACTAAACCCGATTGAGGAAAAGGTATTTCTCCCAAATAGCGTCGGTTAATTGTGAGATTAGGGGTAAAAGTTAAAGCTTTGTGGGGTTTAACTTGAGCGAGATAAACTTCTAAATCGATACTTTGAGCATAAATTTTCTCAAAAGCAGTTGCTCCCTTCCCAACAATAAACTCATCCACACCCTTTTCTTCACCGGGAAGCTCAATTACCCGTACCGGACAAGTTTTCTCTTGGAATAAAAATCCCAGTTGGGAAATCGCATTACTGACAGCAGCAACTTTCTTCGGTTCCGTTTCAAAATCAAAACAAATGTAAATTGTACGCTTTGCAATTGTAAAAGCTGCCAGGTCGGGAATCAACTGACGGCGAATAACTTTACCAAAATTATTCTTAACAACTCGATAACCGCTATTAATTCCCGGAATTGCGATCGCAACATAACCTTGACTTAATAGGGTAGCAGCTTTCTTAACTCCCTCACAAATAATCAGAGGGATGTTACATTCCATAACCCATTGCCAAAAACCAATAGCTTCCCCATGTTCGCCAATGGCAATATTTTCCGGCATAGGAACATTGTAACGCTCTTGAACCTGCTGCCAAACCAACAAAGGTACGCGTAAACAAAATACCCTTGTTCCCATACAGGGAGGATGTTCGTATTTTATTGGTTTACCTTTTTCATTGTGTCGCGGTTGATTTGGCTTAAAACAGCCCCATTCCATTACTTTCCAATTATTTACAGGGTCTAGCCCAGAACACCACCAACCACCATCAGTTATATGAGCGTAACGTTGCAACCACTGACTCTTGAGCATTCCCGTATTTGTACGGGGAACTTGCTCGGAAATCAGGAGATAATCATAGGCTGTTGTGTCTTGTAAGGACTGAAAATTGAGTTTTGCGATGTGTAAATCTATGCCACTACTGTTGACTAATTCTTCCAGGTGTTGTGGCTTGAGATGATCCAGATGCATTGAGGACAACGGAAAAGGTGACAATAAGAATAGAAACTTACCATGCCTTTTCCAATTTTTATAGAAGTATTTTTGATGATTTTGGGTTGCCTTTTGCTACCTAGTGACGGGAGACACATCGGTTTATTTATCAAGGGTTGGTTTTTCCTGTTTGTATCGTGGAATTAATAAATTTGTATTGTATTACTCAGATGTATATTTTTTTAATTTATCCGTATAATTATCAGCGAATAAATTTTTGGTATCTATAGTTACGTTTTTTCATCAAAACTTTTTTATCTTCACAGCAAAGTTGATATATCATTGACAGTTTGCCTATTTGCAGGTGTTATCTAAATAAATTTTATTCGTTGTATTTTGTGCGAACAAAGATAAATATCTGTGGTATTTTGGTGTAATCCTACACAATTACTTCTATAGACAATAGTTCCCACATCCACTTGGTGTTTTATGAGAGAAAATTGGTGTTCCAAAATTTGGAGTTTCAGAATTTGGCTTTCCGCAACAAAGAAAAATCATCAGCATCCGATATCCGGGGCTACTGATGATAAATTGCTATATGGTGTAAGGAAATTAGAGAATTAGGGTAATAAAAAGATAAAGATAAGTCTTAAGATATAGAAGAGAATTTTAAACTAAGCTTTCTGCAGGCTAGCATAACCAAAAGTAGCGTTGAATTCTTCGCACCAGATTCCTACAGATTTGAACTCATCTAGATTTACATTATCGGGAATTTCATAAGCTTGAGCGCCTTTGAATTTTTGAATTTTTGCAAGGGTAATGTAATTTCCTTCTTGGATATTTCCAGGTACGGTGCTGCTTTTATGTAAGATGACTTTGACGTCGGGACCATTACCAGTACTAAATGCTTTGTCAAACTTGAGATAGCGCTTACCGTTCATATTGACAATTTTGGCTTTACCGGTGGTTGCTTTCTCGGACTTAACAAAATTACCGGATGAAATTACTGATTCAGATTTAGCTGCAACTATAGTAGTTTGTTTTGCTTTCAGGGCTTGAGCAGGTTGTGCGTTAACTGCTAATTGTCCAAAGCTACCGAATAATACGATTGATGCGATTCCTAAACCAGCGATTTTGTTGAATTTCATCTCAGTTACTTCCTTTAAATTTGTTTTGTGTGGTTTCCCTTTGCTTAATTACTAATATCGGGGATGAAACTGAGGAGTCAGTGATTGGTAAATGAGACTTCTCTAAGAGTTATCTGAGAAAACTGAGAAAGTGTTGGGAAAAAAAGTATTGATAACGGATTAAACAGATAGACAATGCATTTTTCAATAATTGGTTGACGAGCAATCTTTATCTGTTACTAACTACTTATACCAATTCTCTATGAAGATGCATATAATAATGCTTCATAAAATAGAGCTTCAAGGATAAAATCATAGCTTGTCAAAGAAGA
>NZ_LMTZ01000170.1 GCF_001456025.1 Mastigocoleus testarum BC008
TGAAGTGGATTTTTCATTTTGGTAGACGGTGAAAACTCCGTTCTACCATTTTTTTGGCACCAAGTTAATATTCCGGACAGGTCTAATGCTGCATTTCTATTTTGATGAAGGTCGCCAATTCTTGCAAGAAAGAGATTTGAGAATATTGGAAACAGCTATTAAACACGGAGATGGTAATTATTTTTTACCAGATTTTAATAAGAAAGCAATTGTCTCCATGATTGTAGCTTTGGATGCCCTAGGAATTAAGAAGCTTTGGGAACCAGGTCAAATATTCCATGAGAATCATCCCACGATTTTAGAAATATTCAACTTTGCCAAACAGAACCAATGGACATTGGCAACTATAGGGTTAGACTTTAAGAGATGTGAAGCGCCGATCCAATTGGTACAAGGAATTTTACAACGACTTGGTTTAAAAATGCCTCGCCTAAAAAGAAAAGGTGATGGTAGAAAGAATAAGCGCGTGTACATCTACGGTGCGCCAGTAGCTGACTGTGTGAAGATTGATGGTAAGCCCGTGATGGATTGTAATGGTTTTGCAATTCCCCTTGACGACGGCAGAGAAGAAATCTTCCAGCAGTGGGAAGCTAGAGATTTGGAATTGAGGAACAAGAAACTTTCTGAAGAGATGGAAGCAGCCAAAGTCTTGGAAGAACAAAGGTTGGTACAAGAGCAAGAAACCAAAATTATCCCACAATCTGTACTCGACAATAAACTCACTCCTTGGATTGAAACGATCGCCGAATACTGGACTGACCCAGAAACAGTAGGAATAGCAGCGAGAGATTTAGATCTCACAGACAGAGAATTGTTTGACCATATGGTTGGACAATTTACTGCTGAGCAAACTAATTACATCTATGAATGCATGGCAGTAGCTGCTTAAATAATTTTCTGCAAACATCTCTCTAAAGAGAGAATAAACCAAACATCATTTGATAACGACGTAAGACGCTGTTTTAATGGATCTGAATACGTCTGTTTTGTTGCGTCTATAAAAAGTGCGTCTACCCCTGGTAAATAGTATTATTTAAAATAACCCAATTATGTTGCGTCTACTCCATTTGATGAAAACTTATGATTTAAGTTGTGTGGTTTACCCTTCAATAAATGTCTATAGAAGCGACGGAAGCTGTATTAATTCCCAATAGTCTTATTTTGAAAAAGGTATATTAAAGGATAGAACAGTCATATTTAATTGCTCTGCTTAAATTTCCCAGGCTACTCCCGAACTATTTAGATAGATATTGGGGAACTAATTTGTTTTAAAACCAATATTTTTCTAAATAAGTATTTATAAAAGGTGTAGACGCAAGTATTTAATATCAAGCTAAAAAGAGTGTGATTTAGAAAGTATTGTTGCCAAAGTCTCGTTGATAAAAATAACGAGGGTCTCCTTTTTCCATAGAAATAAGTCGAAGTGGAATCATCTTTTGCGGGATAAAATAGTAGAAATTGACAGTTAAAGGTTTAGTTTCTTGAAACTCGACCTTGAGATTAATAATTTCATTACCTTGGTAGTCTTGAGTGAATTCAATAAGTTTATCGATCGTGTTTGGAGACAAAGAAATTAAAACTTGAAAATCGCCACAAACAGAATAAGCTAATAATTGTTTAGGTGAGATAAGGATATTCTCGATGATTGGCAACATTATTTGAGTGCCAAATGTTTTTCTCAGAGAATGATAGACAGTTCCAAGGTCAACTATTATGGTTGGTTTGAAATCTGGGTATGTAGTTTCTTCTTCTAGTAGTTGTAAATATAGATCTTTTGAATATTGAGCTCTTTCATATAAGATTGTCAAATCTATTGCTTCCTGTAAAAGAGTTTTATAACTAGTCATTTCCCAGTCAGATCCTAAAGAAGCAATAACTTCTTTTTTCTGTATTTCTCTTTTTTTGGGACTTAACTTTTTAAATTCTTCAGGGCTTGTGACGAATTGGAATTTACTAAAATTAGAATCTAGCTTGTTGGATTGTTTAGCTTCTCCCATATCATTTTTATAATGGGTAATTGCGGCTAATTCTCCACTTTCTGCTTTGGTTGTAGCTGTTTGTGTGGCACTAGATTTTAGTATTGCATTTACTTGGAATGGTTTTAGACTTAACTTACGAGCTATTTCTTTGGGAGTTAAACCTTTTTCTCGTAGAAGCAGAATTTCTGATTCAGGTTGTGAAGTCATAATTTTTACTTGCTCAATTTTCTATTGATTAAACAAGAACATTATTATCCCCTGAGACTATTTCTATATATCCAAAGCATTAATACTTATTAATATATGATTGGGTATGGGCTTTTGGTGGTAAACTTTTAATTTATTCTTACTTTGAAAAAAACTGTAGCTGATCAGATATGGGTGAGAATCGGCAAAGTATTTAAGTATGGCTAAAACTAAGAAATCAGAAAATGTTCCTAAGGCAATGCAAGAAAAGTTCAATGGCATTGTGGCGATAACGGATGATTTTGCCAAACAACACTTGAATGATGAATATGCCCAGATAATTCGCTTTGCAGCAGCAGCCCTGTGTCGGAAAAGACCATCTCCACTGGTAAAAGGTAGGGAGAAAACTTGGGCTTGTGGAATTACCCATGCAATTGGCATGGTCAATTTTCTTTTTGACTCTTCACAAGACCCCCATATTAGCGCCAAGGAAATCTACAAATGGTTTGGCGTGAGTTCTAGTACTGGGCAGTCGAAATCAAAACAGGTACGAGATATCCTGAACATCCGTCAAATGGATCCTAACTGGTGTTTGCCCAGTAAGTTAGACAAGAACCCCATGGCTTGGATGATTTCTATTGATGGATTTATTATAGATGCAAGGTCTGCTCCCCGAGAAATTCAGGAAGTGGCATATGCACAGGGTTTTATTCCTTACATTCCGGGCAATGGCGAATCGAAGGACATTGACGAATCGGAAACATCACCCGAACAACTCAATAAAGCAGTTAACTCTTCTCCCAATGCGCTGTATGTACTAGATGTGTTTTTAATTGACGGTCCAGTAACAGAAGAATTTATTGCTGAAAATCCAGTGGTGTCTCGAACCATTGAGATAAAAGGCAGTAATACTTTGGAGGATTTGCATAAAATTATTTTCAAAGCATTTGATCGTACCGATGAACACATGTATGAATTTCAAGTGGGAGGTCGTGGGCCGCAAGATCCAAATGCTAGACGGTACTGCTTAAAACAAGCATTCTCAAGTTGTGGTTTTAGAGAAGCGCCTGCAGGGGACGTGTCTAGTACCTCAATTGCTTCCTTAGGCTTATCTATGGATGAAGCTTTTGGTTACTGGTTCGATTTTGGTGATGATTGGTGGCACCAAATTGATGTAACGAATATTGCAGATAAGGCTAAATCGGGTAAGTACCCCAGAATCACTAAAAGACTTGGGGTTAGTCCTCCTCAATACGCAGATTTTGAGTAATGATAAAAAATGGAAATTTGGTTTGATTAAGATTTTTTGTGTTGGGTGTTATGTGTGCACGTAAGAGCACAAACGTGGAATTAGGGATGCTATTTGTTTGCCCGAGTGTGTTTCAGACATTGTATCATTACGTGTTTAGGACTACCTTAATTTGAAGTCTCTTACTTCGATTTACAAAAGGTATGAAGCAACTTTCCCCTAGTCATATCCCACATTTTCATTGTGTTATCATAGCTACCACTGACTAATGTTTTGCCATTAGAACTGATCGCTAGGGAGGAAATATTGTAGAGATGACCTTCCAAAGTACGAATTAATTTTCCAGTGCTAATATTCCAGAATTTAATATTATTGTCATAATAGCTACCACTTACAAGTGTCTTTCCATCTGGGCTAATAGTAATACTATAAACTCCAGGAGTTTGATTTTTAAGTGTGCGAATATTCTCTCCAGTGCTAGCATCCTGAAGTATTATCGTACCATCTAAATAACCACTAACAACAGTACTGCCATCTGGACTAATAGCAATGGAAGTAACCGGAGTTACATCTTTAGAATTATTTGCATACTCGTATACCGTTTCCTTTTTCAAGGTACGGATCAACTTTCCAGTCTGCATATCCCACAAGATAATTTCATCTCCACTACTAAGACTTAACAAACGATTGCCATTTTTGCTAACTGCAATTGCTGAAACAGGAAATGAATGTTCTAATTTATGAAGCAATTTGCCAGTATTAATGTCTCGTAATTTAATTGTCTCATTGCTAGCACTAATGAGAACAGTACTATCTGGACTAATAGCGACAGAGTTAACACCACCATCTTTAAATGCACGAATTAACTGTGCACTTTGCATGTCCCATAACTTAATTGGTTTTTCATCCCAACCACCAGTAACTATTTTCTTCCCATCTGGACTAATAACAATAGAACGAATCCACTTATCCTTGAATGTGCGAATTTTATTTCCAGTGTATTTATCCCATATATTAACAGTATCGTTAGAATTTAAACTAACCAAAAATTTATTGTTTGGGCTGATAGCAACAGAAGAGAACCAATCATAATGTCCTTTAATTGTATGAATTATTTTCCCTGTTTTTACATTCCATAATTGAATATTATTGCTATTACCACTAATAATGGTATTACCATCTGGACTAATAGCTGCTGTAGTAGCTGAACCCCCATAACTTATGAGTAGACCACTCGGAGAGTTTTTGGGTAATGAATCTGATAAAACTGATTTTTTAATAGGTTTACTAAATGTGCGTATTAACTGTCCTGTTTTAATATTCCATAATTTAACTGTACTGTCCCAAGCACCGCTAACTAAGGTTACTCCATCCGAACTGACAGATAATGATTTTATCATCTGGGAATGTCCCTTAAGTGTGCGAAGTAACTTTCCGGTAGCTATATTCCACACTTTGATGGTGCTACCACTACCACTAAAAATGGTTTTACCATCCGGACTAAGGGCTAGGGCAGAAACTATATTAGAACGTTGTGTCAATGTATTGAGTAATTTGCCTGTAGGAATATGCCATAGTTTGATAGTTTTATCGCTACTACCACTAATTAGATGTTCGCCATCTTGACTAATAGCAACGGAATTAACCGATTCAGAATGTCCCCTAAGTATGCGTAGTAACTTCCCCGAATAAATATCCCATACTTTAATATTTTTATCCGAACTACTGCTAACAAGTGTTTTACTATCCTGACTGACCGCCAGAGAAGTAATTGACTGGGAATGTCCTGCTAATGTACGAAGTAATTTTCCTTTTGAGACATCCCATAATTTAATAGTGTTATCATAACCAGCACTAATTAGAGTTTGACCATTAAAACTTAATGAACCTCTATATCCCGTACCTTTAAATGTACGGAGTAATTTACCTGTGGAAATATCCCACAACTTGATAGTATTATCGCGACTAGCACTAATAAATCTTTTCCCATCTGGGCTAATATCTATAGATTCAATAGAGTCAAAATGTTGCGTAAATTGACATCTGGGAGTAGAGTTTTCTAATTGGGTTTTTTCCATCCCATTTGAACTGTTGATTTGTGCAGCAACAAGTAATACAAATTGAGCTAAAGAGAATAGTACAGTTCCAGCGATACAGTGACAAATTTTGAATTTATAATTTTTGATATTAGTCATTTTCTCAGAAGGCAAGGTTTAGTTAACAATAAGATATTGAAAAACTGTAATGCTAATTACAGATTTATATCTACCTAGTCTGATTGATCTTAGTATATTATTTTACTGGAAAGTGAAAGTTTGTACGCATTATGTGTGCGTGTAGCGCCCTAGAGAGGACGTAGGCAGAAGGCAGTTAGCGTAGCGTTGTGAAAGGCAAGATGTCTGTGTTTTAGAGCGCAAGGGACTTCCAAAGATACTCATGAATATTTCTGTGCCTCATAGTTTTTTGACATTCTATACGCAAATGGGTGCAGTTATGAAAACTAATATTATTAATATCAATAGTGGCTGTCTAAAATATTCTAGTGATTAAAAAAAACTAGGTACTTCCACAAGAAATGCCAATTACGACTACATATAAGTAAGTAGGCACAAATAAAAGTAACTACGTAACAAAAGTTAAACGATTCTAAAACCCCTGCGGTTGCTGAGGACGCGCTCCGCGAACGTTTCATTACGTTCCCTCGCAATGACATAATTTGGTTTTTTAACGCCGACCTACTTATATGTCCGAGTTAATGTGGTAATCCAACTAATGTTTATGCCAATAAATATTATTCTTTTCGTTTTTCTCTCGAATAACTTTACCTGCATCAATAAATAATCGGAACTTTGTATTTTGAATTTTTACCTTTTTCGGAAGTAGTTTTTTAGCTCGAATGACAATCCATTTAGATTGTTTTTTCTTTAAACGAGGAGCAATTACCTTAATTGTACGTCTGACATTTTTACCTTTAATACTTCTAATAGTTAGTTTTAGAATATTAGATTTTGCAGGAGCATTACCAATATTGGATACAAGCACTCGTATAACTTTTGCTCTTGCTTTAGAGAAACGAACTTTTCTAATTACTAAATCTGGTTTTTTTCTACGTCTCCTGATAGGTTTTCTATTAGGTTGAGTGAAGGAATCAGAATTTTTTAATTTATGACAATTAGAGATTGAGATAATACCTCCAATATTGATATGTTCACCACCATTGAGACACTTCTCAGATGGTTGTGATTTTTCAATTTCTTCAGCAGGTTCTTCTACAGTAGTCTCATTATCAGAAGTTTCTTCGGTTTGGGTTTGTTCAGAAGTTTGATTTTTTGTAGAGCTTTCTTCGGTTTGGGTTTGTTCAGAAGTTTGATTTTCTGTAGAGCTTTCTTCGTCTTGGGGTTGTTTAGAAGCTGGATTTTCTTTACTCTCAGGTGCTTCTACCACTTGAGAAAATGTGTTAGAAGCGGAAATATTCACATTTTTAGTATCAGCAGCGAGTAAAGGAAAATTACCTATAATTAATCCGAGAGCAATAGGTGCTGCAATTATTTTTTGGAAATTCATGTTTATCCTTAAGATTATTTGGTGTTCTTTCTTTGATTACGTTTGAAGAGAAATATTTTGTATCCGCTAGATAATATAAAAAAGTAAATCATATGTTGTATTTCACTAAATAAATTCAAACTATGCTTATTATTGTGTGATTTGAGAAATAAAAAAACCATAGGAAAAAATCAGGTATTCCTAAACATCAAAAAATAGGATAAAATCAGTTATTTATTTTTTATTTAAATAATTTAAAATTCAAAATATTATACTCAAAAATAATGATTTATTTCCTCTAGCTATGATTAAATCACCATCACATTATGAATATCAAATTGGCGGAATTCTCTCTGCTTAAGCTTCAAGTGATGTTGCCCGTAAAGCAGATTTAGAATTCTATGAAAATTTAAAAGCTGGTGAATTTTGTTATATACTTAACTCACAACAAATGGGTAAATCTAGCTTGCGAATACAAACTATGCAAAAGTTGCAAGCAGAAGGTTTTATCTGTGTTTTTATTGATTTAACTGGAATTGGTAAGGAAGCAGGGTAAGCACATCTAAATTTGTAACTAAAATTACAGATATTTATTCAAATTTTTAGTTAGCAAGAGATAATTCAAGTCATTTAAGTATTAGAGACATTAATTAGTACGCTGATAAGTAAATTATCTATCTTGTCTGACAGGGTTAACTTCATGACCGACTTCGTCGGAAGGAAGAAGGAAGATGTCAAGAAACGCGTTTTCCAAAAAAAAAATCTTCCTTGGAAGACGCGCGGCAGCGCCACGAACCGACAGGAAAGGATACAAGCCCCGTCCATGAGCGGACGGAGAAGGTTTGGGAGGAGTACAAGCTCTTTCCAAACATAAAACCTTCTTCCTTCTTCCCTCTTCCTTCGCTATGACATCAGGTTTTAAGTCTGCAAAACAAAGAATTAAAAGCTCAAAAAATTGAGTATAACTAATGCAATTTCCCTGACAGAAAAATGGAATTAGTTTTTAGCGAAATTGAAGACCATAGGATTTGAGATGCGCTTACCCTGCCTGGCAGACATATAACAAAACCAATGAAGGAATTGATCTAAATTAGTTAAAATTTTTCGCTGAACACTACTTAAATCCAAGTAAACAGTTCGATAATTATTATCAACTACATAAGAAATAATTCTATTCATCAAAGAAGTTTTAGCCATGAGTTTGGGTGCTTTAATCCGAATTATTGAAATATTGATTTTTTGTAGATAGTTGTATGAAAAGCATTACGCACTCACCAACGCCAGATTTATAAACTTATTTATGTCTTGAGAATATACAGTCAGTAATAATTGCTATAATTTTTGAGGTAGATTCTTTTGACATATCTATGAGTTTTTTCATAGACATCAGTTTACTTGTCGATCTTTGCCTACCCCTCTACCAGATTGGGTTAAAGATTGGGAACGTCAAGAAATGGGCACTTATTTGGTTACTTTTGACCCAAATCATTTTCAATGGAAGCAAATAGAAACACAAGGTGATTCTAGGGGATATATTTATGTACTCAATGACCTTGGATTTACTGAGCCTACATGGGTAGGATGAATAACTTGGTAGTGCCTCAAATAACCATGAGATAGCAAATCAAGTCATACCCTCAAATCATTTCAAGCCCCTATTTCACATTTTCGCTCAATAGTGGATAAAGCACATTTACCGCACCTGCGCGGTATAGTGAAAAGGTCTTTAAATGAGCAATGAGTAATATATATAAATATTTTGGGTAGGGCTCTTTTAGAAATACAAGTTATATCTTGCCATAAACCCTAAAAGTTATACAGGGCAATAAACACAGCACTTAATCATATTAAAAATATATTCACACGAACTTCCAGCTACTTAACTTATATCCTTTATCAATTAATTGTATTGTGCTGATTACATATTTTTTGCAATTCCTTTTCTTTAGGATGAATCGCCAAATAATCTTCCAACCATCCACAACCTAATTTCATTAAATCATCTAAATCTAAATTTAACTTCCATAGCTTGACGGTACCATCTCTACTTGCAGAAGCTATGGTTTTTCCATTAGGGCTAAAACTAATTTTATTAACCCCATTTAGATGACCTTCCAATGTTGTTAGCAGTTGGCCATCTTTCACTTTCCACAGTTTTATAGTATTGTCAAAGCTACCAGAAGCCAGCAATTCACTATTTGGACTAAAACTGATGCTTCTGACCCCATTGCGGTGATTTGTAAGGCTGTACAACTCTTTTCTATCTTTTACACGCCACATTTTAATTATTCTTTGTTGATCGCCAGCAGCAATTAATTTACCATCTGGACTAAAAGCTACATTTAATAAGTAACCCATACCAGTATCAAAAATCTGGGATATTTTACCACTATCTATATTCCATAATATTATCCGACTGTCTGTACTAGCAGAAGCTAGTAATTTACCATTTGGACTAAAACTGACAGCTTTAACAAGATTAATATGACCTTTAAGGGTTTGTAACAATTCTCCATCTTCAACACGCCATATTTTTGTCGTATGGTCATTACTGCTAGAAGCTAATAGTTTACTATCTGGACTAAAGCTAACACTATTAACTTTTTTTGTATGACCCAGACGGCTATATATTTCTGTTCTATTTTCTAAGTTCCATAACTTCACTGTTTTGTCAGAACTTGCAGAAGCTAGTAATTTACCATCTGGACTAAAACTAACATCCCAAACCCTTTTTTTGTGACCTTTGAGATTTGTTTGTAATTTATGGCTTTTAGTATCCCATAATTTAATGCTGTTATCAGTATCAGCAAAAGCGAGAATTTTACCATCAGGACTGAAACTGACTGCTGCAATTTCCCCACCATTACCAACTAAAGTTTGTGGTTCCATATCCTTAAGGGACCATATTCTCAAAGTGTGATCGCCAACAGAAAAAAGTTTTTTCCCATCTGGACTAAAAGTAATACTGCGAATAGTACCAGTATGACCTTTTAAAGTTTGTGGTAGAGTATCTAAATTATCCAAATTCCACAGTTTCAAAGTTCCATCATTTCCAGAAGAAGCAAGTTTTTTCCCATTAGGGCTAAAGTTTACGCTCCAAACTGTACCACGATGTCCTAGAAAGTTTTGTACCTGCTTTCCAGTTTCCAGATCCCACAGCTTCACTGTGCTATCTTGACTAGCAGAGGCAAGAGTTTTTCCATCTGGGCTAAAATCAACACTTCTAACACCACCATAATGACCTTTGAGGGTTTTAAGTAATTTGCCATCCTCAACTAGCCAAAGTTTTATTGTATGATTTGTACTAGTTGAAGCAAGAGTTTTCCCATCTGGACTAAATTTTACATAAGTAACCCAATTAACTGGTTTGCGATTGGCTGGAATTTTTTGTAATAACTTACCATCTTTAACATTCCACAATTTCACCCACCCCTTGGAATCAGAGGAAGCAAGCAGTTTTCCATCAGGGCTATAACTAATACTTCTTACCCAGGTATTGTTATGAGCAAGGATAGTTTTCTTAAATTTACCATCTTTAACATTCCACAGCTTAATTGTACCGTCATAGCTACTGGAAGCCAAAGTTTTTCCATCTGGACTAAACCTAACATTCCAAATCTTATCACTATGACCTTTAAGTGTTGTAATTAAATTTCCTTTTCCATCCCAAATTCTCACTATATTGTCACTAGCACCAGTAGCAATTAATTGACCATGAGGACTAACACTAACATCTCTAAATTGAACGTTATTAACTTCTAAACGATTCCATTCTCTAACAAGGGATATTGCTTGACTTAAAGTTTTTTTTACCTGTTTTTCTGCTTCTTCTTGTACTGGCATAAGCTTTGCCAAATCTTGTATTTGTTTTGCTACTTTTAATCCTTCTATCAGCCCATCAAATGGTTGTTCATAAAGTTTATTTTCTATAGCTGAACTTCGAAAAGAAATCTTAGCTTCTCTTCTTTCTCTTCTTGCTTTGACAAGTTGTATACCTATAAATAAGGCTGCGACTAAAGATATAACAAAAAATATGCTGCCTACCGCTAAAATTTTCTTCGCTTTCTTCTGTGCCTGAGTTAAAGTATCATTGGCTTTTGCTAATATTTGACTCTCTTCTTCTTTGACAGTTAAACTCTGTTGAGTTTGACGCTGCTCTAATTCTTGACTAGCAGATAAAAATCGGTAATCTAAAGGGCTTAAGTTTTGATTGTTTGCCCAGGATAAAGCATCTTCTAAAGCTTTTCCTTGCAGCAGTCGAGATTCATCTTCATAATTAGAAGCTACCCAAACATTAAAATTTTGAGAATAGGGGCGTAGCTTGCCTAATTCTTTTTCAACCCAATTCTCATGAAAAACACTTCTGTAAATCGAATTAAAAACTTTTAATTTACCTTGATTTTTTATTACTAAACCAGACAAACGTAAATCTGTTTGTTCAAGACTTCCATCTGCCAATATTTCTCCTTTATGCAAAATTTCTTGATAAATTACTAATAATCTTCCGGCTTTTTGTTCGTTGCGGAGAATTCGATCTCGAATTGTCTTTAAATGCTCTGGCTCATCTTGTGCTTCCCAATTATCAATAATCGAGCTTTGTACTACCTTCGATATAGATTTGGAATTAATACTATAATCTTGGTGAGAATAATTAGTAACGATTTGACATAGTTTTTGTGTTAAAAATGGTTGTCCTCTAGTCCAATTTAATATTTCCTGAATAATATTTTGGGGATAATCTACCTTCCCTTCTAATCCCTTTATTAAGGGTTGCGCTTCATCAAGCTCAAATCCATATAATTCTATCGCCTTACCAATATTAAATGGTGTTTGAGTCTTATCTGCAATTAAATCGCTAGGAGTTGCTACTCCCAGAAGTGCAAAAGTCAGACGTTTATATGCCGGGTTATCAACTCGTTTATTATAAAAAAACCGAATTAAAGCAAAAAAATCATCAAGGGAAAAACTTTGACTCAAAACTCGGTCAATTTCATCCACGAAAATAATAATTCTTTGCTGAATTTCTACTAACAGTACTTCATCAATAAATAAATTCAGTCGCTGCACTGGTGAAAGTAAATCTCGCCTTTCCTTCCACCAGATTCGCCAATTGATTTTTTTTCCTAGCTGACAACTACTAACTAAAGATTGGACAATGCCAGCATACCACTTTTCTGCCGTTACATCTTCCTTCCCAATTCCGGTTAAATCAATAAAAGCACAGATAAAACCTTCTGCTTGCAATTTTTGCATCGTTTGTACTCGCAAACTAGATTTACCCATCTGTCGCGAGTTAAGCACATAGCAAAATTCACCTGCTTTTAGATTTTCATAAAATTCTAAATCCGCTTTGCGAGTGACATAACTTAAGGCATTAGTAGAGAGACTTCCACCAACTTGGTATTCATAGTGTGATGGTGAGTTAGTCATGATTTTAGAAGATTAACCCTTGTTATGAGTATAGTATTGTTGCTCAAAATTATTTGAGTTTGAAGACAAAACCTGATTTTTACCAATATTCAATATCGTTATCCTAATTTTTTATTGATAATACCTGATTTTTCCCTATTGGTATCTTCATGCATTTGCTTTATTATTGAGACATAGAGCAATGTAATTCAATACGGTTTATTTAAGCATTTTTGTTAGGATGGGTTAAGCTATAGCGCAACCCAAAAAAACCTGATAAATGTTGGGTTTTGTCCCTCAAGCTAATGTATGATTTTTAACTAATAGTGTGACATAACAGATACTGAAAAACGGGAGCATCCAACTTTTTTGACTGGGGTAAAAGTACTAATTGTCAAACAATCTATCCTGCGAGACTTAAACCTTTATTCTGTAGTTGCGAAATAAAAATTGGGATGCACCCCTGAAGAACCTGATTTTTTTTAATCATTTAAAAGGACTTCCCTCCTTCTCCAGTAGGATAAGTTTTTCTAAAAGTATGCATTGAATGTGTTGTGGGTCATTAATCAAAATAAGGAAAATAATTGTAGCTGTTCAAACTAAAACTCGTTGAAAATACTCTCGATACAAATTACACCGAGGTACAACATGATTATCCCGGCGTTGTACTAAACCCATACTGTGTAATTTATAAATCTGAATTGAATCTAATTCCACTTGTTCAGGTGAATTAACTACAACTTTGAAAGCCTGAGCTAGTTTTGGACATTTTTGTAGTGCTTCCAAGTATCCCCGCAAATGATTGCTATAAATACCTGCTTCTGTGGAAGCTTCTTGTAATAATTGTTTCAGAGTTAAATTTCTCAAGCTTACTTCATACATTGCCAACCTTATCAAAAAGGGATGTCCTCCTACCAGTTCCATCAACTGCTCTACCTGTATTTCATCCCAATTCAACCTATGTATAAAAACTAATTTTTTGACTTGCTGTTTATCAAACTCCACTAATTCTACTGGAACGCCTGCATTAAATGGTGATTGGTTTATATCTAGGGGAACATATACTTCAGTAGAGTGTGCTAATAGCAGTCGCAGTTTTTTCCAAATAGCAGAAATTTTTCCTTTTTCATGCCAACTTCTTAGCATCCCAAAAAAGTCTTCAGTAACTTCTGTATAAGAAAAAATCTTATCTACGTTATCTAATTCTAAGACAACTGGAGAATCTATTTGAGTTAGTAAATATTCTTCAAAGTAAACTGTGCAGTTGTCGTTACTGCCCAAAATCTCCCCATCCCAATAATCATTTAATTGATTTTCTAACTTTAACTGCCTACCAGCCATACAACAAAACCAGCGAAGGAATTGATCTAAATTAGTTAAAATTTTTCGCTGAACACTACTTAAATCTAAGTAAACAGTTCGATAATTCTTAGCAACTGCATAAGGAATAATTCTATTCATTAAAGAAGTTTTACCCATGAGTTTGGGTGCTTTAATCCGAATTAGAGAACCGGGTTTAATGATTGTTTCACAGCAGAGATTTTCAACATTATTTCGTTCAACGTAAAAATGAGAATCTGGTGGTACAGAACTTTCTGGGAAAGGTAGCTGCGCCACTGATGGAGATACTTGTAATTCTAGATTTTCCTCCATAGCAGATGAATCTCTTTGTTTTTCCCATTCTCTCCTCAGTGCTGCTTTAAAATTTCTTTTTGTAACTTTTTCCTCTAAAGCTTCAGAAAGCTTGTGCCATAGTTTATTCCCTACATCTTTATTTAAATATTCAGCACTATAGCCATAGATTATTGCCATATCATCATAGGTTTTATCTTCCCATGAACCTTGAAGTAATTTAATTTCAATGTCGCTGAGATATTTGCCTGTACTACGATATAAAGCAACATCTGCAGTTTCTTTGGCATTGCTCCAAGTGAAATCTGAGTCATAGAAATTGTTAAGCATTTGAACTACTATCTATGGTATCTTTATTCGTCTGCAATATACTTGTATACAAAATAAAGCGGTAATATTCCTAACTTTTGGTAAGTATAGAAATAATATTTGATTTTTGAAAAAACTAGAACAGCAAAGTTCAGTAGATGGGCAACTTTTAGAAAAGGTGATGAGTGAAAGTTTGCGCACAGTATTCCGACTTTGTGGCGCGTGCCGTACGTACTCCAGGGAAAAATGGTTCTTCAGTACCTGTTATCCTGCATTTCTCACAAGTTTTGTAGTCGTAAATGCTGAAAGCTTTATGCCATCTGGGTTTGATTCTGCTCAAAATAAATTCAAAAAACACACACTTTTGAAACCCTTATCTGCTTGGATTTGAGCAGATAAGGGTTATAGCTTCTAAAACATTGTTTGTGAGAAATCCGGAAAAATGCATGTCATTACTCCTCGTCTAAGTAAAAATAATCAAAATCAATTGTCACAAAAACTCAAAAGATACAGCAATTTTCTTCTTGAATTTACATAGGAAATGTCCTATTTTTAATATACTAAAAATTAAAATAAATACAGTATAAATATTGAAAAGCCTTAGATGTCTGCAATAAAGTTAGTAATGAAATCGTGTAATCAAAACACACTATAGGATGAAGTACAAGGTATTAGTTGCTCAACCCATTGTCTTCTGAGTATTTCCAACATTCCAGTTTCTGCAAACGTCGGTTGAACTGACTGTGATGTAACAATCGTGGAAACCACTGTTTATAATTAGCAGCAATAAATGTCCTGGTTTTGATGCTCAACCTGACTTTTTCCTATAAAACATTATCAAAAATATCTAACTGCTGGTTCAAATACCTGACTTTTACCTATGGCAGGTTTGGTGATTATCTCGAATAATCATTGATATCAATACTAAAAACTTCATGGGGTGACAAGTACCCCAAAGCCTTATTCAAATAAGAGTTGAAAATTTTAATGTAGAAGATGAAATCAACTCTTAAAACTAAGAATACTAATCATTCTATTAAGTAAGGAGACCAAAATGAAAATTCATTACATGGAAAAAATCATGACCAATATGAAGTCCATTCCGGACGCGCATCAGCGCGTGTTCAAGCTTGATGTAGAAGAAGTGACGAAAATCGTAAAGCGTGGCAAACCCTTGACAGCAGACGAACTCGAAGAGCGCGGGCCCGATGAGATCTACATGGCCGATCAGGTGCCTGAGGAGTCTGCTTTGCGCCAGAGCATCCCGTTACCTCCTGCAATTGGCGATCTCGTTTTTCCGAACGTGATCCTGGCTAACCCCTATTTCTGCTGGTGTTCGAGCTACACGTGGTGTCTTGAACTTGACGAGTTCGGGCGGCTACGTTACGTACTGAAGTGCAACTACTGGTGCATCCCGCAGTTACAAATTGTAGCATAATCCATTAGGTGCTTATCTAGTTGTGTTGCAAAAAGATTTTGTGTCCTCAACAAGTCTTAGTTGTTGATAATCTAACCTTCAATAGGATTTGCTGTTCCCATAGCGTAGCGTTAGCTAAAAAAGTCTTTTGGTAGGGTTAGGGAACAGGGAAAGGAGAACAGAGAACAGTTTTACCCCCTATTTTTTCAAATTTTTTGCAGTCCAAAAAGTTCCAAATGCAAGGCTTTTAACTTTTATATACTTATTCTCTCGTACTTTTTTTCACAAAAATAGCTTGAAAAGCTTACAAGATAAGAGTTTTAAAGTTATTCAGTAGACTATAAGTAGACTGCTTTTGTAATGCTGACAGCATTACAAAAGCAGTGCACGCTGTCAATAAGCTTAGACTATTGCAACTGAATATTTTTTTGCAACATAACTGTTTTTTCAATAATCAAATAAGAGTCCTATACATCCCTATTATGTTCAACAAAATCTCAGTAAATTAACTGTTATTGGTTCATTAATAGGTGTATATTTTTTTGATATACTGGTACTATAAGGTACAGACGAAAATCATTCCTCCCCAACCAGTATAATCTGGTTTTGCCAAAGACGAACTCACCAAAAATTCCTCAAACCCAAATATATCAAGAAAATAACCAAGTTGAGGTCGAACTATTGACTTATATAGCTTTGAGGTTTTTTTGATACGAAAAAATGTCTAAGTCCCGGTAAGTCCTAAATGTTTGTTTTTGAGTTTTGTGATGGAAAATTTAGGAATTTCAGAATGCAAGTATCTCGATAAGGAGAAATTAAAAATGAAACCTAATCGCAATAGGCCTTGGTATGTTTATTTGAGTTCTGTAGTGTTAGGATTTACGTTACCAATCGTAGGTCTAGTCAACAATAGTTCTGTATTGGTAGCTTCTCAAGTTTCACGAGAAACTGCATCTAATTCATCTGTAATTAATGTGGATAAATTAGAGAACAATGATAAAAACTTAATTGCTCTCACAGAGAAGTCGAGTACAAAACCGACTAAATTTTGGTGGCTCCATGGTGCTTCTGTTTCTCAAATTAAAAGTAAAATAAATCAGGGTTATCGTATTATTGACTGGGAAGTGGAAAAAACATCACCCTTAAGATTTAGTGTGGCAATGGTCAGAAATAAGGGTGAATATGCTAAAAAATGGTGGTGGTATTATGGTCTAAGTTCCCAACAAGTTAAAGAAAAATTAAATACCAATAAAGCACGGATAATTGATTTAGAAATTTACCGTCTTAACGGTCAAAAGAAATATGCTGTGGCTCTAGTGTCTAATACAGGTGCTGATGCAAAAAGTTGGTGGTATTACAGCGATTCTTCTATTAAAAATATCATAGAAAAAACAAAAGTTAACAAAGCACGAATTGTGGATCTTGATACCTATGTGGTTGGCGGTAAACGTCTGTATAGCGCCGTGATGATTAAAAATACAGGCAGTGACCGCAAAGCATGGTGGTATTACTATAATGTTTTACCAAGCTTTATTAACTCTAAGCTCAAGGAAAATAAAGCTCGTTTGGTTGATATTGAACGACATGGTGACAACAAGTTTATGGTTGTCATGGAAAAATCCCAAGGACAAACCTGGTGGTGGTACTACGGTAAAACGGCAACGCAAGTAAATCAGCTTTGGCAACAAAATCAAGCCAGAATTTTTGACATTGAACCTTACACCGTCAATGGTAAAAAGCGTTTCGCTGTGCTGATGTTGAATAATGCCAATTTATTGACTACTAGAATTGGTGAAATGCTACGAAATAATACTGATGGTGTTTCAGGACTGTACTTAAAGAAAGTCAATGGTTCTGTTTTGGCATCCCTAAAAGCTGACATATCTTTTTATCCAGCTAGTACAATTAAGGTATTAGAGCATTTGCACGCGATGAAACAAGTTGAAGCTGGAAAAGTCAACTTGAATAGTACAAAAGTTAAAGTTTATTTAGATCGCGCTGATAGTTGCAGTGATAATCATGCTGGCCAGAAATTCGAGCAAGAAAATTTGAGGGAAACCTTAAAGAAGATGATGAAAAACTCCAATAACCAGAGTACCAATGCAATACAGGAGTTATTCGGAAATGGAAAAGCCAACGTGGGTAGAAATACTATCAATCAAACCGCTTATAATTCACTCGGTATGAGTAAAAAGACTGCTCTCAACCATAAATTTGCTTGTGGTGGACCTAGTAATGATCCTGCAAATAGTTTGACTTTGAAGGATTTGGGAAAACTTTATGAAAAAGTAAGTACGGGCGTTTTTACTTCTAACTCAAACCGTGATACCTTTTATGAACTGATGCTCAATAGACGAGGTAGAATACTTACTGTTATTGATGAAGAAGCAAGTAAATTGGGTCTAAGTACAAATACAGTTAAATCATTTAAAAGTAAAGTTAAAACTGCTGGGAAAGGTGGTAGTTTTACAACTGGTAATGGGAAAAAATATACTTCTATTGGTGGTTGGGTGAAGCTTCCTTTTCAAAACGGTAATTCAGTTACAACAAGAGATTATGTTTTTGGCTTGTTTATTGATAAAGCTGATACAATAAATGACGGATTTGGAATTTGGTCCGCTCGCGCTGAACTTCTTCGAGATGAAATTCGTAAAGCACTTGTGACATTTAAATAGGGTGTGGCTATGGTAGTGAACCCCTATGGGTAGTGATTCTTATGTAGTGGCAAGACAAATTTTTAGTGTATCTGTTCTACAAGTAAACAATGTTTCTATTTTGTTGACAGATTGAATCAAAAAAAAAGGGGTATCATGTGAGCGTCCCAGGAGGGAAAGTTAAAATTCAAAAGTACCAAATCTCCCTCCCAACGAATGAAACTAGCACATTTTTAGGCTTTAGCTGAAAGCTTTACTATATAGGGGTTTTAAAATGTGCTAGTTAGAAGTGCCCAACTGGCGGCGATTCCCACCCGTTACTGATGTAGAGAAACTTGTATTTTGATTAAAATTGCCAAAATATTAATGAATTGTTTGGTGAAATATGGTTTATTAATATAATTTATCATAAAAAAATATTTTTAGGATTTTTAATTAGTGGGTTGCAAATACATTTATTAATTAATCGCAAGCAAAAAAATATAGAAGAAGACGAAAAAGATATTGAAATTTCCCTCCTCTCAAGTGTGGGAGAGAAAGCACGAAAATAGATTATCTTGCTTTGATAACATCTTTTGAGAATTTCATTTTTTATATAAAAGAAACAAATATGGTTAACTATAAACCAATTGATGACTTCTTATTCTTGCTCCATTGCATATTTTTTAAATCTAAAATATAATCACTGTCATTTTCTACATAGTCGGTTCTATCTTCAACTCTGACAAAAACTTTACCACCATTAATATATATTTGGGATTGCTGTTGATAGTATGCTTTGTGTTGGCTAATCCATCCAGGTTTTTCTCCGGTGGTTTCAATTTTTTCTATTTGAAATGTCTCGGAATGCAGTCGATAAACCGGCGTTTCATTGTAGATTCTTTCATCTATATAACCCAAACAACCAATTATATAAATATATTCTCCTACCACTGTTGCCGAATGAAAGTCGGTAGGAGGAAAAATATCTTTCGGATAACCTAAAATTGTAAATTTACCATCACCTTGATAAACTACCACGTCGTTATATATACAAAATTCTGGGTCGTAGAAATCTTCGTGTTCGCCCCCTATTTCGATGATTCTTTCATTTGGTAATTGGGTAATTGTTCTACCAGATCTGCTAAAACACCATACTGGCTCATCCTTATAGGACAGTGCATTATTTGTATCGCCAAACCTATCTCTGGCGCTCCAAGCACCTAAACCACTTTGCACCATAGCTTGCCAGAATGCTACTTTCATAACTTCTGGATTGGCTTTTCCAAATCGCCGGTATTTCCCGTTAAAATATTGCTCTGGGGAAATAGTATAAATGTCATCAGGATTACCAACTCCTGTTAGTAATCGCCGCATATAATCGTTAATGTCACTTAAATCTGCACCTGCATCAACAAGCATTTTGACAATTTCCAGGTTACTTGCTTTCTGGATCGCTTCCCTGGCGTAGTAGGAGGTTCTAGAAGCATTTGCCCCAGCTTCTAACAATAGCCTGACGCAATCAGTTGCACCATGCTCTGCTGCTAAGCTCAAAGGAGTAGTGCCAAAATCATCAGTAGCTTCAGTATCAAAGCCTTCTTGAATTAACCATTCTAGAACTTCGACATGATTATTTTCTATGGCATACATCACAGGTGGCTTATTACAATTTCCACAATCGAATTGATTTGCTCCCGAATCTAGGAGTAATCTCGCTTTTTCTACGGAGCCTACTTGAATGCTTAAAAGCCAAGGTGTTCTATCGCAAAAATCTCGTGTATCAAGTTCGCCACCTTTATCAAGTAATTTCTTTATCTCTTCGACACTGCCAAATGCAACCGCGTATATTAATTCTGTCCATTCTAGTTGTTTTCCGTCAGCACCTGCTGCTAATAAGAATTTAACAACATCAAATCTACCAATCCATGCAGCAGTATTTAGAGCTGATTCACCATATTCACTAGTCCCATTAATTTTTGCACCCCTGGCAATCAATAAATTGACAACTGGAATCAAGTTTTCACATTTATTAATATCTCGACCATGCATCGCATCGATTAGTACATCATAGCCACCTGGTCTTTGATAATCTATATCAGCACCTGCATCTATAAGGTATTGGATTTTTTCGACATTTCTCGATTGTACACCTAGCCCAAGCACATTCTGATTATACCTGCCTTCAACCGCATTTACATCAGCACCGTTTTCTACCAAAAATCGCACCATATCAAGGTTGGCATTTGCGTCATTTACTGCATACATTAATGGTGTTTTTGACCATTTATCTATATGATCGATATCAACTCCCCTAGCTAGTTGATGTTGTACGCCTGTGATATCTCCTTGTCTGGTATAAGCATGAATTTCCATAGTTGAAATAACCTTTTTTCAGTGAACGAGTAAGTAGGTTGGCGTTGAAAATTGTAATTAGGACGGGCAGTAGGCAAGCTGAATTTCAATTATGAACTACCCTATCGGTGGGGTAGTTTATTCAGTATTTGTCTTTAAAAGCATATCGCTTTCCCAGTTCTGTAAAAGTGCCAAGAATCCATCACGGGGAGGTTTACCGGAGGCAAACTCTAAACGTGCATTTTGTGCCAACGAGTAGTCCGCAGATGCTGAAATCACGACCCATTCTTTACGACAAAAGCAGTGCCCACGAGCAGTTTCATATTCATCGATGAAAGCGCGTGTCTCTGCTAGGCTTGGGGTTAAAGGTGTTGGAATCTCCCATTGGGCAGTAAATTGAACTGCCGCACGTCCTACCATCTCAGCCTCGGAGGCTGCAAACAGCGAATCCCAGTCATATACTACACACACATTATTTTCATGAAAACGGCAGTTCTTAACCCCCCAATCTAAATGTGCAGGTATGAGCGGCAGATTTTTAGCTTGTATTATCGATTGGGCGCGACGGGCAATTTGGTCGATCCACCTTGCCTCCGGATCTTTATCCAGCTTCAAGAAGGAGCGATGAGAATTAGACCAAAGCTTACTTTCTCGTGTCGGTGCTAATGGTAGTTCTGTGGGATTTTCGTGCGGCAGAATGCCAGTGAGTTCTGCCAGTACTTGTGCCAGTTCTTGACGCACAATTGGTTCGTGCGGGTTTCGCATTGCTCCATCCATGAATGTGTAGAAAACACCTGTTATACCGTCTTCTGTTTTAAATATTTGAGACCGGGTTGGCGGTGCAGGGAAACCAGAACGCACTACTATGTTCAAGCACCTATGCGCGGCTGCGAGTTGCTCTTGCGATTGAGATGGATGGAAAAGCTTAAGGATGACCCGCTCGCCTGATAATAATTCAAGCCCAAATACAACTCCAACGCTCTTTTCTGCAAAAAAAGCCCCACGAATTCCCTGGCCAAGCTCTTCCCATGTCAATTGGTCAACGAGCATGGAAATCTGCCGGTTAGATAGCGTTCCGGTAATTGTTGCCAGATCGGCTCGCCATTTACCCTCAAATTCGACTTGGAGTAATCTTTGAAGTGGAAGCAGTTCAGACATATCTTTGTTCAAAGTCCAAATTAAAAGATTAGCTCGAAAAACTATTTGCTTTTCTAAATCTACTTTGATGCACGATATTGTGATTGGATTATTTATTAATGAACTTATCCCACTAATAAGATTTTTGCTAAGAAGCTTAAATATTTTAAGAGCTAACAACGAAAAATAAATCTTTTCATACAAATTTTATTCACATACAGCAGATTCGATGTTTATGAGGTACAGTACTGAATTCAAATTCCAAGCTTTAAAAACCGTCCTGTAATTTGGTGTACCTCACTTACCTCAAAAGTGCTGTAAATGAGCATTTTTAGAATAGTGGGATAGGTTCATGTCCAAAACTGGCTCAGGCTTTTAAAATTGCGCTTAATTCACCCAAACCAGTTGAATTAAATTCAATTCAGATTTACAAATTGCACAGCATGGGTTTAGTACAAACATTAGATAACTGTGTTATACCTAGCTGTAATTTATATCGGGAGTATTTTCAACGAGTTTTGGTTTGAAAAACTATAATTATTTTTCTCGTTTTTAATTTACGACTTACAACAAAGTGATTATTCCATCTACCTAAAAATTTATCCTACCGGAGGAGGAGGGAAGTCTTTATCGTCGAATGTGACTGTTATTGTTACGGGAAAAGATTTTACTTGCTCAGCTAAACCTGAACATTTACCCCGAACTTCAATGGACTTTTTGATGGTCTTCTTCACCGTCTTTTCGGTATTTTGGTGCTTATTGCCAGAAACCCAGGCACCCCCAAATGCTTGTTGACCAGCTTTCTCTAAATCTATAAGTGAGAAAGGCTGCATGGTAATGGTTTTTGTGTAGGATTGGGTGTTTGTCTTACCGTTAACCACAGTCGTCAAATTTTGACCATTGGGACGGTAAGCAAGGTAAGTGACGGTGCGTCCAGCAGCACATTTCATGGCAATTTTACCCTTCATGTTCAGATTGCCAGACTTTGTTGCCAAAACATGATTGACAATTGAATTTCCATTGATGACCTCTACGGTTTCATGCTTCATGGGCACATAGGCTTGGGTACTGCCAAGTTGAGCCAAGTAAGGTCCAGTTCTGGGAGTAGGTGAATCAAAGACTGGATCGATGGCGATGGCTTGTGCTAAAGCAGCAATAGATGGAAAAAGTAATGTGAAAGCAGTGGTCGCTATAATTGCAGTTGCTTTCGGAATGCATTTCATGATGATTAACCTCTATGAACTAAGTAGGTAAGCGGAAGTAAACTAAGGTAATAGAATGCAAGACTCAACTGGAAAAGCCTATCTACTTAGATATAGTTTTCCCTGTTGGTTTTTCTTTATGTTCCATCCGTTAAAGAAACATGCTTGATCTAGTCCAATTTGTTTTGGTGCTAACCGAGTCCATTTATATTCGGCTCTATGCTTTTTGCCATTCAACGATACGTTAATCTTTCTATTTGAACTACGTTTTCTTCGCCGCCACCACCAATATCTACCATTAGGTTTAGCTTCAACAAAGAAAGACCCGTTAATATTATCCCTAGTAGCAACATAAACTTTTTCATTTGTTTTATTCGCTATACAGATATATAGGATACTGTCGTTCAATTCCGCTTTAACTGGTTGAATTGAGGCAATATTAATACCTGCTATTGTTGCTGAGAGAAATAAAGATAATCCAGTAATTTGTTTTAACATTGTTCACACCTTTTTATAATTATTATGAATTTTTAGTAGCATTTAGAAGTAACTTCTATTGCTGTATGTTCCAATTATCAAGTCAATAAATAAGAATACCAATAGGAATAAATCAGGTATCTTCAAAGTTTAAAAATCAGGTGTTTCAATATTACAAATAGGAAAAAGTCAGGTTTTGATTTTCAGCCAAAATATTTAAAAATAGAAATAGTATAGTGATAAAAATAGTTTTAGCGATAAAATCATGACTCAATCACCATCACAATATGAATATCAGGTTGGTGGAAGTCTTCCTGCTAACGCCGATAGTTATGTCACTCGTAAAGCCGATCGAGATTTTTATCAAGCTTTAAAAGCAGGTGAATTTTGCTATGTTTTGAACTCGCGACAGATGGGTAAATCAAGTTTGCGAGTACAAACTATGCAAAAGTTACAAGCAGACGATTTTGTTTGTGCTTTTATCGATTTAACCGGAATTGGTAAGGAAGATGTTACCGCTGAGAAATGGTACGCTGGAATTGTGCAATCTTTAGTAAGTAGTTGTCAGCTAAGTAAAAAAAACAAGTGGCGAATGTGGTGGAAAGAAAGGCGATATTTACTTTCACCAATACAGCGGCTTAATTTATTTATTGATGAAATATTATTAGTAGAAATTTCCCAAAAAATAATTATTTTTGTAGATGAAATTGATAGAGTTTTGAGCCAAAATTTTTCTCTAGATGATTTTTTTGCTTTAATCAGATTTTTTTACAATAAACGTGTTGATAATCCAGAATATAAACGCTTGACTTTTGCACTGTTGGGAGTTGCGACACCAAGCGATTTAATTACAGATAAAACTCAAACTCCTTTTAATATTGGTAAGGCTATAGAATTACATGGATTTCAAGCTGATGAAGTGCAGCCATTAGCGAAAGGTTTAGAAGCAAAATTTGACAATCCCCAAGCTATAATCAAAGAAATATTAAATTGGACTGGAGGACAACCTTTTTTAGCGCAAAAATTATGTCAGTTGATGATTAAAAGTCAACAGAAAAATTATATTAGTGCAAACCAATTAGTTAAAGAGATTGTACAAAAATCAATTATTGAAAATTGGGAAGGACAAGACGAACCAGAACATTTAAAAACGATTCGAGATAGAATCCTTCGCAACGAACAAAAAGCAGGGAGATTATTGGTTATTTATCAAGAAATTTTACAGCGAGGAGAAGTTATTGCAGATGGGAGTCTAGAACACACAGATTTACGTTTATCTGGCTTGGTAGTTCAAGGACAAGGTAAATTAAGAGTATATAACCACATTTACAAACAAGTTTTTAATAAAGCGTGGGTTGAAAAACAATTAGCAAAATTACGTCCTTATTCTCAAAGCTTTAATATTTGGGTTGCTTCTAATTATCAAGATGAATCTCGACTGTTGCGGGGAAAAGCATTACAAGATGCTCTATCCTGGGCAAATAATCAAAGCTTAAGTCCTTTAGATTATCGATTTTTATCTGCCTCTCAAGAATTAGAACAGCGTGAAATTCAAAATAGTTTAACTATCAAAGAAGAAGAAAGTCAAATATTAGCAAAAGCGAACGATACTTTAACTCAAGCTCAGAAAAAAGCAAAAAGAATTATATCTTTAGGTAGTATATTTTTAGCCATATCTTTTTTAACAGCACTATTTACAGGTATACAACTTGTCCAAGCAAGGTGGGAACAAAAAGAAGCCGATATAGTTTTAACAAGTGTTTATTCACAAAGAGCATTCGATAAAAGTCCTTTTCAAGCATTGCTTTTAGCGTTAAAATCAGGACGCAAATTGCAAGAATTGGAAAAATTATCTCCGGTTACAACAGATACTCGCAAACAGGTACTATCTGCATTACAACAAGCGATTTATAACATTAGGGAAAAAAATCGCTTGCAAGGACATCATGACAAAGTAAAAGGTATCAGTTTCAGTCCGGATGCTAAAATTATCGCCTCAGCCAGTGCAGACAATACTATTAAACTGTGGAATCCTAAAAATGGTATTTTGTTGCGATCACTAATTGGTCATACTAAAATCGTCTGGAGTGTCAGTTTTAGCCCTAACGGTAAAATTATTGCTTCTAGCGCTAGCGATGGCACAATCAAGCTGTGGAATGTCAAATCTGGGGCTTTAATCAAAACTATAAAAGCTCACAATCCAATCTTATTAGACGTTCGTTTTAGCTTTGATAGTAAAATCTTAGCTGCTGCCGCAGCAAATGGTAAAATTGCACTTCTCAATCTTGAGAATCACAGTTTAATTAAGATTATTGACGCTCATAGTGAACCAGTTTCAAGTATAAATTTCAGCCCAGATAATAGAATACTCGCTACTGCAAGTTTTGACCATAACCTCAAATTGTGGAGCGTATCGGATGGTAGTTTAGTAAAAACCTTCAGAGGTCATGAAAATAAACTTGCTAGCGTCATTTTTAACCCTAATGGGAAAATTGTGGCTACCGCAAGTTTTGACCATACTCTTAAACTATGGAATGTTAAGAATGGTAGTTTAATTCATACCTTTGAAGGTCATATTGCTCCTGTTAAAAGCCTTAGCTTTAGTCCTAATGGTAAAGAAATTGCTTCAGCTAGCGAAGATGGGACAATAAAATTATGGAATTTGGAGCAAAAAGAAATTAAACCGCAAACTTTCAAAGGTCATAATGGTCATATTTGGGGTATTGCTTTTAGTCCTGATGGTAAAACTTTAGCAACTTCAGGCAGCGATTCAACTGTAAGGTTGTGGAATATTGATGGTATTGAACCTCAAACACTAGGAAAGCATAGCGCTAAAGTTTGGGATATTAGTTTCAGTCCTAATGGTAAAATTTTAGCCTCCGCAAGTGCGGATAAAACTATTAAGTTGTGGAATTTGGAAAAATCTCTCTTAAAAACTATTCGTAATAACGACCAAGTAAAAAGTATCAGTTTTAGTCCGAATGGTAAAACTCTTGCTTTTAGCAGCGATGACGGTTTTATCAAATTATTGCGTTTTAATAATGGTAATTTAGTACAAAATTTTGAGTATCATGGTGATCGCCTATCAAGAGTAAGTTTTAGTCCTGATGGGAAAATCCTCGCTTCTACTGGTGATAATGAAGTTGTAAAGTTGTGGGATTCTGTTGATGCAACAGTATTACAAACTTTTAAAGCTTATAATAATATGTTTACAGGTGGCAGATGGACTGATATCAGTTTTAATCCGGATGCTAAAATACTAGCCTCTGTGAGCGATGAACCAGCAGTAAAGTTATGGCGTGTTGGAGATGGTAGTTTAGTAAAAACTTTTCCTAAAGCTCACAGCCATAGAATTACAAGTGTCAGTTTTAGTCCAGACGGTAAACTTATTGCTTCAGCGAGTGCAGATAACACAGTCAAATTATGGCGGGTTAGAGATGGAAAGTTAATCAAACCTCTTAAAGGTCATAGTAACTGGGTTACTAAGGTTAAATTTAGTCCAGATAGTAAAATTCTCGCTTCCGCTAGTTTTGACCGCAAAATAAATTTATGGAACACCAATAATGGTACATTAGAGCAAACCCTAAAAGGTCATCGCGCTTGGGTAACAAGTATTAGCTTTAGCCCTAATGGAAAAACCATAGCTTCTGCAAGTAGAGACGGTACAGTCAAGCTATGGAAATTAGATTTAGATTTGGATGATTTTATGAAAATGGGTTGCACTTGGTTGCAAGATTATTTAGCAATTCATTCTGAAGAAAAGGAATTACAGCAAATTTGCCGTCAATCAATAATAAGTAAGAAGTAATAAGAAACTCTATAGGGAGCATCTCAACTTTGTAAGAACAAAAGAACGAATAGTATGTATCTAAAGCTTGTCATTAAGATAAGCACAGCGGTGCATGAGGACTTGAGGAACATTAGATTCATTCCATTGCGCTCCAGAAATTTTTAATCGCCGATCTATTTGTTTAATCGTGGATTCGACAGCTGGTTAGAGTCGACGGGTGGTATTATCCACTGCGCCTCTCCTTCAGAACTCTACGTATGCCTTTAGGTGGTAATGTTGTAGATGAGTTGAAATAACTATATATCTACTTGAAATTCATATCTATTAATAAATAAGGCAATTACCAAATCATGCATTTGAACAGATTTTGAAAAACAAATACTTTTCCTTGCTAAGCGTTTAATTCTTGTTCGTAACGTTAGATGTTTGCGTTCAATTGTCTGCATAAAAATTCCACCCACAAATCGGAAATTAGAGATTTGAGAAAAAATTTAGAAATTATTCGCCCAAAGGCAGCTTGAGAATTTCATTCACGGGTATTGAGCTTAAACTTGTGAGTTTTTTTACGGTAGCCCCCTACTTTTAAACATCCTCTTATTGATATTGTATATGTTATTTTCTGGAAGTCCCTAAAAGTTGATTTTCGGTCACAGTTGGTTGTTTACTAAGGTAGCGTAATATCCTCGTTGCTCTAATAAATATGTGTGAGAGCCTTGATCTACAATACTTCCTCGATGTAGTACTAAAATTAAGTCTGCATTACGAATAGTGCTAAGGCGATGTGCAATTATAATTTGAGTGCAGGAGATTTGCCCCAGATTTTGTTCAACCAAACGCTCTGTCGGCGTATCTAAGTGACTGGTTGCTTCATCAAGCAGCAAAATAGCAGGCTGACCCGCAAGGGCACGAGCGAGGGATAGTCGCTGTCGTTGTCCTCCAGATAGTCCACTTCCTCCCTCTGCAATTCTAGTTTCATATCCCATTGGCATTTGCATAATTTCATCGTCAATGACTGCTATGTGGGCAGCTGCAATCACTTCTTGTAAAGAAAGTGCTGGTTTGTTGAAAGCGATATTTTGTCTTATTGAACCACTAAATAAAAAAGGTTCTTGCAAAACTACGCCAAATTGGTTACGCCATGTTCGACATTTGAAATTTTCTAAAGAGATACCGTCATATAGAATTTGCCCTGTATTCGGTCTATAGAGTCCTAGTAAGAGCTTTGCAAGGGTGCTTTTACCTGACCCTGATTGTCCCACTATAGCCACTTTCTGACCAGGTTGAATTACGAAAGATACATTTTTGAGGACTAAAGGCGCATTTTTGTCATACTGAAAACTTACGTTTTTGAATTCGATGTGTCCTTTCAGTTTTGGTGCAGCTTTCGTTGTTTTTATTCCTTGTTCTGATTCTGCTTGCAAGACATCCGTGAGTCTTTCGAGGTGGGCACCTGCAACTTGTAAATACTGCCCACTCGTCACCAAAGAAGCAATTGGAGCTAAAAACAAAGCGGCGATCGCATTCATGGCTAACATGGTTCCCAAACTCATGTTTTTTTGCAGGACGTAAAATGTGCCTAGCCAAAGCAATACCAATGGCGATAGGGTTCTCATTGCTTGTAAAAAGGCTTCAATAATAGCTGTCAATTGATTTCGCTGTAGCGACACATTGAGATGTTTCATAAAGAGGTTGGACCAGCGATCGAACGCTTGGTCTTCGCACCCCGTTGCCTTCAAAGTCAAAATTCCTGTTAAAGCTTCAACCATATAACTTTGAGCTTCTGCTTGAGCTGCAAGCTCCTTTTGCATCAGATAATGAACGCGACGAGTTGTAGCTAAAAGTAACGCAACTTGCAACAACCCAAATGCCAAAACTATTAAGCCAAAAAACAGTTGTTGGCTGAGTAAAATAAGTAAGTAACCCAATATAAAACAGCCGTCTAGCAGAACGGATAGACTTTGAGTGGTTAGCATTTCGCGAATAATGGCGTTACTGCCCATACGCATTGAGAGATCGCCAGTCGAACGCTGCTCAAAAAAGCGAAAGGGTAAGGTTAGTAGATGATCGAAGAAACCCAAGATTGTTTGGATATCGATTCGCGCTCGTAAATAAATGAGCAGCGCAGAACGTAAGTAGCTAACAATCAATTGTGCCAACATTAAGATAGCAATACCAATGGCCAAAATCGGCATCAGGCTGTTCAAATGGAACGGCAAAATTCGGTCGATAAAAACTTTTGTCAGCATAGGTAGTCCTAAGCCGAGACATTGTAGCAACAAAGATGCACCTATGATTTGAATGAACAGCTGAGGCTGTAAGACAGTATATCGAATGAGGAATTGAAGCCACAGAGGCTGGGAAGTTTTCCCACGTGGCTCAAACCCAGCTCCTGGTTCCAAAGTTAAGACAACACCCGTGAAGCTCCCATCGAACTGAGCCGTAGTCAGTTGATACCGGCCTCCAGCGGGATCGACAATGCCAATTCGATTTGGCGACCAAGATTCAACTACGACAAAGTGATTAAAATTCCAATGGGCGATCGCCGGTAAGGGGACATATCTAAAATCAGCCATATCAATGGCATAAGCTTTGACTCGAAGCCCATAGTTACGAGCTACTTCAGCAAGGTGTTGAGCGCTCACCCCATCTCGACCTACATCAAAGCAATCCCGACACTCGGAAACGCGAGTATGGCGACCATAGTAACTCAAGATCGTGGCTAGGCAAGCGGCACCGCACTCAACCTCATTTAATTGTAACCGAATTGGAACGCGGTAACTTTGACCTTTTAGTAAGTTGCAAAGCAGTTGGCAGGCAGCATTTTTGAACTGAAATATTGTTTTTTTCAAGTATGCCAGTCGGCGCTGCTTGGTTATAAATCTGTTCATAGCTTATCTCATTTGGTCAGTTTTGAGTTTACGTTTCAAAAACTGATGAACTCCTGGCAAGAAAGATATTATTCTGCTCCCCTCACCTTCGATTTCTGCGTGCCCAACGCTTCCAATATAGGCGGTGCTAGGTAAAGTAGTTGGAATTGGCTCCAGGGGAGTCACAACGAGCCTCACAGGTTGAGTAATATTTGCAGTAACGTTATTTTCCAATCCCCATTGCTGTTGAATATCCTTTGGGCTGAGAACTTGCTTGTTTGCGGCGATAATTGGTCGTTTAATGCGATCGCTACCTAGACCATCAAACCGCAGAAGAATAAACTGGGAAGATTTTAAAGGGGGTGATGATTGAGCAGGGAACAAAGCAATTACAACCACTTCTGCTTGGCTATCTTGAGAGGCCGCCGGACGGCGCACAATTATGGCAGAGCCAGTGATAAAAGTAGGAATTTGGATACAGCTTGCGACTGTCCCGCTCGCGGCTAAAAGCCCTAATAAGGTCCACAAATAAAGAAAAACGCGAGGAGCAACTAGTTGAGGCAAAACTGCTTTTTCTTGTCCTCTAATATAATTTTGAACCGCATTTTTCCGAAAAATAGAGGATTTGTAGTCAACCATAATCTTAGCCTGCGGCGACTTGTTCTGGTACAAAAAGTTGAGAAAGCCGATCGGCGTTTCCCCAGTACCATTCCACTTTAGCGACCTGTCGGCGTTCTGCTAGCCAAGCTTCAAATAAAATCCTCTTAATAGTCTGCTGCATTTTAACATCAAAACAGGTAGGTGGAATTGCTAAAACGAGGATTAACTCATAGCAGTCATCATCAGTTTTTAAGGGTTTTAACAGTTTGCCAGGCTTCTCTGAGAATATAGCATTTGCTTTTTGATCGGTCATTTGTCGGCGCTGTAATTCTGCAAATAGCATTCTGCTAGTTTGTTCGACGCTTTTTTGGCTTGCTGCTAAAAATTGTTGCTGGGCTGCTTGCCAAAAATCAATGTCACCACTCAAAACCTGTTGGTATAGCTGTTCTGCTTTTTGCTTACCATGAATACTGAACTGAGCAACATGAGCTGTATCAAAATTGGCTTTATGCTGAGTAAAGTAGTCTTTTATCCTACTAGCGGTCACCTTGTCTCGCAGCTTGGCGACGACTGCTTCAGTCGTAACATACTGTTCAAGCTGTGTGTGAGTCATGCTCCGTTGAGACATCCATCGGTAAGTATCTTCGGATGTGTAAAGTCGATGTGCTCGTCGCCATCCGTCTATCGCAAGTTGCAGTTCTGAATCTGTTAGCTCAATAGGATTTTTCTCTAGTTCTTCTTGAATCAGGCAAGCATTAAGTAGGCGATTGACTAGCTTGGGTTCATCCCAAACTGAGTCTAGACAGCCAATTGCCTGCTCTATCGTTAAAACAGTGTTATTGACTTTGACTAAATCGGCATCATGCCAGCGATGAACACCGCGCATTGGCCACGGCAAAGCACGGTCTGGACAGAAACTCACCGAAACAGTTCCTTCACCCGGATGGCGGAGCAAAACATCATAATGAACTGAATAGTCATAAGATTCTTCCTCCCACAGTAGATTAATCTCTGTATTTGGATACTGCTGTTGCAGCCTCCGTAATCTTTTTCGCGCTACCTTAGGGTGGATATTGTCTTGGTGCAACTGCATCAAGTAAGCGAACACATCTTCAAGTTCGTTTTGAAACTGATTTTTCATTTTTAGGCTCCTAAACTTAATTTTGGTGATATGCTAATGGGTTGACTATCTTTTATTGGAGCGAGAAGCAAGTCGCAAATCGCATCGCTGATGGGCAGCCCCGTTTCGTATTCAATCCAAAGATATTGACCATTAGGATTAATTTCTAAAAAAATGTAGCGCCCTTCAGGAGTTAACACCATATCAATGGCACCGTAACAAAGTTCGAGTTGATTTACGAGTGCTATGCAGTGCTTTGCAATCTCTAGTGGCAGAGCATGGGGAAGATAAGGAGTTTCGTTGCGGTCATAGCGCCGCCAGTCATGACGAGTACGATAGCTAATTTGAGAATGGATTTCAGCTGCAAAAACCTGTTGACCTACGACAATAACACGTAACTCAACTTGTTTGGGCACGTAAGCTTGAAAAATCATAGGACTATAACGGATGTCATGAAAGTAGCCGATGTCCTGCTTAGAAACCACTTCTGTGTAACGGCAAAATGGCGTACCGACCTTCCGAAAAAAGGAGAATCCGGCTAACTTACTGATAATTTGACCGTTATGTTGTCGATAAAATTCTAACAAGTCTTCCGGAGAGTTAGTAATCAAGGTAGGCGGTAGCTCGAACCCTAATGCACCAGCAATTTTAAGCTGTGAAGCTTTCATTTGCGCTCGTTTGATTACTGCACGAGGTGCAGGGAGAAACAGGCAATTAAGGGAATTCCATACATCATCTAATACATCTTGACATTCTCCCGCGATAGAATCCCTTTCTGTGCTATTTAGTAGTTCGGAGTGAACCACAGGTATCCGAGGACGACGATACCAAACAGCCTTCACTTGATTTAGTTCAATTGTCTTTGCTTCTGTATGAAGTATATAACTGGTTTGTCCATTGGGAGAGCAAGAAAAAGATATCTGAGCTTTTGTGGGGAAATCCGCAGGATGGAATCTAACAAACGGCACCCCGTGCATTTTAAGCTTTTTTACAACATGGTCAGCATGAATGTCTAATGGCTCTGTCAAAATCAAAAGCATAGCGCACCTCACTTTTAGCTTTAGTTAAAAAAAAGTACAGCCGCTCGGTTGGTTGTTTCCAGTGAGCGACTGCCTAACCTAGTACTTTGTCCCATTAATTTTGACGAGTCGCGGGTGCGAGCGATCCCCGACTTCTATCCTAGGAATTGCTACAATGTGCGGATATTGATTCAGAAGTCGGGGATCTGTTCCCTAGGCATCAGAACTTATGGAACAGACTACTAGTGTTCCACCACATTAGTTATGAGGGGTATTGCATCAGTCCTATTTATAGGACTTTTGCTATTAGGCAGGGACTCTAAGTCCCTGGCAGTTGGATGTCTACCCCGCAAAATTAATGTGGTGGAGTACTAGTCTAGTTAGACTAAGCACTCAACTTATTCATCATCACACATCCCTGGCTCAGTACAGCTTCCAGCACTTCTTCTCCTTCCTATTGGTAGTCCTCCTGATACATTTCGTAAATCTGCTTCAGACAGTTCAACTCCGATGGTTGAGAGGTCGTCAATGCGGGTGCGTTGATATTTTGTATTTTTTGATTTTTTCTCGGTCATCAATCTATCCTCAATTAATTAGAAATATCATACATAGAGCTTCAATTTGTTTAGCTCTATTCTTATTTTGATTGAAGTATCTTAAAAATCTATAGGATAAAATCAGGTATTGAGAAAATAATTGTAAGAAGAAAGTAAGGAAAAATCAGGTAATAAGGGACTTGCAAAAAAATAAGATACCAGTTACTGTAGAATGCCACAAGCCTAATTATGTCTAAAATTTAACAAGGTACTAAAGTAAGTAATGTTAAGCGATTATGGGGTATTATTTTATGGAACTTAGGATGGAAGGCATTGGTGAGAACTTAAAGAAGAATACCAAAGGTCAAGGTGTAATTTACAAAAGACAATAAACAGCTAAAAGGCTGATAAATGATAGATTTGAGTTTGGTGTATGACTTATTCCCAAGCAATGAGCAGCAAAAAAAGGCTACCAACCTAAGGCGGGACAGCGGACAAAGTTAAAATTTTGGCTTATTGTGCGATCTGCACTACGCGTCCCAAAGGGGTGATAATGGGTGAAGTGGGTGTTCACATAATGCCGATTTGTGCCTCAGAGGCATCGCAGGTGACGCAGAAATCAGGTTTCGTGGAATACAGTATCTAAACCCCCAGTACATAAGCTTTTCATCGATTTAGCTCTAGGCGTATTGCTAGAGAAGCTGGCAGGAAGTGCCATTGTTTTATCTTTAAGTTCCATGTAAGTTTTGGAGTCGGAACTTTACCTCAATTAACCCCATAACTGCGTGTCAAATTCTTTAAATCCTACCCCAATTTGATGAAAAAGTTCCGATACAAGCGGTTCTAGGAACTGTGTTAAGTTTTAATGCAAAATTGAATTCAAAGGCTGAAAGTCTCTCATAGCAATGCTTTCAGATGCGTTGGCACTCTGTGTCAGCTTCTCTAGCATTAGGCCCTCTAACTGTGTCCATAATGTGAATAAGGCACCGAGCAGGGAGCAGGGAGCGGGGAGCAGGGAGCAGGGTGCAGGGTGCAGGGTGCAGGGGGACGGGTTATTCATTATGCTTACGTTTAATGCCGCCAAACTCAATTGCTTCTTTTTCCATTCTCGGTGCTCCCAAGCTCTCTGCTCAAGAGCTTGGTTTGGTCAAGCACGAATAACGGTAATATCACGGTTATTAGGTGTGGTAAGAACTTGTGTAGATAAACGTTCTTCAATTGGTGGAGCACTTTTGCGTCTATCGAATACAAACAACCAACCTTCATTTACGTCCAAACGGGCCAAATATGATTCTAATTGTTCGATTCCTTCTGCTTGGGGGTCACGTTTCTTTTCGCGCCATACCTTGAGTTCGATTCCCAGGGTAACGGTTTTATATTTTAAACATAGGTCCATGCGATCGCTACCAATGGCATATTCCCGTTCCAAAGAACCACCACCATTGACAACACGATGTAAGAAAGCCATTAATACGATGTGGGGTGCAATTTCGTGATAAGTAGTAGTACTTAATAGTGGTTCTCCATGTTGTCGCCAAAACTTAATAAAAGCTTCTAATAAAGCATCTTTGTCTAATTCACCAGATTGAGTTAACCAGGTGGGTGCGATAGTGGGTAGGGAAGCCATTGGAGTAACGGTTAATACCCGAGGAATAACCTCACGATAAATAGGATTAGCAATTGTTAATCCACCCTGGGGATGCATGGTACATAAACCCAAATCAATGACAAATTGAATATCATCATTGGGTACATTACCCAATTCTAAGCCTGCTAATATAGGTTCGATGATAGCTTTGACTCGTTGTTGTGTGAGTATTTTTTCAAGAGATTCGAAATGAGTATTTCGACGAGTAATTAATATTTGGGCTTGTTGTAAGATATGTTGTTTGGTAATGGGAATATTTCTATCTGTAACGATTTTTTCAACAACTCCCTTGGCAAGAGCATTAACTAACCAAGGTTGCCCTTGAGTTAATTGGAAGGCAGTAGCAGTAGCTTCTGGGGTAAAAATTTGTCCAGTATCTTGAGTATGCTGTTGATATAATTCTTGAACTTCAGCGGGATTGAAGTTTCTCATGGTAATGGAACTAACTTTAACATTAAAAGGACTAGCTGTATTTAATCTGTCACTACCACCGGATGCAACCTTGTAATCGCGGACATCACGTAAGCCGATTAATCCGATAGATGAAGGGAAATTTTTTGGTCGTCCGCGATAGCCATCGCGTAACTGTCGCAAAACAGAAATTAGTGCTTGATCTTGCAAGGAGTCAATTTCATCTATAAGTAACACTAATGGTTTATTACTTGCTCTAGCCCAAAGCTGTAAAGCAGCTTGAATTCTTCGTCCAGGTTGGGCTTGGTTATTTAAAGAGGGGGGATGCAAATCAGAAGGTAAATCAAATTGAATGCTAGCCCACCAAGCATCTAACATAGCAAGTTCAGGGGAAATCCACGTATCAAAGCATCAGCAATTTTAGCAGCACATACTGATACTGCAGTGGAACGAATCAGAGATCATGACACAATTTTGGCAATTCAAGATACGACAGAATTAGATTTTAGTCCCAAGCCAGTCAGGCATGCCCGTAGTGAAAATCCCCGTAGACAAGGTATGGGACCATTGAGTAACCCAAAAGCTAGGGGTCTAAAAGTTCACACGGTATTGGCAGCGAGTGCACAAGGTGTGCCATTGGGAGTTTTAGACCAAAAAGTTTGGGTAAGAGAGGTCAAACAAGGAGGTAATAAGGAAAAACGGCGACGTCTTGTATCAGAGAAGGAAAGTCAACGTTGGCTTGATTGTTTAAGTGTTAGTCAAAGGCTAGTACCAAATGAAACTCGTGTGATAACGGTAGGAGATAGAGAAGCAGATATTTATCAACTGTTTGCCATGCCCCGGCGACCAGAAAGTGAGTTTCTGATAAGGGCAGCAAAAAATCGCTACACTAAGTCAAATGTGTTTGATGAGTCTGTGATACCTTTATTTGAGGCGATTCGACAGACAGCAGTTTTGGGAGAAATTAATTTAGAGTTACAGCGTACTTCTAGACGTAAAGCTCGTAGTGCTTCATTGAGCGTTTGGGTGAAGACATTATGGTTACAACCACCAGCATATCTTGAGTCTGGGAAATTTGAACCCATTGAAGTAAATGTAATTCTAGCTACTGAGGAATATCCTTCTGTTGGTGAAAAAGCAATTTGTTGGTTGTTGCTAACAACTTTACCTGTTACTTCTTTAGAATCAGCAGTTCAATGCTTGGAGTGGTATAGCTACCGTTGGTTAATAGAGCGTTACCACTATTGTTTAAAGAGTGGTTGCAGGATTGAGGAATTACAGTTAGAAAACGGTGAGAAGATAAAGCGAGCATTAGCCACTTACGCGATTGTTACATGGCGGTTGTTATGGCTGACTTATGAGGCGCGTCAGAACCCAGAACGTACAGTGGATGGTGTTTTGGAGCCTTATGAATGGCAAGCTTTATATTGCAGGATTCATAAAACTAATATCCCAAGTAGTGAAGCGCCAACTCTGGGAGAGTGTGTGCGCTGGATTGCCAAATTGGGAGGATTTTTAGGGCGTAAGGGAGATGGAGATCCAGGTATTAAAACTTTGTGGCGTGGACTTAAACAGTTGCACGATATTACACAAATGTGGTTGTTATTGCGAGAATAAAGGCGATAAATGTAAATAAATATGCGATAAAGGACAAAGAGTAAGATTTTTATGATATTAGATTGAAATTTAACAAAAATACATTAATTGATTGTTTTGTAGTATTTATGTAATATAGTTGTATATTTCAAGTAATGGATATTTTATTAATTGGAAGACGCGCGTCTTCCATGCTGCGTGTCGATAAATGTGAATTATGTTTGGGTACAGTAACTGCTGTTGTAAGTGAATTGCATATTTGATAGTTATTTTTTGGATGTAACTAGTTAATAATTGTAACTATCTAAAAATCTAACTAGTCAATATAACTAGTATGCTGTTATAACTAGTTATATGAATGAGTGAAAATAAATGTCGAGATTATTAGAGCAGAAGATAGATGAGTTATTTGAGTCAACTAAGGGGTTGATGAGTTTTGATCAATTGGAACCTTACTGTGAGCAGTTCAACGATTGGCTTAAGCAGAATACAAAATACAGTCTTAATTCTTTGGGTACAGTATTGTCGCGTCATGGGTTCTATAAGAAGTTCAAGTCAATAAAGCTTGAGCAGGGGAAGAATGGGGTGAGCATCCCCAAACATGACTTGAATGGGAATATAAAGGGCTATGAGTTGCGGCATTATGTAGTTTCGAGGTGTGGTTTGTCTAAAGAAGAGTGGGATAATCGCAACACATCTAACCGGGCGATCGCAAGATTGGAGAACGGGCGAAAGATAGAGCCCAAAGCTTATTTAGAGGAAATTGGTAAACTGCTTAATAGTAAGGACCCCCATGAATTAGCAGTGGGGTTGATAGCAGCGACAGGGAGACGACCTCATGAGATTTTGGCCCGTGCTAAGTTTAGTGTGATTGAAGGTGAAGAATACAAAGTGATGTTTGAGGGTCAGGGGAAGAAGCGAGGAGAAAAACCAGTCTTCGCGATCGCGACCTTGTTCCCAGGAAGTTATGTAATAGAAAAGCTGGGGCAGTTAAGAAATGAAGAGAGCACCAAGGAATTATTGAAGCGAGTAAGGGGGCAGTTCCCGAGAGAAATAGCTCAACAAAATCGTGCTCTAGATTCTTGTAGGAATGGCAGTCTTAATAGTGTGGTGCGTCAAGTATTTGGGGATAAAGATGATAAGAATCCAGTTTTGGCAATTCGGCAAGGAGATGAGCAAGATAATTGTAAAGCTTTAAGAGCAGCTTATGCTTGTTTAGTAATGGAGCGGGATTTATCGGGGTCAATAGGTGAAAAGTTATTATTTGCGGCGCGTCAACTGGGTCATTTTGTAAAAGAATCACCTACAGATAAAGATTTAGCGAATCTTGCGACAACTGTTGGCTACGGGGATTATTACGTTACAGAAGCTGTTCCATTTCCATCTATTTTGAAAAAAGTAAAAACTAAAATTTGTAGTGTGAAGGTAAACGAAGAAGATTTTCAGGTAATAAGAAAGCTGGAATTAGAGTGGGAGCTTGATAGTCAAAGAGCGGTGGTTCATAAGGTATTAGAAATGGCTGTTGAAGCTGTGGAGTTAAAAGAGAAATGCCTGAGACTTGAGCAATTAGAGGAGAAAGTTAAGGAGCTAAGTTGGGAGAATCAAAAACTTAATCGTGAGAATGAGAGTTTGATAAATGAAAATCAAAAACTTGCTGGTCAATTAAAAAGTGTGGGTCGGCAAGAAATGGTGAAGCAAGAAGTAGAAGATATTGATTCTAAAATAGAGCGGATAATTGAGGAGAAATTATCGTTTTTATTGGAGAATAATAAGGTTATTGATGTCCATAAAGCTGAAGTTATTGTTAATGCTCAATCTCAAGTAACAACATTAAAAGTTGATTCATATTGGGAATCGGTTCCCAGTGAAGAGTTGAAAAAGTCGAAAGGAAGGGGGGCGGTAGAGGAGAAATTGAAGCGTTCTTTTCTGGCGATCGCAAATCATAACGACTACAAAGCGCGGGATAATAATGGTCAGCCAGATCAAAGCAAGATGTGGGCGATAACCAATCAAGCATTGCGTCAGCTTAGTGGGTGTAATGGTCAGTTAGTAAAAGTTTGGATGGAGAATCACAGGATTGCGATCGATGACCATCACAATAAATATGGCTTAGGGCAATATCACAATAAGGGTAAGGGTGACATAACCCAGGCGATAAGTTGGTAATGGGTAAACGTATATTTTTCATCTTCATTCATTGATGATTACCCGGTTATTTTTAAATAAAAATACTGAATTAGAACAATGTAAGTTTTAGTTGATACTCAATATCTTCAGACATTAGTTCGCGGGAATTTACCCTAATTAATTTGTCTTGAGTTTTTCAACTTTGCTGAAGTTAAGTACATAGGCATAAAAAAAACCGCCCCTCCCGGTGCCCTTCAAGGTTTTTCCCACTGGACTACTTATCACACAGGGATTTGGGCTTTTCTAGTTCTTCTAGGGAATTCTGTAAGTATTCACGTGTCTTGCGCTTAATTTCAAGGATTTTGGAGTTTTCCATAGCCAAAACTGTTTCAGCGAATCTTTTAGTCCAGGCCCTACCTAGGTGTAAATATCGTGATTTTTTGTTGTCCGAAATGTTCGATCGTCTGTAAACTGCATTTGGATTATAAAGCTTGTAGTAGTGAAATCTTATAAAAATCTTCTCAGTTCCTCTGGTAACTGAATATCGACTAATTGATGACTTATCCGGTAGAACATCTTTCTTTTCAAGTTCAGCTATTTCACCTTCGAGTCGAGATAAATGTAGTTTTATTTCTTCTATATCGGCAAGAGGTAGATTTTCTGATTTGAGTTTCATTCTGCTTAAACAATAGTTCGCGGGAAAATTCCCTAATATTCTCCCATCTCAATAGAATAAGAATGCATTAGATAAAGTAATATATTGTTATTCTATATTTAATAACTAAATAACTGGTTACTTAAGGCAACCTAACTAGTTATTTAAGCAGCCATTAAGATAACAATTTTATGGCGAGTCAATAAATCAATAGAACTAAATATTGATAGGGCTTTTGGGACAGAAGTACTTATAGCTTCCTATTATGCAGACATGAAATTATATAGTAACCAGTTATATTTGTATTGTTTATAGATAACCGGTGAATCTAACTAGAATAGCTTAGGCGTGGAGTAAAATTGTCATAAATATAACTAGTTTATTTTTTGGGGATGAGAGATTATTGCGATCAGAAAACAAGCTAGCCTGAAACCCTTGCCTGATAGTAATTTCAGAAGTCTGCATAAAAACAGATATTGATATATGCATAAGCAAGATGACGCAGATATAACTACTAAGATAAGATAGTTATATATATGAATATCTTATGGGTCAGGCTTATAACTAGGAATATCTGTTAATTTAAATTAACAGATATTCCTAGTTATAAGCCTGACCCATAAGATATTCATATATATAACTATCTTATCTTAGTAGTTATATCTGCGTCATCTTGCTTATGCATATATCAATATCTGTTTTTATGCAGACTTCTGAAATTACTATCAGGCAAGGGTTTCAGGCTAGCTTGTTTTCTGATCGCAATAATCTCTCATCCCCAAAAAATAAACTAGTTATATTTATGACAATTTTACTCCACGCCTAAGCTATTCTAGTTAGATTCACCGGTTATCTATAAACAATACAAATATAACTGGTTACTATATAATTTCATGTCTGCATAATAGGAAGCTATAAGTACTTCTGTCCCAAAAGCCCTATCAATATTTAGTTCTATTGATTTATTGACTCGCCATAAAATTGTTATCTTAATGGCTGCTTAAATAACTAGTTAGGTTGCCTTAAGTAACCAGTTATTTAGTTATTAAATATAGAATAACAATATATTACTTTATCTAATGCATTCTTATTCTATTGAGATGGGAGAATATTAGGGAATTTTCCCGCGAACTATTGTTTAAGCAGAATGAAACTCAAATCAGAAAATCTACCTCTTGCCGATATAGAAGAAATAAAACTACATTTATCTCGACTCGAAGGTGAAATAGCTGAACTTGAAAAGAAAGATGTTCTACCGGATAAGTCATCAATTAGTCGATATTCAGTTACCAGAGGAACTGAGAAGATTTTTATAAGATTTCACTACTACAAGCTTTATAATCCAAATGCAGTTTACAGACGATCGAACATTTCGGACAACAAAAAATCACGATATTTACACCTAGGTAGGGCCTGGACTAAAAGATTCGCTGAAACAGTTTTGGCTATGGAAAACTCCAAAATCCTTGAAATTAAGCGCAAGACACGTGAATACTTACAGAATTCCCTAGAAGAACTAGAAAAGCCCAAATCCCTGTGTGATAAGTAGTCCAGTGGGAAAAACCTTGAAGGGCACCGGGAGGGGCGGTTTTTTTTATGCCTATGTACTTAACTTCAGCAAAGTTGAAAAACTCAAGACAAATTAATTAGGGTAAATTCCCGCGAACTAATGTCTGAAGATATTGAGTATCAACTAAAACTTACATTGTTCTAATTCAGTATTTTTATTTAAAAATAACCGGGTAATCATCAATGAATGAAGATGAAAAATATACGTTTACCCATTACCAACTTATCGCCTGGGTTATGTCACCCTTACCCTTATTGTGATATTGCCCTAAGCCATATTTATTGTGATGGTCATCGATCGCAATCCTGTGATTCTCCATCCAAACTTTTACTAACTGACCATTACACCCACTAAGCTGACGCAATGCTTGATTGGTTATCGCCCACATCTTGCTTTGATCTGGCTGACCATTATTATCCCGCGCTTTGTAGTCGTTATGATTTGCGATCGCCAGAAAAGAACGCTTCAATTTCTCCTCTACCGCCCCCCTTCCTTTCGACTTTTTCAACTCTTCACTGGGAACCGATTCCCAATATGAATCAACTTTTAATGTTGTTACTTGAGATTGAGCATTAACAATAACTTCAGCTTTATGGACATCAATAACCTTATTATTCTCCAATAAAAACGATAATTTCTCCTCAATTATCCGCTCTATTTTAGAATCAATATCTTCTACTTCTTGCTTCACCATTTCTTGCCGACCCACACTTTTTAATTGACCAGCAAGTTTTTGATTTTCATTTATCAAACTCTCATTCTCACGATTAAGTTTTTGATTCTCCCAACTTAGCTCCTTAACTTTCTCCTCTAATTGCTCAAGTCTCAGGCATTTCTCTTTTAACTCCACAGCTTCAACAGCCATTTCTAATACCTTATGAACCACCGCTCTTTGACTATCAAGCTCCCACTCTAATTCCAGCTTTCTTATTACCTGAAAATCTTCTTCGTTTACCTTCACACTACAAATTTTAGTTTTTACTTTTTTCAAAATAGATGGAAATGGAACAGCTTCTGTAACGTAATAATCCCCGTAGCCAACAGTTGTCGCAAGATTCGCTAAATCTTTATCTGTAGGTGATTCTTTTACAAAATGACCCAGTTGACGCGCCGCAAATAATAACTTTTCACCTATTGACCCCGATAAATCCCGCTCCATTACTAAACAAGCATAAGCTGCTCTTAAAGCTTTACAATTATCTTGCTCATCTCCTTGCCGAATTGCCAAAACTGGATTCTTATCATCTTTATCCCCAAATACTTGACGCACCACACTATTAAGACTGCCATTCCTACAAGAATCTAGAGCACGATTTTGTTGAGCTATTTCTCTCGGGAACTGCCCCCTTACTCGCTTCAATAATTCCTTGGTGCTCTCTTCATTTCTTAACTGCCCCAGCTTTTCTATTACATAACTTCCTGGGAACAAGGTCGCGATCGCGAAGACTGGTTTTTCTCCTCGCTTCTTCCCCTGACCCTCAAACATCACTTTGTATTCTTCACCTTCAATCACACTAAACTTAGCACGGGCCAAAATCTCATGAGGTCGTCTCCCTGTCGCTGCTATCAACCCCACTGCTAATTCATGGGGGTCCTTACTATTAAGCAGTTTACCAATTTCCTCTAAATAAGCTTTGGGCTCTATCTTTCGCCCGTTCTCCAATCTTGCGATCGCCCGGTTAGATGTGTTGCGATTATCCCACTCTTCTTTAGACAAACCACACCTCGAAACTACATAATGCCGCAACTCATAGCCCTTTATATTCCCATTCAAGTCATGTTTGGGGATGCTCACCCCATTCTTCCCCTGCTCAAGCTTTATTGACTTGAACTTCTTATAGAACCCATGACGCGACAATACTGTACCCAAAGAATTAAGACTGTATTTTGTATTCTGCTTAAGCCAATCGTTGAACTGCTCACAGTAAGGTTCCAATTGATCAAAACTCATCAACCCCTTAGTTGACTCAAATAACTCATCTATCTTCTGCTCTAATAATCTCGACATTTATTTTCACTCATTCATATAACTAGTTATAACAGCATACTAGTTATATTGACTAGTTAGATTTTTAGATAGTTACAATTATTAACTAGTTACATCCAAAAAATAACTATCAAATATGCAATTCACTTACAACAGCAGTTACTGTACCCAAACATAATTCACATTTATCGACACGCAGCATGGAAGACGCGCGTCTTCCAATTAATAAAATATCCATTACTTGAAATATACAACTATATTACATAAATACTACAAAACAATCAATTAATGTATTTTTGTTAAATTTCAATCTAATATCATAAAAATCTTACTCTTTGTCCTTTATCGCATATTTATTTACATTTATCGCCTTTATTCTCGCAATAACAACCACATTTGTGTAATATCGTGCAACTGTTTAAGTCCACGCCACAAAGTTTTAATACCTGGATCTCCATCTCCCTTACGCCCTAAAAATCCTCCCAATTTGGCAATCCAGCGCACACACTCTCCCAGAGTTGGCGCTTCACTACTTGGGATATTAGTTTTATGAATCCTGCAATATAAAGCTTGCCATTCATAAGGCTCCAAAACACCATCCACTGTACGTTCTGGGTTCTGACGCGCCTCATAAGTCAGCCATAACAACCGCCATGTAACAATCGCGTAAGTGGCTAATGCTCGCTTTATCTTCTCACCGTTTTCTAACTGTAATTCCTCAATCCTGCAACCACTCTTTAAACAATAGTGGTAACGCTCTATTAACCAACGGTAGCTATACCACTCCAAGCATTGAACTGCTGATTCTAAAGAAGTAACAGGTAAAGTTGTTAGCAACAACCAACAAATTGCTTTTTCACCAACAGAAGGATATTCCTCAGTAGCTAGAATTACATTTACTTCAATGGGTTCAAATTTCCCAGACTCAAGATATGCTGGTGGTTGTAACCATAATGTCTTCACCCAAACGCTCAATGAAGCACTACGAGCTTTACGTCTAGAAGTACGCTGTAACTCTAAATTAATTTCTCCCAAAACTGCTGTCTGTCGAATCGCCTCAAATAAAGGTATCACAGACTCATCAAACACATTTGACTTAGTGTAGCGATTTTTTGCTGCCCTTATCAGAAACTCACTTTCTGGTCGCCGGGGCATGGCAAACAGTTGATAAATATCTGCTTCTCTATCTCCTACCGTTATCACACGAGTTTCATTTGGTACTAGCCTTTGACTAACACTTAAACAATCAAGCCAACGTTGACTTTCCTTCTCTGATACAAGACGTCGCCGTTTTTCCTTATTACCTCCTTGTTTGACCTCTCTTACCCAAACTTTTTGGTCTAAAACTCCCAATGGCACACCTTGTGCACTCGCTGCCAATACCGTGTGAACTTTTAGACCCCTAGCTTTTGGGTTACTCAATGGTCCCATACCTTGTCTACGGGGATTTTCACTACGGGCATGCCTGACTGGCTTGGGACTAAAATCTAATTCTGTCGTATCTTGAATTGCCAAAATTGTGTCATGATCTCTGATTCGTTCCACTGCAGTATCAGTATGTGCTGCTAAAATTGCTGATGCTTTGATACGTGGATTTCCCCTGAACTTGCTATGTTAGATGCTTGGTGGGCTAGCATTCAATTTGATTTACCTTCTGATTTGCATCCCCCCTCTTTAAATAACCA
>NZ_LMTZ01000171.1 GCF_001456025.1 Mastigocoleus testarum BC008
ACAAGCTATTTGCTCAAAAAACTTCGGGAACATATATAACGGTTTAGACACAAATCCTAATCCGTTTAAAATCATTGCTTTGACAACATGTCCTGCACTGACTTTTTCTCCTGGTTTTGACCCTAATAAATCATTAATTATTTCTACTAATCCAATGGAATCTACGATTCCTGCTACTATCCCTAAATGGTCTATATTTTGTATTTCAACATCTTTTATATCAAACATAAAAACAGAATTTTACAACACAATTCTGTTTAAATTCTCACATTATTATTTCGAGCAAAAATATTTTCTTACTTTTTTAAGAATCTTTTTAGCCTCATCAAAGACTTCAACTCAAAATACTTTTTGATAGATCCCAAATTTAATGAGATAACTTCCCATTAGTCTCATGAATATCTAAGTCTTGTTTAATAAATATGTACTAAAAAATCTCATCCCCTTGGTGTGTGACAGTTAGGGTGCGGAAGATGGGATATAAATTATTTCTTGAAAATCAATCAATTAATTAGTGGCGATACGCCCTCAGCGTCACACTTTGCGTATCGCCAATATCTCAATCCCCAAGCCCTTCTAACCAAGCCTGAAAATCAGCCATACTGGTAAAATCAAGCAACGCTTCGCCAAGATTTTCTAATTGTTCCAAAGAAAGATTTTCAACACGCTGACGTATTTCTTGGGGTAATTCTCCCACCCGTCGAGTTAATAATCGGAGAATGATTTTACGTTCTCCTTCTTCTCGTCCCTGTTCCCGTCCTTCTTCCCGTCCTTCTTGTTTAATTTCACGGTAAACTCTGGTTTCCTTGAGCGTAATTCCTAACATCTTTTCTACCTCCCTTTGGCTGAGTTGTTCGAATTTGTACACCATTATTGTCGTCACTAGTTCTATTATCGCGCGACTCTTGGTTTCGGGCTGTTCAACAGAAGAACGTTCGAGTAAATACCTTGCTTCTTGTGGTGCTTTTTCTTCATTTACCGTAGTTAACACCATCAGTGCTACCCACAAAGGTAATTTACGAATATCTCCCAATTCATCCAAATATATTCGATGTACTTGGTCGCCGTTGAGTTGATTGCGATGGGGATAAATATCGCTCTGTTCGATGTTGCGGGATGGGTAAATTATAACCGCTTGCCAATCTTTAAATCTGGGGCGGTTACGGTAGAAATATAGTGAGGATTCTGCAAATACTCGTTCATAAAGCATTTCATCTTTTTGAAACTGTACTTCACAGAAATACACAACCCCAGGCTTTTCATTTTCTGGTGGAAGGAACACACCATCGATTTCAAATTTAGGTTCTTTAACAGCTACCGAGTCAAATTTGTATTCACCTGCATTTACAGGCGGATTTGCCAATAATTCAAATAGTAAAGCTGGATATTGTTGAAATAGTTTATAAAATATCGAATCTCGGCGCATAAAGGAATTTTACTGATTTCCTGGTCTATTGCTAATAGTCTCTAGCAAAAGTGAAAAAACAGCAATATTTCCTATAAATACCCGAAATTATGATCCAATTAGCCTTTTATTCAACTGCATTTGCGGAAAATTAGAAGGTATATAATCCCCAAACAAACAACATACCACTCATAAGGGCGCACGTCGGTGCGCCCCTACAGGTTAAATAATTTCTTGAAAACCCATTCCCTAATCACCAATCGCCAATCGCCATATGCCGCTTGCGGCGGCACGCAGTGCTTATGGCTAACGCCACGCTTCCGCTAACGCCAATCCCCTATTCCCTCAACTGAACCGGCATTGCTAAATAAGTCATCTTCAAACCGCCTGAAGGACTAAAAATTACCGGAGTCAAATTAGAATTCAACTGCATAACAATTTCTGTTGCAGGTAATGCTTTGAGTCCTTCCATTAAATATTTAATATTAAAAGCAATATCTATATCTTCACCCGATATTTGGGCTGGGATTGATTCTCTACCACTACCTATATCTTGAGATTCTACAGATAAAGTAATTTCATCAGCAGCGCTGTCAATGCTAACTTTGACTACGTTATTTTTCTGATCCGCAAATACTGCGATTCGCTCTAAAGCACTTAAAAATTGTTTTCGATCTAAAGCCAAATCTCGCTCAAATGAAGCAGGAATTAGTTGGCGATAGGCGGGATATTGTCCCTCTAAAGTACGGCTAGTTAAACGTTGATGCTGCCATTCAAATACTATTTGTCCTTGGTCAAAATACAAAGCCACAGCTTCTTCTGAAGAGGAACTATGAGCCAACATTTTCTCTAATTCTCGTAAAGCCTTAGCAGGAACGGTCACCTCTAACTCATTTGCTGTATCATTTTTTGGTGCATCTTCCGGACTAACATTGGTACTTTCTACCACTGCTAAACGATGTCCATCAGTTGCAGCAAATTCCAAAGTGTCTTTTTGAACTTTTAAATGAACGCCCGTAAGAACCTGTTTAGTTTCATCAGCACTGGTCGCAAACAACGAACCGCGCAGCCCCTCAATTAATACTTCTGCTGACAGATACAATGCTTGAGAATCTTGGATTGTAGGCAATTCAGGAAATTCTTCTGCTCCCATTGCTCGCAATTGGTAGCGCCCACTTTCAGGGGTTAGGGTAACTATAATTCCTTCTCCACCAACATCATCTACAGAAGTAGCTTCTTCTTCTAAAGTGATTTCTCCGTCGTTGAGGCGAGACGTAATATCATTGAGTAACTTTGCTGGGAGTGCGATCGTTCCCGATTCTAGAACCTCAGCAGTGAAGCTGGTACGAATACCCAGACTAAGGTCAAAAGCCGTTAAACTCACTTGATTAGTTTCTGCATCCGCGTTCAACAGTACATTTGCCAGTACCGGATGAGTTGGACGCGATGGCACGGCACGGCTAGTTAGTGAAAGGTTAGTACTTAAATCGCTTTGGGTGCAAACTAATTTCATAAAACTTCTAGGGAGATTGGAAACCCACTCGTTCTTGGTATGAGAGGAATTCCCTCCTGACCACCACTCAAGGCAATAAGCATTAGAGGAGGAAAAACGATGCGGGACATTTATCTTTAGACTTCGTCTTTGTGTCACACATACTATCACCGTTACAGCTAAAAATGTATGGTGAATTTCAAATATGGTGAATTTCAAATGTAATGAGTTTCAAGCAATCGACTTCAAAATCCTGAATTCGTTTTCTCTTTCTATCTCAATCCCAGAAGTGAAACTTATAGGGTGATAATTAAACCATAATATCTGTTACACCCTGTTGGTAAATATTGCCAACCTGGAAACTACTCGATTCTCAAAAAAATCGCTACAAAATAATCCTAACTTCTACTAACTAAATAAATAAATAATTACTAATTAAGTAGTAGTCCCTGTGGAAAATGTGGAAAAACTATATAAACTTTATAAATCCAACACTTATAGCATCACTTGCTGTGGAAAACTTGTGGAAAATATTTACCTTTTTTCCACAAGATATTTGCACTTTGTAAAGTTTTCCCCGATAAATGCTAAGTTTTCCACAGATTCATGGCAAGTTTTCCACAAGAAATAAAGTATTTTTCCACAGGTTAATTATAAATTGATTGACAATTATGTTTTGGGGAAATTTATGTTTTAAGAACCAGTGTATTTTTTACAACATTTTAATGCAGAATAACTTATATTTATTGATAAACACTTTATTAAATTAAATTATTTTTTAGGTCGGCTATTCATTTGGATGCGGTCATTTAATTGTTTTAGTGTTTGAGTTAACTCTGGGTTATTATCTCGGAGTTGGGTAATTTTTTCACAACTGTAAAGTACTGTTGTATGGTCTTTACCACCAAATTCTTCACCAATACGCGGTAAGCTCAAGTCGGTATTTTGACGCATTAAATACATTCCGATTTGACGTGCCCAGCTAATTTCTCTCCTGCGAGAGTTACCTTTAAGATCTTCTATAGAAATATTCAAATTTTCAGACACCACTTTCAATATTATTTCTGGAGTAGTTTCTAATTTTTCCATTGGTGGTTCTAAAACGGGAGCGATATTTTCTACCGTCATTGGTAAACCCCAAATAGAAATATATGCTAGGGCTCGAATTAATGCTCCTTCCAGTTCGCGAATATTAGAAGTATAGTTAGCAGCAATATATTCAATTACATCTCTGGGAAGGCGAATATTTTCATATTCAGCTTTTTTCTGCAATATAGCCATTCTTGTTTCTAAATCTGGGGCTTGAATATCAGCAATTAACCCCATAGAAAAGCGAGAACACAAGCGTTCTTGCAGTCGAGGAATTTGGTTGGGAGGACGATCGGAAGCAATTACAACTTGTTTACCTGCTTCATATAGCGTGTTGAAGGTATGAAAAAATTCTTCTTGAGTACCTTCTTTCCCCTCAATAAACTGAATATCATCTACTAAAAGAATATCAGCAGTTCGATAGTATTCGCGAAAACTTTGCATGCCATCTTTCTTGCCAATGGCTGTAATAAAATCATTAGTAAATTTCTCGGTAGACACATAAAATATTTTAGAATCGGGAAAAAATTCCAGACGGTAATGACCGATCGCCTGCATCAAATGAGTTTTCCCCAAACCAACACCACCGCATAAAAATAAAGGATTAAACTCCATTCCGGGTGACTCAGCAACCGCTAGAGCTGCTGCATGAGCCATGCGATTATTCGCACCGACCACAAATCTGGAAAATACATACTTGGGATTCAATTGAAAAGTTTTTGGTTGGTTGTTAACAGGTTTTTGAGAAATGTTACCTTGGGGAGGTGAGTCCCAATCGACTTTTTGGTCGCTGATATGAGATGCTTCGTCACCTTGAGCAACAGTAAAATAAATTTCTACAGGATGACCAACAATATCTTGGACTACATTAGCAATAGTATTTATATAGTATTTTTGCAACCAATTGCGGGCAAATGGATTGGGAGTACGAATAACCAAGCAATTGTGTTCAAAACTTTGGGCGCTAGCAGTTTTTATCCAAGTTTCAAAGGTGGGACGGGATAAATTTAGCTGCAAGCGCTCTAGCACTTGACTCCACAGAACGTCTATGGCTATTTCCACTGTCACTACCTCTGCTGCTAATAGTCACAATACACAATAAAAGATACAAGTAAGCATTAATTTAGCATTCAAGAGCTCTAGACCCAGAGTAAATTTTTAAGTTGTAATCATTGTTGGTTCGACTCGCCCCGGTAGGCTATATCCTATCATTCACCAAATCACACGGAGAAGCAAAGACACATGAGGAAAACACAGAATATTAAAGATCGTAATTTTGAGTTATCTGAATCAAAAAACCTTAACACACCAAGTTTATCCTTTCTCCATAAAGCTAAATGCTTGCCGTTGATTATATTAACCTCTATAGGAATTTTTGCTCTTGGGGGTTGTTCAGGTGGCGCAAATATACTCAACAATGAAAAACTTGATGATTCAGTCCAAGCTAAAAATAAACCAAATAATCGCCCAGCGGTTCCTTTTATTGGTGGTGGTTCCGAATCTAAAAACCCTAACTTTGTAGTTAATGTAGTCCAGCAAGTAGGACCTGCTGTTGTTCGGATTGATACATCTAGAACAGTTTCATCTCTACCGGATGGTTTTGATGACCCATTTTTACGAAGGTTTTTTGGCGATCAACCATCCCGACGCAGAGAACAAAGAGGTAGTGGTTCTGGATTTATTATTAACGCTAACGGTCAAATTTTAACTAATGCCCATGTAGTAGATGGAGCTGATACGGTAAGTGTACTTTTAAAAGATGGCCGTCGTTTGAATGGTAAAGTTTTGGGTGAAGATCCACTTACCGATGTGGCAGTAATTAAAATTGATGCCAATAATTTACCAACTGTTCCCATTGGTAATTCCGAGAACTTACAACCAGGGGAAGCTGTAGTTGCAATTGGTAATCCCTTGGGACTTGATTACACAGTCACCTCTGGAATTATCAGTGCAACAGGTCGTTCTAGCAGCGATATTGGTGCTTCTGACAAACGCGTTGATTATATTCAAACTGATGCAGCTATTAATCCTGGTAATTCCGGTGGACCGTTATTAAATGCTCGCGGTCAAGTAATTGGAATGAACACAGCAATTATTCGTGGCGCTCAAGGTTTGGGATTTGCAATTCCCATGAATACGGTACAAAGAATTTCCCAAGAATTAATTGCTAAAGGTCGGGTAGATCATCCCTTCTTAGGTATTCAGATGGTTACTCTCACCCCAGAAATGAAAGAAAGACTCAATAGTGAATTAGGAAATCCTGCTGTTTCTGCAGATAAAGGTGTTTTATTGGTACGAATTGTTCCCCGTTCTCCTGCATCAAGAGCAGGACTTAGAGCGGGGGATGTGATTCAAAGCATTAACGGTCAAGCTGTGAATAAAAATGATGAAGTGCAAAAAATTGTTGAAAAATCAAAAGTAGGGGAACCTCTGAAAATAAAAGTAGAACGCAACGGACGAACTGTCGAGTTAAATGTAACTCCTGCACCTTTACCAGTTGAACGTCGTCGCTAATTTTTATTCTTCTTCGCCATTATTCATTGTGATTGGTCATTTGCGTTTATCTAATAACCAATGACCAATTAATAATTATTAATTATCAATTACCATTTGCCGTTAGGCGCGGGCGTATACCAATTACCAATTACCAATTACCATGACTAACCAATTAAATATCATTGAATTAGGCAATCCAATTTTGCGACAACGAGCAGAATCAATCAAAAATATCAAAGATGAATCTGTTCAAAGTTTGATTGATAAACTGATGGTAAAAGTTGTTCAAGCTGATGGTGTGGGAATTGCAGCACCGCAAGTTTCTCGACCGCATCGTTTATTTATTATGGCTTCTCGTCCCAATCCTCGATATCCTAAAGCACCACATATGGAGCCAACAGCAATTATTAATCCGAAAATTATTGGTCATTCTTCAGAAACAGCGAAAGATTGGGAAGGTTGTTTGAGCGTTCCAGGAATTCGTGGTCTCGTACCTAGATATCAAACCATTGAAGTTGAATATAGCGATCGCAACGGTAAATTACAAAAGTTAGAATTAACTGATTTTGTCGCCCGAATTTTTCAACATGAATGCGATCATCTTGAAGGTAAAGTCTTTTTAGATCGGGTAGAAAGTACCTTAGATTTAATTACTGAAGCAGAATATCAAAAGTTGATGGGAATTGGAGATTAGAGATTGGGGAATTGGGGGAGTGTGGGAAGTGTGGGAGGATTAGGATTTAGGAATAACGAGTGACCAGTATGAAAAAATTACTAAATAAACCCGAAGATTTTGTGCGGGAAACTCTAGCGGGTATGGCGATCGCCCATTCCGATCTGATTAAAGTAAATTTTGAACCTAATTTTATTTATCGTGCTGATGCACCAAAAACAGGTAAAGTAGCAATTATTTCTGGTGGTGGTAGCGGACACGAACCTATGCATGGAGGTTTTGTAGGTCGGGGAATGTTGGATGCTGCTTGTCCGGGAGAGGTTTTTACTTCACCGACACCCGACCAAATGTTAGCTGCTGCTCAAGCAGTTAATGGTGGTAATGGTGTTCTTTACATCGTCAAAAATTATAGTGGTGACATCATGAATTTTGAAATGGCGACAGAATTAGCTGTTGCTGAAGGTATTCAGGTGCAAAATATTTTGATTGATGATGATGTTGCAGTCAAAGATAGTTTATATACCCAAGGACGCCGGGGTGTGGGAACTACAGTGCTAGCAGAAAAAATCTGTGGTGCAGCAGCCGAAGCGGGATACGATCTAAAACAAGTTGCCGATTTGTGTCGTCGAGTCAACCTTAATGGACGTAGCATGGGTATGGCGCTAACTTCCTGTACGGTTCCAGCTAAAGGTTCCCCAACATTTGAATTAGGAAATCAAGAAATAGAAATGGGTATTGGGATTCATGGGGAACCCGGAAGAGAAAGAATGAGTTTAAAATCTGCTGACGAAGTTGCCGAAACTTTAGCATTAACAATTATTGAAGACTCTTCATATAGCCGTACTATTCGGGAATGGGATGAATCTACAGCTGAATGGGTCGACAAAGATTTAACCAATACACCTTTTGCGAAAGGAGATAAACTGCTAGCCTTCGTCAATGGAATGGGTGGAACACCCCAAAGCGAACTGTATATTATTTATCGCAAACTAGCAGATATCTGTGCCAAAAAAGGAATGGAAATAGTAAGAAACTTGGTTGGTTCTTACATAACTTCTTTAGAAATGCAAGGTTGTTCTATTACTTTGCTTAAATTAGATCAGGAAATGGTTAAACTTTGGGATGCACCGGTATTGACACCAGCATTACGTTGGGGAGTGTAATGAGTAAGGAGTAAGGAGTAATGAGTAATGTTAGCGCCTAGCGCAAGCGTACCGTAAGGTATTGCGGGGCGCGTTATAGACAGCAAAGCTGAACACAAAGTGAGACATGAGTAACAAGTAATAAGTAATAAGTAATGAGTAAGAATTAAGAATTAAGAAGTAATTTAGTCTTCCCCATCCTCCCACACTCCCTACACTCCTCAAACTCCCCACACTCCCTACACTCCTCAAACTCCCCACACTTCCCACACTCCCCACACTTCCCACACTCTCCCAATTTTCCAATCCCTAACCCCCATAACCCGTATAAAGAACTAAAGCTTGACCATTAGCTGTAGTTCTACCAGGAATTCTTTGACGCATTAGTTTTTTTGTTCTGTTTCCCCTGGTTTCTTCGACCCAAATTTTATATGTATCTTTATCAAAAAATGCTTCAGCAACACCAGCAAAACTTGCAGAAGAATTTCTAATTCTAAATATGGGGTCAGTTGGTTTCTGTCTTCCCGCAGCGTAAATCAGTCCGCCGAGTAATTCAGTAAAACCACCAGAACGGGTGTCGATTTTGGTTTTTCCTCCTTCCGTTTTTAAACCAAGAATCCACAACTTTGCACCATTATTGATAATATTAGTTTGGGAATAGCCTTCAATATTTAGTTGTCTCGCCCACACACTCTGTTTGGGATTGAGTAATCTCAATTTACCCATTACAACATCATCAATAAATACATCTCCAGTTCCCTTACTTTCTAAATCAAAATCGGACATACTGCGATAAACTACAGTTCGATTGGTAATATTTTTCCACTTCAGTTTTGACTTATGGGTAATAAAGAAATCTTCTACGATTAAAGTTGAATGGTTTCCGTTATCTGCAACTATCTCTCCCTTACCATTTAAGCCACCGGTAGAACCAATAAATCTTCTAAGATTCCCTCTCAAACGTAAATTTCCATTAATTGTAAAAGTTCCTTTCCTTGGTACTATAACTGTTGTAGCTCCAGAATCAATAGCTGCTTGAAAAGCCACAGTATCATCCTTCCCATCATTCCCAACTGCTCCAAAATCTTCTACATTTACCCATTTATCTGGGTCATCCCAAGCTATTTTGGGAAATTTTTTAATTGGTAGTTGGAGTGACTTCTTTGGAGAAGGAAATTTTGCAAGAACTGGACGTGTGGTATATTCGTCTATCTTATTACCCTTAATTCTTTTCTTTGCTTGACGTGCATTACTTGAAAGAATATCTCTGTAGCCAGATGAAATTATATTTCTCGCATAAATAAAACCAGTGGAAGAAATAGCTGAAGTTCTTTTCGCTCTTCTTGTACGCCCAATTAATTTAGCATTAATTAAAGTGAGAGTTCCTCCTGGATCTTTTCCTCTATGCGGATTTCTACCATTAATAATTGCTGGAACTGAATTAACACTAGTAAAACCTTCTAAACTCAATACCTGTCCGCCATTGTAAAGACCAACTCGATTTTGTTCTTTGACTGTAATATTTTGCATCGTGATACTGTTGATGCCATTTTTTGTCCGGATTCCGCGATCAAAACCAATAATTTCAACATCTTCAACTAATAGCGGACCGATTTCACCATGACTTAGTTCTAACCCCGTCTTTCCTTTCCGGTCTTCTGAAATGATGGTGACACTGCGCACAGCCCCTTGATTATTTGCAACAAAATTCAATCCCTGAGCGCCGGGATTATTTTTACCAATATTAATTGTCAAATTTCTGACAGAATTACCAAAACGCTGTGCAACTAAACTGGCTTTAAAATCTCTCGAGCTACGATTTAAGTCCGGATCGAATCCTGTAGAAATAACTGGTCGGGACTTTCTAGGATTTTGAAACTTAGGAGAATCATTGTTTAAGCGTATAACTACACCGTTTCGACTTTGGCCTTGTAATATAGTACGTTTGTAGTCGGAAGCAAAACGCCTTCCCCGGGGCCAATGCAATGTATCAGAAATATTGTAAACTCCATTGGGTAAATAAATGATTTTTCCCCGATTCGGAAATCGACTCAATGCTTTTTGAATCGCTCGCGTATCATCTTTACCATCATTAGGAACCGCTCCATACTCTGCACCGGTTACATCTATTACTGCAGAACTTTTGGGATAGATAATATTTTCCTTATTTTCGTCAAGTATTTGAGTCGCTTGTGCTATCCCAAGATCCAAGCTTTGCTTGCTGCTATGTTCATTGCAGCCAGATATACTACTTATTAACAACAAGCAAGGTAAGTAGGATAAAACTTTAAAGACCAATGCGTAAATAGAAGTCACAAATATCTAATTGATTAACTAATCACATACAACAATCATTACATTTACTCAAACTAAAATCAGTCGAAAAATTAGATCTGGACTTATGCACCAAGATATATAAAATGCTTGTAATTTCCTGTTCCCCATTTCCTGTTTCCTGTAGCTAAAATCCTTACCCTTAGGATAAACAGCATTTATTGATACCCTAAACTAATTATGTAGTGCTGTAATTTTTAGTTTCGCTGCTTAAGTCCTACAGATATCGGTCGAGTTCGGGTATAAGATGAAAAAAATAGAATCAAATATGTTTACTAAAAAGCAAATAGTGCAATGGTTACAGGCTTTTGCATCTGAGATACATGAAAATAAAGATTATTTAACTGAATTAGATGCAGCCATCGGTGATGCTGACCATGGTATTAATATGGATCGGGGTTTCCAAAAAGTAATTACTCAGTTACCAAATATCGCTGACAAAGATATTGGGAGTATTTTGAAAACTGTCAGCATGACCTTAATTTCTAGTATTGGTGGTGCAAGTGGACCCCTATACGGAAGCCTATTTCTTCGGGCAAGTATTACTGCTGCGGGGAAAGAAAAACTGACAGAAATTGATATACAAAAGTTATTGCAGGAAGGTTTACAAGGAGTATTGCAACGGGGTAAAGCAAAACCCGGCGATAAAACGATGATAGATGTTCTATCTCCCGCTACCGTCGCATTCGAAGAAGCAGTAGGTAGTGGTAAAAATATGTCTGAAGCAATGCAACAGATGGTTGCAATAGCAGAAAAAGCAATGAAAGATACTATACCAACGCTTGCAAAAAAAGGACGTGCTAGTTACCTTGGTGATCGCAGTATTGGACATCAAGACCCTGGAGCAACTTCTTGTTATTTGATGCTGAAAAGCTTGTCAGATAGCTATTCTTCGACAGTTAACAATTAATCTACTGTGACCGATATAATCTCTGGGATACAGTTCGAACTTACACTACTGACGATCAGATTGGTACTTGCCAATTTCCACCAATAAAGTGGAAATGCAATATGTTTTAGTTCATAAAACTTTAAGGCGTTGCAGTCTTCTTTCTAAAATCACAATTTGAAATAGTAAAACAGGCAAAGTTCTTCAAATATCTAAAAGCTGAAAACTTCTATCAAGCAATGAGCATGATAAAAATTAAGCAAATATCAAATAACCAAAAGACAACCAAAACGTTAACTTCCAAGTATTAGAACCAACCACAGAATAATCATTTTTTAAACATTTCTAATATCTTTATCAACTCGAGCGAAAATTCAAGCAGAAAGTCAGTTTTAAAACTTGAAAGCATATTTGTTATGACATATTTCTCACTATGTTGTGACCTCGATCGCCTGTTTTACAGAGATAGCATGATAACTTTCTACATGAATGTCCATAATAATCAATTTTTATTATCATCTAATTGTAATTAATGCAATCATTGCAAATTTAATTATATTTCCCTTTTAGCTAGTAATATAGAGACTTGTATCAAAATAATTTGATTTTAAAGTCTAGGGTAATAAAAATAGTTACTTAAGTTTAAAATTCTTTTAAAAAAATAACTATCATAATTTTCTCTATTTTTCATAGAAAAATCCTTCTTTAGTCAGAGGCAAGAAAAAGAAATAATCTTCTTAATGAAACCAATAAAACTACTTTTGAATGTGCCCAAGCCGCACCGCAAAGACTAAACATATCTTTCTAAGTTAGCCATTATTTGCTCTATGAGTCCGCAATCTTCTCGCCCTGACCAAATTCTTGTAGTTGATGATTCTCCAGACAACGTTTTTTTAATTAAAACTATTTTGGAGGAAGAAAATTATATAGTTTCAACTGCTGAGAATGGTCCTTCAGCCCTAGCCAAAATCGAAAATTCTCCTTTCGATTTGGTATTACTGGATTTAATGATGCCAGGGATGGATGGGTATGAAGTAACAAAAAACATTAGAAAAAATAGTGAGCTCAAATTTATGCCAATTTTGCTCATTACAGCTCACGACTCGCCAAATGTTGCCCAAGGGTTAGATTTAGGAGCAGATGATTTTATTCGTAAACCTGTAACAGTTGATGAGTTACTTGCAAGGGTGCGATCACTTCTTCGACTCAAGCATAGTATTGATGAGCGCGATGAAATCGCCCGTCAAAGAGAAGATTTTGTTTCTCGACTTACCCACGATCTACGTACCCCATTAGTCGCTGCAGAACGGATGATGGGACTTTGCTTGCAAGGTGCTTTAGGAGAACTTTCACCGGAGATGAAAGAAGTTCTATCTACAATGGCTCGTAGTAATAGTAACTTGCTGGCAATGGTCAACACTCTGCTAGAAGTTTATCGTTTTGAAGCTGGTCGTAAAACCTTAACCTTTCAACCAGTAGATTTACATCAGTTACTCGATGAAGTTGGGAAAGAATTAACACCTTTGGCAGAAGACAAAAAGCTCAAAATTAATTTAGAACTGGGTAAGCAGTCTGTTAGGGTCATGGGCGACCGCCTGGAATTGCATCGGTTATTTACCAATTTAGTTGGTAATGCAATTAAATTTACCGATATTGGATTTGTTTCCATTCGCTTGCAATCCAAGGCTAACTTGGAAAATATTACAGTACAGGTAGAAGATACAGGGAAAGGTATTTCGCCCGAAGAGCAAGCTACTTTGTTTGAAAGATTTCGTCCTGGAAGCCACAAGTATTCTGGTAGTGGCTTAGGATTGTATCTTTCTCGTCGCATTGCTGAAGCACATCAAGGTGAAATCAGTATTGCTTCAGAGGTCGATAAAGGTAGCATTTTTAGTGTAAAAATACCTGTGAAGCAATAGATTAATTATTGTATTTAATTGCTTACTTTTGTATTTATGAATACATATAAATCAAGTAATAATACTTGTAGCAGAAAGTTTAATTAGTTAAACTCCTAAACAGAAAAATGTTTGGAGTTGTATTAATAATTTATTTCAACAGTCCCAATTGAGGAAACTTAAATATGAAGGAGAATTAGATATTAGGAAAAATTAACGATGAATTTACAAGCACCAATAGCTGAAGTTGTTGAGAACAAACGCAATTTTTTTCTCACTGGTCAAACTAAGAATATCCAATTTCGCCTAGAAAAACTCAGAAAACTTAAAACAGGATTCAACCTGCACGAAAGAGCAATTATTCAGGCATTAAAAGCTGATTTAGGTAGACCAGAAGTTGAAGCTTTTACTTCAGAAATATTTTTAATAAACCAAGAAATTGAGCATGCTATCAAACATCTCAAAACTTGGAGTAAACCAAAAAATACCAATGTACCCTGGCAACTATTACCAGCAACGGCCAGTATTTATCCTGAGCCATTAGGAGTAATATTAATTATTGGTGCTTGGAATTATCCGTTTCAACTTAATATCCTACCTTTAATTGGAGCAATTGCTGCAGGCAACTGTGTCATCATTAAACCATCCGAATATGCTCCCCAGACTAGTTGTCTTATAGCGGAAATTGTTGGTAAAATATTTGACGAAGATTATATTTCTGTCATTGAAGGTGATGTAACAATTAGTCAGCAACTGTTAGCACAAAGATTTGACCATATTTTTTTTACAGGAAGTGCGACTGTTGGCAAAATTATAATGGCAGCAGCAGCACAAAATCTAACACCAGTTACTCTAGAATTGGGTGGGAAAAGTCCTTGTATTGTTGATATTCATACTGACATTCAAAAAACCGCCAGACGGATAACATGGGGAAAATTTTCTAATGCTGGTCAAGCTTGTATAGCCCCAGATTATCTTTTAGTTCATAAAGATATTAAGTTTCAGTTATTAGAAAGTGTCAAAAAATATATCCAAGAATTTTATGGTGAAAATCCTGCTAACAGCCCGGATTATGGCAGAATTATCAATCTGAAACAATTCGACCGTTTAGTAGAACTGCTTTCATACGGTGAAATTGCCATTGGGGGCGAAACTAATCGGGAGCAACTCTATATTGCACCGACCATTGTAGATAGAGTTTCTTGGCAAAATGAAATAATGCTTTCAGAAATATTTGGTCCAATTTTACCCGTGCTAGCATATGAAGATATTACCGAAGCAATCACTAAGATTAATTCTCAACCGAAGCCCTTAGCATTGTATTTATTTTCACAAAATGAACACCTGCAGAAGAAAATAATACAAGAAACTTCCTCTGGTGGAGTTTGTTTTAACGATACCTTATTGCAATATTGCGTTCCCACTTTGCCTTTTGGTGGTATTGGTAATAGTGGGATAGGCAATTACCACGGTAAAGCAAGTTTTGATACATTTTCCCATTATAAAAGTGTGTTGCATAAGCCATTTTTTCTGGCTTCCAAATTGTTGTATCCTCCCTACAAAGGTAAGTTGTCTCTGTTAAAAAAAATACTCAATTTTTGAGTATTTAAAAACCATATAATTTTGCAGAATGTATCTAGAATACAGCTTAAATTATATGTTTGAATTCTTCCTTTCTGGATGTGAATACCAAGAGTATTTTGGGAACTCTAGTTAGAGAATGACCTTGACAACTAACTTAATTTGCTCGCGCGCGGGTCATTTACGCAACAGATTCTTGGCAAGCATGGACACTTTGATATGCATCATCTCACCCCACTTACGACTGTCTCAGAGCAAACCTTAGAGCAGCTTGAACTTCAAGTAAGCTTGCTAAATGCAGCCATCGCAGCAACACCTGATTGGATTTTTATCAAAGATGAAAACTTCAGCTATGTATTAGCTAACGAAAGTTATGCACGAGCAGTTGGTCAAACAGTAACATCTATTATTGGTAAAGATGATTTGGAATTAGGATTTTCTAGTGAACTTGTATCTGATGATTCTTTGGAAAATATTCCTGGCTCTCGAATGGAAGATTTAGCGGTATTGAGAGGGGAAACTATTACTAAAGGGCAAGATGTAATAACTCTCAGAGATGGTTCAAAGCGTATCTTTCAGACCAAGAAACAACCTTTACGTAACTCCCAAGGTAAAATATTTGCAATTCTAGGTTTCTGCCGAGACATAACTGAAAATTGTCAAGTGCAAAAACATTTACAAAAGATATTACTTCACGAGGATAAGGATATAAACGAAGCTAATCTTCCTACAAAACATTTAGCAAATGTATCAACTTGTATAAATTCGGAAAAAATAAATTTAGAAAAAATAAGTTCGCGACAAATAGGTTCGCAACAAACAAATTTGCAACCAATAAATTTACAAGTTCCACATCCAAGCAGCTTACTCAGTCAAGCGAATCTAGAAACCTCAGTACAAAGTATTGAATCCCAACAAGTAGATTTTAGATTACAGCAAGCCCAAAGGATGCTAGAAAAAATGCTTCCTACACTTGGGTGTAGCGAACAGCGATATCGTTCTTTAGTTTTAGCTTCTGCTCAATTGGTTTGGACCGCAGACCGTCAAGGAAAAATTCAAGATGTTGTAACAAGAAGTAAGGATTCTCAAATCGCTTTGCTGGAAATTAAGGGAGATAAATGGAAACATTTACTACATCCAGAAGATCGCGATCGCATTTCCCAAGCGTGGCAAAAATCAATAAATTCCCAAAAATTGTACCAAGAAGAAATGCGAGTTCAGACTAAACAGGGAGACTATCGTTACTTTCTTGTAAGAGCAGTTCCTATATTTACAGATAACGGTCAAATTCGCGAATGGGTTGGTGTTTGTATCGATATTCACGATCGCAAACAAGTAGAAACTGAATTACAACAAAAAGCGTGGGAATTAGAAAAAACCCTACAAAAACTCAACACTACTCAAAATCAATTAATTCAGAACGATAAGATGTCTAGCCTCGGTCAGTTGGTTGCAGGTGTCGCTCACGAAATCAATAACCCGGTGAATTTTATTTACGGTAACCTCAATCATGCTGATGGATACATTCAAGATTTATTGGGATTTTTACAAACCTACGAAAAACACTATCCCAATGCGGTTCAAGAAATCGCGGAAGAAGCAGAAGCAATTGATTTAGAGTTTATGCGCCAAGATTTACCCAAACTTCTCTCATCAATGAAAATGGGTGCTCAGCGTATTCGCGAGATTGTCTTGTCATTGCGCAACTTCTCCCGTGTGGATGAAATGGAAAAGAAGGAGGTCGATATTCATGAGGGTATTGATAGTACACTAATGATTTTGCAATATCGACTCAAAGCAAAACCCGAACATATGGGTATTCTTGTGGAAAAAAGCTATGGCGATCTACCACCTGTCGAGTGTTATCCCGGTCAGCTCAACCAAGTATTTATGAATATTCTTTCTAATGCTCTTGATGCTTTAGAAGAACGCGATCGCAAACGTAGCTTAAAAGCCATAGAAGAAAATCCCAGTCGTATTTGTATTTGTACGGAGATAGATGGCTTAGACAAAGTTATCATTCGTATTAGCGACAATGGTCCGGGTATTTCCGAAGAAGTACAAGAACGAATGTTTGAACCATTTTTTACAACTAAACCAATTGGTAAGGGAACTGGTTTAGGAATGTCAATTAGCTATCAAATCATTGCGGAGAAGCATGGTGGTTACTTACAATGCAACTCCTTACCTGGAAAAGGTTCAGAATTTCTAATTGAAATTCCTTTACAGCAAAATCAAATTGTATAAAGATACTGCAACAGTGGGTTGCATAATAATATTTGTTGGCAATTAATTTTTAGATGTTATTAACCCTAAATCCTTGCTAGGTAAGCTAAAAACCACTATAACGTTCTTCTCCCCATGGTTCGCCTCGCTTATGGTAGCCATTGCGTTCCCAAAAACCTAGTTCTTCGCTTTCTAAAAACTCTAAGCCATTAATCCACTTAGCACTTTTCCAGGCATAAAGGTGAGGTACAATAACTCGCATCGGACCTCCATGTTCTGCTGGTAAATCTTCTCCAAACAACTTTATTGCAAAGAAATTTTCTTCTAGGATAAAATCTGCCATTGAAATATTAGTTGTGTAGCCACCATAGCAGTGCTGCATAACATGAATTGCTTTTGGACTGACTTCAAGTAATTTTATAAAATCTGTGATTTTTATTCCCGTCCACTTCACATCAAGTTTTGACCAACGGGTTACACAGTGAAAATCAGCAGTAAAATCGTGTTGGGGAAGTGACATAAAATCCGACCAAGAAAAAGTCATTGGTTTTACCAAACCCCAGACTCTAAACTCCCATTCATCTTTGGATACCTGAGGCGTAGCACCATAGGTAAGTACTGGGAAACCCTTGGCTAAATGTTGACCAGGAGGAACACTCTTGCTTTGTGACGGTGAAGGTTTTTGAAAAAATTTTCCTTGCATAGTTCTAGCCAAAAAATAGTTCTAGCCAAAAGCTGTATAAGAATACTTTACTTTTTAATAATCGCCCAATAATCAGTCTTCAGAGGTAGGTAATTATTCGCATTGACATTTTAAATACTACATAAATGCAGTTAAGGTTGTTTCAAAATTTAAATAAATTTAAGCTAATTCAGTTTATTCAATATCTAAGCAGCTCCACTTTAAATCATGACCTGCAAGATATTGCTATTGTAATAAAGCCCGCAAGTATGCAAAATTCTAATATTGCCTCCAGGGTTAGAAGCATAAATGAAGATAAATAAAAACGCCTCAGGCTAACACATAAATAAAATTAACGCTACGTAGCGTTAACATAAAAACCTTATTTGATACCATCGATTTAGTTCAAGCAAAGTTATAGAGTATTAGGGAAACATACTAAGACTACTTATCGTACATTATTTTTTGCAAAAAATATTTTGTTAGTGGATAAAGCAACGAAAAAAGTAAATTCCTATTAATTTTAAGATCAAACTCCTACAATCCCCGTCCTTACTCAAGGGCGGGGTATTTAACTCGTGCTTTTCCACTATTTTGGGAAGAAAAATTATTCTTCTTCTTCCTCATCTTCAGGGGTAGGATAAACAAAGGTAGAACGTCCTGTCAGAATTGACTTACCTAGAGAAAGAGCTTTTTCTGCTTCAAATGAAGCTTTGCGTCTCCAGTTAGCTCGACGTTGATCTCGCTTGGTTTTAGATGTTTTCTTCTTTGGAACTGCCATCTCTGTTAATACCGCAATTTTTTGACAACCTTTTTATTCTAAGGCATTGAGTTTGAAGCGACTCATTCAGTTATTAATGATTCCTGTTTTTGTTCTTCATTTCCTACAGATTTAGAATCCTCAATACTGTTGAGATTGCCTTGGAAATATAAAAGTGCTTTTGCTGCTTTAAAATACTTTGCCCAACGCTGCGGATCGGGGTTATTTCGCCATCGTGGGCGACTTACATCTAACTCTAAAATTGGTGCAATTGCGCCTTGGTGCTGGACTGACACAATTACTGATATGTCTGTAACTAATATATCTTTGTCAAAATTGCGTTGAACTGCTGTTCTGGCTACTGCTTCCGCTCTCCGCAAAATGGTATTGTAATTTTCTCCTACTAATGTATCTATCGCTAAATCAACTCTTGCTGTGTATGCTTTTGCCAAAGAAGGAGTAAGCATTTCTGTTACGAACCACAATGGTATACCAGCAGCTAACACCACTAAAATTCGAGCGAATCCTATTTTGTTAACTAACCATGACATCAAATATGTCTTACTTTGGAAGGATATGTCTGTACTCATAAACATTTAGCTCCTCATAACTAATAGACGATAAAATTTCTTAAAAGTATTTTCCACAAAAAAAAGTTATAAAAAATACATAGAATGGGCTGATGAGATTACGATCGCCTAGACTATAAGACATAGGTTAGCCTTGTTTTTCTGACAAAGCCAACTACGATACATTCATTTTGCAAATAATCACTAACACAAAACGCGATGGCAAATAATTGGGCGATCGCTATTGGCATTAATCAATATCAGTTCTTTCAACCCCTACGTTGTGCTCAAGCTGATGCTGAGGGGCTTAAGCAAGCTTTGGTCGAGCGAGGAGAATTTTTTGCGCAACAGTGTTTGCTGATAACTGATACCTCTCCACCAATTGGCGAGTACTCTACTGAACCTAGTAAAGAAAATATTCTGCTGCTACTAGAGGAATTTGCTGCCAAATTCTGGCAGCCACAGGATCGTTTGTGGTTTTTCTTTAGTGGTTATGGCATCAATTACAATGGACGCGATTATTTGATGCCGAAAGAAGGAGATCCACTGCGAGTTGAAGAAACTGGGATTGCTTTAAGAGAATTAATCCTTTTTTTGCGAGCTACTCAACTTGAGGTGTTGATTTTACTAGATATGAACCGAGCTTTTGGTTGTCAAGGGCATCCTCTAGTTACTCAAGAAGCTCTCTGTGTTGCTCAAGAACTAGAATTACCTATTATTATTTCATGTCAACCAGAGCAATTTTCCCACGAAAGTAGCGAAATAGGTTATGGATTTTTTAGTGCAGCCTTATTAGAAGCTTTACGTTCTGGTCATGGTAATACTTTGGGTAATTTGGAAAATTACCTCAAAGTTCGCACCCCTGAATTATGTGAAGATCATTTTCGCCCAGTACAAAATCCTGCAAGTTTTATTACTTTTAATGACCGGTCAATCTTGGGACAATTACCTTTAGCCAGGATGTTTCAGAATATAGCCAGTTCAACTCCAGAAAAGCAGAAAATAAAAGGTCAAATTCAGCCAATATTATCAAACAGTAATGATAGTTTTGGACAAAGCTCCCAATCTTTCAATACCTTGAATCACAACGACTTATTGCAGACCGATGAAGATATTAGCGAAGAATTGAGTTCTTTCTCTCTTTCTCCTTCCTATCCCGCTACATCGGAAAGGTCTTCGAGTGCAATAGTTCGTCACAGCCGAGAAAATACGCAGAAAGAAAAAGCAAACGGAACATCCCTGTGGACAAATCTACTTACGGGAAGTTGTATTGCTGTAATATTAGGCTTCTCAATCGGCTTAGTATTTCTACACTATCAAAAAACCTGGAATCACAGTGATGGCTCACTAGTTAACAATCCTGAAACAGAGGATTCGAATTTTGTTCAAACATTACCAAATAGTTCTGTATCTCCGATTACTTCTCCATCTCCGACTCCAGTCGATCCCAATATCAATCCCGAAAAGCGCAAAAAAGCACTCTTAGACTTAGAAAAGATATCCTTAAACCCCACAGAAGCTAGTGATTTGAGTAAAGCTATCGCTAAGGCACAGCAAATCAAACCGGAAAAATTAAATTATAAGGAAGCTCAAGATAACATCCAGATTTGGAGTCAGATGATTTTGGAGATGGCTGAAAATAGTGCCCAAAAACAAGATTATGCCAAAGCTATTGCCACTACACAATTCATTAATGAAAATTTCCCAAATTACTCCCAAGCCCAAGCAGCAATTGAAAGGTGGCGAGAAGAAGCAAAACAGTATATTAGTAATCAAACTTTATTGGACGCAGCAAATGCTTTAATCAAGAGTAAACAGGCATCTACTTATAACCGCGCTATTGAAGTTGCCAAAAAAATTTCTCCGTCAGAACCCGGGTTCAAGCAAGCACAAAAATCAATTAATAAGTGGAGTGAAGATATCCTAAAAATTGCCTATGCTCGCGCCGCAAGAGGAAATTTTAAAAGTGCAATTGCAGCTGCTAATTTAGTTCCACCAGAGGAAACAAATACTCATAATAAAGCCCAAGTAGCAATCGAAAAATGGCAGTCAAAACAATAACTAATTGACAAATTGAAATAGTATAGTTACCCAAAAAACAACTCACAACTACTCATATTTCACAATTGCTTATAAATTATCAGGGTGTATCATCAGCAATTAATTGGAGATTTGCATGGGTTTAGTTCCCAAATTGAATCTTCTTCCGCTCAAAAATGTACTCAAAAGAAGCATCACACACACAGAACACTCCAGAAATACAGGCTTTCACGTGGTATAAGCGGGGAATTTAAACCCATGCAAAATACTAAGCTAAGTTCTTACTTTGCTTTTTACTCCCGTAACTTAGCAGTATTGAGTAATGTCTTCACCGCATTCATCAGCAAGATAACATAATGCTCGAAAGCGTAAACTTACTAATTCCTCATATAGAGGATTTAGTTTACACAGTGGTGGGATATAAAACAAAGTCTTACCAAATAACTTAATCTCCCGTTCAAAAGGGCATTGTGCTGGAATCAACCCACATATACGGCGAGCAAATTTGCGATCGCAAATTTGAATGTTATTGAGCCATTGCCGTAAAAACCTAAAAATATCACAACGGTACTTAGGAATATCGCGTTGTATAGCTGTGACATTTAATTCAGAACCTTCCGCTGGATTAACTGATACCCAGCTTGCCAAAAATAGCTTTTTTGTGGTATTATCAAATACCTTCATTTTTAAATCCTCTATTAGTTTGAGGGTATCTAATTACTCAATAAAGATTGTCCATGTTTTCAGAAGAATTATTGGGAAAATTGTTTCCATTACATGGATGTAAATCTGTATATAGGTACTGACTTGTCTCAGCCTCTGACTCTATTGCTACGTCAAGTTAAACCTAATTTTCCGTAAATAGGAAGTGTAGCAATTATATCTTATCGATAACTTGAATCAATTGAAATTTTAGTAAAGACATCCTCCTTTTGATAGGTGTTTTTTTACATCTATGGGAAATAATTTTATACTCTTTCTCATAGTATTTGTCAATATTATAACCATTATTACAAAAACTTATAACCTATTTTGTCTTCTTTCGTTTACATCTGTTGCAAATGATAAGCGCAAGCAGGAGCTGAGCGGGCTCGTAAGTTCCAGCAGTTCTATAACAAGGTGTGAAGCTGACCAACTGCTGATGTAACTTTAGCCCGCGATATAGCTGGGTAAATAAGAAACTAGGAGATGAAACTACTGTTTTGCAATCTGTGTGGCTTCCAGATTCACAGAACTCTACTTTTTTAGCTAACGCTACGCTGTGCGAACAGCAAGCCCTATCTATTTTCCCAACAATAACCAACCCAACAATGAAAAAATAGGGCGGAAAGTCCTAAAACTCCACCCAGAAAATTAATTTCTAATTGTCTCAAATCCTGAATCGTATTAATCGTTAATTGTCTTGAATTGTTAATTACTTAGCCCAATTCATCTATCTATGAAGCGACTTGTGCAGTAGTCCGAGTACGACGCCTTCTGCCATCTGAAACTTTTACTGGTTCTTCGGGAGTTTGTAACAATAATGTTACGGTGGGCTGACATTTCAGTTCTCTTCGCAGAAAACGTGCTAAGTCTCTTTCAATTAATCCTTGCAAACCACTCCAATCAACTTCTACTTTTCCGCCATCAAATTGCTGGAAAAATTCTGGCCAGCGCATGCCGAGAATTTCTTCTATACGCTGTTTTATACGTTTTTGTATCAGAGAACGTTCTATGGTGGTAACAACACCCCGCACATGTATCTCTGGTTTCGCTAACAGCTTGCCGTTCCAATCTATTGCTGCTGCAATTGTGACTAAACCTTCTTCCGCCATGCGTTGGCGTTCTTGCAATACCCGGTCACTAACCATTCCCGAGCCGGAAGTATCTACTAGCTCTATTCCTGATTCAACCTTACCTGCAACCTTAATAGAGTTAGTAGTTAACTCAACTATATTACCGTTATTAATTATTACCATATTTTCTGCAGGAACACCTATTTTTTGTGCTGTTTCACTATGTTTGATTAACATTCGGTGTTCGCCGTGAATTGGCAAAAAGAATTTTGGTCGAGTTAATGCTAACATCAGTTTCTGATCTTCCTGACATCCATGACCTGAAACATGGATACCTTGATGACGTCCATAAACAACTTTTGCTCCTTGCATCATTAACCTGTCAATTGTATTGACAACTGCAATAGTGTTTCCAGGTATTGGATTCGCAGAGAAAACCACAGTATCTCCTTCCCGAATCTTAATGTGGGGATGTTGCTTATTGGAAATTCGAGTTAGCGCTGACATCGGTTCGCCTTGAGAACCTGTAGTCAAAATCAAAACATCTTTGTCAGGTAAATTACGAATCGAATTCAAAGGCTGAAACAAATCATCTTCGCATTTGATATAACCAAGATTCCGGGCATGAGCAATCAAATTGAGCATTGAGCGCCCGACTATACTGACGGTACGCCTATGTTTTTTTGCTAGTTGCAAAATAATATTTATACGATGAACGCTAGAAGCAAAAGTTGTTACAAATAATCGCCCATCGGCTTGAGAGAAAACTCGGTCCAAATTTGGATATACCGAACGTTCCGAGGGTGTAAATCCTGGTACTTCTGAATTTGTTGAATCACTCATTAAGCACAAAACACCCTTTTCTCCATGCTCGGCTAGTCTTTGCAAATCAAAGGACTCTCCATCTACCGGAGTATGATCGAATTTAAAATCGCCTGTATGGATTACAACTCCAATTGGTGTATGGATTGCTACTGTAAAACTATCTGCCATTGAGTGGGTATTACGAATGTACTCCACTAAAAAATGTTTACCGATTCGCACGATATCTCGAGGAAGGACGGTTTTAAGTTCTGTACGATCTCGTACTCCTGCTTCTTCTAATTTTCCCTCCAGCATAGCCATAGCTAATCTTGGTCCATGGATTACGGGAATTTCAAATTGCTTGAGATGAAACGCAATCCCGCCAATATGATCCTCATGACCATGGGTCACAACCATACCCTTAATTTTATGACGATTTTCTCGCACGTAGCTCATGTCCGGCAAGACGATATTAACTCCGTGCATTCCATCTGTAGGAAATGCTAAACCTGCATCCAGCAGAATCATTTCATCTTCATATTCAAAAACACAGGTATTTTTACCAATTTCATGCAATCCACCTAAGGGAATAATTTTCAGAGCGGTATTACCTTCTTTCTTTGCCATTTCTTCCTTCTTATTGTTTTTAATTGTTAACAATTTTCTGTAAGTCATAAGTGATAAAAAATACAAAGCTGACAAAAGCAAGAACTAGCAGACCTTAGAGTCAGCCTGAAAGTAATTACAAGTTTAATCAAATGTTCATTTGTTCAATAAAAATGAACTAAATGTCTCAAAAATCACTATCTATCCTTTGCTTGTTATATAGAGCGTATTTAAGCCTATGCTAATTGCAAAAATAGTAAAATTTTTATATTCGTATCAAGTAACTTAGTCTAAGAGTATGTAGAAATAAAATCTTGAAATAACAACGAACTAAATTAGACTAAGTTTTTTAAGTACCTCTGTTAGGTTATCTGACGCTTTTGAGTTAGTCTCATACAATGGCAGACGGGTAAAACCGACATTCCAACCTTGAAGCCGTAAAGCTTCTTTAATGAGAATGGGATTTGACGTTGCAAATAAAGCTTTAAAAAGTGGGAAAAGCCGGAGATGAATTTCAGTAGCCACTCGAACTTCACCTGAATTGAAGGCTTGAATCATCTGCTGTAGCTCCTTACCTACCAGATGAGAAGCCACACTAACTATACCCTTAGCCCCAACCGCCAATAAGGGTAAAGTCATGTAATCATCACCAGAGTAAATCTGAAATTCTGCTGGTGTCAAGCTACGGATTTCGTTGACTCTTTCTGTACTTCCTGTGGATTCTTTTATACCTACAATATTTGATATTTCTGCTAGATGAACAACAGTTTCAACTTCCAAATTACATCCAGTACGCCCAGGTATATTATATAACAACACTGGAAGTTCTGAAGCCTGAGCTATGGTTTGAAAATGTTTATACAGACCAGCTTGTGGTGGTTTATTGTAGTAAGGAACTACTTGTAAAGTTCCATCCACACCCAATTTTTCTGCCTTTTGGGTTGCGAAAATTGCTTCTTTTGTAGAATTGGAACCACAGCCTGCCATTACTAAAGCTTTACCAGCTACTGCTTCCAATACTGTAGAAAACAATTGATATTCTTCATCTAAATTTAAAGTCGGCGATTCGCCTGTTGTACCGCAGACTACTACTGTATCAGTACCGCTTTCTACTAAATACTTTGCCAATGAGGCTGCTACATCGTAATTAACACTACCATCTTCGTTGAACGGTGTAACCATGGCGGTTAGAACCTTGCCAAAATCTACCACCATATTTTTACTCCCGACTACCTAATTGATTTTCTGCACCTTGTTTCTGTTTCCACTTCATAATTTATTCACTGTAATAATTTACAATTACAAATAGGATTAGTATTTCTTGATTAATTTTGATTTCTTCAACAACAAAATTAAATTTTTCTCGATATTTAGACTTTTAGGTCAATGATATTTGACTTTTCACTCAACATATCCAGACTAAATGCAGATAAGATTTATCTATCCAAAATATTTTAGGTCGTTAATTGTGCTCTAACGGGCTGCATTAGATTCTTTTCTACTAATAACTCAGCTATTTGTACCGCGTTCAAAGCTGCACCTTTACGGATTTGGTCGCCGCATAACCACAAATCTAAACCACATTGATGGGAAATATCTTGACGAATTCTCCCAATTAAAACCTCATCTCGACCGCTAGCCTCTATCGGCATTGGGAAATAGTTTGTCTGCCAATCTTCTACTATTTTGATGCCGGGAGCTAGTTTTAAAATATCCTTTGCCTCATCTGGCTTTACAGGAGTGTAAAATTCCAGGTTAATGGCTTCTGAATGAGCGCGCAATACAGGAACTCGGATACAAGTTGCATTCACCCTCAAAGCACGATCGTCAAATATTTTCCGAGTCTCGTTGACCATCTTCATTTCTTCTTCACAGTAGCCGAAGTTATTCAATGGCGAATTATGTGGAAATAAATTAAATGCCAACGGGTAAGGAAAAATTTCTGTTACTGGTTCTTTACCTGCTAATATCTCTTGGCTCTGGGTTTTCACTTCTTCCATTGCCCTTGCACCAGCTCCACTTGCAGACTGATAAGTGGCGACTACAATTCTCTTAACTGGTTTAACCTTGTGCAAAGGATATACTGCAACAGCCATTAAAATTGTCGTGCAGTTGGGATTAGCAATAATACCCTTGTGTAATTCTAACGCCTGCGGATTTACCTCTGGTACTACTAAAGGCACATCCTCATTCATCCGAAAAGCGCTGGAATTATCAATAACTGTAGCACCTGCTTCTACAGCTTTGGGTGCCCATTCTTTGGATGTGGAACCACCTGCACTTGCCAAGACTAAATCCACATTATCAAAAGCACCATCTTTTACTGGTTCTACTACAAACTTTTCTCCTTTAAAAGTCATTTCCTTACCAGCGCTGCGAGGTGAAGCCAATAATTTTAGCTGGGCAATTGGGAAATTACGATATTCTAGCAAATGTAATAATTCTGTGCCTACAGCACCAGTCGCTCCCAAAATGGCTACTCGATAGTCTTTAGACACACTGGTCTCCTCCTTGAAATTATAATATTATCCTTGGCTTAAAATTTATACATATTAAGTTTTACGATCTTGATGAACTAAATAAATTTGAATAATTTTGATGTTTATAATAATTAAGTTTATCTCTAAAGATTGAAAATATATCTCGTTTCCCTCTTTTAGTCTGGAGTTAGTTTTAGTTTAGTAATGCTGCAGTTTACAACAATTCATTATTCAATTCAAACAGAAGACAATTTTAAATAATATATTATATAACACATTAATATTTAAGAAAGAATCTGTCTGTACGTACATTTGCTATATGTATCATCTGTGAATAACAGAATCGGCATATTTTAGCATTGTATCCAGCACAAATACATGTACTATGATTCAAATGGATTAGATGGCTCTTACACTAAGTCTCAATCTAACAAACTAAATTTAGTGAAGAAAAGGCCGTTGGGATTCGCCGGCTCATTCACTTACTTAGATGTAATTTCAATTTAACTTAAGTTGTGCTAATTAGATGAGAACAAGAATATCACGGCGTTAAACCCACAATGGTAACAATTTGAAAAGGAGCTTGAATTATTGAGCTAGTTGCAGCCTCGTTATGAAGTACTTTAACGATTATGCTCAACAAATAAATTTAATGACGGATAAAATTAATTTTTTGCCTGCGCCCAGTTTTGTGAATTCTACTTGGCAAAAAAATTAAATTAATTTTAAATAAAATGTCATGTGAGGAAACTCGCGAACGCTGATTCATCAGTTTTCACAGAGTTTTAAGTTTAACAGCAAAGCCTGCAGCGACAGCGGATCCGAAGGTAACGTAGTTATAGCCTTTCGCTGCGCTTACGCTTCTAGAAGCGCATCACATAGGCCAAGTTTGTCGGTTGCAACCGCAAAGTTACGGAAAAACACACAATATTGAAACAGAGATAAAGCATGAAAGTCACCCAGGAGAAACTTCCCGCTAGCCAGATTGGTTTGGAAATAGAAATTACACCCGAACAAACAAAAAAAACTTATGAGGAAGTTGTCAAAAATTTTGCTCGCACTATAAATATTCCAGGGTTTCGCAAAGGTAAAGTTCCGCGCCCGATCTTGCTCCAAAGTTTGGGTTCAACTAGGGTTAAGGCAACGGCATTAGAAGAATTGATTCAAGATGGTATTAAAAAAGCTATCGAACAAGAAGATATTCCTGCCATTGGACAACCACAACTGCGTTCCTCCTTTGATGAATTAGTAAATGCTTATGAGCCAGGTAAGTCCCTTACCTTTAATGCTGCCGTAGATGTAGAGCCAGAGGTTAAATTAGGTGACTATCAAGGTCTACAGTTTAAAGCAGAAGAAATAAAATACGATCCGAAGCGTATTGATGAAGTTTTAGAACAAGAACGTCAACAAATGGCAACATTAATTCCTGTGGAAGGAAGAGCGACGCAAATTGGTGATGTTGCGGTTGTCGACTTTAAGGGTGTGTTGGTGAAAGCAGAAGGTGAAGAAGGAGAACCCGAACCCATTCCTGGTGGTGAAGGTACTGATTTCCAAGTAGAATTACAACAGGATCAATTTATCCCAGGATTTGTAGATGGGATTGTAGGAATGAATCCGGGTGAGACTAAAGAAATCTCTGCTCAATTCCCAGAACCATATGCGAATGAAGAGTTATCTGGAAAGCCAGCATTATTTACTGTTACTCTCAAAGAAATTAAAGAGAAAGAACTGCCCGAATTAGACGATGATTTTGCTAAGGAAGCCAGTGAATTTGAAACTCTAACGGAATTACGCAATTCTTTGGAAGAACGTTTTCAAAAAGAAGCTGACGAAAAAACAAAAAATAACAAACAAGAAGCTTTGCTTGATGAATTGCTTACCAAAGCAGAAGTTGACTTACCTGAGACGATGATTGACCAGGAAGTTGATGCAATGTTGACACAAACTGCAATTCGACTTTCACAACAGGGATTAGATGTTAAAAAATTATTTACTAAAGACGTTATCCCTAGATTGCGGGAACAATCCCGTTCGGAAGCAATTGAGCGGATCAAGCGCTCAGTCACACTGCAAAAAGTAGCTTCCCAAGAATCCATCAAAACTTCAGAAGAAGAAATTAATGGTCGTATCCAAGAATTAATTAAAGAATATTCTGATTCCGACATCGATCCCCAAAGAGCACGTTCGGTAGTTGAGAACGAACTACTCACAGAAAAGATTATTGATTGGCTTTTGGAAAAATCATCCGTTGAACTAGTACCGGAAGGATCTTTGAGTACTGCAGAGGAAACAGAGAGTGAAACCTCCTCAGAGACTTCCGAAGATGAGGAACAAGAAGCGACGGTAAGTCAGGAAGGATAGTCATATCAAGGAAAATTACAAGCTAATAACCCATCGTTCGCAACCTTACTTAGACTCATTAAAATCGTAAAAAATACGATCTGCAGGCGGAGTATTTAAGAAATCTTAAATAAAAATGGTCATCCACCACCGCCTTAGCTTGATACTCTGTTTACACAGAAAGCATATTAATGAGGCATAATAGTTAGCAAGTAGCAAAGAAAATATACAAATTTCGCCTGTCGAATCAGCAGCATAAAAATTCGACATTGGCATTTGTGGAAATAAAAGCCACAATTAACATATAAGCTGCACAAATCATTGAAAACTGTCAATTCTTAATGTCAAACTTTCTTGTATGCTGGAATCGCAGTCGGGAAATTATCAAATCAGCAGTTTGAGCAAGTTGAAAATTAACTCCCAGAATAGTTCAAATTCAACAAACATATTGCCAACAGTAGTAGAGCAATCAGGTATGGGAGAGCGTGCCTTCGATATCTACTCCCGCCTGCTACGAGATCGGATCATCTTTTTGGGAACGCCTGTAGACGATACAATTGCCAACGCTATTATTGCTCAGTTATTGTATTTGGATGCTGATGACTCCGAAAAAGATATTCAATTGTATATTAATTCTCCTGGGGGTTCGGTAACTGCAGGAATGGCAATTTACGACACCATTCAGCAAATTCGTCCTGATGTTGCTACGATATGTTTTGGTTTGGCAGCCAGCATGGGAGCATTTCTGTTAGCAGCAGGAACAGCAGGTAAACGTATGTCCTTACCTGATTCGAGAATCATGATTCACCAACCACTTGGTGGGGCTCAAGGACAAGCTGTTGATATTGAGATCCAAGCCAAAGAAATTCTTTATCATAAGTCTAAGTTGAATCAGTTACTTGCTCGTCACACGAATCAACCCTTAGAAAAAATCGAAGCTGACACAGAACGTGATTTCTTTATGTCGGCAGAAGAAGCAAAAAATTACGGATTGATCGATTTAGTGATTTCCGGACAAAATCTTCCCTCGCAAGGGGAAAACGTCACCATTCTGAAATAAGAGGCTGGTATGTCTAAGTACGACTCCCATTTAAAATGTTCGTTTTGTGGCAAGTCACAAGAGCAGGTGCGCAAGCTAATCGCCGGACCGGGAGTCTACATCTGCGATGAATGTGTTGACTTGTGCAATGAGATATTGGATGAGGAGTTACTCGACACTAATGGTGCAACAGCCCAACCTGCGGCACCAAGGTCAGAACAACCTCAGAAACGTCGAACCCGTTCTAGTAGTCTTTCCTTTAATCAAATACCCAAGCCACGGGAAATCAAAAAGTATCTTGACGAACACGTGATTGGTCAAGATGAAGCTAAGAAAGTACTTTCAGTGGCCGTTTACAATCATTACAAACGTTTAGCGCTGGCACAATCAAAAAGTGGTGGTAAGGGTACTTCGGAAGACGGTATAGAACTGCAAAAGTCAAACATTCTTTTAATCGGTCCTACAGGTTGTGGAAAGACACTTTTGGCACAAACGTTGGCTAAAATCCTGGATGTGCCATTTGCAGTGGCTGATGCTACAACCCTAACGGAAGCCGGATATGTCGGAGAAGATGTAGAAAATATATTGCTGCGACTGTTACAAGTAGCAGATTTAGATGTAGATGAAGCGCAGCGGGGGATTATTTACATCGACGAAATTGATAAGATTGCTCGTAAGAGTGAAAACCCATCGATTACGCGCGATGTTTCTGGTGAAGGTGTCCAACAGGCGCTGCTAAAGATGTTGGAAGGTACAGTTGCTAATGTACCACCTCAAGGAGGTCGCAAGCATCCTTACCAAGACTGCATTCAAATTGATACAAAAAATATCCTATTTATTTGTGGCGGTGCATTTGTTGGCTTGGAAAAAGTTGTAGATCAAAGAATTGGTAAGAAATCAATAGGTTTTGTTCAAACAGGGGAAGGACCATCAAAAGAAGCTCGAGCAGCAGATACTCTTAAGCATATGGAGCCAGGGGATTTAGTAAGGTTTGGGCTGATTCCAGAGTTCATTGGACGTATGCCAATGGTTGCCGTTGTGGAACCATTAGATGAGGAAGCTCTGATGGCTATATTGACTCAACCACGTAGTGCTTTAGTCAAGCAATATCAGAAGCTGCTGAAAATGGATAATGTTCAGCTGGACTTTAAACAAGAAGCTTTATTGGCTATAGCTCGTGAAGCTTACCGTCGTAAGACTGGTGCCAGAGCCCTTAGGGGTATTGTGGAGGAATTAATGCTCGATGTGATGTATGAAGTTCCATCTCGTAAAGATGTTGTGAATTTTACGGTAACTCAGGAAATGGTAGAAAAGCGTTCTACTGCTGAATTACTGATGCATCCATCTTCTCTACCAAAACCAGAATCAGCATAATTTTAGTAAAGAGTCATGAGTCATTAGCTTAATGACTCGTGACATATAAGTAAAGAAGAAATGCCCTACATCAATGTTCGCGGCGTAGATCATTATTATGAGTGGATAGAAAAACCATTGTCTGGTTATAGCAAACCAGTAATGGTTTTCATTCACGGATGGGCTGGTTCTGCTAGATACTGGCGAACTACAGCTAACGCTTTATCAGAAAAATTTCATTGTTTGCTATATGACTTAAGAGGATTTGGTCGTTCCCAAAGTAAAGTAAAGAATGTTCCCAATGATTCTCTAACCGATTTGAGTTATGAACTGGAAGAATATGCTCGTGATTTGGGAAGCTTGCTTGAAGAATTAAAAATCCAGCAGGTTTATCTCATGGCTCATTCAATGGGAGCTTCTATCGGCACACTATTCCTCAACATCTACCCCCAAAAAGTAAACAAGGCGATATTAGCTTGCAGTGGTATTTTTGAATATGATGAAAAAGCTTTTAGTGCCTTTCACAAATTTGGTGGTTATGTAGTTAAATTCCGTCCTAAATGGTTAGCTAAAATCCCATTAGTCGACAGAATATTTATGGCACGTTTTCTGGCTCGTTCGATCGCGGCTAAAGAACGTCAAGCTTTTTTGGCTGATTTTTTAGAAGCGGACTATAGCGCAGCTTTAGGAACAATATTTACTTCTGTAAGTAAAAAACAAGCAGAAATAATGCCCTCTGAGTTTTCTCGGTTAACAGTACCGACACTAATAGTATCCGGAGAGTATGACAAAATTATTCCCGCAGAACTAGGACAACAAGCAGCAGCACTCAATAAAGTTGTAAAATTCAAAGCCATTGAGAACACGGGTCATTTTCCCATGCTGGAAGATGCCGCTAGTTATTTGCTTTGCGTGAAAGAATTTTTAGAATAGTTACAACTTGAAAGTTTTAATTTTTAATTTATTACAGCTACAGATTTGTTACAAATAATTAACCCAAACCCAATTCTCTTTTAAGCAAATTAATTGATTTAGTTCCTATATAATTTCCTGCTCGCACTAGTTTAGGCAAGCGAATCAGATCGTCTACACATGTTTGAATAGCTACTTGAGTAGCAGAAAAACTTGGTTGGTCGCTACAAAATATCATTTGTGCTCGTTTGACAATTGCTTGAAGCTTATAAGCATCTTTAGGCTGGGAAGTCATTACTAGTAATTCGTCTCCACGCATTCCATGGAGAATTACTTCTGCAGCCCGAAGAATCCCAGGGCTTAGGCTGACCATACCTATACAGCTATCTCTGGACAACCCTTTAACCATTTCAAACTCCTTGGCATAATCGTATATATCAAGGGGAATTACTCGCACAGCCTTAGGAGCAGCAATCGCTTCGGCATCTGCAATAAAATATCTACTAGTAACGACTGTGCCAGAAGGAGTTTGATCCAAGACAGTGCTCAACTCTTCCATTGATACTAACTGTATGGGGATTTGCAAAGATTCTTCTAATTCATAAACCATTAATTGACCAGCACCTATATCAGTCTCAGGTACGGCGACTAGCACTCTGGCACTACACCGCAAGCGCCAATCCATTTCTGCTAAAAACATTTCACGAGCTTGATTAAGAGAACAACCTTGAGATAGTAGGTTATCCAACGCATGTTGTACTACTTTATATGCTTCTGGGTGTTCCTTAAGGATTGGTGACTGCAACCTGCTACCACCTTCATGACCTTGGGCACGGACGTAAATCCCCGAACCGGCTAAACTTTCTACGAATCCATCTTCTTCTAACTGACGATAAACCTTGCTAATAGTATTGCGATGTAGCCCAGTTTGCATCGCCAACGCTCGAGTAGAAGGCAATTTATAACCCGGTGGATATTGCCGAGAAGCAATTGCGAAGCGAATTTGATTGAACAGTTGATTTGATGCGGGTATTTCACTATCTGGTTGAATCCTGAATTGAATCATTACCTTACAGTTCTAAGTACTAATGGGGGGATACAAGAAGTTAAATTTGCTACTTTAAAAATATTTTATTTATAGTTTGAATTTTTAGGGGTAGAAATTTCTCATGCACAGACTGGTAGTAGTAGATAATTTACTCGGAGATAGCTTTGAAACACTCGCATAGCTATATCTAATCATCACACAGCATTGGTAAAAATGATTATGACAGAGCGGGCAATAGATACAGCAATAGTTCAACTACCTCAAAAAAATTTAGATATTCCTGCTTATTTGGCAAAGCCCAAAAGCCAAGGTATTTACCCGGGAATCATTGTATTGCAGGAAATTTTTGGAGTAAATGCTCATATTCGCGAAGTTACAGAACGCATTGCTCGCGAAGGCTATGTCGCGATCGCACCTGCTCTTTATCAACGGTTTGCTCCTGGTTTTGAAACCGGCTACACCCCAGAGGATATTGAAATTGGCAAGGAATACAAAAGCCAAACGAAAGCCTCCGAACTATTAAGTGATATTCAGTTAGCAATTAATTACTTAAAGAATCTAGAGGGTGTAAAAAACACTGATTTTGGTTGTATTGGTTTTTGCTTCGGAGGCCATGTTGCTTATCTTGCAGCAACGTTAGCTGATATAAAAGCTGTTGCTTCGTTTTACGGCGCGGGTATTACGACTAATACTCCTGGAGGTGGTGAACCGACCATCACCCTGACTCACTCTTTCAGAGGAACTGTATATGCCTTCTTTGGAATGGAAGATAAAAGTATTCCACACGAACAAGTAGAACAGATAGAATCAGAGCTAGGAAAATATCATCATTCCCATCGTGTATTCCGTTACGATGGAGCAGACCACGGATTTTTCTGCGATCATCGCGCTAGCTATAATCCAAAGGCCGCAGCTGATGCTTGGGAGAAAGTGAAACAGTTGTTTGAGCAATTACAGACAACTTAGGACTATCTTCCCATACTTAAGTTTTCTTTTCAGAGTCTTTCCTTTTAAGGTAAAACTCCAGTATTGGCTATACGCATGTATTAATATATTCTCGAAAGTCATGAGTTCGCAAGCACAAAATTCTCAACAAGCTTCATCATTTACAATGGAAGACTTTGCTCAGGCATTAGAGCAACACGACTACCAATTTCAAAAAGGACATAAAGTTCGCGGTAGAGTCTTTCAATTAGATTCTGACGGAGCTTATGTAGATATCGGTGGCAAATCCTCCGCTTTTATACCTCGGAATGAGGCTTCTTTGAAAACTGTTATTGATTTATCAGAAGTTCTACCCCTCAACGAAGAACTAGAGTTTTTGATTATCACAGAACAAAATGCCGAAGGTCAAGTGACCCTTTCTCGACGACAACTAGAAATTCGTAACATCTGGGAAAAACTAGCTTTGATGCAAGAAAATTCTCAGAATATAGAAGTAAAAGTCATGAATGTTAATAAAGGTGGAGTCACTGTTGATGTTCGGGGTTTACGGGGGTTTATTCCGCGTTCGCATTTATTAGAACGAAATAATTTAAATGCCTTAATCGGAAAAAATTTGACCGTTAGCTTTTTAGAAGTAGATCGGAGTAACAGGAAACTGGTACTTTCCCAACGCGTGGCAACTAGTTCCGCAAGTTTCAGTATATTGGAAGTAGGCCAACTTGTAGAAGGTAAGGTGACTGGTATTAAACCTTTTGGAGTTTTTGTAGATTTGGATGGTTTGAGCGCTTTACTGCACATCAAACAAATAAGTCAAAAATTTATTGACAATCTAGAAAATGTATTTGAGGTCGGTCGATCTATTAAAGCTGTAATTATTGATTTAGATGAAGGAAAAGGTAGAGTAGCACTTTCGACGAAAATATTGGAAAATTTTCCTGGGGAAATGCTGGAAAACAGAGATGAAGTTATGAATTCAGCAGCAGCTAGAGCAGAGAGAGCTAAAAACAAAGCATCTTAAACTGGGTAATTTATTGAAAAACTGCAGGCGTCTTAGGAAGACGTCTGCACTGATTTTTTATATCTTACTCTTAGCAGTTGACTCATAACTGGTTCTCAATTGTTTCAAAGTTGCTTCATTAAAAGCAAATTCAATAGAATTGAGCAATTCATCCCAGTTATTTAGCATTGGCGGGGAAAAAGTGTGCCACAATTCCTGCTGTAAGAATTTTGCCCACCATATCGGCGCTTGCTTGCGAGCAGAGGGTTCATGTTGTCGTCGCCAACGTCGTCGCCATTTGATAATATCGACTTTGCTTGGTGGAGCGACCCCAACAATTGGGGGAAAATCAGCATAGCTCACAAATTTACTTACGCTCTTCGCATGAACGTAAACTATGTATCGCCAACACTCCACAACGTAAATGTCTTCGGGTTGGATATTGAACATTAAGCATACAGCTTCTTCTGTGACAAATCTGGCTAACCTGTGGAGAACTGGGGACTTATGTGTAAGTTTTGATTCGAGTATATTTATTTCTTTTGATTTGGCTAATAAAAGCATAGTAGACACATCCCTCCGTGAAGGGACTTCGAAAATAATGAATACGCGAGTGTTTTTAGGACAGCCGTTTCCTTTACTCAAACGCGATGCGAACGAGCACTATTCCTAAAATATTTTTGGGTAAAAAATGCGATAGTTTTTTAGAACACAAATATTAAAGGACTGATTTGAGTTGGTTGTCAAGTATAGAAATTGGAATAATTCAAGTTTAAACTTGATGTCTTGCAGGAATATTATGTCGAAATATTAAATTGATTTCAGAAGCCTAGGGGAGTAGTATACATCACTCTGCGAATTTATGCGTGATTAGTTAACATTTAGGAACCATAGTAAAAAAGAAAAGCGACCTAGTTGTTTCTATTATTTTTGATTTGGCTGTAAAATTCTAACTCTAGAAGGAAGACAGGTTCCACCTTTGTATTATTTTGATATCAAATAAATGGTTAGAGTGAAACTGTCTGAGCCACACAATAATTTTCATTATGGCTTGTATATTCTTTTGGCTTATTAATCTTCTTCTCCAATATCACGCTTAGGTGGACGTTTGTAAGTGAAAGTAAATCTATTCCCACTGGAAATCACTTGTTTCATTTCAGCATACATAGGATAGTCACCCACACCACTCAGACTTGCCCAACCCCTGGCTCTAGTCAAACTGACAAATAACTGATTGCGACAATTAAGATCGCTTTCATTGCGAGCAACACAATCAAAACCAACTACATAAACCATATCAGCTTCATGTCCCTTAGCACGATTGACCCGAGATACTGTTACCCCACCATCATGCCAAAATTTATCGGGGTCATTGTTAGGATATTCAGCATATAAGTCGTTAAGTTTTAATGCTGTAGGTAAATAAACATCTATGTTTTGATCTATTAAGAAATCAGCAACTTCTTTCTCCAGTTCTATTGCTTCAGTGGTGGAACCTAAAATTACAACCAAAATATCACGGCTAGGATTTAAACCATCATGGACAATATTGTGCATGATATTTTCGGCTAACGCCATCAATTCTCTTTGGCGAGAACTATAAGTTTGAAATTCTAGTAAAGGTTCCCCCCATAATTCGGATATTGGGTTTGGTGAGTATTCTGGAGGTCTTTCGATTGTTATTGGTTTTCCGACACGTCGGAAATCTCCTTGAACTTCATAACCAATTTTGTCCCAATCTTTTTTATTAGTAATACCGGAAAGCATTCCTTCTGGGCGAAGCAAACCCATCCCAATTGCATGGGCTGCAGTAAGAATCGATCCAGGTGTACGATAACAACGACGCATTACTTCCGAACGTTTTATTCCCCCTGAATATTGGGGTTGTTTATTTAAGAGATTTGCTAATTCTTCACCAAATATTTCTTTAGTTTTTGGGACTGCGAGGCTATCAAGACTTTGAGCTTCATCATAAGCCCAAATTAAGCGCTTTTCCTCTGGTTTGTCTTCATTAATTGTTTTTAAACTTTGATAGGCTAACCAATAAATTGCTTGCTTATCTTGATATTTTAAATCGTCGGATGCGACTAAATCTTGACCTTCATCAATCAAAATTGCATCAAACATTGGTTCAACTACGATCTCTTCTTGAAGTCGCTTACACAATTCAGCTAAACCCCTATTGGGCTGTTTTTCTTTCGCATCTGTGACTGTACCGCGCCTTTTGCCATGATAGTCACAAATTGTGCTATAGAAACCAGGCTGTTCTTTTGCACCCCAAGCATGAAGGACCCGTAGTTTGTAATTATTTTGAGGGTCATACTGCAATTCTCCACCACTAAAACGACGTATCCACTGATCCAGCAGTCGAATAATTGGATCGTACAAAGAGCGGGTAAAAAACACCAAGGCGATATCCCACTCCGGATGTTTCAAATGCATGTGTGCAGCTTTTTGGCATAAGAGTACTGTTTTACCCGAACCAGCTATTCCACGAATTCGTTGAGGACCAGGGGGGATTTCTTTACCAATATGTTATTGCTGCAAATCAATTTCATAGAGTCTTTGACGCAAAACATCCATGATGCTGGAACGAGTTTTACCTGTGCGTGAAACGGTAGCACGAGGTGGTTTACGAAATATAGGGGTCCCAGCAATTACACTAAGTAATAGTTCCCAGTCTTTATCTTCTAAATTTTCTCCTGGAACTACTGCAGAAGCTTGTTGGATTTTTTCCAGTAATCCAGTTTTATTCAGTTGCTCCTGGAAAATAATATTCTGACTATTAGTTAATTCCTCAAAACCTTTTTGTTGCCATTGTTCTTGAGTAATTAAAGGTAATGCGACGATTGCTCGACCCGTAACTTTACGCCAAATAGCACTTTCACGATCTGTATAAGCAATTAAAGCCCGTAATTGATGTTCGGTGCGTTGGGGAGGGTTATCTTGAGCAATATTAAAGTGCTGGAATTGCCAATTACCATCATCAATAGTAGTAATTTGTTCAATAGTAATTGGTATTACTTCAATTACTATTAAACCACTATCTCGATCTGCAATTAGAATATCTGGCTCTTTACGAATTTCCCCAACTTTAGAAAAAATTGGATAGCGCCAGTAACCTATACAATTTCGTTCTGTAAAAGCTGCTTTTACAGTATCCCAAAATTTTTGTTGGTTGTTTTCCGAATTAGCTTTATTAATTTTTATCGGTTCGGTAGTGATGAATTTGCTGGTAGCTTCTTCAATCCCTGGTATCATTTATTTACCCTGCGTACAGTAATCATATTTGGTACACAGCAACCCTGATAATATATTTCCAGATTTAAATTTCCAGACTTAAATTTCCAGACTTAAATTTCCAGATTTACATGTCTAGATTTATAACGGTTTTTAATTGTTTTAATGCAATAGGAAGATAGCCTTATCTTTAATCATCTTTCTAAATTGGAGAAGACTCTCAAAAGGAAGAAATGATGCAAGAGAAGGCTTTGCTTGCATTTTTTTGCGATCGATAATTGGGGTATTCTATTTATTTTATTTAATTAAAAACCTTGAGATTTGCACCTTGAGATCTGGAAAGTTTACGAATTGATTTTTGATTGAATTTTTATGAATAAATTTTTCAATCAGATTTTAACTGAGTTTATTTTTTAACTGTTTATGTAGTAAATCTAGCATTGAAGGTATTTGATTTAGTACTGTACATACACGTAGAGCCAACAATGATTTCCCATACTTAAATCAGAGAATACGCGGATGTGTAACCCTAAAAAAAAGTGATATTTTACTCAAAGCACGTTCCTCTGCTCCTACGGGCGGTAGAATTCCGCCCCAAGAGCATTTCTCTTCATTTTTGTCAGAGTTCAGATAAAGACATTCCCTAATCGCCAAATAATTATTTTTCAATTTGATTTTAATTGGACATCCGATTTTAAAATTAAAACCTTTAATCTCAAGGTTTTTAACAGATTTACGAAATCAGTTCTTTGCTTATTGCTAAAAAATTTAGTAACTTCAACTGTTAATTCATATAAAACAAATTGAATAAATCATTTTTTTTCACGATTACCAATCGGAAACTTGACCTAAGTACTCCTCTTTCAGGTATGAGTGTGAATAAACACCAAAAATAATATAAGAGGTTTATAAATCAAATTAGGTATAAAAAATCAAAAATAGATAACCATACTTGAGAAAAATAGTGATTCTTCTCTGAGTCCCAAAATACGTATTCCAAGATAGTCAATTTTAATTTTTTAAGATAAGCTTGCTTATCATTGACCAAAATTTAAAGTACATATAAATGTATTAGCAACGGAGAGGGTGGGATTCGAACCCACGGATGCTTTCACATCACTCGATTTCAAGTCGAGCGCATTCGACCACTCTGCCACCTCTCCAGTAAAGCTGTCAGCCATAAGCTTTCAGCTATCTGTTTTATTCTAACTGACCAGTTATACTATATAACTCATCTTTATGCAAGTTGCACTATTTGTTGTTGGGGATTTTGATAAAGAATTTCTTCTGAGTGGATTGAGTTATCTTTACCTACCCAAACTAAGGATGCTTGAGAAACAGATCCATTGTCAAGCATGACGATAGAGAAGTTACGCAGCTTCTGAGCCCGATCTTCGACAATTCTGGGTACAGAAGCTGCATTTAGATAAACTATGCCTTCAGGACTCTTAAACGCCCGTTTGCGTGGCTCTTTTTTTGTGTGTCTCAGAGTATGGTGCATATGACCAAAGGTAACTAAGGGAATATGCTTACCACGTGTAATTGTTTGGGATATTGCTTCAGCTAAGTCTGGATCGCCGTAATCACCACCTATGGGATGCCAATCTTTTCCGCACGGATCTTCTGGACGATCGCCTAATCCAGAAGGACCGTTATGACCCAAGAAAATAATCGTTTCATAAGCGGCGTTATCCACAGATGAAATTATCCGTTCTGTAGATTTTTCAAGAGAACTCACACCGTAGCGATTTTGGCATATTTCAGTAAATTTCCACTGAGAACCACCCCAAGTAAACGGACGACCTCCGACTACCGTTAAATCGAAATCTGGGAAATCTAATTTTCCATAGCCCACATGAGCCTCACCAAGTAAATCCAATTGCTGTTGTACTCTGTCTTCCTTAGTACGGTCATACGGACATTTTTTCCGTCCCCACTCAGTAGCGGTATACCAAGCGTCATGATTGCCCATTACTGCTGCTTTGGGGATGTTCAGTTCTGCTATGGCTTTAACTATTTCCACAGCTTCATTCCCAAAATCTCCAACGAATAAGACCAAGTCAACCCCTAATTCCTTGAGGGCGATACTGTCTTCTTCTTCCCATTGGTCATGAATATCTCCAACTACAGCAATTTTGATGGTTTTTGAATTAGTTTTCTTACTGGTCATACCTCTTCCCTTGCCATATGTTTCCAGCATAGGCAACTCAGACTGATTGTGGCACAAATTCAGTAACCAAGATGTATAATCTCCCAATACATTTTTGGTAAAAACTACTATAATTAGTTTAATAGAATCTGTTAGAAAAAATTTACAATTTACAGCAATACTTAACTGTGTTTACAACTGTCCCTGCTCAAGAGCCCAAAAACCAAACGGGTGCACTACCATTAGATTTATTTACAGCAATTGAGAATCTAAAAAAAGAACTCAATGCAGTAATTCTGGCACATTACTATCAAGAGCCAGATATTCAGGATATTGCAGACTTTATTGGTGATTCATTGCAACTTTCAAAAGCTGCAGCCGATACAAATGCAGACGCGATCGTTTTTGCTGGGGTCCACTTCATGGCAGAAACAGCAAAGATTCTCAATCCAGAAAAAATGGTTTTGCTGCCAGATTTAGATGCTGGTTGTTCTTTAGCTGATAGTTGTCCGCCAAATAAATTTGCAGCTTTAAAAGCTGCAAATCCGGATCATTTGGTAGTTTCCTACATTAACTGCTCTGCTGAAATTAAGGCAATGAGCGACATAATTTGTACCAGTTCCAATGCAGTAAAAATTGTCCAGCAGATACCCAAGGAACAGCCAATTATTTTTGCTCCGGATCGGAATTTAGGGCGGTATGTAATGGAACAAACAGGTCGAAATTTATTGCTTTGGGAAGGAAGTTGCATTGTACACGAAACATTTTCTGAAAAGAAAATTGTGCAGTTAAAGATAGAACATCCAGATGCTGAAGTTATTGCTCACCCAGAATGTGAGACAACAGTTTTACGCCATGCTGATTTTATTGGTTCAACTGCAGCTCTGTTAAAATATTGTCAGCGCAGTTCGGCACAAGAATTTATTGTTGCTACGGAGCCAGGAATTATTCACCAAATGCAAAAGCAAGCCCCGTCAAAGCTTTTTATTCCTGCACCACCAACAAATAATTGCAACTGCAATGAATGTCCGTTTATGCGGCTGAATACTTTAGAGAAGTTGTATTTAGCAATGAAAAATCGTACTCCAGAAATCACTATGAGTGAAGAGACGAGAGTTAAAGCTTTACGTCCAATTCAGCGAATGTTGGAAATAAGTGTTTAAGTTGATATTTGTAGAGACGTGGTGATACAACTGCGTCTCTATATATTTTCATGAATGTGAGTGTTAAGGATGAGACAGTGTTAAGGTTGCAATAATCACTCTAGCTTAAGTTCAGAATCAATTACCTTTTTTAAATTATTAATATCTCTATTATGGATGGTAAGAGAATTAAGTCTTTATCTAAAAGCAAATTAATAAGTTTTGGGACAAGCATTGAACTCGACAGATTTATTAAATAAAGATTGAAATGTGCAAAAGACAAAAGACTATCAAAAAATTACTTTTTAGTCGCTTCTTTTTCTGCTATCTGACTATACTTCTTATAAAGTTCAGTCCTATTCTGAGCTAACTTATAACTACTATGATTTTCTGGTACGGTGCTCATTAATTCAGAAGCTTTTCGCCAGTGTTTTGCAATTTCTGACCACTGTGCTGGAGTTTTTGCTGTTTTAGCTGCTGAAGTTGTCTTATTAGCTATTCTTATTGCGTTTGTGAAGGGGTCTTTGACTGGATAAGCAACTTTTGAATTATTCAGATTATTTGTTATAGGTTTTGGGCGTCTAGATACTATTGGACTATGATAAAGATGTGCTTTCCAAGATTGGATAGAGTTAGAAAACTTTGCATCTTTTAAAGTTAAATGTTTTTGTTCAGTACCCAATAAACTGTGAGTAAACCAAGCAATTATAGTAATTGATAATAAACTAAAACCTATCTTAATTCTCGTTGAAAATATTCTTGTGTGTCTTTGATTATTAGTAATTCGTAATACCTGAGAATATTGATATTTTGGTAGCTTGGGTTGTTTATATTCTGCTTTAACTTCACCAAAATATTTAATAAATTGTTTTATTTTATTTGGTTTAGCTAATGATATTTCTTGAGACCAAAGTACTTGATTTTCTGGGTCGCGATTAATCTCTTCTAACCAAAGTAATTGCTGTTCTCGAACAATTCTGCTATTAATATTTACTCGTCGTATATTACGTGGTGCGATAGACTCTAGAATATGCTGAACTCTATCAACTAAGCTTGACTGTTCTAGCTGTTCTCGACTGGGAGCTTCGCAAAGAAGTTGTAAAATACCATTATCAAAAATAGCTCTGGTCCTAACACCAGAATTTGCTAGCTTTTCATTTAAAACTTGAATAATTGCAGCAACGCTTCCCTGATGAGCCTGCCAAGCGATATCGTTCACTTGATTAACCATTTGTAGTTTAGTAATAGCTTATTAAAACTGAACTTGTTAAACCTGAATAGTTAACAAATAAATCTAGTTTAACTACAGCTTAAGCTCTATTTTAAGAGTAAGGCTATTAGCTTAGCAAATATACTCAAGAGCATCCATAATTTAGGTCAGTTTAAGAAGTGACAAATGTCCTGGTAATTTCTTTGTCAAACTTGGTAATAGGTAATTCTTAAAATGATAACGTTGCTTATGAAAGTAAGATAAACAAAACAATAAACCACCATGAGTAGTATCAAGGTGGCTTAGTAAGTTATGAAGTTTGAGTAAAAATTAACCTGGCATCGAG
>NZ_LMTZ01000172.1 GCF_001456025.1 Mastigocoleus testarum BC008
ACAAGCTATTTGCTCAAAAAACTTCGGGAACATATATAACGGTTTAGACACAAATCCTAATCCGTTTAAAATCATTGCTTTGACAACATGTCCTGCACTGACTTTTTCTCCTGGTTTTGACCCTAATAAATCATTAATTATTTCTACTAATCCAATGGAATCTACGATTCCTGCTACTATCCCTAAATGGTCTATATTTTGTATTTCAACATCTTTTATATCAAACATAAAAACAGAATTTTACAACACAATTCTGTTTAAATTCTCACATTATTATTTCGAGCAAAAATATTTTCTTACTTTTTTAAGAATCTTTTTAGCCTCATCAAAGACTTCAACTCAAAATACTTTTTGATAGATCCCAAATTTAATGAGATAACTTCCCATTAGTCTCATGAATATCTAAGTCTTGTTTAATAAATATGTACTAAAAAATCTCATCCCCTTGGTGTGTGACAGTTAGGGTGCGGAAGATGGGATAATAAGTAACTGGCAACCCACGCTAATAGATAAAATTTTTGGAAATAATATAGAGTGGGGACGTAGCAATGCTACATCCCCAAAAAAGTGATTTTAAAGTGTTAGAAGGGTACAGAAATTTTAGAAGGTGAAGGTTGTTCTAAATGTACCAATCACTGCATCATCATTGTCGTTTGCATTTTGACCGGGATTTGTTAACCAAATCACACCAGGGGTAAGTGAAATGTTATCGTTCAAACGATAGCGGTAAAATCCTTCAATGTGATATGGTCTTTCTCCATCTGCTGCTCCCAAATATGGTTGAGCACCAGCAAAAATTCCTAACAGGTTACCTTTCTTACCAAAGTCAGGTAGAGCGACCCCAACTCCATAACTCCAAACTTCACTGTCGTCGTTACTACCAAAGCCTGTGATGTCGCTATAGGATAAGAAACCACTAACTGAAATATTATTGGTTGGTCTCAGTGCTAATGCTACACCATAGGAATTACTTGAATATGGATTACCATTAGCAACAAAGTTAGCTTGGCTAGTTCCCACAACTGCACTATCGACAGCACCTGCATCAAATAAAGCACTACCCGTACCATGATATCCATGGACGTAGGTTGCAGCTAAGGATATGCGATCGCTAAAGCTGAAGTTTAGCTGGGCTAATGCAGCATAGTTACCATCAAATAAACCAGAACCGAGATCGGAATCAGCAGCTTCAGATGCTAAGTAGCCTAAAGTTAAAGAACTAGGTTTGAGGACTCCACCACCCTCACCAAAAACTAAGTTAACACCAGCACCAGCACCACCTCCGATTCGGTAGATGGGACTTTCACTTGCAAAAGTAGATAAAGCTCCATTACCACCATCAAAGTCTTCAAAGTAAGGATTGACAGTAGGAACGTAATCGCTTTGGATACCTCCAGTTGCAGCAAGGTAAACCTGAGATTTACCGACAGGGAAATAGTATGCTAACCAGTCAATTGCAACATCATTGCCATTACCAGGAGATAAGTTAAAGGTTTGAGTCCCCTCGAATGTTCCATTTCCATTGGCAATGTCAAGCCCGGTTGCATTACCAGAAGCGAGTCGAGTATGTAAGATATCCTTACCAGTGAAACTGGTTTGTAAGTCGAGACGAACCCTATTCTGAAGAACTGTATTGTTATTGTCGTTTTCGCCAAAGCTGTCAGTCGCTGCAAATATGACTTCACCAACCAGTTTAGTTGTAGTAGAAAACTGATTTGCTTCTAACTCAGCAGTACGCGCTTCTAAAGCGTCTACCCGACCGCGTAAAGTCGCCAATTCAGCAGAAAACTCTTCCTGTAAACGTTGCAGAGTCGCTAAATCGGTTTTGGTTACCAAATCTGCTGTAGCAGTGGCGATTAATTCATTAACTCGATCCAAGCAAGCATTTAAACCTGCAGCAAATTCATAACGGGTTAATGCTCGGTTACCACGATATGTACCATTGGGATAACCAGCAATACAACCATAGCGTTCAACCAGGGACTGTAAAGCTTGAAAAGCCCAGTCTGTAGGCTGAACATCTGAAAACTGAGAAACAGAGGTAACTTGGGATAAAGAAGCGTTAGTTTTAGCTGTGCTTCCTTCACTCCCATACTTATTAACTTGTTCTAAAACACTGTCGTCGTTTGTTTGAGACTGAGCAAGTAACTGGGGAGCTTTTGATTCTTTTACCAAAGCTTCCTCTGCATGTGCAGTTGAGCTAAAACCTGTCACTCCAATTGCAAACAATTCCAAGACCACTGGACTTAGAATTAAAGTCTTCCACCACACATTAGACATTTTGTTCTCCCCGCACTTTTCTATTAATAAATTTTTATCGTTGCACTCACTTTTATTTGCAACAAATTTTACGTATAACCACACAAGGAATAATATTACCAAGTGTAAACTATATTTTAGTACCTAAATATACAAAACGTAAAAATAGTTATGTGTTGGTGTTAAGAAACTCCCTAATACTCTCTTAATCTTCCAAAAAATCGCCTTTATTTGCATTTGCTGATTTATTGAATACAGAAAATATTTGTGTTAATGTAATCCAATTTATTGCTTCCTTTTATACTCTGATTTTATGCTTAAGGAACAAAAATATCTAAAATTTGATTTTTACTCCTCCATACAGGGAAGACACAATGCAGGTATTGCTAAGTGCAAATATAATTTCTCTTAGAGGTACAAAGATTATCAAGACTTAGAAAATAGAAAAAATACTATAGCAATTCTCTGCAAATTTATAAGCGATAAATCATATGAAAACTTCACATATTTCCAAGCAAAAACGCTGAGAAGACCACGTTTATACAATATTGATTTTTATAAATGATTCCAGGACAGCTATAATTAATATATACTTTTCCAAAGTATATTTAAAAACCATATTTTAGTTTGAGGCAAACATAAATAAAGAATCCCTAACCTCCCAATAGAGTGTGACAAAATGAATCATTAAAAAGCACTATAGCCATTGACCGCCTCGAAAACGCCAGCGGACAAATAAAATTCGCATCAGACTTTGAGATACAACAAAAATTGTTAGCCAAACACTAATATAGTGGACAAAAAAACCCAATATTGGTAAATCTTTAGAAACTGCCGGTAAACCAATAATTTTAACACCACAGAAAACAAAAAACATTTCCCAAATACCTGCAAATAATTGATATATTGCAGGCCAATCCCTATCCCAAAGAGACTTTTGAATTTGATCGTATACTATATCCCATACCATACCAAAAAGAGCGACATAAAAAAGTACGAAAAAATAAATCATGCTTCGCTCAAAACCAATTAAACCCATTGCAAAGGGTAAGGATACCACTACTCCGACAGTTGCAAAAAGTAGTATTCGAGTTTGCCAGCGACCAAATAAAGTTGGAGTCATAAAAAGTAATTTTTAAAGCTTAAATACAAACATCAAGTACCTATTACCAAAAATTACAGCAAGGCAAAGGTATTTTCTGCAAGTTAAATCGGCAAAAATAAATATAAGTTAATTTATTCTCAATTTATTCTTCATCGTGCAGATATCAGGTTACAGTTTTCAAGCAACAGATATCAAGTCATAAAATAATTCTTTTAAGTAAAGAAAATTTACCATTAAAGATATTTCGAAAAAATATTCCGACCAAAATTGCTTATAACCGTTTCCTTGACGGTTAAACGAAGCGAAAATTTGCCAAATAAGTGTGAAATACAAATTATGTGGAGCGTGCTGATACTGGAAAAATATTAATGATTATTGATCGTGAAAATCAGAGTTCATTAAATCGGAACTTCTAAGAGTCAGAACTAATAAAAAATAGAACTAACAAATTAGAATTCATAAAGTTGGAGTCCATGAAAATTAGAGTTCACGAAAATTAGAGTTCACGAAAATTAGTAACATGATGAGAATTGTGATTGTGCTTGGCGATCGCACTCCAGTTTATAACTTCTTCTAGTAACTCCCTGTATCCTGTAACATTTGGGTGTAAACCATCTGCACTTAAACGTTTTGCTCTCCACTCTTCACTCAAGCCAATCCACTTCTGAAAAATATCCAGGTAGGGAATTCCTTTTTTAACACAAGCTAGCCGAGTTGCTTCTTTATAACGATATTGGTCACTGTGGTTGTAATACAAACAATCCATAAATGGCATTTTAGTTTCATCTACTGGTACCATGCCAATAAATAATACCGGACAAAGTAAACTTGCTTGTTTTAATAATGAAGCGATCTCAGTTTCAAATACTGCAAAATTAGTATAATTCTTCCCATTAGGACGACCCACCCTTGCGGAATCGTTTACTCCCACGGAGAGAATAATCATGTCGGGGACGCGGTTACGTAATTCTCCACGATGACGAAATTCTACTTCTAATCTTTTAGCAACTTGCCCTATGCGATCGCCTCTTACTCCCAAATTATATATGACATGACCTGGGCTACTGGGTTGCATCCAACTGCGCCTTAGTCTTTCAACCCAACCTCCTCCTTCTGTATCGCCAAAACCGTATACTAAACTATCACCCAGGGCTACGATCTTCAATGGCTGAACCCGTTTCTTGTTTAGAGATAGCTGCATTGAGGATGATGTTTGAAGTAATTGCATACTATAAGATCGTATTTTATATCTTTAAACAATTCTATATATTTCTACACCGTTAATAATTAATTTTATATTTAATTTAAATAAGAAATAGTGAATTCACAGATTATTTATGTTAATTATCAAGTTAATATTAAATATTTTATCGGTATGTTGAAGTTTAGTCTTAATTTTTCAGCGAAAATATAGAAGCTTACAATATCTTCATCTATAAAAAGTAATATCCGGTAAATAATCAGCCAAGTTAGGAACTCTAACAGATTTATGATGGGGACTGGTTCAAAGCCCACTTCAACCATTGACCAAAAGAGGAAAAAATATTAAGACGTTGCAGATTAGGAGCGCGGGACTTCGCAAGTGCATCTACGGTACGCAAAGCACAATATTGCAAACCTAAAAAGCTATCAACTGCGGCATATGGTCCACCTAAAGTAATCGCTCCTGCTGCGTACATTTTGCCCTTCTGATTGCGCATTTCCAATAACTCAAAATCATTTGCGACTTCTAAACGCCCCATTTTATTCAATGGCAAATGATAATGTTTGACAAAATCATCAAGTAATGGATTCGCCTCTACCTTGGCATCAAGTCCTGTAGCATCAATAATAAAATCTGAATCTAAGGTTGTTTCCCCAAAACCTTTTTCTTCGATGTGGGTAATAGTACGATTTTGGGCATCCCGTTCGACTTTGGTTACCTTACCAAATTCGATTTTGTACCAACCTTCACTTAAGCCTTCTTCAGTAATATTCTGCCAATCAATTCTATCGGCGGTAGTTGTTCCACCCCACTGGGCTAATAAGCTTTGGCGTTCGTCAGGAGAAGCTTTTTCTAACATGACACGTAGATCGCCTCCCCAACAAGCTTTAGGCCAATTAAAGGGTTGAAATTCAAAATGATTTTTAACCGGACGCTGCGCCCGAGCAAATTTATTACCTTGTGGTTTTGGCGATCGCATTAAATGCAAAATAGTAATATGAGGATTTTTCTTTCTAGCCTCATAAATGCGTTGAATAATTCGAGAAGCAACAATACCTCGTCCTCGAATTAATACTTTTCCTCCTTGACTTTCTAGTTTTTGGTAGACATGGTTATGATCCTCATAGGCATTAACGACAGATTTAAAGTCTCGATACTTTTCTCGATATGCTTGCAGGTCGGGTAAAAACTGAATTGCTGGATAACCTGTTGCTAAATGCAGATAACGGCAAACCATAAAGGCATGATCTCCCCGACCACGAGAATAAGCAACACAATATCTGCCATCATCGGTTTTACGAATTGCTCTAACTCGCCCATAGCGATACATTCGCTCCCAGCCAATTCGTTTCGTTTCCCGATCAATGGAGTCGAATACATTTCCAGCACGGGGAGTATAGGTTTCAGCAAAAGTTGGTTCAGCAAAAACTTTCCACAAGTATTGAGCAGAATTATTTACTTTACCCCTGATAAAGTCATGCCAAGCTTCCCGCAAAGCATAACTAGGCCATCCCCAAATGTTATCAGGGCAAGAGTCGGAATTAGAACGCAGTCTTTCATGTAAAGGAATTTGTGAATTTAAACACAAGCACTTATAACGACTGTAAGGTTGATCGTCCAACCCCAAAGTTATTATTTTTTCCGTTTTGACCCCACTTAGTCTTAATAAATCAACATAAATAAAACTTCCTAAACCCCCACCCACGGTTAAGTATTCACATTCGTCAACTGGCAAACCGGTGGCATGAATCCCTTGAACGGGAACTAATTGCTCTTGAAAAATGGGAGGTGGAAAACTACTTCCCAAAGGTGTTACTTGTTGGGGTTGGGGTATGCTGGGATCTGGAAGATTGGTACTGGGATTAAATTGGATTGTAGAATTACCACGAATATTTGCTTGTGGAGAATTGCTTATTTGTGGCCTGTTATTTACTTGTGGCGTGTTAGTTGGTTGTGTTGCTGCAATAGTATAGGTAACAGTTATGATGTATGGACCAATTTGTAGCGTATCGCCACTGTTAATAACACTATGCTGCAGTTGTTGACCGTTAACGTAAATTCCATTAACGCTACCTTGGTCATTTACCACTAGTTGGTTATACTGCCATTCAAGTAAAGCATGGAAGCGAGATACTTCATCATGATTGAGTAACATTCGAGTAACTCTTTGTCCCTGATATTCGGGTGGCATCCGGACAAATTCTCTGCCAAAAGCAATCGGTGGAGTTAATCGGGGATCGCGAGTTTCTCCTGTAATAGGATCTTTCCAATTTAATTGAATTGGTAAATTATTAGTCATTTATTATTGGGGATCGAGATTAGCATTCGGCGCAAGGGTGATATATTTATTTCTTGGCATGTTAGCGCCATATCTAGATTGGGGATTGATAAATGAGTAACTAGATTATATTAAAAAGTATTTAATACAGTAATAATATCCAAACTGCGAGCAAATTTCTCTACCTCGAATCACTAAGTACCAACTTTTATTATTTTTTATTCTTCACTGGGTGCGACTAAAACACTAAGTGCAGCAGCTAAAGATGTTCCACACCAAGGACAACCAACTTGTAGATGTTCCAGGGACGACACTCTTGCACATTTGGGACATTGCAGCCCATACATAGGTTCTTCATTTGAGGATTGTCCATTTGGCGGCTGTTCACTTGGGAAATGGTGATGGTGATGTTGTGTGTGTTGTTTGTTGGGTTGAGATTTTTGTTGGGGAATTATTGGTCGAGAGTTGGGTACTGGTGGTGGGGCTAATACTGTTGGAGGTATGGTATTAACTTTAGTGATAGAAACTGCAGCAACCTTTAATTCCTGTTGTCCCAAATAAATAGTGCTACCTTCAAATAGGGGTAGTACATTATCCAATAATTGTTGGCCATCGACCAAGGGTGGGTTGGATTGTCGTAAATTCCGGATAAAAAAACCTTGCTGTTGAGAATCAAAAAATATTTCAACATGTAAACCAGAAACCGTGGGGTTTCCTAATACAAGGTCGCAACGGGAAGGATCTCTACCGATACGGTATGTTCCAGCATTTTTACTTAATTGTTGCTCATACCTTTGTTGGACCCGAACTTCTTGACCTTGAACTTCTGGGGTTAAAAATTCTGGAATCTCAATTCTTTGGATTTGAATTTTAAGTTGTTCTGCGTCATACCACTGTAAAGTTAGTGAATTCATGGTTCCTACATATAGACTCACTATCTGAATTGACTCACTATCTAACTTCAATAATTCCTTGTGCGATTCCTAACATGAAAATACAAAAGGAAGCAAGGATTTTCAAGAAACAGCCAAGATATTGCGATAAAAATCTTAATCTTTCGTTGAGGAAGCTAATCTATCCGCAACACGGGTAGTTTCCGGTAGTCGATATTGTGGCGTACAACGCAACACATAATCAATTGCGGTTGTCAAGCTGATGCGGTGACCACTGGAAACATACACAGGTTTGACTCCATCACGAGTTCTTAGAACAGCACCCACTGTTTCAGCTTCATAAATCAGTGGTTGCCAACTACCACGGGTTTGGGGTAATTCTTCGTGCTTACCAACAAATAAGGATTTTGCCACACCAACCGTGGGTAAATCGACAAACAAGCCCAAATGACAAGCAATACCAAACCTGCGAGGGTGTGCAATTCCCTGACCATCACAAAATATGATGTCTGGAGTAATTGTAATTTTTTCTAGAGCATCTAGTAAAGCTGGAATTTCACGAAATGAGAGGAAACCAGGAATATAAGGAAAACTTGTTGGACGCTTGACAATGCTAGTATCCCGCAACTCTAAATCGGGAAAGCTGAGAACTGCTACCGCTGCACGACTAATTCTCCCATCATCCTCAAACCCCATATCTACACCGGCTACATATTTAATGGGTTCCTTAAATTGATCTTGTGTAATTACCTCTGCTTGTAACTTTTCTTGAATTGCAACTGCTTCGTCCAAGCTGAGATCCCAGCTATGTCGTTTATAAATCTTCATATTTAATATTATTTTTTAGATTTAATTTTTTAGGTTTAATTTTTTAGATTTAGTCTCTTGGATTTAGTTTTTTGGATTTCCGAAATAATTGGCTTTCAATATGTATCTATTGATAATCAGGTGAAAAGATAATATAAATAAAATTCACTCTGACCGATTATTATCAGTGGCTATAGCATCAAGTGACTACGTGATATGACAATTGATGAAGGCAAGAATAATTTTTCACTATTTAGTATATGTTGCTTTATTCCCATCAAGCTACCGTTGACGAAATTCATAAATTGGTAGAAGTAAGCTGGGAATTAATGGGAATGAAATAGTTTTTATACTTGACTTTGAGATTGTTATTTTTCATCACTAATTTGCTATCCACTGCAGATAGCTAGAAACATATAGGAGTATATATGCGTAGTTCCGTAAGAAGCGCCAACCCCAATTTTAACTTTTACTTATATGTTACTGGTGGTTTTATTTTGTTATTTATAGCATTTCTACTCCGTCCTTTTACTGTAGTTAACGCAGGGGAAAGAGGTGTAGTAATGGTGTTTGGGAAAGTCCAAGAAAGGGTCTTAGGAGAAGGTCTTCACACAGTTATGCCTGTAGTTACATCAGTGAAAACTTTAAATATTCGCGTTAAGAAAGACACATTTAAAGCTGATGCAGCCTCTAAAGATCTCCAAAAAGTAACAACAGAAATTGCCGTTAACTGGCGCATCGATCCCAAAAAAGTCAACCGCGTTTATCAACAGATCGGGGAAGAAAAAGATATCGTTAATGGAATTATGACGCCTGCTGTTTCAGAAGTACTCAAAGCTGCAACTGCAAAAAAAACAGCAGAAGAAATTATAACTAAAAGAACGGAACTCAAAGCAGAAATCGATACTAGTCTCAAAAATCGTCTTGTTGACTATGGTGTAATAGTAAATGACGTTTCTTTAGTAGATTTTTCATTCTCACCAGAATTCAGTAAAGCAATCGAGGCTAAACAAATATCAGAACAAGAAGCCAAGCAAGCTGAATTTATTGCCAAAAAAGCAACTCAAGAAGCACAAGCAGAAATTAACCGCGCTAAAGGACAAGCAGAAGCACAAAGATTGCAAAGACAAACTATCACTCCAGAATTATTGCAAAAGCAAGCAATTGAAAAATGGGATGGAAGATTCCCAACAGTGATGAGTGGTGATGGGACTTTACCTTTTATTAATATTTCTCCTGATAAGTTACCTAAGAGATAGATAACTAGGATTTAGCACTGTAGGAGTATCGCAACATGAGAATTTGAGTTGTTAGTTCACAACCTAGAAATTGAATTTGAGGGGACTTTATTGGTGTAATTTTATAATTGCACTAATTCTTCACACTTTTCTAAGAAATCTTCAAAACCCAACAATTTCAGCAATTAAATATTTAAATATTGTAAAGTTTAAATATGGTAGATTTAAACTTTTCAAATTAAATCGGTAGAGCGCTAAAAAATCGATAATCAAAAATAAATAAAAAATGCCTGCGAGATGCAGGGCATGTATTCGCTAAAAAATGAACTTATATTCTAAAAAATTAATATCTTCTACGTCATAGAAGCATATTTTGGCACTAAATAATCCAGAAGATTTTCAATACTACTATCAGATAAATCTGACATAGACAATACTTTGTCCACTCGAGAAAATTTATTTTGCATCGATTTTTTATAGGTAGAGTCGTAATGACAAAACAAGATATCTTCGACAAACTTTTCCCATTCACCAGAGTCAATCATTTGGTACCACTGGCTTATTTTTTCCCAACCATGGCGATTTTTTAACTTTTCTAACTTAACCTTCAATAAATCGGGACGGTCCATGAAATGAGGATATTCTTGTAATAAAAACTGGACTCTAGCTTTAATTGGTAATTGAATTTCTACACAACTAGCTTTTTTCATTTCTCCCCATAAAGACGGGGGTAAATAAATTTTACCGATTTTATTACTTTCTGATTCTATCCATACATCTTCACGGGGATCTAAAGTAAGTAGTTTTTCAATTAGTAAAGATTCAAAAAATTTTTGTGAAGGTTGCGGTGTAGGCTTTCCTTTCCATTGTTGACCCAAAAGCGAACCGCGATGCTTCGCAATATCCTCCAAATCTAAAATTTGCACGCCATGTTGACGCATTTTTTGCAAAATGTAAGTTTTTCCACTACCGGTCAAGCCAGATAATACTTTATAGGTGAACTGTGTTGGTAAAATAGCCAGTTGTTGCCGCACATAAGTACGATAAGTTTTGTAACCACCTTCTAGTAAGGTAATCCGCCAACCAATTTGTGATAATACGGTTGCCATACTAGCTGAACGTTGTCCCCCTCGCCAGCAGTACACCAAAGGGCTGTAATCTTTTCCTTTTGTCGCAAAGTGTCCCCTAAGGTGCTGAGAAATATTTTTGGCTACTAAAGCGGCACCAATTTTTCTTGCACAGAAAGGAGAAACTTGCTTGTAAACCGTTCCAACTTCGGCACGTTCTTCATCATTTAAGACAGGTAAATTAATCGCACCAGGGACATGGTCCTCGGCAAATTCACTTGGAGAACGCACGTCAATAATTTCGCTGAATGTTTCTCTCCAGGGTTCTTGAGTATATCTAGGAGCAGGAGGCATTGCTATCAAACAAAATCTCCCTCTATTTTTACACTGTAGCGGTAGCATTGGGCGTGATTTATTAACATTATTTTGAAACTTGTTCAGTCAGAGTTAAATGAAATACTAAATATTGCTAAGGCTTTATTAATAATTATTATTTATTGTCCATCGTCACCTTCAAATACCCAAGTCAAGCATAGCTCGTTACTTGCTATTAGCTATATTTAATTTTATTTTGTATATTTTCCTATACAAAACTGACTTAAACAGAAATAGAGTTTGACTAATTTGCGCTGTAGGGCTTTTAGGGTATGCCTATAGATATATCTTATATTTTTATATCGTTATATAGGCAATATAAAAGATAAAGTATTAAGTGTAATGAAAATCTTATTTAGAGCACCTTGATTGTTCTAATCGATTTGCAGATCTTAAAGTCAAAGTAAACAAAATTTATTTCATACAGCCCGCAGGATATTTATTAATAATTGATTAATAATTGAGAAAATTTAAAATTGACAAAATTTAACAGCATCAGCATTTTTATCATCTTCTCGTTAACATACAACTAATAGAGTAGTTTCAGCAAATTCGAGTATGGCAAGCAAAAGTACAAGGCGAAATTTTTTGATTGCATCTGTTGCTGTAGCTAGTGGTGTTGTTGGATGTAAAGCTTTACAGGAAAACTCCAGCACTAATGCAGCACCACCTAAAACCATCCCGGAGAAAGTCTTGGGGAATACAGGGGTTAAAGTACCCATTTTTGGTTTGGGTGGTGCAGGACAAACGCCACTATCCCACAAGGGACAAGAAAAGGAAGCGATCGCGCTGATCGAACGTTCTTTACAGCTGGGTATCCGTTATTTTGATACAGCAGCAAGTTATGGTCCTTCTGAGGATTATTTGGGTAAGGTATTACCATCTCAGCGTTCTGGTTTATTTTTGGCAAGTAAAACCGACAAACGCGATCGCGATGGAGCATGGCGAGAGTTAGAAAGAAGTTTGAAACGTCTCAAAACCGATTATCTTGATTTGTGGCAAATGCACCATGTTTCTTTTGCAGAAGATCTCGATACCATATTTTCTGCATCCGGTGCGGTTAAAGCCATGGAAGAAGCAAAAGAGCAAAAAATTATTCGATTTACTGGGATTACCGGACACCACGAGCCTGACGTCATTGCTGAAGGTTTGCGTCGTTACTCCTTCGATACTACTTTAATTCCAGTGAATGCTGCGGATAAATTCCATCCACGTCCTTTTCTCCCGGTAGTTTTACCAGTAGCGCAGAAAAAAAATGTTGGTGTAATTGCGATGAAAGTACCAGCTTACGGTCGCTTATTTAAGCCTGGTGGATTAGATGGGATGCAGCAAGCAATGGGATATAGCCTTTCTCAACCAGGGGTTCATTGTTGTATTATTGCGGCGGAAAACATCAAACAGTTAGAAGAAAATACTAATGTTGCGAGAGCCTTCAAACAACTTGATGCACAAGAATTAGCAACAATTGAGCAAAAAACAGCAAAAGTTTGGCAAGATGGAACTTTTTTCCGAGTTTGGACGTGATTGGGGACTTGGAGGAAGTGTGGGGACTTGGAGGAAGTGTGGGGAGTGTGGGAAGTGTGGGGAGTGTGGGGAGTGTGGGAGGATGGGGAAGAGCAAATTACTCATTACTCATTACTTATTACTCATTATTTATTACCCATTCATTATCCATTATCCATTACCCATTACCCATTACCCAATCCCCATCTGCAAAATTTCTCGAGCAGCGCGATCGCAAACTCCTTCTTCTCCCATAGACTGACGCATTTCTTGGTAGTCTGATTTTAATTGAGCACAACGTTGGGGATTAAATAAAAATTCCATCGCAGCTTGAGTGATATTGTCAGCGGTGGCTTGTTCTTGGAGTAATTCCGGGACAATTTCTTTCATCACTAATAAGTTTACTGGGGAAGCAAACAGAAAAGTGACTTTGAGAATTTTCTTGGCGATCCAGTAAGTAATTGGGTTCAGACGATACACTACCACCTGAGGAACATTCAATAATCCCAGTTCCAGGTTAACCGTTCCACATTTAGTAATTGCTAAATCAGCTGCAGCTAACACTTCTTTTTTGCGTTCAGAAATAATAGTGGCTTGAAGCCCATATTCTTGTATTGCTTTTTCTATATCTTGTCGGTATCTTTCCAAAGATAGAGGAATCCAAAAGTGGGTTTCGGATGTTTTATCTTGAATTTGACGTGCTGCTTGAAATATTACTGGTAACAAATATTTAATTTCTTGACGGCGAGAGGCAGGCAATAAGGCAATATTAGTCACATTGTTCTTCATTCCTAATTTGCTTTGTGCATCTTCCCGAGTAGGAAATGTCGGCATTCTATCCACTAAAGGATGACCAACCCATGTAATTTTTTTATTCGTATTTATATTTGTATTTATATTTGTATTTATATTTGTATTTGTGTTTGTATTTTTAGTTTTTATTTGTTTTTTTTCAATTTCGGCTTCAAAATGACGGGCTTCTGCTGGGAAAATAGCTAAAACTCGATCGCAGACATTAAGAATTTGCTCTGTATCTCTTTTAGTAATTGAAGATACCCAAACCTGTGGTGCAATATAGTATACAATTGGTACCTGGGGAAATTGATGGCGGATAAAGTTACCAACGCTGATATTTCCGCCCATGTAGTCTATCAACACTACCAGGTCGGGTGGATTTTTTCTTAAATAGGCTTTTGCTTGGTGCTGAACTTGCAGAGTGGGCAAAATATAAGGTAGTGCTTCTACCAAACCAACAGAGCCAATAGCAACAGTATTCCCAATAATTTTTGCACCTGCGGCGGCCATTTTATCTCCACCCAGCGCAGCAATTTCTAATTCTAAGCCAGATGCAGCGGCTTGACTTTGAAGTGATCGAATCAATAAAGAACCTTGTAAATCACCAGAGACTTCACCAGTACTAATAAATATGCGCATTTGCGGATCGGGAATTGGGGATTAGGGTACGCCCGCGCCGTGAGCGGTGTTTTCATTCGCCGTTAGGCGCGGTCTAGCATGGCGTTAGCCATATCATATGAGGATTGATATTTGTAAAAACCCGCGTCTAAAGGTTTCAGCCATAAGTTAATGGGAGGTGTAACACCTAAACCTTTATCAACGCGGTATTAGTAAAGTGTTGCATCGGGCATATGGCAACTAATGTTAGCTTCGCGTATCACAAGTATGACGTAACGCCTCAGCAACGCAGGGTATCAGTGCAGACACGTAAGCGTCTACAGCGTCATATGATAACGGAGATAATAATAAAATTTCTTACTCATTACTCTTACTTATTACTCGCTTCTACTTACACCTTTAGATTTCCCAGGAATTAAGCCACGCCTACCCGGCATTTGTGAAAGCGATAGAAAGCAACGTAAATGTTGTAAATGTTCAGTCTCACCCAAATACTCTAATTTATCTAAAGCATCTTCAAAGGTAATACCAGAACGATAAAGAATGCGAAAAGCTTTCTTGAGAGCTTGTAATTCTTCTGTAGCAAAACCAGCCCGTTTCAAACCAATCATATTTAGAGTTCTGACACGTGCCGGATTTCCTTCCACTGTCATATAGGGAGGTACATCGCGGTGAATTCGCGCTAGTCCACCAACCATCGCATGTCTACCAATATGGACAAACTGATGTACCCCTAAAACGCCACTTAATCTCGCACGTGACTCAATATAAACATGACCAGCTAATGCCACAGAATTAGCTATAATTACTGAATTTTCAATAACACAATTATGACCGACATGAACATAAGCCATTAATAAATTACCGTTGCCGATAATTGTAGCTTCGCCTTCGCCGGTTGCACGATTAATAGTGACGTACTCACGAATTAAATTGTTGTCACCAATTTTTACCCAGCTATGTTCCCCAGCAAATTTGAGATCTTGGGGTTCAGTACCAATTGCTGCACCAGTAAAAATTTTGTTTCCCGCCCCTATTTCCAAAGGACCTTCTAAGATCGCATGGGCACCAATTATGGTTCCCGGTCCAACTTTGACATTTTCGCCAATTACGGCATAAGGACCGACTTGTACTGTCGGGTGAATCTCCGCATCAGGATGAATTACAGCTGTAGGATGAATAAGTGTCTTCAAGGGTACATCTCCAAAACACTAAGCGTGTTGAGCATAAGTGAATATTCGGTCGCCGAAAGTGTGAGTTAGTCATTCTGTGTGTGAGGAAAGCGAAAATAGAAAATTCATCCTGCGCGGCGTAGTAGAAAATTTCCACCAGATCCCGATTGAGGATGAAGCAAGGGCACTTAAAACATGTGCCCCTACATGTTTGGGAATTAACCAACAAGGGAAAACATGAGTTCGCCGGAAGCAGCAAGCTGACCATCTACTTCGGCTTTTGCTTGCATCTTACCGAATCGACGTTGTTTGACCCATAACAGTTCCACTGTCATAACCAGCTGGTCTCCGGGAACAACTTGACGGCGAAACCGGACTTTATCAATACCAGCAAACAAAAATATACCGCCTTCGCATGCGGGCATTTGGGTCATAACTACACCGCCTACCTGTGCCATCGCTTCAACAATTAGCACCCCTGGCATAATTGGTTGTCCGGGAAAATGTCCTTGAAAATGGGGTTCATTAAAAGTGACATTTTTTATGCCGACAGCTTTTTCCCCGGGTATATAATCAATTATTCGATCTACAAGAGCAAAAGGATAGCGGTGGGGTAATAGTTTTTGAATCTCTTCAACCGAAAAAGTAGTCTTGATATCCGAATTATTACTTTGATTCAGATCGGATTGGTTTTCGGTAGATGTTTCTGTGGTAGTTTCCACAGCATTAACTTCGGTAGCAGTTGACATTAGAACTGTGTTTATGTTTGATTTTGATTTAATTCGTAGAGGACTACAAATACCTCCCCCATGATTTTAAGATTTAAAGTTATCTGAATTACGTAAACTTTCAGTTCATAGCAACTGGCTGGGTACTAGTTGCAAATTCCTCTAAAATCTTTTGTGCCAATTTAGTGTGTAAGTTATGGCTGGCTTTATAAGCCAAGAAATGAGCCTGGGGTAAAGTTCCCAATAGACTCAAGTCTCCAACTAAATCCAAAATTTTATGACGTACGGGTTCATTTGGAAATCGTAGTGGTGGGTTCAACCAACCCTCCGGTCCACAAACCAAAGCGTTATCTAAACTTCCACCCTTAATTAAACCCGATTGACGTAGGTGTTCGATTTGATGCAACAAACCAAATGTACGAGCGGGGGCAATCTCCGCATAAAATGTAGAGCTTACATCATGGGAAGATGTATTCAAAGACCAGCTGTGCCATTGATTACCAATTGCTGGCAATTCAAAGTCGATACCATAACTAAAACGAGTTTCTAAAGCCGGCATAGCACACACAAAAGCATCTTCTTGGCTAACCCAAATAGCTTCTTTTATAGTTACCGCCGCTACTCGTTCGGAGGATTGTGGTACTAAACCAACAGATGCGATGCTATTAGCCCACACTTGTGCCGAACCATCAAGAAGCGGCACTTCTGGGGCATTAATTTCAATTCGAGCATTATCGACACCCATAGCAGTCAAAGCCGCTAATAGATGTTCTACAGTACGCACAGTCGATTCTCCACGACCCAATTGAGTTGAAAGCATCGTTTGACTAACTTCTGCGATCTGCGCAGGGATTATTGGCTGTTCGGGTAAATCTGTTCGAACAAAATAGCGCCCGCTACCTGCTGATGCGGGAAAGACACGAACATGAGTTTCAACACCGCTATGCAGTCCAATACCGGTTTGAGTAATTGTGTCTCCTAAAGTATGTTGTTGCATGGGCATCATTAAATTTACCGAAGTTAGTAAGCGTGAGCTTTCAATTGGGGCATAGAGGCGAAGCCTTCTCGATTAGTATCCGCGTAAATACCAAAATTGACAAGTTTACGGTGAAACAGGTTGATTTTTGATAGGGGGTTAGGGATTGGGGATTGGGGATTAGGGATTGGGAATATCTATAATCCATTACCCATTACCCATTACCCATTACCCATTACCAATTACCAATTACCCTTATTCATTTATTCATACCTATACCTAGTCGCCAATCCCTAGTCGCCGGTCCCCAGTCGCCAATCCCCGATCTAAAATCTTTCCCCAATACCAAAGTTAATTCGGCTGTCTCCGTCATCGTTGAGACCATAATCAACCCGAATTGGACCCAGTGGTGACTGCACTCTGACGCCTATACCATAGCCAAAGCCAGTACCATTTTTATCAAGTATTCTTGCAGGGTCTGTTTCACTTCCCAAATCACTACCAAAATCTAAGAAGAGTGCTCCGCTAATGATGGAGAAAACTGGGAAACGATATTCTGCAGAAGCTTGGACGTAACTGCGTCCACTACCTAATGCACCTTCATCGTAACCACGGACAGAATTACTACCACCCAAAGAAAATGCTTCGTAGGGGGGTAGATCGCCCAACACTGTTCCAGCTTGGATGTTAAATGCTAAGGTTTCTGGACCTTTAGTAAAGTTAGTGAAGTTTACAGGAAAATATTGGCTGTAACTACCACGTAGTTTGGTCAGAAGAATATTTCCTTTACCGATCGGAACTGATTGGTCTACTCCCAAACGCAGGAAAGAACCTTTGGTGGGTTGCAAGACATTATTGCGGCGATCGCGGGTTGCACCAAACCGGAATAAAAATAGATCGTCCTTACCATCATCAGATTCACTTAGTTGTATTCTTTCACTGGCTATAGCATCAACTTCTTGACCATTAACTATTCTTTTACCAAATAGTGCACCTTCCGGTCTAATGTCACCATCTCGATCGCGGATAGTAACGCGTTGATACTGAAAACCTGCTGTGGCTTTCCATTCAGAACGTTCGTAAATATTTTTCGATAGGGGACGGCTAAAAGTTACACCACCACCTGTTCGAACAACACGGGGGCGATCGCCTTCATCATCAAGATCGTTATCATCGATGGTTCTAATTTCATTATCAACATCAGTTACACCTGCAACTGTGCCATTTCCATCACCATCACCGTCAAAAATCAAGGAAATTGACTGACGACGGAAAGCGTTTACGGTGTAGGAAGTGCGATAGGGATCACCTGCAATCCAAGGATCTGTGAAGCGAAGATCGAAAAGTAAAGTATCCCTTTGTCCTAGCTGAATTTCTGTTCCTAACTTTTGATTGCGACCGTTAAGATTTTGTTCTTGATAGCTAACCGTACCAAATAATCCAGTTGCGGAACTGATACCTGCACCGGCTGCGATCGAGCCACTGTTACGTTCGGCAACGTTAAACACTACCCTTACTTTACTTGGGTCTTTACCAGCGTCAAAGGAAAGACCAATATCTTCAAACAAACCTAGCCCAAATACTCGCTGTAAGTCTTTCTGAACTGTATTACGATTGAATACTTGTCCTGGTTTGAGTTGTATTTCTCTTGTAATGATATATTTCTGTGTCCGTCCTTTGATCGGTTCCCCTTTATCGTTTTTAAAGTCGCCATCTTTATTACGGAAGCGCACATCTATGTCTTCTACAACCCCTTCTGCTACTTGTAAGGTAACTACTCCACCGCGTGAAACTTGGGGTGAACCAACAACATTAGCCAGTATATAACCTTTATCTTGGTACTGCTTGGTTAACTCTTTAACACCATTTTGTAAATCGCGGAGATTGAGAATTTTACCGTACTGTTCGCCAAATATTTTATCAACTTCTTTTGAGGATAATACGGAAGGGACATTAGTCCCGGGATTTGCTTGAATTTCAACTTTGCTCAAGACAGGATTGGGTCTGACGACAAAGCTAACCCTTACCCCCAAAGGTGTATCTTCCGGTACTGCTTGAACATTAGAAAAGAAACCTGTGGAGAATACAGCATTGATATCTTGTTCTAATTGGGTACGAGTAGTTGTTCGTCCTGCTTGCGTCCTAATTACTCTGTAAACTTCATTTTCTAAATCAGGTGTGAGTCTTCCTGTTTCTGAACGCACAACAACTTCTGACACTAAGACACGGCTTTCCGCTTCTGGGCTCGTTTGGTCGGACTGAGTGCTGTCATCAGTACCAGTAGGAAATTGAGGTGTTTGTTGTGGATTTAAGTTTGGTTGTAGTGGGGTACTTTCTTGAGGTACTGGCGCAGCTTCTGGGTTGGGTGAGGTTTGTTGTTGCTGATTTTGCTGCTGCTGGTTTTGTTGAATTTGTTGTTGATTTTGCTCTGGTTGGATTTGTTGCTGCTGGTTTTGCTGAATTTGTTGTTGATTTTGYTCTKGTTGGATTTGTTGCTGCTGGTTTTGCTGAATTTGTTGTTGATTTTGTTCTTGTTGGATTTGTTGCTGCTGGTTTTGTTGAATTTGTTGTTGATTTTGCTCTGGTTGGATTTGTTGCTGCTGGTTTTGCTGAATTTGTTGTTGATTTTGTTCTTGTTGGATTTGTTGCTGCTGGTTTTGCTGCTGCTGGTTTTGTTGAATTTGTTGTTGGTTTTGTTCTTGTTGGTTTTGCTGTTGCTGATTTATTATGACCGGATTTGTCGTATCTGATGGCTGTTGTTGAGATATTTTTTGTGCTGTAGTTGCTTTTTTTGAGGCTAAAAGCCGTGCAGATATTCCTTTTGTTTTTCTTTTTGTTTTTGTTGCTTTTGCTTTTACAGGAAATAGAGGAGCCACTTTATACTCATTTTTCCGAGTAGTAATTGCTTGATTATCAAGTTTTTGATTAACAACTCTGGCGGAAGTAACAGTATTTATTTTTGATTTTTGAGATATTGTAGCCTTATTAACAGTAGGAACAGTAACAGATAAATTGTTCTGTACTGTACCAAAGGTGGGAAATGTAGTTGGTTTATCCTGTTTCCTGATTCCTTTTGGGGCTAGCAAACGTGCAGTATTTTCGGTACTTTTGACACCGACACTTAACGAGTTACCTAAAGATTGTGCCGATTGTTTATTATTGACAGTCTGAGCATTAACACTTAATGAACTACCCAGAGGCGCAGCAATTGTAACAAACGTGACCAAAAATGGAGATAAACGCATATTATTTTTATTTATACTCATATCACTTCCACACACCATCAGAAAAATCAGACATTAGTCATTAGTCATTAATCGTTCGCTGTTTGTCAAGGAAAAAGCATCGGGTAAACTTAACACATTCGCGAGTAAGTACGATTATTTTGACTATTATTCGCCATCTAGCTTGGAAAGCACTCTTTTTAAAACTTCCTCATAAGCATCTTCAACTTTACCCAAATCTCGGCGGAATCTATCTTTATCTAGCACTCGACTATCGAGATTGTTTTCAGTATCAGTTTCAATTGAGTTATCCCACAACCGACAAGTATCGGGACTGATTTCATCCGCTAAAATCAACTCGGCTTGTGAGTTTAAACCAAACTCTAATTTAAAATCAACTAAAGTAATATTGCACCTCCGAAAAAAATCTATCAGTAATCTGTCGATCTGCAATGCAAGATGTGCAATTGTCTCAACTTGTTCCGGAGTTGCTAAATCTAAAAGTCTGAGACGATCGCGCGTCAGTAGAGGATCTCCCAAATCATCATTTTTGTAATAGAATTCTACTAACGGTTCGGATAAGACTGTGCCTAAAGTTAATCCTGTTTGTTTGCAAAGACTACCAGCCGCAATATTTCTTACTACTACTTCCAACGGTAAAATCTTAACTGCCTTCACCAACATTTGGTTAGGAGCAGGGCTATCGATAAAATGGGTTTTAATTCCTTTATTTGCTAAATATTGAAAAATCTTGGTGGAAATACGACAATTTATGCTTCCTTTATTTTTAATGCTGCCGCGTTTCTGAGCATTAAAAGCAGTAGCGTCATCTTTGAAATCAGCTAATAGTACAGATTCCTCGCTCGTAGAGTAGAGGATTTTAGCCTTACCCTCGTATAACTTTGATTTTACAGACATGATGACAGTGATGTTTACTGATGATGGGAGATTTTGCAGCACTAAAGCACTAAAGTTTAACTATTCTATCTTTAGATATCCACTAAAAGTATTAATGGGGTTAAATATCTCTGAATCTTATTTTTTTGGTGATGGATAATCTTTAATGAACAATGAGAGTAACCCATTACCCATTACCCATTACTTATTACTTGTTACTTGTTACTTGTTACTTGTTACTCATTTAACTTCCATAACCCGTACCCCATCCCATGAAGGTGGTGGTGGTTTTTTTAAGTAATTACTACAACGTTCTAAGTGAATAGCAACTGCTTTATCTGAAGGTCTAATTCTTCTTGCTGCATCGAAACGAATAACAGCATACTGAAAGTCTCTTGACAAATAAGCTCTGCGCCCAGCATCGTAGTGAGACAGAAACTCTTGAGTCGAATCTGTTAAACGCATACTGCGATCGCCAATTAATTCGTAGATATTAACGGCTTGATATTTACCTTTAACTCGAATTGTATCTAACTGTCGCGCCCAAATTCTTTCACTACATAAGTTATAAGTAAATTCGCTTAAAATAATGTCGCAATCGTATTCTTTGGTAACCGTCTCTAAACGAGCGCTCAAGTTTACACCATCACCAATAACTGTGTAATCCATACGCTTATGGGAACCAATATTTCCGGAGACCACTTCACCCGAACTAATACCAACACCAATTCGAATTTGTGGCTGTTCTTGAATAATTCTCCTTTCGTTGAATATCTTCAGACGCTGTCGCATATCCAATGCAGATTGTACCGCTCGCCAAGCATGGTCTTCTAGCTCCAGTGGCGCGCCAAATACCGCCATCAATGCATCACCAATAAATTTATCTAAAGTTCCTTCGTAATTAAATACTGCTTCCACCATCGTGCCAAAATACTGATTCAGAAGTGATACAACTTCTGATGCACCAAGATTTTCTGTAAGGGTTGTATAACCTCTAATATCTGAAAATAATATAGTTGCTTCCTTACGCTTACCCTTCATTAATTCATCTTCACCAAGCTCCATAACCTGTTCCGCTACAGTAGGAGTAAGGTAACGGTACATAGTAGTTTTCATCCGCTTTTGCTGGCTGATATCTTCTAAAACTACTAACCCGCCCCGCACCCCCCCTTCAGGATTAGTTAAAGGATTTACAGTTAAATTAATGCTGCGTTCGACTTCCTGAATTTTAATTTTCTCGTCATCCACTAATTCCAAACGAGGGCTAAGTAATTGATTCCAAGGAATAAATATATTTGAATCTTCATCTTCCCGCACAGCTAAAATGCACGTTTCTGGCGAGAACTCACTTTTGCTTGGATCTGAAGCTTCCAATGTAGTTCCTTCATACGGGATTCTCAAAGAAAATATTCCTGTCAAATGTTGTTCGGGAACAAAATGTTTTGCTCCAGTTTTTAAACTATCTTCCAGACGAAATTGTAAGTTCTCAATCGGTACTACTTCCCATACTAAGCGACCAATTAAGTTTCTCTCCCAAAAGTTTTTATTATTAATATTTTTAGTATTGTCTTCGTTTAAGTTGCAGCCCAATAATTCCAGTGCAGCATCGTTAATTGTAACTATTCTACCTTGCATGTCAGTAGAAATTACAGCATCAGATAAACTTTGCAGAATATCTTTTTGATATTGCTTTTCTAACAATACATTTTCAAACAGCCGAGCATTTTCTAGGGCTATTCCTGCTTGGATATTAAACGCCCGCATAAATTCTTCGTCGGAGTTAGAAAAACTTCCTTGCTGTTTATTAATTAACTGAGTAACACCAATTAATTCGTTGGCGGAATTAAATACCGGTAAACACAAAATATTTCGGGTTTCATAGCCAGTTCTTCTATCGGTTGATGGGTCGAAACGTGGATCTTTATAAGCATCTGGAATATTTAAAGCTTGACCGGTAGAAGCAACATAACCAACAATCCCACGATTACCCGGAATGCGAATTTCATGGACTGTTGACCCATCAGCAGCATCGATTTTAGTCCACAACTCACCCATTTCTTTGCGATACAAAAATAAAGTACTGCGGTCTGCTTGCATCAAAATCCGGGCTTGTTCCATGACTATTTTTAAAGTCGCTTCCAGATCCAAACTTTGTCCTAATGTTTGAGTCGCCCGCAGTAATGCTGTTGCTCCTCTTTGGTTACGAGCTGCAACATAAAAAGATTGACAAGTTTCGAGAATGATTCCAATTGAAGCTGCAAAATCTCGAAAGTGAATTTCGTCTTCCTGATCGAAGGGTATACTACCAGTTTTATTGGCTAGCTGCACCACAGCAACCACCTGATGTTTGCTGCTTAGAACTGGCATACACAAAATATTACAAATTTTGTAGCCCATTTGTTTTTCTAACTCTGGACTAAATAAAGGATGCTTACTAGCTTTAGATATGTTTAAGCATTCTCCTGTTTTGGCTACATGTCCGGGGATACCGACGTTAACTGGAATACGAATTTCTAAGGGTTTGTGACTGTTATCTTTGATAACTTTTGCCCATAATTGACCCTTATCGTTATCAACCAAAAAAATAGTTGTTTGTTCTGCTTGCAAGATTTGTCCAATCTTGAGTGTGATAGCCTCTAGAACCTTTTCCAACATAGTTTCTAGGGCTTCGTTGTTAATTAGTTCAATCGCTCGTAAAAATTGTTGGAATTCCGCAGTAATAAAATCGAGTAAACAAACAAATTCATTAACTGATAGATCTTTTACGCGTCGAAGTAGAGCATGTGTACGATTCACTTGTGTTAATTCTGTTAATGTAGCTAAAATGCTACCGGGATTAATAAGGTTCATAGGATAATAAAAATTTATTTATATGTGGCAATTTAAGATTTGAATTTAAGATTTAAATTTATAAATTATAGAATCCTAATTTTATAGTGGTTTATGCATTAGCGAGTTAGCGAGTAATAGTATAAGTTATCAAAGCGATCTGTAAATCTGTTTTAGGAGAAATACTTTTTAGGTGAAGTACATTTAAGGTTTGGCACGATCATTTATAAAGCCAATGGTAAAAACCAAAGGCATATATTTTTCTCAACTTTAATCGCTGAATTTTACTCAGGGGTAGATACAATAATTCCGGTACGACTGAGTCATAGTAAACCTTACCACTGATAATTTATGGCCGGTTTAACGGATATGCAGGCTCATAATTCTGCGATGCACACAATTCTGCTATAAATAGTACAACCTTAGACGAAAATAACTAATCGCTAATAATACAATTAGATATTTTATTTTGGTGAAAATTTTATGTAGAGATGCCAAGTATCAAAATTTTTTATATGTATTCCATCTAAAAATTATTTAGAGATATTGGATCTAGAAATATAAAATTTAGAGGTATAAAATTTAGGGATATAAAATTTAGAAATTATGTAAAGAGACGCAGCATGCTACGTCTCTACAAGTAAATTATATTGACACATAATTAATTTTTGGTCGTATCTATTACTAATTGGTGATTCCATCCAAAAAATTAAATTGTGCTAATAAATTATGCAGCTTGGGGAAATTCTTCTTTATTGAGTACTTGTCGATAGTGATTTTGCAATTGACTTGTTGCTGCTCCCCATCCCCAACGCTCTGCTTCTAAGCGAGCATTTTGTCGCAAAACTTCCCGTTCTTGTTTCTGTTCTAACAAACGAATAGTTGCAGCGATCGCTCCTTCGTCATCTTCTGTAGGTGCGAACAAAAACCCATTAACTCCATCAGTAACGATATCGGGAATTCCTCCAGAACGCGCAGCGACCACAGGACAACCTGCAGCCATTGCTTCTAGCAACACCAAACCCAAGGTCTCCGTGCGCGATGGGAAGACAAATGCATCCGCGCTTGCAAAAGCTGAAGCTAAATCAATTCCGGTCAAATAACCAACAAAATTAGTATTTGTATCGGCAAAATAACTTTCTAAAGCCTGACGATGAGGTCCATCTCCGACTAAAGCTAACCTTGAATTTGGTATGGCTTCAAGTATTGGTTTAATTCGTTCGATTTCTTTTTCTGGAGACAAACGTCCAACATAAAGCAACAAAGGACTTTCGGGATTATTTTCTGATAACCTGTTGCGCATTTCCTCAGAAGCGCGATCAGGGTGAAATATTTCTATGTCTACTCCCCTTTGCCATAAGTCTACCCGTTCAATGCCGTGGGTTTTTAATTCTTCCACCATGGCAGTTGAAGTACATAAATTCAATGCTGCTTGATTGTGAGTCAACTTTAATAGTTCCCACAAAAATCCTTCCAGCATTCCAAACCCGTAATGCTGAAGATATTGGGGTAAATGAGTATGATAGGAAGCAACTAAAGGTATATTATGAACCTTACTATGGAATATACCTGCAAATCCCAACATAGCAGGATTTACCACATGAATAAGATCGGGTTTAAAATCATCCAAAGCATCACCAATTGCCGGACGGGGTACAGCCAGTTTTAACTCTGGATATAATGGTAAAGGAAAACCGGAAACACCGTAAACTTTAGCTCCTTTGTATTCTGTGATACCACCTTCCGGCGAAATTACTAGCACTTTGTCGCCGTTACGTTGCAAATGTTCGACAGTATGAATCAGGCGAGTGACAATACCATCTACCTTAGGTAGAAAAGTTTCGGTGAGTAAGGCAATTCGCATAAATTAGAGGATGTTTAATCGCTATAAAATGTGGGTTTTTTAGTTGTCTGCACCAATTGAGAAAAGTAAAACATCATGTTTCTTCCCAAGGATAAAACCTCGCAGTTTTAGACATCAAGAACAAAAACCTGAGACTAATCCGATGGAAGATTCACATGTAGCAATAATTTTTACATTTGGTATTACAGTTTGTGAGCCTGAAAGGATATTTGGAAGTAATCAATTAAATCGGAATACTTCTTATATCTTTCTAAAACAATACTTCTTCAATAGAAGCAAAAAAGAAGGATAAAACCAAAATGATGTTAGAAAAAATACTTTTATTTCAGAACATCCTCTCAGACAACACTAAAAGATAGGATAAACTTTTTCCTGTCCTCTTCACACAGATTATCAAAAATTTATCTTACATTTTCTTTAGATTTCAGTGTTATGTGATTTTGTACACAAAATTTTGGGCGAAGTTCCAGGATTAGAAAATTATTTTTACAAATTATTTTAAAAATTATATTATTTCACAAGTTATTTGCCCATGATAGTGAACTACGTTGCAGGCTTTGTTTAAAAGATAAGTTCTAAAATAAATTTTAAATTGTAAGATGTGTTAAAGCAACTTTTAATCTGTCTGATGTAGAAGCGGTGTAAATTTTGATAATACTTGAGTAACATTTATATTTTGTGCAGAGACGTAAAGTTGTGACCTTACGGTCACATTTAGCTAATACGTCTCTACATGTTGGGAAGATAATTTATTTTATTTCCAAGATACTTTTGGTAGAATTTCTTGCTTGTCTACACGTTGTTGATATTTGACTGCAAAATTCAATAAAGAATCAAGCAAAGAGTCAGACAACAAATGTGGCTCTAATCCTAAATCGAGTAACTTGGTATTCTTAGCATTGAAGTAATGCTCTTCTAACTCAACTCTGGGATTTGCTAAATGGTCGACTTCTACATTTAATCCCATAGAATTTCCAGCCTTCTTGACCATCATTGCCAAATCACCGATGCTAAACAATTCCGTAAATTGGTTAAATACGCGGAATTCACCAGGAGCTGCTGGGTTAGAAATTGCAATCTCAATACAACGAACGGTATCGCGGATATCCAAAAATCCTCTGGTTTGCCCACCCTTACCATAAACTGTCAAAGGATGACCAATCGCTGCTTGAATACAGAAACGGTTGAGTGCTGTACCAAAGATGCCATCATAATCCAGGCGATTAATCAACATCTCATCCATACCAGTTTCATCGGTCAAGACGCCATAAACAATACCTTGATTTAAATCTGTTGCCCGCAAACCCCAGATTTTACAAGCAAAGTGGATATTGTGACTATCGTGGACTTTACTTAAATGGTAAAAACTACCAGGTTGTTTTGGATACGGGAGAGTATCTTTGCGCCCATTGTGTTCAATAGTGATGTAGCCTTCTTCGATGTCAATATTAGGTGTACCGTATTCACCCATTGTGCCCAACTTCACCAAATGGCAATCGGGGAAGTCTTGACGCATTGCATACAGTAAATTTAAAGTTCCAACTACGTTATTCACTTGGGTGAGAACCGCATGTTCGCGGTCTACCATGGAAAAAGGAGCCGAACGCTGCTCCCCAAAGTGCACGATTGCTTGGGGTTCAAATTTACGTAACGTTTTATGGAGAAATTCGTAATTTGTAATATCGCCAACAAATAGGTCGATGGATTTACCAGTCAAATCTTTCCAGCGCTGGAGGCGTTGTCCAATGGGGGCGATTGGGGTTAGAGTTTGAACTCCTAGTTCATTATCCCAGTGCCGCCGCACTAAACTATCTAAAATTCCAACTTCATGACCTTGATTAGAAAGGTAAAGAGCAGTTGCCCAACCGCAATAACCATCGCCACCAATTACCAGGACTTTCATTTTCACTAGTTTTTACTCGCTGATAGCTAAATCTACCAGGTTTATGTCCCCATCTAACCACCATTATTTCAAATAAAATTATCCCGATTAGTCTCAAAAGTAGAAATAGCAAGGGCGAGAGCCTTTTAGACAAATCAGTATTAATGCTTGTTAAGAATCTAAAATTTTTACATCCATCAATTTTTTTTAATAGATAGCTGTAACAAATAACATGTGTAATTGGCGCTAGAGCGCCGGTGTGAAGCGAGCGCGACTGGAATTAATCTGCTCAGTATTATTTTATATGCTTAAAATCAAGTACTAAATACAACAATTAATCTGAAATTCGATTTACTTTAAAATTTTAATTAAAAACAGGAAAAATAAGAAGAAAAAATTATTTGCACTTTATAGATCTTGACTAAAATCAAATTATTTGCATATTAATTAATCTTTGTTATTGTAAAGATTCTCATTTGGATGAAGTACAGAATTATCGTTTTTAGCAAACAGCGAACAGGAAAAAATGCTCGTCCAAAAAATTATGGGAAAACAGAAAACAGCGACATAATACTCTGTTAGAGATTGAAATCAGCAACTTGGAATAATACACAGAAAATCAAATCACTTAATTAATAAATGCATGCCATATTACAATGAATAGCAAATTTCAAATTTGATTCTGTTGCTTTTCAGCATAAATTTCGCGATCAAAGAATATTAAAAAAGCAGATAAAGACAAAATGTCAGTCAAAATCAAGGGAAAAAGCTGCCGAGCATTCATAAGATGACACAATAGGTCTTGTATAGCCTCATGTTTCCAGGTGCTTCAGTTTAAGACAGTCGAATTGCCGAATCACTTTTAGTTTTTTGTTTTCTAGCCAGACAATTATATGACTCAAGTAACATCACAAGAAATAGCTCAGTTTCGTTCCCAGTTAGCTGAGAATAATACAGCAATGGAAGTTCTGGACCTGATAGAGGACTGTGAAGGGGATTTGGGAGATGCGGCGATGACACTTGCAATTAAAATCGGTCAACAGCCAGATATTACAAATTGTGAGTGGTTGGATGCTTTAGCGAGAAAATGGCGTGCTGTTATTTGTCAAAGTGAGTATCGTAACGACTTGCGAGAAGGTTCTGTGGGCGGGATAATTGGACACTTGGAAAGCATTTCTGAATTCCCAAATATTTTAATTTTGCCTGTCTTGATGTACATTCTCAAGCAGGGTGTAAGTAATTTTTGCGAACCACTTGATGGAATCAAATAAGTTGTCAGTTAACTGTTAACTGTTACCAGTTTATGGCCAACGCCACGCCCTTACGGGCTACAGTTGTCAGTTACCAGTTAACGGTTAATGTGCGATCGCGGGTGTAGTAACTAGAGCCTGCAGCGTTAGCCACATTACGAATTACGAACTGTTTTAATTTATCAGAATCTATTAGGCTACTAACATACCAAACTACAATTAAACAATTTATTTTTATATCGCAATGAATTACCTTGTTGCCGTACTACCAGATCGCATTCAAGCAGAAGCTGCTTCTGTGGCTTTAGAAAAAAAAGAAATTAACAGCACTATTTTGGGTAAGGGCTACAAAAGTGCTGATGAGTTTGGCTTGATAGACCCAAAAGAGCAAGCTAAAAAGCAGGCACGTTTAATGGCTTTTTGGTTAGTTCCTTTTGGTTTTTTTGCTGGTACCACTTTTAGTGTTATTACTGGTTTAGATACTTTCGCCTGGGCTGGTGAAATTGGAAATCATGTTGTTGGCGGTTTGCTCGGAGCAGCAAGTGGAGCAATGGGAAGTATTGTAGCTGGGGGAGGTGTAGGTTTGATTTCCGGTGGTGGCGATGCGTTACCCTATCGCAACCGCCTTAATGCTGGTAAATATTTAGTCATAGTCCAGGGAAGCGAAAGTATCATTAAGAGTGCGACTGGTATTTTGCGTCAGTTCGAACCGGAAAATCTTCAGGGTTATGCTGCTGAAGGTTAGAACTTGTAAAGGTTAGAACTTTTGAAGATTAGGATTTATGAAAGTTAGGATTTGGTTTTGGGTGCAGGGCTCAAAATCAGATCGAAGGGCTGCTCATATCGGGCAAATACCAAACAAGGATTTTGACCACACAGAACGGAATGCTTTGTACCACTTGGTAAATCTAGATAGGAGTTAGCCGGTAATTTTTGCTTGTTACCGTCGTCAGCGATATATGTGATTTCGCCTTCACTTAAAAAGAGAACTTCGCGACTACTATGGGAATGGTGGGGAAAAGTATAACCAGCAGGTAATCGAATCATTACTTCTGATGCTCCCTTTGTAGTGTTACCGTTCAAAACAGCGACTTGTGCCCCTTGGGGTATTCCATCTATCGGCTTCCAACTCAAGCTTGATAGATTCGCAATAGTGCTATTGCTCTTTTCTAAGGAGAGAGCAGACTGGGTAGGAAACAGAATTCCTGTAAATAATACTACAAGAGAAATAGTAATGAGGGTGAATTTTAATATTATTGTTTTGGCTATTTCTAAAACTTTGGATAACATGGTGTCTGTCGTTTTAATAACTACACCTATAGTTTTTAGTTGCTACGAAAAAAAAGTACCAGTCAAAATGAGAAGTTAAGCAGACAACTTAAGACTCAATTCACCCTAAGATAAAAGAATAAATATAGCGAGCGCTATGCGCAAGCTAAAAGTCAAAACTTGAATACTCATAGGTTTTGGCGCGTCTATGACGTTAGCGGGTCCGCTAATATTTCAACTTGTTGTCCTCAAGATGCCTAACTTTCACCACAGATCAAAACGTAAACGGGGAGTAATTCTCTCTCCGGAAGGTTGGCAGCGTCTATACTCAGCACAGGCACAATCAGAAATTGAAGCTAACAAAGGAGAATCTTACACTTTAGAAGATTTAAATGAACTAACAGGATTGAGTCCCCATACCCTCACTAAAGTTCGTCGACGTCAAAGTCCTGTAGATAAGCGATCGCTGGAAGACTACTTTAATACTTTTAATCTCACTTTGACCCTCAGGGATTACGTTTTACCAACTTCGGAAACAAAAATTTATCAACAACGGGTCACTCCGATTCAACAAGATTGGGATGAAGCTATCGATGTTTCCCTGTTTTATGGTCGAGCAGAAGAACTAGCAACCTTAGAAACATGGCTCCTGGGAGATCGTTGTCGGTTAGTGACTGTTTTAGGTATGGGAGGTATTGGAAAAACCGCGTTGGCTGTAAAGATAGCCCAACAGTTGCAATATCAGTTTGAATTTGTCATCTGGCGAAGTTTGCGTAACGCTCCACTCTTAGAAAATCTTCTGGGCGAACTAGTCTCATTTTTATCAGAAGGACGGGAAAACCAAGGAGACATTAAGTTACTTCTCCAATGTTTGCGTTCGAGAAGAAACCTGATAATTTTAGATAATATTGAGACTATTTTACTTCCTGGTGAATGTGCTGGCCAATATCGGTCGGGTTATGAAAACTATGGTGAATTGCTCCGGTTAATTGGGGAGACTGCTCATTCAAGTTGTCTGCTACTAACCAGTCGAGAAAAACCTGCCGAAATAGCTACTTTGGAAGGAACAGAACTATCAGTTCGCTCTTTACAAGTTGGAGGTTCGCTCCTTGCTGCAAGGGCTTTACTCCAAGCAAAAGGGCTATCCGGCTCCGAAACTCAAAGACAAGAACTATGCGATCGCTATGGCTGCAATCCTTTAGCGATCAAGATTGTTGCAACTTCGATTCAAGATTTATTTGATGGTGATATCGAAGCTTTTCTCGCTCAGGATACAACAATTTTTAACAGTATTCAGAAACTTTTAGCCCAACAATTTGAACGTCTTTCTCCTCTAGAGCAAACAATAATGTATTGGTTGGCGATTAACCGAGAGTGGACTACTATTTCTGAATTATTAGAAGATATTTTTCCTGCTGTTTCTAAAGCCGATTTATTAGAAGCATTAGAATCTTTAAGGTGGCGCTCTCTGATTGAGAAAGATAGCCCAAGACTAATGGAAAGGCAATTTGGTGGCTATACTCAACAACCAGTAGTTATGGAGTATGTCAGCGATCGCTTGATTGGGGAAGTAAGTAGCGAAATAGCACGGGTGAATTCTTTTCCAAACTTGTTTTGCAGTTACGCTTTAATTAAGGCTACTGCTAAAGACTATGTCAGAGAAAGTCAAATTCGCGTAATTTTAAAACCCATTGCTGCTCATTTAAACCGAAATTTTGGCTCTTCAAAATTAATAGAACGGCAGTTACAGAACATACTCAAATTATTAAGGGATTCAGAGATTCCATTATCTGGCTATGGAACTAGTAACCTAATCCATCTTGCTTATCACCTCCATATTGATTTGAGTGGTTATGATTTTTCCAGTTTAAGAATTTGGCAAGCTTATCTGCAAGGATTAGCCTTGCATCGGGTTAATTTTGCCCACGCTGATTTCGCAAAGTCAGTTTTTACTCAAACCTTTGGAAGTATTTTATCCGTATCTTTTAGCCCAACTGGTAAATTTTTAGCCATGGGAGATACCAAGGGTCAGATCTATTTGTGGCAAGTAGCCTCATCGCGATTACTCCTTACCTTTGAAGGACATAGTAGTTGGGTTGTATCATTGCATTGGAGACCCATGAACTTAGAATCTCCAGATAAAGAAGATACAATTCTTGCTAGTAGTTCTTACGATAGAACTGTAAGACTGTGGAACCCCCATACAGGGCAATGTGTAAAAACTTTAACTGGACATCCCAATTGGGTTTTGTCAGTAGCCTGGAGTCCAGATGGTAATACCATTGCCAGTGGTGGTGACGATGGAACAATCAGACTTTGGGATTACCGTACAGGACAATGCGTAAAAATTTTAACTGGACATCATAACTGGGTGTTATCTATAGCCTGGAGTCCTGGAAGTACAATTTCTCCCCAGGACATTGGTAAAACTAAAGCTCAAATTCTCGCTAGTGGTGGCGATGACAGAACTGTTAGGATTTGGGATATTGCTCAAGGTAAGTGCATCAAGATTTTATCTGATCATACAAATTGGATCAGAACTGTTGCTTGGAGACCTGTAAGCAAAGAATCTCCACAGAGTACCGAACAAGTAATTGCTACTGGAAGCGACGATCGCACAATAAAACTTTGGAATCCTAACACTGGAGAATGTCTTAAAACTTTAACAGGGCATACCTATTGGGTATCATCAGTTGTTTGGAGTCCGGATGGACAAACTCTCGCTAGTAGTTCCCACGATCGCACTATTAAGCTTTGGAATTTTAACCAAGGCAAATGTCTCAAAACCTTGCACGGACACAGTAAATGGGTCTGGTCATTAGCCTGGAGTCCCAACGGGAAAACTCTTGCTAGCGGTTCGTACGACCAGAGTATGAAAATCTGGAATGTTCCCGCAGGTCAATGTATCAGAACTTTGCAAGGTTATACCAACTGGATATTTTCAGTTTCATGGAGTCCAGACGGACAAACCCTTGCTAGTTGCAGCGAGGACCGAAGTATTAAGCTATGGGATATCGGTCAAGGAAAATGCATCAAAACCTTATCTGGACATGGGGGTTTTGTTTTATCAGTAGCCTGGAGTCCTTGTAACATTAAATCTTCAGGAGAGATTGGGCAAATTATTGCCAGTGGTAGCGATGACCAAACCGTGAAGATTTGGGACCCCAAACAGGGAAAATGCATCAAAACCTTATTTGGACATAGGGGTTTAGTTTGGTCAGTAGCAATCAGTCCTGATGGAAAAATAATTGCTAGCGGCAGTAACGACAGAACTGTAAAACTCTGGGATATTAGTACGGGTGAATGTTTGTTATCTTTAGATGGACACAACGATTTAATTCACTCCGTAGCCTGGAGTCCAGACGGGCAAATTTTAGCCAGTGGCTCCTATGATAAAACCGTGAAGTTATGGGATCCCAAGACAGGTGAATGTTTATTTACCTTGCAAGGTCATGAAAATTGGGTCCGGTCTGTAGCTTGGAGTCCGCCAAGAAAAACTTCAACAGGGGAAATCAGCAAAATCCTTGCTAGTAGTTCTTCTGACCAAACAATTAGAATTTGGGATATCCAAAAGGGTAAATGTCTGAAAATATTGCAGGGAAGTATTAGTCAAATGGGGTCGGTGACTTGGAATCCTTTTGACTCAGTTTCGACGGAGTGTAGCGACGGAATCATTGCTAGTAGTAGCGCTGACCAGACAGTAAAACTTTGGGATATTAATACCGGTGAATGTATTCAAAGTTTGCAAGGACATACCAATCAGGTCGGCTCGATAGCTTGGAATCCCGTAATTGAAATGTCACCGGGAAAAGGAATTGGTCAAATCTTAGCAAGTAGTAGCGCCGATGAGACAATTAAATTGTGGGATGTCAAAACAGGTGAATGTTTGAAAACCTTGAGAACTGACAGACCCTATGAAGGCACAAATATTACAGGAGTAACAGGTTTATCAGAAGCACAGAAATCGACTCTGTATGATTTAGGTGCTTTTTCATACTAAAATTATAATTAAGTTGATCGCTGTATCTCTATATGAATGGGACAAATCCCCAAGCCAATCAACCTTGCTGGAAAGTTGCCCAGTATAGGGAAGTTAATTTTTATGGTTCTATATTTTTATGAGTATTTTGATACATTAATTGCTCATGTCGTTTCAAGTAGTGTGCACTTCCAGTATCTGGGTAAACTAGTTTATTAGTACTTTTTTTCGCGTTTTTGGGTTTTAGCGATCGCAGTATGGGTAAATCTTGCTTTTCTTGGAAGATCTTGAATTCAACCATCAGAATAAGCCATGATACAAACCAACCAATCACTGGTAATTTGACATAATCTTGGTAGTAGCGAATTGCAACCCACGAATAATCTCGATCAATGGGTGTAACCACAACAACAAGGCGCACTTTTGGTGCCAACTCCAGTAAGGTTAATTGGGGAAAGATAACTATAATCCGAAAAAACCACCCTGGTGATTCTTCTGCAGATTTGCCATTATCTTGGCGCAATTGTCCCCAAGTGCGAATAAAATCACCGTTCACTTCAACCTTATAGGGGTCGAGAAGGGTACCTACACCAGGAGTAACAGAACGATGTACAAAGGGTAGATGGTGAATGTCAAAGTTATTTTCCATGATTCGGGAATAATGAATATCCCACACCTGGGAACTCTCTGCAGTATGGGCTAAGTCGTTGGGGAGTTCCTCAAACCAAGGTAAATCGGGGAGAGACAATCGCTCTTCACCCCACCAAATCCAAATAAATTCTTGAGCTTCACGAGTAGGAAATTTCTTTACCCTAAATCCGGGTGGAATTAGGGCGTTTTTCCCTATGCAGGGCATTAGTCTGCATTGTCCCTTGATATCATACTGAAAACCATGATAGGGACACTCAATACAATCATTTTTTACTTTTCCGAGGCTTAGAGCAGCTCCTCGATGAGGGCACCTATCTATCATACAGATGGCCTTACCCTTAGCATCTCGCCAAAGAACCAACTCTTCACCCATACGCTTAATATGAACTGGCTTATGACGTAGCTTTTTCGACTCAAAAATAGCGTACCAATAGTTGAAAATCATAGTTTAATTCTCCGATATAATACAAATAGGACTTGGGCACGGATAATATAATTACAGTGATTGCATAGTCCAGCCAAAACGTAATTCTGTCGAACACACATAAAACCATCAAAGTTGAAATCAGTTTTATAGTAAATGTGGGCATTATTTGCCCACTTGAGGAAAATATGAAAATTTGTGAGCTTTTTTAAGCCATTAGTGTTTCAACTGCACCTTTAGCAATTTCGATAGTTTTGGCGGATGCTTTTTCGAGCGAACCAGAATCTAAGGGTGGCTGTGGATCGTATTCGAGCAGAAGCTGAATCGTTTGGGCTATATCAGAACCTGCAATTTCTTTAGCCAGGTGCAAAGCCATATCAACACCAGCTGAAACCCCAGCAGCGGTGATGATTTTTCCCTCTTGAATAAACCGTTTATTTACATATTCGGCTCCAAAATCTGAAATGAAATCTCTAGCGAACCAATGTGTTGTAGCCTTCAAACCTTGAAGAATCCCTGCTGCACCAAGGATTAGTGAGCCAGTACATACTGATGTTGTCCATTGGGAAGATCTATGAGTTGTTCGTACCCAATCGAGAATGATTTCATCTTTGGTTGAGGCGAGAGTACCTGCGATTCCCCCAGGGATAAGGATAATATCTGGATTTAAAACCTCAGAAAGCTCAAAATCTGCAACCAATGAGAGTATTTTATTATCCGTTATGATTGGTCCCTTGTTTTTCGCAACAAAGTAAACTTTTGCTTCTGGTAGACGACTTAGTACTTCGTAGGGTCCAACCGCATCGAGAGCGGTAAATCCATCATAAAGTAAAATAGCGATATCCATAATTTTCTCCTTTCATCTTTACTGGAGTTCGTTTTGATATGATTCAAGGCTGCAATGCCGGTGTTTGAATGATTTGAGGCAGACTAATTACCGTGTTTAGCTCGGTAAAAAGCTATTCAGTTTCTCAATTGATCCTGTTGATTTAGTTGCCTTTCAATTGCAATTCTGTATGTAATTACTGCACCGATATCTTCAGAACCTTTAGGAATCTTCTGTAAATTCAATAGAATTAGAAAATTGAAATTCACATATTCAGTTTGCACAAACTGATGAAAAGCTACCAGTGAATTTCGCAACTTAAGAGAACAACTTAAAGAGTTACTGATAAGATATATCTAATATTTCTTATCCAAAGTTTTGCTGATAAATACTTTTTGTGTATTTGTCAGTTTTTAATTATGCTGATCGCGAATATCACATAAACCTAAGAATACAGCATAAAATAACCAAGTGTCCGATACTTATGTGAATAAATCCTACCAGTCTTTTTACGGATAACTCGTATAAGCCCTGTAGTTAAAAACTATTGGTCAATCACAATAGCCCCGGTATGTTTAGGAATATTATTTATGAGCCAATCGTGGAATGATTTAGCTCGCGAGTTGGGAATTAGTACCCTTAGTCCTGATGCTCGTCCAGAATTATTTTTATTAATTACTATTGCGATCGCTACCGTGTTTTTATGGCAAATTCCAGGAGGAAAAATCCTGATTTACCCTTTCACAATTCTAGCTACTTGGTTTCATGAGATGGGACATGGGTTGATGGGAATAATTTTGGGAGGGGATTTTGAAAGGTTAGAAATTGAAAAAAACGGTAATGGATTAGCCCGATGCAGTGGTAATTTTTTTTTGGGACGAGTTGGTAATGCTTTGTTTTATGCTTCAGGTTCCATGTTTCCACCCATTGTTGGTGGGGGGTTAATTATAGCTTCCCGTAATTTGCAGATATCCCACAATCTTTTAGTGGTTCTTGGTTTATTTTTAATCTTTTCTGCTATAGTTTGGGTACGAACTAGTTTTGGAATTTTAGTCATTCCCTTATTAGGTTTCTTTATTTTGGTCATTGCGCTGAAAACTCCTCTGGATGTGCAGAAGTTCGCAGTTCAATTTATTGGAGTTCAGGCTTGTATAAGTACGTTTAAAAACTTTGGCTATTTATTTACTTATCAGATACCTGGGGGATTTTCCGATACCGCTAGAATTGCTGAAAACTTATTTTTACCTCACTGGTTTTGGGGAATTATTATGACAATTGCATCTTTAGAAATCTTACTCCAAAGTCTAAGGATTGCTTATTTTATATAGTTTGTTATTTAAATCTTTAATTAACGAAATACAAGATTTACAAGCAAAAATATACTACTCCTGTTGGGCGCATTTCGGTGCGTCCTTATCTTTTACAGATAGTATTCGAAAACCGTGTTATCCTCTTGTGTCACTTTCGACAAAGAATAATCTACAACAAAACATCAGTGAATTATATCTACAAGTTTATATCCACAAGCCAATTGCTGAGCCAATTCGTGAGATGATTGTTGATATATAGATGTAGAGAAGTGTTAGATCACCTCTCTACAGCAAACCTTTAATTAAAAATTTTTAATTAGGTAAGCAAAGTTCCTCCCTCGGGGAGGTTAGGAGAGGGTTCGCACCTTAGGAACCTTAATAAAGTATTCTTTATTACCAACTTTAATTTAAACTAATTAAAAACCTTTAAAAACAGTGTCAATAACAGAACATAAAATTACCGTCAACTCACTAGAATGGTTTTATCGTCAAGCCGAACCGGTTGGTAGAAGCGATTTACTTCCAGTTGTTTTACTTCATGGTTTAGTTTCCCAAAGTTATAGCTGGCGCTATATTTTACCTGAACTCGCAAAACAAGGAACAAGAGCGATCGCGCCGGATTGGATTGGATGTGGTTTCTCTGCAAAACCAGAAAAACGAGACTTTGCATATACCCCAGATGCTTTTATTAAAGCTTTTGAAGAATTTATTCAAGCCTTAGAACTGGAACGCTTTTCTCTAGTTATCCAGGGTTTTTTAGGTTCTGTAGGATTACAATATGCCCTGCGTCATCCGGAAAAAATTGCTAATATCTCAATTCTTAACACCCCAGTTTCCACTACAGCTAAAGTTCCCTGGAAAATTCAACAGATGGGTTTACCTTTAGCTGGGGAAATGATGACTCAGGATCCATTACTAGTAGACCGAACCTTGGAAGGAGGTAGTCGCTATGTGATTGCTGAGGAACATTTGGGAGTTTACCGCAAACCATTCTTAACTGCTTCAGCTTCAGGTCGTAGTTTACTGGCAACTATTCGTAATTTGCAACTACCAAAAATTACAGCAGAAATTGAGTCTGGTTTTAAAGAATGGCAAAATCCAGTTTTATTGCAATGGGGAAAAAATGACCCCTGGTTAAGTCTGGAAATGGGAGAAAAGTTTGCTGATTCTTTACCTGATGGAGGGATAATCAAACTTAATAATGTTGGACATTACTCCCAGGAACATCACCAAGAGGTAATTTTGCAAGACCTCTTACCTTTTGTCCGGTGTAAAGATACTGAAAACAAATAGAAAGACGAAAATTATTTTCCTTTATTAAAAAACTTAAGGAATAATAAGGTATTTTTGTCTGTTATTTGTCTATCATTTGCATCTGTTTAAACTAGTTCTGTAGCGACAGTTATTTTGTTCCATCCAATTTTGCTTTTTTCTCTGTATGTTCTGATATTTTTTGCAAGCGTACTGGTTGCCCCTAATACAAGCATTATATAATTGGACTTCATACTGTCGTTGCTTTTGTATCTCCGGTTGAAGCTTTTCAATTTCTCGTTCAGCCTCTCCAATCGTCACATTGGTATTATTAAGCTCTTGCTGTAAACCGTCAAGAATATCGGCTTTTGCACTGGAAGCAAACATAAAACTACTAACTAACAAGATAGTAAATTTGAAAATACAGGAAATATTTTGGATGAGTGAGTAATTCATTGTTTCTAACTTTTAAGTAATTTTTACTACTGAATCTGTTCAACTCCTCTATTTAAATTAATTCGAGCTAGAGAATTAGAACATTTCTGGGGAAAAGTATTTTGATGGGATGGAATTTTGAATTTATTTGTTTGTACCGGAAATAGCGACTTGAGAGATTAAATCGTCTAATTCCTGGTCAATTCGATTCACGTTTTGAATTAATGTATCTAATTGCTTGAGTTTTTTATCAACTTCTTTTTGACCTTTTTGTTTTTCAGCAAGTACATTATTAACTTGTTGTCGGATATTTTGAATTTCTGCTCCTAGTCCTTCATCTACAAGGTCTTTAACTTTACTGAGTTCTGCAGAAACACTATTACCAACATTTTCAATAATCTCAACTGTTGTGTTGTTTAGTTGTTCTGAGAATTTTTTAGCTACTTCTTGCTTTATTTTATTTCCAAGTCCGCCTTCCATTAATTTACCGTGAACTAAGGCAGCTACTAACATTGGTACTAAAGTTACAGGATTAACCCCTAAAATTACGTAACCTATAATTCCAATTACTAGTTGTGGAATTAAACTTTTCAACATCTCTTGATAGCCAAATCTTGCACCGATAGTAGCCGAACCAATTCCTCCTACTAAAAAGCCACCTGCAGCGGAAAGAACTCTTTCAAATGCAGAAACATCCCTAACACCAACATCTCCTTTTGATACATCTACTCTAGAAACAGAAACTCCAGAGATTTCCAAACGAAGCTTATCTACTCGCTTGACAAATTCTGTAGCTTCAACATCAAGAGAATCTCTAATGTATTCCATCCTTTTTTCTAGTAATGGCTCTAGTTCTAAATTTTGCCAATTTACAAACTCTGCTTCTAATTTACTTTCTAAATAACTAACTATTTCTTTTACTGCTGCTTCTATACTCGGTCGAGGGTCAGTAAATAATAACTTAATCTCACTCTCAAGCTCATAATCCTGAGCGACAGTTTTGATTTTAGGAACTAAATCTCGACAAAAATCTTTAGTTTTATAATTGACTTGCTCTTTAGATTCTTGAATTAAGTTTTCTAATCTTCTAACAATACTCAGACGTTTTCCTTCTAAATTTCTTAAGGGTTCTTGTGCTGCAGCATACCGCCGTTCCAATTCTACTACGTCGGTCTGAAGCATATTCCTTTGCTCCGGTATGCTTGTTCTAACTTCTCGAATTGAATTTTTTAACTCTTGAGCAGGGCGAAGAATTTTGATTCGACCCCTTTCATTTGTTAAAAAGTTCTGTAGTTCCGTTTCTAATTGTGGTACGCCAGATTTTTCTAATTCCTCTTGTACGCCGTCTAGTTTACCATCTAATGCTCCCAGAGCATTGATAAAGAAAATTCGTTTTGCGTCTTTTCTAGTACGGGAAGATAACTTCTTAATAGCAAAATTTTTGACTTTTTCAATGTCATTTTTACGAATCATATTAATACGATTGCAGACAAAGAAAATATCTTCATGTCCCATCGGTATCAGTTTATTATCAACCACTTCTTGCTCAGAACGAGCAAATAGTTGTTCGCAAGAAAGTACAAGAATTATTGCATCAACGTTAATGAGATAATTCTCAGTAACTTGTTGACGGGTTTTATGCTCATTTAAACCAGGAGAATCAATGATTTCTACACCGTTTTTACAAAGTTCCAAAGGCCAAAAAAGTTCCAGTTTTTCATATGGACTTTCATTAATTGCTTCACTTTCATTTTCATCATCTTTGATAACTACATATTCTTCAATTTGATCTATTGGTACATTTAAAGGCTGTTGTAATGATTTCCCATCAGATTTATTAAAATGCAACAAAGCACTTTTGGTGTCACTCCATTTCACTTCATTAATAATTGCAGTAGTTGGTGTAGAGTATGCAGGCAAAATTTCTTCACCTAATAAGGCATTAATAAATGTACTTTTGCCTCGTTTAAATTCGCCAAGTACCATAACTTTAAAACTACTCGACTGTACTAAATCTTTCAACAATTGAAGATTTGTTTCTCGTTCGGGTTGATTGAGGAGTCGTACAACACCAATTTGACGCTCAATTAGATTGACTAAAATACTAGTCTTTTCCTTAAATTCTTCATAGCCTTTATAATTTATTGTCTGTAGCATATTTTTATCCTCCATGAATTTTTATTTACTTTAAGCAGATGTCTAACTTTTAACTTTTGACTTCTAATCATTTACATTGAAAAAGCAGAAACTATTTCTTGCTGCAAATTTAAACTTAATTCGATAATTTTTTGCCAATCATTTTCATTGTTAACAACAGAGTTTTTGATATCTAAAGCGTTTTTATTGGTAAATATCCAAGCATTTTGTTCTGTTTGTACATCATCTATAATTCTTTGATATAACTGGCGTAAACGCTCTGAAACTTGTTGACAATACTCATCAATAGAAATTTCAACTACACGTTTCAATTCCTCTGATAAAACTTCTCTTTGTACATCTAACTCTTTGTTAAGAAACTGTTCGCTGACTAGTAAAACTCCTGTGCTAGCGGCGATTCCAATTGGACCACCTAAAACTGAACCACTAATCATTGCTGCGGTACTACCAATTCTTGTAAGTAAGCGATATTTTTTTACGTCAGTGATGTCTCGACTCTCAAGTTGAAACTGAATTCCTGTATTTTGCTGTGGTGTAAAAACTTGGTGTTTTACTGTTGTATGAAAAAGTGTTTCTACCTCATTTTGTAACCATTCAATATCTTGAGTTAAAAATTTCAATAAAGAATTTTCGAATTTACGACTCAAAATTGTTAATTCACGTCTGAGACGAAAAGGTAAGTCCCGTTCCCACCAAAGTTTTAAATCTGGAGTTCTTTGAATCTCAAATTCTAAGTTTTCAATAAGTTCTTCTTTGCAATCTGTAATTTTGTGACGTATTTCTTGAGCCCGTTTCAACCGTAACGTATCTAGTTCAAGTCTTAGATTCTCCCAATTGATGTCTGCTTTTTCCAGTTCATTCTCAACTTGCTGCATAGAGCGTTTTCTTTCTTCTGCATTCATCTGTATAGTGGAGATAGCCCCTTGCGCTATCTCTACGACCTGAGTTAGCCAGTCACTAAGTTGTTCGGATACTTGACGACTGCGCCATATTCGACGTTCACCTTGAGCTACTAAAAATTCTATTTGAGTTCTGATACTTGCTAAAGCGTCTATGTCTTGCTGTGATTGTGCAATGGGATATGTCGAAAGTACAGGAACATTACTCGCAACATTAGCAATTCGATGCTTAATGCTCTCCATTACCTTCGCTCTTTCCTCTGCAGGAATCATATCTAATTTAGATACTGCAACCATAATACGAGGGATATGGCGACCGATTACTTCTTGTTCGAGAAAAGCTGCTTCTGTCATACTGAATGGAGAGGTTGCACTGACAAGTAAAACTGCTGCATCGCATTGGTTTAATAAGTCATAAACCATATTTGTTCGCCGATCACTCAGGTCTCCTGCACCGGGAGTATCAATAATTTCTGCATCTAGCGATCGCAACCATTCGTGATTCAAGTTAATACGTACCCCAGCAAATACTTCTTGTTCGGAACCTGCTCGATCAGTTGCGAATAGTTGCTCCCAAGATGCTTCTTCTAGAGGTCGAATATCTATTTTTCCCCTTACTCTGACTTCGATCTGTTCTTCGGAAGCTGCAACAATAGAGGTGAGACTTGCTGTGGTGGGTAAGCTACCTTCAGGTAAAATATTTCTATTTAATAAGCGATTAATTAGGTAACTTTTACCCCGACTAAACTCACCAACAAATGCGAGGCGAAATCCTGGTAGAGTTTGTCTGTGATTAATGGCTGTTAAAAATGCAGACATCTGCTTTCCTAATTCTTTATTCTCAGAAAAAAGACAATTTGCAATTACAGTACATTGCTTAAACGCAATACCCGTGAATGAAATGCTCAAGCTGCCTTTGGAACAATAATTTCTAAATCTTTTTTCAAATCTCTAATTTCCGATTTATGA